>NZ_QMEU01000038.1 GCF_003284975.1 Mycobacterium colombiense
TTCGGCATCCGGGCGGGCGTCGACGTGCTCGGCGAGCATGTCGAGCAGGGTGGCCGGCAGCTCGTCGTAGCGCGGTATGCCGTCGGGGCCTCGGGACACGCCGGTCATCGGGAACGGGTTGGGGCCGCGTGGAATTTCGATCACTGGAGGCATGCCCGGTCCTTACTATCCTGCTGCCCTATCGTGATAGCGGTGACGATCGAGGATTCCGCCATCATGCCCGAGGCGTTCTTCACTGTAGACGGCGACTCCTATGTTCCGGGCCCGATGACCCAGGGCCCGTGGGGCGCGGCGATGGGCGGCCAGATCGTCGGCGGGCTGTTGGGTTGGGGCATAGAGCAATCCGGCATCGATCCCGACTTCCAGCCCGCCCGGCTGACCGTCGACCTGATACGGCCGGCGCTGCTGCTGCCGGTGCAGATCCGGACCTCGGTCCAGCGGGAAGGCCGGCGGATCAGGCTGGTCGACGCCGCCCTGATGCAGCGCGACACGACCGTCGCGCGCGCCAGCGCGTTGTTCCTGCGTCGCGGTGAGCATCCCGAAGGCCAGGTGTGGTCGTTTCCGGTCGAGATGCCGCCGCTGCCGAGGGCATACGACGGTTTCCCGACCGACATGCCGTTCCACATCTGGGGATACGGGGCGACGTTGCAGGGCAGCCCCGGCATCGCCGCCGGCGAGTGGGAGCAGTCCGATGCCCAGAAGTTCGCCTGGGCGCGGGTGTTTCGGCCGATGGTGCACGGCCACGCCCTCACGCCGTTCACCCGCCTGGCGTTCGTCGGCGACATCACCAGCTCGCTCACGCATTGGGGCACAGGCGGATTGCGTTACATCAACGCCGACTACACCGTCACCGCGAGCCGGCTGCCCGACGGTGAATTCGTCGGGCTGGCCGCACAGAGCCACTACGGCACGGCCGGGGTCGCCACCGGCGCCGCAACGCTGTTCGACCGACACGGCCCGATCGGCACCAGCTCCGCACTGGCGGTGGCTCAGCCCGCCGGCGCGTTCAAGCCGACCCACGCCTAGTCGATCATCGCCGGGGCGGGCGCCACTCTATTTGCTGGAAGGCGACCCTGCAAACCTCGGACGGCGCACGGTATTGGGCTATGCTGCTCTGCACGACCCGCCGAACGGATGCTGCACAGTCCCGCAGCGGGGGGACCGTCCCTCCGGTGGGTGGACGTCTCCCTTGGAGGGGAACCGCCATGCGCATGGGCTCGGACTCGCGATCCCCTTGCGGCGCCATCCGACGCACGGCGCTCAGCACGGAGCGACCCGGGCCGTGACGACTCCGGTACTGGATCTCGAGGGCCGGGTGGCCGGCCGACGGCAGGAGCTCAGCGAACTCCGAACCGCAGTCGAGACGGCCGAACGGGTCAGCGGAGGGTGCGTCCTGCTCAGCGGGGTCCCAGGGGTGGGCAAGTCAACGCTCATCCAGGCGTTCGGTGTCGAGATCTCCCGTCGCAACTGCGTATTCGCCTACGGGAGGTGCCGCGAGGGCGGGCCGGCCCCGTACTCGGCGCTAGCCGACGCCCTGCGCTCGGTCGTGCGCACAATGGAGGCCACCGGCCCGGCCGAGCGTGACCGTTGGCGAGCCGACCTCGTCAGCGAGATGTCGGGGTTTGCCGGTGTTCTCTCGCCACTCGTGCCCGAACTGGCGCCGGTGCTCGGTGAGCCCTCGACCGACACCGATCTCGATGCGGCGGACGCTCGCCGCCGGTTGCACCGCGCAACCGTCCTGCTGGTCTCGACCACGGCGTCCTACCGGCCGGTGGTGCTGGCGATCGACGACCTGCAGTGGGCCGACCGCGACACGCTGCTGCTGTTGTCCGAACTGCTGACGGTGTCGCTGCGCAACGTCCTGGTGGTCGGCGGGCACCGCGCGGGCGAGTTCGACCCGGACGCCGGGGGCCTCAAATCGGACAACCTCACCACCATCGAACTGCAACCGCTGGCCACCGAAGACGTCGAGGAACTGCTGGCCGACGTGTGCGGCCGGAGCGTTGAGCTGGGCGATGTGGCCGCCGAGTTCCACCATCGGACCGGCGGCAATCCGCTGCAGGTCCGCCAGCTGCTGTACCGCGCGCAACGCGAGGGGGCGCTGACCCCGGTCGGCCCCGGCGGCCACCCGAGCTGGGACCTGCGCGTGCTCACCTCTATCGAGGTCTCCGCCACGGCCGCCGAGTTTCTCGGCCGCTACCTCGACCAACTTCGCCCGATCGACCGCGAGGTGTTGAGTTCACTGTCGTGCTTCGGCGGCGAGTTCGACCTGGACGACGCCACGGCGGCGGCCGCGCAGCCGCCCGAGGTGGTGGCCCAGGCGCTGTGGGCGTGCCTCGAGCTCCGTCTGCTCGAGGCCGTCGACATCGGCGGCCGGCGGATCGCCAACGCGATCAGCCGCGACGCCCGGTACCGCTTCAGCCATGACCGGGTGACCGAGGCGGCGCGAGTGGGCCTGTCCGACGACCAGATCCGCGACACGCACCTGCGGATCGGTCGCTGGCTGGTCGAGCGGGAGGACGACCGGTTGTTCGAGGCCGCGCGCCACCTCGGCATCGGCGGGCGTGGGCTCACCGACGACGCCGAGCGCATTCGCTTCGTCGAGGTGTTGCGGCGGGCGGCACAGAAGGCGCGGGCCCAGGCTTCATTTCCGTTAGCGCTCAACTACTGCCGGGACGCACTGACGCTGCTCGGCGGGCAGCGTTGGACCGCACAATTCGATCTGACCCGGCAGCTCCAGCTCGACGCCGCCGACGCCGCGTTGCTGGTGGGTGACGTGCCGGCGCTGAATTCGCTACTCGACGAGGCCGAGGAGCCCCTGCGCGAACCACCGGACCGCGCGCGCATCGCCTACCTGCGGCTCAAAGGGCGCGTTGCGCAGAACCGTCTCCAGGAGGCGCTCGAGATCGGGCTGCAAGCGCTCGCGGAGCTCGGCGAACGGGTGCCGACCGACGCGGGCAAGCCGCGCATGGCTAACGCGATCGTCCGGATGAGGTTGACAATGCGCCGGTGGAGCAATGAACGGCTACTTCAGCTGCCGCACTGCGATGATCAACGGGTCATCGCACTGCACCGGATTCTTGCCGAGCTATGCAACATGGCGGTCCGGGTCCGGCCCAACCTTTTGCCCTTGCTCGTGCGAAAGCAGCTCGATCTCACGCTGGCCCACGGCCACACGCCGTCTTCGCCGCTGGTCATTGCCGGTTACGGGATCGTCCTGGTGCTGCTCGGTGACCACGCGGGCGGCCAGCGCTTCGGCGAGGTAGCCATGCTGCTCGCGGAGCGGCCGGAATTCCGCGAGGCCCGGCCGCAGACGGTGTTCATGCACCTGGATTACATCCACCACTGGCGCCACCCCCTCCGCGACGGCTTAGCCGAGCTTCGCGACGCCGTCGAGGAGGCGCTCGACCAAGGCGACCAGGAAAACGCCGGGCTTCTGGTCGCGGTCCTGCTCTCCCAGTCATTCTGGGCCGGTCGTCCCCTCCCTGAGATCGACGCCCTCGCCAGCTCCCTGATCCCACACATCCGTTCCCAGCCGGTTGCCGGCGCGCTTTGCCAGGCCGTGCAGCAGCTTTGCCTCAATCTGATGGGCCGCGGCGCCGATCCCTTCCTCCTCGCCGGCGAGAGCGGCTACGACGAGCGGGAAGTGCTGCCGGCGGCCCGCAGCGAGGGCGACGAGGTGGCCCTGAGCGTAGCCGCGACCATGAAGCAGGGCCTGCACTTCTGGTGCGGCGACTACGAGGGCACCGTCGCCGCGACGCCGGAGGCAATCGAGCACATCGGTGGGATGGCCGGCACTGCGATCTCAGAACTCATCTACCTGGTAGGCGCGCTAAGCATGATTCGACAGGCGCCGCGGGACCGCTCGACGGCCCGCTTCGTGCGCCAGACTCTGGCATTGCACCGCAAGTGGGCGGCGAGCGCGCCGGAGAACTACGCGGCGTCGCACGCGCTGCTCCAGGGAGCCTGGGCCCGGGCGCGCGGCCAACAGGCCAAGGCGGAGCGCTACTTACATCAGGCGATTGAACTCGCCGAGGAAAGCCAGCTGCCGATGATCAGCGCATACGCCCATGAGGAGGCCGCGGCGCTGTATGGCGACACGGGGCGGGCGCGGCTTCGGGACCACATGCTGGGGTCGGCGTACCAGCGCTGGCTGACATTGGGTTTCGCGGTGCGCACCGACTGGCTGGCGCGTGAGCACCCCTGGCTGCTCAGGCGCGACCTCGTCCAGAAAGGCTCGGCGGGGATCGACCCTGTCGGCGCGCATCAGCTACTGCGCGCGCTGTCGGGAGCGCGAACTTCGGATGCCTTGGCCAACATCATTGTGGGCTCGGCCGCTGACACGAGTGGTGCGGGCCGCGTCCTGCTCCTCACCGGCGACGCGGAGAACTTGGCCGTCCGGGCCATCCACGATCACGGCGAGATTTCGATCGTGGACGGGCCATGGACCGAGGTGTCTTATGACAGGAACATCGTGCGCCGCGTGCTGGACGGCGGCTCTCCGGCCATCGTCGCGGCCGACCGCCAGGCACGGACCCCGCCCGTCCTCATCGTTCCGATCACCTTGCACGACACAATAATCGGCGTGATTTACGCCGAGCGGGACGCACCGGACGGCAACTTTGGCGCCGAGCACCAGGAGGCGGTCGCCTTCCTGTGCGCCCAGGCCGCCGCGCCGCTGTGGAACTTCCAGCTCGAGGCCCGACTGCGGGCCGCCGACGAGTACCGACAGTCCCTCATGGACGCGCAGTCGCGATTCGTGCCCAACGAGCTGCTGCGCATCCTCGACATCGACGACCTTCGCCGCGTCCGCAACGGCTACCGGGTCGAGCGCGAGATGACGGTGCTCATCAGCGACATCCGTGGCTACACCACCATGATCGAGGACATGAACGTCGGCGAGGCGAGCAACCTGGCGATGGGTTTTCTGCGTGCCGTCGAGCTCCCGATCATCGGCTACAACGGAATGATTCAAGACGTCCGCGGGGACGAGATCGTCGCCGTCTTCGAGGCCGAGCCCGACGCCGTGCGGGCGGGCCTGGCGATGCTGCGCTCGTTGCGCGCGCACAACGAGGAGCGAAAAGCGGCCGGATCCGAAGAATTGCGGGCCGGAATCGGCATCAATACCGGGATGGTCGGAGTCGGGCTGGTCGGCGGGGTGAACCGCATGGTGCTCACCATCATCGGGGACGCGGTGAACCTGGCCGCGCGCATCGAGAGCACCAACAAGCGCTACGGCTCAGCCTTGCTCATCTCCGATCACACGTACCAGCGCCTTGGGGCGTCCGAGCGGTTCAACGTCCGCCGCATGGAGCGCGTGATGGTGGTAAACCGACGCCGGCCGGTGACGATTTACGAAGTGTACGACGAGGATTCGGCTCCACTTCGCGCCGCGAAACGCGCGGCGCAGCCCGCGTTCGACGAGGCCTTCGCACTGTTCGACGCGGGCGACGTCGACGGGGCGCGCGCCGCCTTCGAACGATGCCGCGCGCTGCTGCCCGACGACCCCGTCGCACCGCTGCATCTGGCGCACTGCGACGCGGTGGCACGCGGCGAGATGACCCCTGGTCAAGAGGTCGCACTCCTGAACAAGTAGCGCACTACCCCACTTTGGAAACTTTGCTGAAGCGGTTGCGCGGGTGTGGTATTTGTCACATGATTCGTACCGATAGTCGGGGGCGGTCAAGGAGCGACAGCCATGTACCTGAGTGCAGAGCGGTTGGCCCTTGCCAACCAAGCGGTCAAAGAGGCGTTCGGGCAGTGCAGCGTTGCCTGGCAGGCCATACCGCATTGGGACACCGGCGATCCCGGCCAGGTCAGTGTTCCGAACGGCATCTTGGGTGCATCCGCGAATGTGCTAACTCTCCAATCTCAGTCGTCGCCATTCCCACTGACGGTCGCGGAGACGATTGCGCCGACCCCCGATGCGCTGCTCACTGGAGCGATGGGGGCGACCAAGACCCTCGCCAACACGGTTGACACCGACGTCCTCAAGGCGTGCTACGCGGCTGCGAAAGGCCCCAACATCATCACCTTCCCGGCGTCACCGGTAACCGCCCAGGATTTACAGAACTCCCTCATCAGCGCCCGGGTGATCGTCGAGAACGCCGGCTATCGGGCGCCATCCTGTTTGGTCACCAATACAGCGGGGCTCATATCCCTCAACCAGCTGGTCAGTGGCTATTACAACCTCTCTGAGCAGATTCTGGACGCGGCAAACATCAATTCGCTCTACCGATTCGAGCCGCTCGACGGTACGAACCAAGCAAAGGTCCGGATGGTCTTGATCGGCCGTCGCCGGCGGATCCCCCAAGGCGCGGCGCCGGACGCATCGCCCGGTGAGGAGCCGGTGGACCTCGCCTTCAGTGTCCTGCCGAGCCTGGAGGTCGACGGCGAAGTTATTACGGCGGGGGCCAGCACAATCCAGTTCTCCCCCCGGATCCGTTACGCGACAAGGATCACCGATGCCACAGGTGTCGTCGCTCTCAAAGAGTGAGCCACGTGACGGCAGTATCGCTCCCAAGGCGCCGCACCAACTCGACGACTACCTCGCGCTGTGCAAGGACGCCTGCGACGGCGAGATCGCCAGGCTGTACGGTCCCGGGGAGCGCGGGTCAAACGCCCTCTACGACCTGATCCTCGACTACCCCTTGCGCGGCGGAAAGGCGCTGCGACCGGCGCTGAGCATCGCGATGTGCCTTGGGCTCGGCGGCCACCTCGAGGCCATATTGCCCACCGCCGCGACGCTCGAGCTTTACCACAACGCGTTTCTCATCCACGACGACATCGAGGACGAATCCTGGTGGCGGCGAGGCAAACCCACGCTGCACATAGACCACGGCGTGCCGATCGCGGTCAATGTCGGCGACGCCATGCTGTCGCTGTCGCTACAACCGCTGCTGGACAACGTGGAGCGGGTGGGGCTCGGGCCCGCTCTGCGCATCCTGCGGGCCATCGCCAAGATGACCCGGCTGACCGTTGACGGCCAGGCGCTCGAACTCGAGTGGGTCCGCTCCAACGCCTGGCAGCTCAACGACGCCGACTACCTCAACATGGTGGAACTCAAGACCAGCTGGTACTCGTTCATCACGCCACTACAGGTCGGCGCGATCGCGGCCGGCGCGGCACTCGAGCGGATGGCCGCGTTGGAGTCACTCGGCCGCCATCTCGGTGCGGCCTTCCAGATCACCGACGACCTGCTGAACTTGCGGGCGGATCCGCAGGACTACGGCAAGGAGATCGGCGGCGACATCTGGGAGGGCAAGCGGACCTTGATGCTGTTGCACACCTTGCGCAATGCCGAACCGCAGGACCAGGTTCGTGCGGTGACGATATTGGCCAAGCGCCGACCGAGCGCCGACGGCGAGTTGGGGCTGACCCAGTTGCTGGACCGACTTACCGCCTCCGGACAACTGTCTGAGTCGGGCCGGGCCGAAATCCAGGCTCGGTTGCTAAGCCACCATCCCTCGGAGACCAAAAGCCTCAACGACATTCGATGGCTCTACGAATTGATGCACCGGGCCGGTTCGCTCAAGCACGCCCGGGATGTTGCCGCGGAACATGCCCGGAAGGCGTCCGCCGTGCTGGCCAGCCTCGACTGGTTCCCACGCAGCCGCCACCGCGACGTGCTGGACGACCTCGTGGACTACGTGCACGGGCGGACCCGATGAACCCCGAAGCCACGCTCGGCATACTGGCGGAACTCGAGCGGATCCGCGAGCTCACTCTTGACCTCATCGAGCAACAAGCCCCGCAGTTGCAGCCGCCCCCGCCGGACGAAGCCGCCGAGATGCAGCGCAGGGTGTTCGACCTACTCCTGGGGGCGCGTCGAGCGGTCCTCGGCAATCCCGCGGCCGCCCGACGGCTGCACGACCTCCTCGTCGCCGAGGGCCGCCGTTACGCAAGCAAACCCCGCGGGGCACGGCTACGCGACACGTTGGCCGCCTCGGAAGCGGTGGAGAACCTACGGCGCGTCTGGGAGATGGTGAGCCTCAACGTTCTCGGCGGTCCCGCCGCGCCCGATGCCGTTCCCAACGCCTGGGTGGATCTGATGGCAGACGCCGTCGTCGGGCGTGGCCTCGACGATTCGATTCTGAATCGCCTGCGGCCCGAGGGGTTTGCATGACCCTCACCGATCCTCGCGAAGCTCTCGCAGACCAAAGCGATTTCATCGGCTATCTGGTCGGCCTTGCCGGCGTCGCCCGGGTGGTGCACAGCCTGGCCACAGACGGCGAGGGCCGAGCCGGGCACCCCCGCGCCCCAGACGACTTCGTGCACCTTCTGCTCGGGTTTGCGAGCCTCGGGGCGACGATCGAGGGATTCGCCATTTCGGCTGTTGCACAGCCGAATCCGAGTACCGCGCCACCACCCACGGACCCGAGTACGCGGTGGCTCCGATGAGCGCGCTCCTGGCCCGCAGCGACTTCCTCCGCGCCCCGGTGCTGGCCACCGCCCGGCCCGCGGGTTTCAAGGAGTGGCAGCACTTCGTGATTCATGGGCTGGGCGTGCGGGTTTTGATCAACTTCAGCCTCAACAATGAACTGCTCGCCGGTGACGAAGTCCGGCTCGCACCACGCGTCATCGTCATCGCTCACGACGAGACCTGGACCGGCGCCATCGAGCGGTTCGACGGGCGCGCTCTGAACGTCTCGGCCGATCTGGGTGAACTGACCATCGGCGGTAACCGAATGACCATCGTGCCCGACGGCTATCGCGTGGCAATCGACTTGCCTGACAACGGAATTCGGGGCGAACTGCATTTCATCTCCGCGAGCCGGCCATTCGTGGTCCGCAACGAACCGGCGGGTGAAGGCCGCGTCAGCTGGCTCTTCGTGCCGCGGCTGCGCGCCGACGGATGGCTGCGCATCGGCGGACGAGAACACCGTTTTGAGGACGACCTCGCCTATCACGACCACAACTGGGGTCGGTTCCGGTGGGGCGACGACTTTGGTTGGACGTGGGGCACCATTTTGCCGGCCAGCCCCGGGGACCCGTGGTCGATGGTATCCGTGCATATCACCGACCGGAGGCGGCAGCGCTCTCTGTCCCGATCGCTCTACGTGTGGCACCACGACGAGCCCGCCGCGATATTTCGCCACGCGGCGGTGCAGGCGCGCACCCACAACCTGCTCGACCGCGCGGCGGACTGCGTCTTGCCGCCCCCGATGCGGCTGCTACTGGACGGCGAGGTGCCGGGGGTGCCGGAACGGATCGAGATCACCGCCACGCGGGCTGGCGACAAGGTGCACGCCGAGTTCCGCTCGCGTTCTTATGCCCGCCTGGCCCAACCGAGCGAGGTACACCTCAACCGATCGACTGTGCTCTGTGAAGCCGACGGCGCCGTTCGGGCGAGCGGCACCGTGAATGGCGAAGACTTCGACTTCGTCGGTACCGGAGTATTCGAGTTCCTACATGGCTGAACGGGTTTCGTCGCTACTGCGGCGTTCAGTCGGGCACCTCGAGGACGAGGTGCCCGACAGTTACCGGGCGCTGGTCGCAGAGCTCGGCCCGATGATGGTCGAGCTCGACGTCGACGGTGAGGTGTTTTGCCTGCGTGGTGGTGGTCGACTTCAGGTGTTCGACGGTGCGGCGCAGACTCCATCCGTCCGGATCGTCACCTCGCGCGCCGCCATCCTTGACGTGCTGGATGCCCGGGTAGCGCTCGGGGCGGCCGTGGAGGCGGGCGCGGTGAGCGTGTGGGGTTCGCTCGATGACGTCCAACGGGCCCACGACTCGCTGCTGGCGTACGTCCATGCCGCGGTGCGGGCACCTTCGCAGCCCGGCGTGCTGTCCGAACTCCGTTCGGGGGCAGCATGACTGAGAGCCTCTGCACCCCGGGATCGTGCGAATCTCGTCCCACTGTGGCGGTCCTCGGGGCGGGCATCGCCGGCCTCACCGCGGCGCACGAGCTCGCCGAGCGCGGCTTCGTCGTCACGGTGTACGAGGGCCGACCCGACGAACGGAATGGACTGGGAGCCCAGCCGGCCGGAACATACCCACCCGTCAAGATTGGCGGCCTCGCCGCGTCTCAGTACTCGACGGTGGGCCCGCAAGGCGGAAGCCAAGCCCAGCTGCGTCCCTTCCCAGGCCGGCGAGGCCAGCCGCGTCCGCCCGGCCGAGCGGTTGCGGGTGAACACGGCTTCCGCTTCTTCCCCGCGTACTACTTACACACCTGGGACATGTTGCAGCGCATTCCGGTCTACCAATACAGCGGTACGGCCGGCTGGACGCCGACTTCCCGCACCGTGTACGACAACGTCCGGCGGGTGATCACCCAGGGCATGACGGTTGGCGGCAAGCCCTCCCTCGTCTTTCCCCGCGAACGCCCTCGCAGTCCTGCCGAGTTTCTCGGCATCCTCAACCAGATCGCGGGATTGGGCTTCACCGCGGAAGATCTGGCAATCTTCCAGAGCCGGATACTCCGCTATCTGGCCACCAGCCCCTTGCGACGCGCCATCGAATTGCAGAACCTCTCCGCCTACGACTTCTTCGTCGGGTACGACAGCTCGACCGGGACCAGGCAGTTCTCCTACTCGCCGAGTTTCGACGCGCTCTTGCGCGAGATGCCACGGGTCCTGGCCGCTTTCGACTCGCGTTGGGGGGACGCACGGACCAACATCACCACTTATCTTCAGCTGTACCTGAACATGGACCGCCACGACGACAAGGCCGACGGGGTACTCAACGGTCCCACCACCGAGGTGTGGTTCGACAACTGGTACCACCACCTCGTCGCGCTTGGCGTACGTTTCGTGCGCGGTGTGGCGAGTCGCCTCGATTCTTTCGCCTTGGACCCGAGCCAGCCGCCCCATCTCCGACCTCGCGTGCAGATCACGTTCGCCGACGGTACGCGGGTGACTCCGGACTACACCGTCGTCGCCGTCGATGCCCCCGCAGCCGAATCCATCACCGCGCCGCTGCGCGCGGCGGGCACAGGCGGCACCGTAGCTAGGCTCGACGGATTTACTACGTCTGCACCCCCACCCGACGGTCCGCTGCAACCCGCCGCGGCACGGGTCCCGCGGCGACGGAATCCCTACAACATGGATGAGCTCGGACGAGTGCCCTGGGATCGGTTCCAAACGCTGTGCGGCATCCAGTATTACTTCGACACGGAATTCCAGCTCCTCCGAGGACACATGCTCTACGCCGGCACGGAGTGGGCGCTCTCGTCGATCAATCAGCATGGATTCTGGGAGAAGGAACCGATTCTGGACCGCGACGGCCACGTTTCGGTGCTGTCCGTCGACGTCGGGGACTTCAATACCCTCTCCCGGCACCTGGGCAAGGCGGCCCGCGACTGCGCTCCCGATGAACTCGCCGCGGAAGTGTGGCGCCAGATCGTTGCCGCCCTCACGAGCAACAACGAATCCCTTGCGGCGGAGGCGATGCCGTGGCCCGCGTGGTACGCGCTGGATCGCGGCCTGAAAATGGCCGCCGGACCCGGCCAGGGCCAGGGTCGCGTGGTTCAAAACGAGACGCCGTACCTCGTTCCCATCATCGGCGACTGGGACAATCGGCCCGGCAGCGACCCGTGGAACCCGCACGGATCGTCTTGGAGTAGCGCACCGCCCGAGGACTGGTGGCTCGAAGACCTGGAGCTGCGGAACGTCTGGCAAGCCCGCCACGGCGGCTATCAGGTACACAACAATTCGGTGGTCTTCGGGGGCACTTGGAACAAGACCTTTACCCGGATGACCTCAATGGAGGCCGCGTGC
Source organism: Mycobacterium colombiense (assembly GCF_003284975.1). GTDB lineage: Bacteria > Actinomycetota > Actinomycetes > Mycobacteriales > Mycobacteriaceae > Mycobacterium > Mycobacterium europaeum_A. The sequence continues at coordinate 11,718 of NZ_QMEU01000038.1, forward strand.
GAGTCGGGACGTCACGCCGTCAACTCCATCCTCGACCACTATGTCTGGGTGGCATCGGGTGGTCGCGATCGCCGGGAGAAGACCACGCTCGCGTGGGAGTTTCCCTTCGGCTTCCTCGATCAAGGTCTGTCGAGCCCGATTCGATTCCCGACCCCAGCCGGTGACTATTGCTACGTTTTCGACATTGAAAATCGTGAGCCGGCCGACACGCGCCTGCTACGCAACATCGATTCGAAGTTCTGCGAGCAGTCACTGCCGCATCCACTGGACATCCCGGCCGCGCTTTCGTTCGGTGCCCCTCCGTCCCCTATTCCCACCTTCACGGGAGGTCAGAAAATGTTCACGCCCACAGCCGATTCCAACCAGCAGTTGCTCAACTACCTCCAGGCTTGGCGCCAGATTCTCGACCAGTGGACGGCCATGGCAGCCGCGTCACCATTTCCGTACGCCCCGAACGCGTTTCCCACCGCGCCGCCGGGAGGTCAGTTCGCGCCGCCGTTCACGCCCTTCATGCCGTTGATGCCGACCGCGCCGTTCATGCCGCCGGCGCCGTCCGCCGCTGCGACGCCACCAGCGCCACCCGCCCCGGCCGACTATGCCCAGCAACTGTTCAGCTATCTTCAGGCGTGGCGGCAATACCTCGAGCAGGCGGCGGGCACAATGGCACCGTCAACGCAGCCATCGAACACCGGGCAGCCGACCGGCGTTCCCAACGGCGGCGGCAACGCCGGCACCAAACGCCCGCCGAATACGCCGATTCCGCCCGAAAGCGATACCGGCAGCAAGGGCGGGCCACAGGACGGCGACGGCAACGGCTCGTCTTCAACCTGGCCTCCGCCGATGCAGAGATTAGCGCCCGAGGCCTACACGGTGAGCCAGATCAGCGGCGTTGGCTCCGAACTGGCGGGTACCCCCCTCGGACACGGGCTGGAATCGTCGCAGCTGATTCCGCCCAATGACGATTTGTCCTACCAGTCCGACCGAATCGAACTCCCCCGCGAGCTAATCCAGAGGTTGGACCCGAGGGCCTCATCGGCTCGTCCCGGGACCTCGTACGTCCTGTCGGGAACCACCGAGCCACAGGCCGGTTCGGCATTTCTCAGGACGATGCACAACGTCGAGCCAACCGCGTCGCCCCAGGTCGCGCCGAGGTCGCTGTTCTCCACTCCGGGCGCTTCGACAAGCTTCCGGGAACACGGTGAGACACCCTCGCCCTGAACGGTTTTGGCCGGCCGTCAGTCCATCAACTGCGCGGCGACCGTCGCCCCGAGTTCCCAGCACGCCTGCAGCTCATCCTTGCTCGGCTTGCCCGAAACCACCACGGTCGCCGCGGCTTTGGACCAACCGAGCCCGGTGGTGATGGTGTCGACGGCACGCTCGGCGCCCTCGGTGCCCTCGTTGCCGTGCAGGTAGAGCCCGAACGGTCGCCCGCGCGTGGAGTCGAGCAATTGGTAATAGGCGCAGTCGAACGCGTGCTTGAGGGCGCCCGAGATGTATCCGAGGTTCGCGGGAGTGCCCAGCAGGTAACCGTCGGCGGCCAGCATCTCGGCCGGCGACACCGTCAGCGCCGGGCGCCGCAGCACGTCCACACCCTCGATGTCGGGGTCGGTGGCCCCGGAAACCACCGCCTCGAACATCTCGTGGGTGTGCGGCGACGGCGTGTGGTGCACGATCAGCAGCGTCTTGCGCGGTGTTTCGTTCACTGGCGGCCCTGCAGCTCGACGGCGGTCTTCATCGCCTCGCGCGCGCGGCGGCGGTCGCCGGCGTAGTCATAGGCGCGGGCCAGCCGATACCAGCGCCGCCAGTCGTCGGGGTGCTCCTGCACTTCGGCGCGCACCGCGGCGAACAGTTCGTCGGCTGCGTCGCGCTGGATGCGGCCCGACGGTCGGCGCGGCAGCGCGCTGGTGTCCAGTTCCATTCCGTCGGCCGCGATAAGCCGGGCCAGTTTCTGATGCGCGAATCCGGCGCGCAGGGTGGCGACCATCGCCCACAGCCCGATCACGGGCAGGATCAACACCGCCAGTCCGAGGCCGACGGCCGCGGCCCGCCCGGAGCCGATCATCGCGAAGGCCACGCGCCCCAACAGCACGAAGTAAACCAACAGCGCGACGCACATGAAGGCGACGAGCAATTGGGTGCGCAGCGCTTTGGTCATGGAAGAATTCAGGTCATTGCAGATCGAGCAGGGCCTCGAGACCCACCGTGAGGCCAGGGTGTTCGGTGATCCGCCGCACGGCCAGCAGCACACCGGGCACGAACGAGGTCCGGTCGATGCTGTCGTGCCGGATGCTCAGCGTCTCCCCCTCGGTGCCGAACAGGATCTCCTGGTGGGCGACCAGCCCGGCCAGCCGCACCGAGTGCACCGGGATGCCGTCGACGTCCGCGCCACGCGCGCCCGGCAGGCTGGTGCTGGTGGCATCGGGGTTGGGCGGCAAGCCTTTTCGCGACTCGGCGATCAATTTCGCGGTGCGCGTCGCAGTTCCCGACGGGGCGTCGGCCTTGTGCGGGTGATGCAGCTCGATCACCTCTGCCGAGTCGAAGAAGGGCGCCGCCTGCTTGGCGAAGTGCATCGACAACACCGCGCCGATCGCGAAGTTCGGCGCGATCAGCACCGACGTGCCCGGGCTGTCGGCGAGCCAATCCTGCACCTGCTGCAGCCGCTCGGCGGTGAAGCCCGTGGTCCCCACGACGGCATGAATTCCGTTGTCTATGACGAACTTCAGATTGTCCATCACCACGTCGGGGTGGGTGAAGTCGATGACGACCTCGGTGTTGCCCTCGGTCAGCAGGCTCATCGGATCGCCGGCGTCTACTTCGGCCGACAAGCTCAGATCATCGGCGGCCTGCACGCCCGCCACCATCGCCGACCCGACCTTGCCCTTGGCTCCCAGCACTCCTACTCGCATGGCCTTCACCCTAGACCGGGCCGATGGGTCGCACGCCGATCAGGTGTGGACGATGAAGCCCGCTTCGGTGTTGGGCGCGGGTTGCTCGGGATCGTTGATCGTGATGTACAGCTCGCCTGCCGTCGGCATCCCGAAGCCGACAAATCCGTGCGCCGTCTGGCCGTCGTGAAGGCCGCCCGTCACCAGCGGGGGCATCTTGTCGAGCCTGCGGAAGTCGACCGCAAGCGTTGACGGTTGGGGCGCATCGTCGGGATGGGTCCATGGCTGATTGCCGCCGCCGTATCCGGCGAACATGTAGTGCTGGTCGAGCTTGAAGAATCGGTGTGACGTCGCGGTGATAGTCAGTTCCACCACGTTGCATGCGGAGCCAGGCGTCGGACTCGCGAAATGAGAGGTGCACCCTGGCGGGAACCACGTCGCGCTGTTGACGGTGATGTCGGCGGTCGCGCCGCTGGCCGCCTGCGCGTGCACGGGCACGCCCATTTGACCGATCGGGAACGGTGGACTGTCCGGCGTGGAGTCGGCCGAACCGGTGGCACATGAGCATGCGGCGATGACGGCGATGGCCGTGGCGACCGCGGCTGGCGCAATGACGGATCTCGCGCGCACCACGGGTGGTTACCCGCAGCGCTGGCGCCAAAAACGCTCTGGCGCCCGCGACAGGGCCATCCGGGTCCGGGGCGCGTTGTGCAGAGTTCGCGGTTCATTCACAACCCTTGCTCGGCCGCCTCCCCGCGACGTGCGCTGCGCATAGCATCCGAACATGCATTCGATCGAGGTCCCGGCTGAGGTGGCCGCCGCGCTGGACGCCCAGGATGCCGCCGATGCGGCGATCCGCAGCCTGGACTTCGACGCGCAGAGCCCCGCAGTCCGGTTGCACGTGCTCGAACGGATGGAGGCCTCGAGCCGGCGACGGATCGCGGTGAGCCATGACGTGATCGCCGGTTTGGCGGCGGAGGATCCCGCCGACATCGGCGGCCCGGTGCATAAAGTGGTCGCCGACCGCCTGCGGATCAGCTATGCCGAGGCGTGCCGTCGGCTCCGCGACGCCACCGAGTTGTCGCCGCGCTTGACGCTCACCGGCGCGGAGCTGCCGCCACAGTTGCCGGCTACGGCCGTGGCGTGGCGCGACGGGCTGCTCGACGGTCAGCATCTGCGCGTGATCCAGACGTTCGTCCGGGATCTCCCGGACTCCGTCCCCGCTGCCACGGTGGAGGACGCCGAGCGATTCCTGGCCGATCAGGCCCGGCGGCTGCGCCCCGATCAGTTGCAGAAGCTCGCACACCAGTGCGCCCTGCGGATCAACCCGGACGGAAAGTTCTCCGACGCCGACCGGGCACGCCAGCGCGGTTTCACCTGGTGCGGCCAACGACCCGACGGGATGAGCATCGGGAAACTGGTCGCCTCACCCGAGCTGCGCGCCAACCTCGACGCATGGCTGTCCCGGTTTGCGACTCCGGGGATGTGCAACCCCGACGAGGAAACGCCTTGCGTCACAGGCGAACCCGACGACGAGCGCGCCCGCCGCGATATGCGCAGTCCCGCCCAGCGCCAACACGACGCACTCAACGCCCTGGTGCGAGGCCAGCTGGGCGATCCGAAACTGGGTCAGCACAACGGATTGCCGGTGACCGTCATCGTGTCGACCACCCTGCAGGAACTGACGGCGGGCGTGGGGCGCGCGGTGACCGGTGGCGGCACGCTGCTACCGATGCGCGATGTGATCCGGATGGCCCGCCACGCCTACCACTACCTCGCCGTGTTCGACGAGCACTCGAGCCGCCCACTGTATCTCGGCCGCTCGCGGCGCATTGCCACACCGGATCAGCGCATCGTCTTGTACGCGCACGACCGCGGCTGCAGTTACCCCGGCTGCGACGCCCCCGGCTATTGGTGCGAGGTGCATCATTGCGCTGAGTGGGCCGCCGGCGGCACGACGGACGCGAACAACCTCACTTTCGCCTGCGCACCGCATCACAAGCTGGTCGGAAGAGGCTGGCGGACAAGCAAAACGCCACGAGGCCGTACCCGGTGGATCTCGCCGCCGCAGTTGGACCGCGGCGCGCGCACCAACGACTTTCACCATCCCGAACGCCTCTTCGACGACGGTGCGTCGCCGTGACGGGCCTACTTCTTGAACCGCCCGGCGAATCCGCGCAGCGGCAGGTCGGCGCTGGTGATCAGTCCCGGCGGCGCCGCCACCACCGACTTGATCGAGGCCAGCGCGGGCATGCCGGTGACGGTCATCCCGATCGAGGCGAAGTTGTCCGGGTTGGACAGGTCGACGCCGGGCTTGGGGAAGATCATGTGCTTGTTGTAGATGCACGGATCGCCCTTGATCTGAGTGATGTAGCAGCCCTTGATGTTCCAGCTCGGATCGGTGTGCGGGGTCATCTGCCATTCCAGGTGCGTCTCGACCCGCGGCACGCCGTCGACCGTGCCCTGGTACTTGATGTAGTTGCCACCCAGCGAACCCTTGGGCAGCGTGTACCAACCCAGGTCGACGTCCTTGGTGCACGCGCCGAGCTCGTAGCTGAACTTGACCTCGTCGAGCGTGAGGTCGAAGCAGTCGGCCATCATGTACACGCTGTCGGCGAAGACGCGGGTGTACTTCTCGAGCTTCGACGGAATTTCGGGGTCGTCGACCGGTTGGCCGTAACCCACCTCGATCCAGGTGTCCTTGGAGTGGTGGCATGACACATCGACGGACTCGATGGTGGTCACGTTCTCGATGTCGGCGACGTCGGCCGAGCACACCACGCCCAGGATCTGGTTCAGCCCGGGATTCATCCCGGTGCCGTAAAAGGTTGCGCCGCCCTTTTCGGCGGCCTCCGCCAACAACTGGGTCACCGGCTTGCCCGAGGGATGCGGGTGATTCTTGTCGCGATGCCAACCGGTGATCCAATCGGCAGTGGTGACGATGTTGATGCCGGCCTCGAGCACCTTGACGTAGAGGTCCTCGTCCGGGAACACCCCGTGGAACGTCAGCACGTCCGGCTTGGCGGCGATGATCTCCTCGACCGTCCCGGTGAAGGCCACGCCGTTGGGCGCCAGGCCGGCGAACTCGCCGGTGTCCTTGCCGACCTTCTCCGGCGAATAGCAGTGCACCCCAATGAGTTCGATGTCGGGCTGGGTGGCGATCCGCTTGATCATCTCGGTGCCGACGTTGCCGCTTCCGACCTGAAAGACGCGAACCGGTGCTGTACTCATTGCCTTGAGCCTTCCTGCGTTGCGAACGCCTCGGGATAGAACTGCTTGGCCCACTTGCGGATTGCGGTGAAGCCCTCGTACTCGTCGGTGGCCAGCGCGGGCGGATCCGAATAGCGCTGGTGCCGCCAGATCTCGATGTCTTGCTCGAACTGGCGGATGACCTCGCGCCCGAATTCGTCCGCCTTGGCGGCCGCGCGGGCGGCGTCCTTGTGTGGCGTTCGCCCGATGTAGACCATGAAGCGCACATCGGAGGTGAACTCGTCGATCGGCGTGATCGCCGAGATCGTGCGGTTGTCGATCATGCCCCAGCTCTTGGTTACCGCGATGCCCAGACCGCCGTTGATGGCCTGCACGCCGCTGTTGACGTCCTCGATCTGCTGCCCGTCGTCGCCCTCGAACGTGATGGTGAAGTCGACGTAGGACACCGGCTCGGCGAAGTCGTGGCGGGTGAACACCGGCACGATCGGGGTGTTGTGCACGAACTTGAAGTGCGCGAAGTCCACCCCGTTCTCCAACACGTATTGCGGGTGCAGTTCCAGGCTTTCGCGATACAGCCGCTGCTGCGGGTAGTAGTCGTCCGCGCTGCTGCCGTCGCCGAACGCGGCGAACACGTCCGGCACGTCGAAGTAGGGTTCGCGGCGGTCCAGGTCATGCCAGATGTACACCGACGCGTTGCGCTCCACCACCGGGTAGGTGCGAATGCGGCGGCCGCGGTTGGGCCGGTCCTGGTACGGGATGCACACGTTGCGACCCTCGGCGCTCCACTGCCAACCGTGGAACGGGCACTGCAACACCTCGCCGACGACCTTGCCGCCATACCCCAGGTGCGCACCCAGATGCTCGCAGTAGGCGTTCATCACCGTGAGTTCGCCGGATTCGGCGCGCCAGGCCACCATCTCCTGGTCGAAGTACTTCATCGTGTGCACGTCGCCGACGCCGATCTCGTCGGACCAGGCGACCTGGAACCAGCCGGTCGGTTTCATCGACAACGGTGGCTTAGCCATCGAGCCCTGCCATGTGAACTGCCCTCCCTCGCGTACGAATGATAAGCCGCGGCGTCGTCAAAATGAAAGTACCCTCTATGAAACTATCGTCGGACCCGGCCGCGATGGATAAGATCGGCGAATGACCCCTCAGAGCAGCGCGGCCGGCGTCGCGGGCCGGCGCCCGAATCGACGGGGCCACGCGACTCGCGAAAGCATGCTCGAGGCCGCGCTGCGCTCGCTGGCCTCCGGTGAGCCCGGCTCTGTGTCGGCCAACCGCATCGCGAAGGACATCGGCGCGACCTGGGGCGCGGTGCAGTACCAGTTCGGCGACACCGACGGGTTCTGGGCCGCGGTGCTGCACCGCACCGCCGAACGGCGTGCCGCGACCTTTTCCACGCTGTCGACACCGGTATCGCCGGACGCCCCGCTGCGCGAGCGTGTCGGCGCCATCATCGACACCCTCTACCGCGGCCTGGCCTCGCCAGATTCTCGCGCGATCGAGAACCTGCGGGCCGCGCTGCCGCGTGATCCCGAAGAGCTCGAGCGGCTTTACCCGCGCACGGCCGCCGAGCTGTTCTCCTGGGGCAAGAGCTGGCTGGAAACCTGCCAGCACGCGTTCGCCGATTTGGCCGTCGATCCGGATCGGGTCCGCGAGGTCGCCGCCCTGATCCCCGGCGCGATGCGCGGGCTGGTGTCGGAACGTCAGCTGGGTTCCTACGCCGACCTCGACATGGCGCGCCGGGGGCTGACCAACGCGCTGGCCGCCTACCTCGAGCAGTCCCGGCCCTAGGGCACCGCCGCCTCAGGCGTCGATGACGACAACGAAACCGCCGGTACTGGGTTCTTTGGCGCGGGTCTTCAGCGGGCCGCGGCGTGCCGGCGCAGGTCGTACTGGCCGGGGTCGGGGTTCGCCAGCATCCGGCGGTGTTCGGCCGGCGTGAGGGGCCACACCTCGGGCAGGCCGTCCTTGTTGAGGTACCAGCTGCTGCACCCGGTGGTCCACACGGTGTCCGGCATCGCGGCGCGCAGTGTCGCGTTGAAACGCTCGGTCGCCGCGGCCGTCGGCTCCACCGTGTCGAATTCGCAGCGGCGCCAACGCTCGATCCAGCCCGCGATGTGGTCGGCCTGCGATTCGGCCACCGTCGTCAGCGCCAGGTTCCCCACCGGACTGTGCGGCCCCAGCATCATGAAGAAGTTGGGGAAGCCGGACAGCGCCACGGTCTGGTAGGCCCGCGGCCCGTCGCGCCAGACGTCGTCGGCGCGGATGCCGTCACGCCCGATCAGCTCCATCGGCCGGAAGAACGCGTGGGTGTCGAATCCGGTGGCGAGCACGATGACGTCCACCTCATGGAGGACTCCGTCGGCGGTGACGATGCCGCGCTCTTCGACATGGTCGATGCCCGCCGTCACCAGCTCGACGTCGTCGCGCTGCATCGCCCGGTAGAAGCCGTTCGACATCACCAGTCGTTTGCAGGCCGGCGTGTAGTCGGGGGTCAGGGCCCGCCGCAACTCGGGATCGCGGATTTCCCAGAGGCTGGCGCGGCACAGCGCTGCCATGATCTTGCGGCGCAGGCCCGGCTTGGTCAGTCCGACGGCGAAGTAGTCGTAGCTCAGGCTGTAGATGCGGTACGCCAACCCGTCGAGCCACGGCATCTTGCGCCGGGTGATCCCGGTGAAGCCGCTGTAGCGCGGGTTGGCCAGCCGCAGCACCCATTGCGCCGTGCGCTGAAACAGCGTGACGTGGCCGGCCACCCCGGCCAGCCCGCACACCAGTTGCACGCCCGTCGACCCGTTGCCGACCACCGCGACCCGGCGCCCGCGCACGTCGACGCCGTGATCCCAGCGCGCCGAGTGAAACACGTTGCCGCCGAAGGCATCCAAACCCGGTATTGTTGGCAGTCGCGGGTGATGCAGCACGCCGGTGGCCGAGATCAAGAAGTCGACCTTGAATTCCTCCCCGGCAGCGGTGCGCACCGCCCAGCGGCCGTCGTCGAAACGGGCGTGGACGATCTCGGTGCCGAACCGGATCCGTTCCCGCAACCCGTAACGGTCGGCGATGCCGCGGAAATAGGCCTGGATTTCGCCGCCGGGCGAGAACAGGTGCGACCAGTCGGGGTTTCGGGCAAAGCTGTATTGGTAGATGCGCGAGGGGATGTCGCAGACCAGCCCCGGATAGGTGTTGTCCCGCCAGGTGCCGCCCACCTCGTCGGCCTTCTCATAGACGGCCACATCGCTGATACCGTTGCGCAGCAGGGCGATTGCGACGCACAGTCCGGACATGCCCGCCCCGATGACGGCTACGGCGGGGTCGCGTCGCGTCATCGAAAGACTCCGGTGGTTCGTGGGCTAGTCGGTTTCGGCGCGCTGCTTGAGGCGCTGCAGGGTGAGCCGGATGTGCTCGGTGTTGGCGGTCACCCGATCGCTGACGCCGGTGGCCTTGCCGGCGACCTTGCGGAACCATCCGGGCCTGCGGTCCCAGGTGCTTTCGGTGACCTCACATCCGCCGCCGGCCGCGACGATGTCGTATTGCCAGCGGGCGACCGGAAAGATGGTGTGGCTCACGTCGAATGCGAAGCGGCGACCCGGTTCGGCGTCGGTGACCGTGCACTTGGTGCTCCAGCGGCGGCTGCCGCTGCGGTTGTGGCCGACGAACACCGCGCCCGGGCGCACCGCGTCGCCTTTGCGCCATTCCATCGCCACCGCTTCCTCGGCCAGCTCGGCCAGCGTGGGCAGGTCGGTGATGAGCCGGTACACCTCGTCGGGCCGGGCCTCGATCTGCACGGTGGCCGTCACGCACGGGTCACTCATTCGCCGATCATAGCCAGCAAACACCCAGCTTTTGCGCCCCTCACGAACTTTCTTCACACTTGACGGTGAACCGGCAACCAAGGGGCGATCATGCGAGTCGGCGTACCGACCGAGACCAAGACCAACGAGTTTCGGGTGGCCATCACCCCCGCCGGTGTCGCCGAGCTGACCCGCCGCGGCCATGACGTGCTGGTGCAGGCCGGCGCCGGGGAGGGGTCGGCGATCTCCGATGCCGAGTTCAAGGCCGCCGGGGCCGAACTGGCCGACACGGCCGAGCAGGTCTGGGGCGACACCGATCTGCTGCTCAAGGTCAAAGAACCGGTACCGACCGAGTATGACCTGTTGCGGCGCAACCAGATCCTGTTCACCTACCTGCATCTGGCTGCGTCGCGGGCGTGCACCGAGGCGCTGTTGGCATCCGGCACGACGTCGATCGCCTACGAGACGGTCCAAACCGCCGACGGCACGCTGCCGTTGCTGGCCCCGATGAGCGAGGTCGCCGGACGGCTGTCGGCTCAGGTGGGCGCCTATCACCTGATGCGCACCCACGGCGGGCGCGGGGTGCTGATGGGCGGCGTGCCGGGCGTCAAACCGGCCGACGTCGTGGTCGTCGGCGCGGGGACCGCCGGCTACAACGCCGCGCGGGTCGCCGGCGGGATGGGTGCGGCGGTCACGGTTCTCGACGTCAACATCAACAAGCTGCGACTGCTCGACGCGGAGTTCGGCGGGCAGATCCGCACCCGCTACTCGTCGGCCTACGATTTGGAGGGCACCGTCAAGCGCGCCGACCTGGTCATCGGCGCGGTGCTGCTGCCCGGCGCCAAGGCGCCCAAGCTGATCTCGAATTCCCTTGTCTCGCAGATGAAATCGGGGGCAGTGCTGGTCGACATCTCGATCGACCAGGGCGGCTGCTTCGAGGACTCCCGGCCGACCACGCACGATGATCCCACCTTCGCGGTGCACGACACGGTGTTCTACTGCGTGGCGAACATGCCCAGCGCGGTGCCCAAGACCTCGACGGTGGCGCTGACCAACGCGACCATGCCCTACGTGCTGGCGCTCGCCGACCGGGGCTGGCAGGCCGCGTGCCGATCGGATCATGCTCTGGCGAAAGGTCTTTCGACGCACGACGGCGCCTTGCTGTCCGAGCAGGTGGCCACCGATCTCGGCTTGCCGTTCACCGAGCCGGCCGGCGTTCTGGGCTAACTGGTGGCTGCGAGGCGGGCGATGATGTCGGCGGCGGGGCCGGCACACGCGTTCTTGAACGAGGTCCCCGCCCACAGGGCCATCCCGTTGGGGTCTTCCATGGCTGCGGCCGCTTCCCGGATCGGTGAGGTCATCTGATTGACCTCGGGGTAGCCCAGCGGCGCCACGTGATCGAGCATCCGGGTGAAGTCGTTCTCCAGCCCGCGCGCGTAGCGGCCCGAAAACGCCCGCGTGACAACGGTCGTGGCGAACAGCGGGTTCTTCAGGGCGACGCGGTGCGCCGCGTTGGTGCCCGCCTCATCGGCGAGCAGCAGCGCGGTGCCGACCTGGGCCGCCACCGCTCCCCTGCGCAGCGCCGCCCCGACCTCGTCGGCGGTGCCCAGCCCGCCCGCGGCGACGATCGGGACGTCGTGGGCGTGCCGGATGCGGTCGATGAGCTGGTGCAGCGACTCGTTGGCGGGTTCCATGTCGGGGGCGAACGTGCCGCGGTGCCCACCCGCGGCGGGGCCCTGGACCACCAGGCTGTCCGCCCCGGCCGCGACGGCGACTCCCGCTTCGTAGGCCGATGTGACGGTGACCATCACCAGCAGGCCCAGCGCGCCGAGCCGCCGGATCACATCGGGCGGCGGCACACCGAAGGTGAACGACACCAACTCGGGCCGGACGTCGGCCACCACCTCGAGCTTCTGCTCCCACTCGTCGTCGTCGCCGTGCTGCGGGTGACCGACCTCCACCTGGTAGTGCTCGGCGATTTCTTCGAGTTCGGCCGCGTAGTAGTGCAGGGCCACCCAGTCGGCGACGCTGGGCTGGGGCACAAACAGGTTCACCCCGAGCGGGCCGGTGGTGGCCTTGCGCGCCGCGGCGATGTCGTCGGCGAACTGCTCGGCGCTGCGGTGCCCGCCCGGGACGAAACCGAGGCCACCCGCATTGGACACCGCCGCGGCCAACGCGGGAGTGCCGGGCCCGCCGGCCATGGGGGCGCCCACGATGGGCACCATGATGTCCCAGAAGCCCAGTACCATTCGGCTAGTCCGTCGACGGCGAGCGCCGGCACGGCGCAGGTGAGGAGGCGGACATTTGAGCTAGCCTACCATCGCCCGAAGTTGTTGGGGCAGTGACCGTTTGGCGGCGTAGGGGCCCAGAACCGCGGCGCCGTAGCGCTGCCCGAGCAGCCGGCGGGCCACCGCGTTGACCTCCTCGACGGTCACCCGATCGATCTGCTGCAGCGTGTGCTCGATGCTGCGGTGTCTGCCGTAGTTGAGCTCGCTGCGGCCCAACCGGCTCATCCGCGAGCTGGAATCCTCCAGGCCGAGCACCAGCCCGCCGCGCAGTGACCCCTTGGCGATGCGGCATTCCGACTCGGTGATGCCGTCGCGCGCCACGGATTCGAGCACGCCGCTGGTCACCGCCATCACCTCGGCAAAGCGTTCCGGCTGGCAGGCCGCGTACACCGACAGCGCGCCACTGTCGGCGAAGACGTCCACCGTCGAGTACACCGAGTAGGCCAGCCCGCGCAGCTCGCGAACCTGCTGGAACAACCTCGAACTCAGGCCACCGCCCAGCGCGGTGTTGAGCACCGACAGCGCCCACCGGTGCTCCCAGCCGCGCCCGGGCGTGCGGACGCCAAGCGACACGTGGGCCTGCTCGGCGTCCCGGTTGCCCAGCATCAGGACGGGACGGCCGGTGACCCGGCCGGACCCCTTGCGCGGCGCGATCGGGTCGCGCCCGCGGACCAGATGACGCCCGAAGTGCTGGCGCACCAGCGCGACCACCTCGTCGTGGTCGACATTGCCGGCCACCGCCACCACCATCCGCTCCGGCGTGTAGCGCCGGACATGAAACGAGTGCAGCTGGTTTCGCGTCATCGACGCCACGGACTGCGCGGTGCCGATGACCGGACGGCCCACCGGATGGTCACCGAAGAGCGCGGACAAGAACATGTCGCCGAGGGCGTCCTCGGGGTCGTCGTCGCGCATGGCGATCTCTTCGAGGACCACGTCGCGTTCCAGCTCGACGTCGCTGGCCGCGCAGCACCCGTTGAGCACCACATCGGCGACCAGGTCGACGGCCAGGGCCAGATCACTGTCGAGCACGTGCGCGTAGTAGCAGGTGTGCTCCTTGGCGGTGAACGCGTTCAGCTCTCCCCCGACGGCGTCCATCGCCTGCGCGATGTCCACCGCCGTGCGGCTGGGGGTCGACTTGAACAGCAGGTGCTCGAGGAAGTGCGCGGCCCCTGCCACGGTCGCACCTTCGTCGCGCGAGCCGACGCCGACCCAGACCCCGACCGACGCGGAGCGCACCGAGGGCAGGTATTCGGTGACCACCCGCAAGCCACCCGGCAGCGTGCTGCGGCGCAGCGCGGTCTGGGGTGCCGATTCCGCCTCAGCGGCCTTGCCCCGGCGTAACTCGCCGGCCCGACCGGGACGCGTCCCGGTCGACGAGTCAGCTGCTCGCCGTCGCGGCATCGGCAGGTGCGGCCGCAGGAGCATCGGCGGGAGCCGAGCTGTCTTCCTCCACCAGAACCAGCGAGATCTTGCCGCGCTTGTCGATGTCGGCGATCTCCACGCGCAGCTTGTCGCCGACGTTCACCACGTCCTCGACCTTCGCGATCCGCTTGCCCTTACCGAGCTTGGAGATGTGCACCAGGCCGTCACGGCCGGGCAGCAGCGACACGAAGGCACCGAAATCCGTTGTCTTGACCACGGTTCCGAGGAACCGTTCGCCGACCGTCGGCAACTGCGGGTTGGCGATGGCGTTGATCCGGTCGATCGCGGCCTGCGCCGAGGGCCCGTCGGTGGCGCCGACGAACACGGTGCCGTCGTCCTCGATGGAGATCTGCGCGCCGGTCTCCTCGGTGATCGCGTTGATCACCTTGCCCTTGGGACCGATCACCTCGCCGATCTTGTCCACCGGGACCTTGATGGTGGTGACCCGCGGCGCATACGGGCTCATCTCGTCGGGTGCGTCGATGGCCTCGGCCATGACCTCGAGGATGGTCAGCCGGGCGTCCTTGGCCTGCCCCAGCGCGCCCGCCAGCACCTGCGACGGGATGCCGTCGAGCTTGGTGTCCAGCTGCAGCGCGGTGACGAAGTCCTTGGTGCCCGCACACTTGAAGTCCATGTCGCCGAACGCGTCCTCGGCGCCCAGGATGTCGGTCAGGGTGACGAAGCGGCGCTCGGTGCGGCCGTCGACCTCGACGTCGTCGGAGACCAGGCCCATGGCGATGCCGGCCACCGGCGCCCTCAGCGGCACACCGGCATTCAGCAGCGACAGGGTGGACGCACAGACCGAACCCATCGACGTTGAGCCGTTGGAGCCCAGGGCCTCGGACACCTGACGGATGGCGTAGGGGAACTCCTCGACGCCGGGCAGCACCGGGATCAGGGCGCGCTCGGCCAGGGCGCCGTGCCCGATCTCGCGCCGCTTGGGCGAGCCCACCCGGCCGGTCTCGCCGGTGGAGAACGGCGGGAAGTTGTAGTGGTGCATGTAGCGCTTCGAGGTCTCTGGCCCCAGCGAATCGATCTGCTGGGCCATCTTGACCATGTCGAGCGTGGTGACGCCCAGGATCTGGGTCTCACCGCGCTGGAACAGCGCGCTGCCGTGCGCCCGCGGCACCACGGCCACCTCGGCCGACAACGCGCGGATGTCGGTGATGCCGCGGCCGTCGATGCGGAAGTGATCGGTCAGGATGCGTTGGCGCACCAGCTTTTTGGTCAGCGACCGGTAGGCGGCGCTGACCTCTTTCTCGCGGCCCTCGTAGGTCTCGGCCAGGCGCGCGAGCACCTCGGCCTTGAGCTCGTCGGTGCGCGCGTCGCGCTCGGCCTTGCCGCCGATGGTCAGCGCCTTGGCCAGCTCGTCGGTGGCCACCGAGGCCACCGAGTAGTAGACGTCGTCACCGTAGTCCGGGAACGTCGGGAACTCGCCGGCCGGTTTGGCGGCCGCCCCGGCCAGCTCCTCCTGCGCGCTACACAGCGCTTCGATGAACGGCTTGGCGGCCTCGAGGCCTTCGGCCACAACGGTTTCCGTCGGCGCCGGGGCGCCGCCCTCCACGAGCTCGATGACGTTCTCGGTCGCCTCGGCCTCGACCATCATGATGGCGACGTCACCGTCGACCTTGCGGCCGGCCACCACCATGTCGAACACGGCCCGCTCGAGCTGCTCGACGGTCGGGAACGCCACCCAGGTGCCGTCGATCAGCGCGACCCGCACCCCACCGATGGGACCCGAGAACGGCAGCCCGCTCAGCTGGGTCGAGGCCGACGCGGCGTTGATCGCCAGCACGTCGTAGAGGTCGTTGGGGTCCAGGCTCAGGATCGTCACCACGACCTGGATCTCGTTGCGCAGCCCGGAGACGAACGACGGGCGCAGCGGCCGGTCGATGAGCCGGCAGGTCAGGATCGCGTCGGTGGAGGGACGGCCCTCGCGACGGAAGAACGAACCGGGGATGCGACCGGCGGCATACATCCGCTCCTCGACATCGACGGTCAGCGGGAAGAAGTCGAAGTGCTCCTTGGGACTCTTGCTGGCGGTCGTCGCCGACAGCAGCATGTTCTCTTCGTCGAGGTACGCGACCACGGCGCCAGCGGCCTGCTGGGCCAACCGGCCGGTCTCGAAACGGATGGTGCGGGTGCCGAAGCTCCCGTTGTCGATGGTGGCGGTCGCCTCGAACACGCCCTCTTCAATTTCAGCGACAGACATGGACGTCCGTACGGCCTCTCTTGTATTCAGCTTTTTCGCGTGGCCACGCGCGAACCGCAGGCCTGACGGCCACGGGTCACCCGCGGGAGGCGCTGAGTCTGAATACGGCTACGGCCATCGATCGAAGCGGCCGACCTGCCCCAGATCCGGAGAGCCCGGCAGCCACTACCGAAGACCGCCCGATGCAGACTGGCTGCTCCCTCGAACGTGCGTAGTGACACGCTGGAACGGCACACGCGGATCTGCGTGACCGCACCGTTTGCTCGGGCCGAACCGGCCCAGAACGTCCTCACTCTACACGGGCGACCTCTACCCGCCATATCGCTCGGAATTTGCGGGGCCGCGAACGCCCCGGTGAGGCCTGCGTCAGCGACGCAGGCCCAGCCGCTCGACCAGCGAGCGGTACCGCTCGACGTCGATCTGCGCGACGTACTTGAGCAGCCGGCGACGGCGGCCGACCAGCAGCAACAGTCCGCGGCGCGAGTGGTGGTCGTGCTTGTGCACCTTCAGGTGCTCGGTCAGGTCGGCGATCCGCTTGGTCAGCAACGCGACCTGGGCCTCAGGCGAACCGGTGTCGGTGCCATGCAGGCCGTAGTTGCCCAGGATTTCTTTTTTCTGCTCGGCTGTAAGCGCCACGAAACTAACTCCATCAATCGGTGCCGCGAGAAATCTCGTGCGTGGCCGCCGCGGACTGCAGCACACGCCGTATCGGCTGGCGAGTCTATCAGCGGCGGCGACGTCTACCGAAATAGCAGGCCAGCGCCGCGCCCTTGACAATATACAACCATTTGGTTGTATATTGCTCGGGTGACCGTAGATCAGGAGGACCGGGTGGACGCCCTGTTCCACGCGCTCGCCGACCGAACCCGGCGTGACATCATGCGCCGGACCCTGGCCGGGGAACACTCGGTTTCCGCATTGGCAGTCAAGTACGACATGAGCTTCGCCGCGGTGCAGAAGCACGTCGTTGTGCTGGAAAAGGCCGGCCTGCTCACCAAACGACGAAGCGGTCGCGAGCAGCTGGCCAGCGGTGACGTGGCGGCCGTGCGGTCGGTGGCCGCGATGCTCACCGAACTCGAATCCCTCTGGCGGGATCGCATCGCCCGCGTCGACGAACTCATCGCATCCGACTCAAACCAGGAGGACTGAACCATGCCCGTGACCGACGTCCAGCACGACCCGGACAACCTGACGCTGACCATCACGGCGGACTTCGCCGCGCCGGTGGCCCGAATCTGGCAGGTGTACGCCGACCCTCGTCAGTTGGAGAAGGTGTGGGGCCCGCCGTCCCACCCGGCGACCGTCGTCGACCACAGCCTCACGCCCGGCAGTCGCACGACGTATTTCATGACCGGACCGGACGGCCAGAAGTACGCCGGGTACTGGGAGATCACGGCCGCGGACGAACCGACGAGCTTCGCCTTCCTGGACGGCTTCGCCGACCTGGACTTCAACCCGAACCCCGACCTCCCGGTCTCGAGGAATGTGTACACATTCACCGAGCACAACGGCGGCACTCGCGCGACCTACGTGAGCACCTACTCCTCCGCCGAGGCGCTGCAGCAGGTGCTGGACATGGGCGTCGTCGAGGGCGCCTCTTCGGCCATCAACCAGGTCGACGGCCTGATCGCCGCTTGACGCCGCCCGGCGACTCCTCGAATCAGTCCTGGGCCGAGAGGGTGATGCGCGTCTTCTCGGTGTCCCTGCCCATCGCGTCGATGAGGTCGGCGATCGAGTCGAACTTGTGCTGGCCGCGGATGCGGGCGACGAAGTCCAGCGCCACGTGCTGTCCGTACAGGTCGGCGTCGGTGTCCAGGACGAACGCCTCCACCGTGCGCGTGCGCCCAGAGAACGTCGGGTTGGTGCCCACCGACACCGCCGCCTGATAGCGCTCGCCGGGGACGATCGCCCCGGGGGCCCCCGCCCCCTGACCGTGGCCGAGCACGCTGAACCAGGCGGCGTATACGCCGTCGGCCGGGATGGCCGAATACATCGGCGGCGCCACGTTGGCGGTGGGAAAGCCCAGTTCGGCGCCGCGCCCGTGGCCGCGGACCACCACGCCCTCGACCCGGTGGGGCCGGCCCAGGGCCTCCATCGCCGCCACCACGTCACCGGCGTCCACGCAGGACCGGATGTAGGTGGACGAGAACGTCACGGTCTCGTTGCTGTGGTGCTCGGAGAGCAGCGACATCGATTCCACGGCGAACCCGAAGCGTTCGCCGGCGCGTCGCAGCGTTTCGACGTTGCCGGTCGCCTTCTTGCCGAAGGTGAAGTTCTCCCCCACGACGACCTCGACCACATGCAGGTTCTCCACCAGCAGTTCGTGGACGTAGCGCTCGGGGGTGAGCTTCATGAAATCGGTGGTGAACGGCATGACCAGGAAGACGTCGATGCCCAGCTCTTCGACCAGCTCGGCGCGCCGGGTGAGCGTCGTCAGCTGCGCGGGATGGCTGCCGGGATAGACCACTTCCATCGGGTGCGGGTCGAAGGTCATCAGGACCGTCGGAACGTTGCGGGCGCGCGCCGCTTTCACCGCATGCGCGATCAGCTCGGCGTGGCCGCGATGCACACCATCGAACACACCGATGGTGAGCACACACCTGCCCCAGTCCGTGGGTATCTCGTCTTGGCCGCGCCACCGCTGCACGTCCGCCAGCCTACGGCGCGCAGTGGCCCGCCGGGAGATCGGAAGGGGCAAACCGCCGCCATGGTGTCGGGGAACACGCCGGATTAGGCGTGGGTTGCCTAAACTTTCTCGGTGTGAGGCCTGACGAGGAGCGTGGCGGTATCACCGCGGTCGGCCAGGACTACCTGAAGGTCATCTGGAATGCCCAGGAGTGGTCCCCCAAGGACGCCCCGCAGAAGGTCAGCACCAAGATGCTGGCCGAGAAGATCGGGGTGTCGGCCAGCACGGCCTCGGAGTCCATTCGCAAACTCGCCGAGCAGGGCCTCGTCGACCACGAGAAATACGGCGCGGTGACGCTGACCGAGGCGGGGCGGCGTGCGGCCCTGGAGATGGTGCGCCGGCACCGGCTGCTGGAGACCTTCCTGGTCAACGAGCTCGGCTACGCCTGGGACGAGGTGCACGACGAGGCCGAGGTGCTCGAGCACGCGGTGTCGGATCGCCTGGTGGCCCGCATCGACGCCAAGCTGGGCTTTCCGCAGCGCGACCCGCACGGTGACCCGATACCGGCCTCCGACGGGCAGGTGCCGACCCCGCCGGCCCGCCAGCTGTGGGCGTGCGACGACGGGGACACCGGGACCGTGGCCCGCATCTCCGACGCCGACCCCGAGATGCTGCGTTACTTCACCGACGTCGGCATCAATCTCGACTCCCGACTGCGGGTCCTGACCCGGCGCGAATTCGCCGGCATGATCTCCGTCGCCATCGATTCCGGCGACGGCGCCGAGACGACGGTCGATCTGGGTAGCCCGGCCGCGCGGGCGATCTGGGTGACGGCCTAGCCGCGCGCCCCGCCCGTCAATCGGCCAGCAGCCCCTTGGCGATGTGGGTGACCTGAACCTCGTTGCTGCCCGCGTAGATCATCAGCGACTTGGCGTCGCGGGCCAGCTGCTCCACTCGGTACTCGGCCATGTATCCGTTGCCGCCGAACAGCTGCACGGCCTCCATCGCCACCTCGGTGGCCGCCTCCGAGGAGTACAGCTTGATCGCCGACGCCTCGGCCAGCGTCAGCGGCTTGCCGGCCTGCTGGCGCTCGATGGTGTGAAAGACCATGTTCTGCACGTTCATTCGGGCGATCTCCATCTTGGCCAGCTTGAGCTGGATCAACTGGAACTGCCCGATGTTGCGACCCCACAGTGTGCGGCTCTTCGCGTAATCGACGCACAGCCGGTGGCATTCGTTGATGATGCCCAACGCCATCATCGCGATCCCGATCCGCTCGGCGGCGAAGTTGGCACGCGCGCTGTCGCGGCCGTCGCCGTCGGTGTGCTGTTCGCTCTCGCCGAGCAGCCGGTCCGGGCCCAGCCGCACGTTGTCGAAGAACAGCTCGCCGGTCGGCGAGGACATCATGCCCATCTTCTTGAACGGCTTGCCCTGCGTCAGCCCCGGCATGCCGGCATCGAGCACGAAGACCAGCACCCGGCGGTTGCGCGGGTCCGAGTCGCCCGCGGTGTCTTCAGCGAGCTTGGCGTAGACGATCAGGACGTCGGCGCAGGGCCCGTTGGTGATGAAGGTCTTCTGCCCGTTGAGGATGTAGTCGTCACCGTCGCGTTTGACGTAGGTCTTCATGCCGCCGAACGCGTCCGAACCCGAGTCCGGCTCGGTAATCGCCCATGCCGCAATCTTTTCCAGCGTCATCAGCTCGGGCAGCCAGCGTTCCTTCTGCGCCAGCGTCCCGCGGCTGGCGATGGTCGCCGCGCCCAGGCCGAGGCTCACCGACGCGGTGCTGAGCAACCCGATGCTGACCCGGGCGATCTCGGACACCAGCACCGCGATCATCGATCCCTGGGCGCCCCCGCCGAAACCGCTTGACCCGTCGGGCTTTTCGCTGGATTCCTCAGCGGCGGCGGTGCCGTTCAGCTTGGCCCGCTCGCGGTCCAGCATCTTCTTGACCGACTCGGCGGCCATGGCGTCGAGGCCGAACTGGCTGAACAGCTTGCGCGCGATCGGATACGGCGACATGTCGCCGGTTTCCAATTCGTCCAGGTGCGGGCGTATCTCTTTGTCGACGAACTGCCGAACGGCATCCCGGACCATCAGGTCCGTCTCGGACCACTCGATCATGGCGCCCCTAACGCTCGGCGCGCTGGTAGGCGGTGACGACGGCCGCGCCACCCAGCCCGATGTTGTGTTGCAGTGCGGCGCTGACGTTGTCGACCTGACGTTTGTCGGCGGCGCCGCGCAGCTGCCAGGTCAGTTCGGCGCACTGCGCCAGCCCGGTCGCGCCCAGCGGGTGCCCCTTGGAGATCAGGCCGCCGGACGGGTTGACCACCCAGCGCCCGCCGTAGGTGGTGTCGTTGTTGTCGATCAGCTTGGGCGCCTCGCCGGGACCGCACAGGCCCAGGGCCTCGTAGAGCAGCAGCTCGTTGGCCGAGAAGCAGTCGTGCAGTTCGATCACCTGGAAGTCTTGCGGCCCGAGCCCGGACTGGTCGTAAACCTGTTGCGCGGCTTGAACATTCATGTCATAGCCGATGAGGTTTTTGGCGCTTCCGTCGAACGTCGACGCGAAGTCGGTGGTCATCGCCTGACCGACGATCTCCACGGCCTGGGCGGCCAGCCTGTGGCTGTCGACGAAGCTCTCCGAGGCCAGGATGGCCGCTCCCGAACCGTCGGAGGTCGGCGAGCATTGCAGCTTGGTCAACGGGTCGGAGATCATCCGCGCGGCCAGGATGTCGTCGAGCGTGTAGGACTCCTGGAACTGGGCGAACGGGTTGTTGACCGAGTGCTTGTGGTTCTTGTAGCCGATCTTGGCGAAATGCTCTGCGGTGCTGCCGTATTGCTTCATGTGCTCGCGGCCGGCGGCGCCGAACATCCACGGCGCGACGGGCATCGCGAACTCGTCGATGTCGGCCATCGCCTTGACGTGCTTGGCCATCGGCGATTCGCGGTCCTGGGCGCCGCCGCCCAGCGAACCGGGCTGCATCTTCTCGAAGCCGAGCGCGATCGCGCAGTCGACGATGCCGCCGCGAATGGCCTGCGCCGCCAGGAAAAGCGCCGTCGAACCCGTGGAGCAGTTGTTGTTGACGTTGACGACCGGGATGCCGGTCATGCCCAGCTCATAGAGCGCGCGCTGCCCGGATGTCGAATCGCCGGCGACGTAGCCCACGTAGCCCTGCTGGACCTCGCGGTAGTCGATGCCGGCGTCGGCCAGCGCGTTGGTCCCCGATTCCCGGGCCATGTCGGGGTAATCCCAGCCTTCCCGGCGGCCCGGCTTCTCGAACTTCGTCATGCCGACACCGATGACGTAGACCTTGTTGGACATCCTTGTCCCCTTCCGAACCGTGGGCGGTCTAGGCACTCAGTGTGCAACGTAGCCCAACCAACCGTTCGGCCGGGGCGGTTACAGCATTGCAGCGGTTACAGCGTCGCCGGGCGGATCACCACCACCGACCTGGTGCGCGACCCCTCGTCCCGCAGCAGCGCCATCACCCGGCCGTCGGGGTCACACGCCGCGTAGACGCCGTCGATCCCGGCCGGCGCCAGCGACCGGCCGTTGGCGGTCGCCTCGGCCTGCTCGGCGGACAGGTCGCGGCACGGAAAGATCAGCAGGCAGGCCTCGTCCAGGCCGTAGCTGAGCCGGGGCCGCTCCGCCAGCTCGTCGAGCGAGTACGCCTGATCGAGCCCGAAGCGCCCGACGTGGGTGCGCCGCAACGCCGTCAGGTGCCCGCCGACCCCCAGGGTGGCGCCGAGGTCACGGGCCAGGGCCCGGATGTAGGTCCCCGACGAGCAGTCGACCTCGACGTCGAGGTCCACACAATTCCCGGCGCCGGCCCGGATGTCGCGCACCTCGAACCGGTCGATGCGCACCGGCCGGGCCTTGAGCTCGACGGCCTGGCCCTCGCGGGCCAGCCGGTAGGCGCGCTTGCCGTCCACCTTGATCGCGCTGACCGTCGACGGCACCTGTTCGATGTCGCCGCGCAGGCCGCCCACCGCCGATTCGATCACCGCGCCGGTGAGGTGCCGCGCCGGGACGCTGCGCACCAGCTCGCCCTCGGCGTCGTCGGTGGACGTGCTCTGTCCCAGGCGGATGGTGGCGGTGTAGGACTTGGCGGACGCGGTCAGCAGGCCGAGGATCTTGGTGGCGCGCTCGATCCCGATCACCAGCACGCCGGTGGCCATCGGGTCCAGCGTCCCCGCATGCCCCACCCTGCGGGTCGCGAAGATCCGGCGACAGCGCCCGACCACGTCATGACTGGTCATCCCGGCCGGCTTGTCGACGACGACTATTCCGGGCCCTGTGGGGCTTTCGGTCATAGCACAATCGCGGTGAGCACCAGCCCGCGCTCGACCGACCAGCGGCCGCGTAGCTCGGGCAGCGGCGGGCCGGACAGCGCTTCCGGGTCGATCAGGATCCGCGACACGAACCCGCCCGTCGTCGCGCCGGGGCCGTCGGCCTCGAACGCGATGTGGGCGTCCTCGAAGCCCAGCCACCGTCTGGTCACCGGAAACCACGCCTTGTACGTCGCCTCCTTGGCGCAGAACAGGATTCGATCCCAATGCAGGTCACCCGACAGGCTCGCTGGGATCTCGGCGCGTTCAGCCGGCAGGCTTATCGCGTTCAGCACTCCGTCGGGCAACACGTCGTGCGGTTCGGCGTCGATGCCCACCGAGCGGACCGCGTCGGTGCGGCCCACCACCGCACCCCGATAACCCGTGCAGTGGGTCAGGCTGCCCACCACGCCGTCGGGCCAGCAGGGTTCTCCCTTCTCCCCCTTGAGGATCGGGACCGGTGGCAGACCCAGCTCGCCCAGCGCGATGCGGGCGCAGTTGCGGACGGTGACGAACTCGTTGCGCCGCTTGGCCACCGACCTGGCGATCAGCGGCTCCTCCTCGGGTAACGGCGTGAGATCGGGCAGGTCGGAGTACGCCTCCGCGTAGGCCAGGCCGTCCACGGCCGGGAGCACCGAGGACACCAGCATGTCACCCGTCATCGTGATTGCCGCTGCCGCAACCGTTCCCGGAACTGCGCGGCCTGCTGCCGCATCTCGGGAGTGATCTGGAAGTGGCCGCCGAAGTCGTTCAGGTCACCCGGCGCGTACTGGGGATCGGGCAGCACCTGGCGCAGCCAGCTGGGCGGCTTGCGGCGACGCCACTCCCGCGGATAGCCCACCGAGACTTCCTCGAAGCGCACGTCGTCGTACCAGGTGGTCCGGGGGATGTGCAGGTGACCGTAGACCGAACACACGGCGTTGTATCGGGTGTGCCAGTCGGCGGTCTTGGTGGTCCCGCACCACAGCGAGAACTCCGGGTAGAACAGGGCGTCGCAGGGGTCGCGGACCAACGGGAAGTGGTTCACCAGAACGGTCGGTGTCATCCAGTCCAGCTCTTCGAGGCGGGCGCGGGTGATCTCCAGGCGCTCGCGGCACCACGCCTCACGGGTGGGATACGGCTCCGAGGAGAGCAGGAATTCGTCGGTGGCGACCACGTTGCGCTCGCGGGCGATGGTCAGGCCTTCGGCTTTGCTCGTGGCTCCGTCGGGCAAGAAGCTGTAGTCGTAGAGCAGGAACATCGGCACGATCGTGGCCGGGCCCCCGCGCTCGGTCCACACCGGGAACGGATGCTCGGGCGTGACGATGCCCATCTCGTCGCACATGTTGACCAGGTACTCATAGCGGGCCTTGCCGAAAATCTGCACCGGGTCGCGGGTGGTGGTCCACAGCTCGTGGTTGCCCGGCACCCAGATCACCTTGGCGAAGCGCCGTCGCAGCAGGTCAAGAGCCCAGCGGATCTCGTCAGTGCGTTCGGCGACATCGCCGGCGACGATCAGCCAGTCATCCGGCGACGAGGGATGCAGCGATTCGGTGACCGGCTTGTTACCCAGGTGACCGGTGTGCAGGTCCGACACCGCCCACAGTGTCGGTTGCCCACCGTTGGTCGATTCCCGCCCAGATGTATGCCCAGCCACGAATAACCACCCTAACGACTTGACCGGGGCACGCCCCTTTCGCGGGCGTCCTTTCGGCCGCAAGGGGGTGAGTTAGAACAAGTTCAGGTTTGCCTGTGACGTCGCGCGCGGTACTTGTACACTCCCCCGGAAAGGTCCGCTGCGGACGTCAGGGGGTGTCGTGTTCGCCAATGTTCGTCTGATGGGGGCGCTGGGTGCGCTGCTCACAGCGGCCATCGGGGGCACCGTGGGCCTGTTGACCGCCCCGGCCACACCGGGCGGCGGCGATCGGTCCGTCGAGCTGCGTTCGACCGCCCAGCCGATGGAAACCACGATGAAAAGCCCTATCGTGGCGACCACCGATCCGCGCCCGTTCGACGCCTGCGAGGACATCCCGTTCGACGTCATCCAGCGCCTCGGGCTGGGCTTCACACCGCCCGAACACGAAGACGGGCTGCGCTGCCACTTCGACGCCGGCAACTATCAGGTGGCCGTCGAGCCGATCATCTGGCGCACCTACGAGGCCTCGCTGCCCGCCGACGCCGTCGAGACGACGATCGCGGGCCACCGCGCCGCGCAGTACTGGGTGCTCAAGCCGACGTACCACAACAGCTACTGGTTCTACTCCTGCATGGTCGCGTTCAAGACCAGCTACGGCGTGCTGCAGCAGGCGCTGTACTACTCGACGGTCTACTCCAATCCCGAGGTCGACTGCATGCAGACCAACGTGCAGCGCGCCAACGACCTCGCGCCGTATTACAAGTTCTGATTTGCGCCGCGTCGCGTCGCGGCCGGCTGAGCGGGTCCTAATGTGAGGACCGTGAGTACGACGTTGATCCGGCCCGCACAGCCGGTGCTGCACACCCTGCGACACCTGGGCGGCAAGGCCGCCGCCAGGCTGCTCGGCCTGCCGCCGGAGACCACCGACTACACCGTGGCGCGCGTCCGCGTGCCGATGCGCGACGGGGTGCAGCTGGTGGCCGACCACTATGCACCGGCGACCGCGTCGCCCTCCGGCACCCTGCTGGTCCGCGGCCCGTACGGGCGCGGGTTCCCGTTCACGCTGATATTCGGCGCGTTGTACGCGGCACGTGGCTACCACGTCGTGTTGCAAAGCGTGCGCGGGACGTTCGGCTCGGGCGGGGTCTTCGAGCCGATGGCCCACGAGGTCGCCGACGGTGCCGACACCGTCGGCTGGCTGCGCGAGCAGCCCTGGTTCACCGGCCGCTTCGCCTCCATCGGCATGTCGTATCTGGGCTTCACCCAGTGGGCCCTGCTGCAGGATCCCCCGCCGGAACTGGCCACCGCCGTCATCGTGGTCGGTCCACACGACTTCAACGAATCAACCTGGGGCACCGGCACATTCGCGATCAACGATTTTTTGGGTTGGAGCGACATGGTGGC
>NZ_QMEU01000039.1 GCF_003284975.1 Mycobacterium colombiense
GTGCGACAGCAACTGGCCGCCGCGTCGCAGCTCTTGGACACCCTGCGGGGGCCGGGGGGCAGGCGGTGGTGGCGGCGCGGCGACGGGCATGCGCCGGGTGGCGCTCTGGGTGGGTACCCGCGGGTCGGGCTCGTTCGGGCCACCCGGCGGCGGCTGTCCCGGTGGTGCGGCCGGGGCCGCGGTGTGAAAGACCAGCCGCGGACCGCGCTGGGGGTCCTCGATGCTGATGCCCAGACCGTCGCGGATCTCGACGGTCGGCACCCGGGAACCGTTCACGAAGATGCCGCGGCGGCTCAGATCGATGGCCACCCATGCGGTTCCGGTGAATCGCACGATCACATCGACGCGGGGCGCGGGGGGCGGTTGCGGCGGGTTGCCGAGACGCTCCAATGGGATGTCACAACCCGGGCCGTAGCCGACGATCACGTCGCGGCCGGGCGTGAACACATACCTCGTCGGTCCGGCCCATACGGTCAGCGAGGCCGGAAGGGCCGAAGCCTCGGTCGGCATGGCCGTCACCTCTCCTCACCGGTCATTTCGTCTCGCTTGCGGGTCCGCCCCGCCCTCAGGCGCCGGTCGCCGCGCTCGCTTAAGTGTCTACCCCTGACCGAGCGCCATCCAGCGTCGCGTCGTTCACAGCGTGTGACGCCGGCCCGCCAGGGAGGTGGCCAGCGACGCGTTGTCGAGCAGCCTGCGCAACACCTCGACCGCTTGCATCAGCACCTGACGGTCCGCGGAGTCGAGCAGCGCCAATTGCGGTTCGATCGCGGCGGCGCGGTCCGCCCGGACCGCGTTGAGCGTGCGCCTGCCCTCGGCCGTGATACGGATCCGGACCGCACGCGCATCTCCGGGGTCGACCATCCGGGTGACCAGGCCCGCCTCCTCGAGTCGGCGCACCTGCGTGGTCATCGTCGGTTGCGAGCAATGATCGACTGCGGCCAGGTCACCGATTCGGGCTTCGCCGTGAGCTTCGATGGTGGCCAGCAACCTGGCCTGCGCTGCGGGCAGCGGCATTTGGATGCGCTGGGTGGCCAGCCGGTTGAGCCGGGCGACCACGGCGAGCAGATCGGCTCCCAGTCCCTGCGCTCCCTCGAGCTTTGCGGTATCGACGACATTGTCCATGTCTCCATGGTTGCATAGCTTTGCTAAGCGAGGCCAAAACGACGACGCGTGCCGCACAAAACCCGTCTTCAGGGGACACCTCTGGGCCATGCTGGCAGAATCGCCCAAGTGACCTTGCTGCGTTTTCGGCGATCTGGGGAAGGGTCCCTGCGGCCGAACGAGTTGGCACAGGCCGCGGTCATGGGGGCCCTCTGCGCGGCGATCGAGATCCTCGCCTCGGTCATCCCCTTCGCTCAGGGTCTGGGCGTGGTGGGCACGGTGCCCATGGGATTGCTGGCCTACCGCTATCGTCCCCGCGCGCTGGTCGCCGCGACGGTCGCCGGTGGGGTGATCGCTTTTCTGATCGCCGGGCTGGGCAGCCTGTTCATGCTGATCGACTGCGCGTGGGTCGGCGGATTGTGCGGAATCGTCAAGCGCAAAGGCCGGGGCTTGCCGACGGTCGCGCTGCTGTCGTTGATCGCCGGAGTCATGTGGGGCGCAGGATGGGTCGCGGTGCTGGCGGTGCTGAGCCGGTTGCGGCGCTTGTTCTTCGATGTCATCACCGCCAATGCCAATGGGGTCGCGGCTTTCCTGAATTGGGTGCACCTGCATGGCGTCGGCGTCGGGCTGAAGCGATACGTCGCCGACGGCATCCAGCACTGGCCGTTGCTGATCTTCCCGTACATGGTCCTGTTGGTCGTCATCGTCTCGTTCATCAGCTGGTCGGCGCTGTCTCGCCTCTTGGAGCGGATGCGCAAGATCCCCGACGTTCACAAGCTGGACACCTCCGACGATGCGCGCACCCGCACCACGCCGGTTGGGCCGGTGCCGGTGCGGCTGGACAAGGTGCGGTTCCGCTACCCCGGCGCCGAGCGAGACGCGCTGCGTGAGGTCAGTCTCGATGTGCGTGCCGGTGAACACATCGCCGTGACCGGCGCCAACGGTTCGGGGAAGACCACCTTGATGCTGATCCTGGCCGGTCGGCCACCGACGGCTGGCAGCGTCGACCGCCCCGGAACGGTGGGCCTCGGCGAGATGGGCGGCACCGCGATTGTCTTGCAGCACCCGAAAAGTCAGGTCCTGGGCACCCGGGTGGCCGACGACGTGGTGTGGGGTCTGCCGCCTGATGCCGAGGTCGACGTCGACCGATTGCTGCAGGAGGTCGGCCTCGAGGGACTTGCAGAACGCGACACCGGGAGCCTGTCCGGCGGGGAACTGCAGCGCCTCGCGCTCGCCGCCGCGCTGGCGCGGGATCCGGCGCTGCTGATCGCCGACGAGGTCACCACGATGGTCGACCAGCAGGGTCGAGATGCCTTGCTGGGTGTGCTATCCGGTCTCGCCGCGCGGCACCAGACGGCGTTGGTGCACATTACCCATTACGACAACGAGGCCGCTTCCGCCGATCGCATCATCAAACTCAGCGATTCGCCGGACAACACCGTCACCGCCGAGACCGCGGCCGCGCCGGCTCCGGCCGTTGCGGTCAATCACAGCTCCAGCACGCCGGTGCTGGAACTCATCGAGGTCGGCCACGAATACGCCAGTGGCACACCGTGGTCCAAGGTCGCCCTGCGCGGTATCAGCTTCGTGGTGGAGCAGGGCGACGGCGTGCTGATCCACGGCGGCAACGGCTCGGGTAAATCGACCCTCGCGTGGATCATGGCCGGCCTGACGAAGCCCACCAGCGGTGCCTGCCTGATCGATGGGGAGCCCACCCATGAACGCGTGGGCGAGGTCGCGCTGTCGTTCCAGTCCGCGCGCCTGCAGTTGATGCGCGATCACGTCGACGCCGAAGTAGCATCCGCAGCGGGCTTTTCGCACCTTGACAAGGACCGTATCGCCGAGGCGTTGATCTCGGTGGGGCTGGACCCGGCGATGGGCAAGCGACGCATCGACCAACTCAGCGGCGGCCAGATGCGCCGCGTGGTGCTGGCCGGACTGCTGGCCCGCTCGCCGCGGGCGCTGGTCCTGGACGAGCCGCTGGCAGGATTGGACGTCGACAGCCAGCGCGGCCTGCTGCGGCTGCTGGAAAGCCTGCGCAGGGAACGAGGTCTGACGGTGGTGGTGATCTCCCACGACATCGTCGGGCTGGAGGACCTCTGCCCGCGAGCCCTGTTCCTGCGCGACGGAATGCTGGAAACGGTGTCGACCGCGGCGGGAGGAACGCCATGACCGCGCCCGCGGACGCCAAGTCGGCGCCGGAGCGCACCCGCCGCACCCACCGCCCGGTGGTGCTGCTGGTGCCGGTACCCGGGACGTCGAAGATCCACGAATTGTGGGCTGGCACCAAGTTGCTTGTGGTGCTGGCGGTTTCGATACTGCTGACCTTCTACCCCGGCTGGGCCACCGTCGGGCTGATGTTGCTGTTGCTGATCACCGCGGCCCGGCTTGCCCACATACCCCGCGGTGCCGTGCCCTCGCCGCGGCGCTGGATCTGGATCGCCCTGGCGGTGGGCGGCATCACCGCCGCACTCGGCGCCGGCAGCCCGGTGATCGAGATAGCCGGAGTGCACATCGGGCTGGGCGGAACGCTGCATTTCGTGCGGGTCACCGCACTGTCGATCGTGTTGATCGGGCTGGGCGCCATGCTGTCGTGGACCACCAACGTCGCCGAAATGGGGCCTGCGCTGGCAACTTTGGGCAGACCATTGCGGTGGCTGCGGATCCCGAGTGACGAATGGGCCGTCGCCCTGGCGCTTGCGCTGCGCGCCTTTCCCATGTTGATCGAAGAATTCCAAGTGCTCTACGCCGCCCGGCGGTTGCGCCCCACCCAGGAACCGCGCAGCCGGCGCGCACGCCGGCGCCAGCAGGCCCGCGACATGATCGACCTACTCACCGCGGCAATCGTTGTGACGCTGCGGCGGGCCGACGAGATGGGCGACGCGATCACCGCCCGCGGCGGCATCGGCCAGCTGGCGGCCGCGCCGGCGCGACCGAAACTGGCGGACTGGGTGGCGCTCGGCATCACCGCCGCCGCGGGCGCGCTGGGAATCGTGATCGACTCGATACTGCAGTTCCACTAGGCAATTCGTCGTCCGGCTGCCCGAGCACATGACTGTCGTCCGAATGGCGCGGCCGCTTCGGCGGCGCCAACCGCCGCACATTACGGCCGCATCCGGTCGATCAGATTGGACAACACGACAATGCTTTCACTGCGTTCGATGTCGGCGCTGGACCGGATCCGTTCCAAAGCCCTCTCCAAATGCTGCATGTCGCGGGCCAGCACATGCAGGATCGCGTCGGGAGTACCGGTCACGGTCGCGGCGCTGAACACCTCGGGGATGTCCACCCAGGCCGCGCGCAGCGCGTCGGGTGCGATCCGGCCGTGGCAGAACACCTGCACATAAGCCTCGGTGTGCCAGCCCAGCGCGTTGCGGTCGATGACCGTGGTGAAGCTTTTGATGACGCCGCTGTCCAGCATCCGGTCGACGCGCCGTTTCACCGCCGGCGCAGACAAATTCACTGTCTCGCCGATCTCGGCGAACGTGGCTCGCGCGTGCTCGGTCAGTTCGGCGAGGATGCGCTCGTCGGTCTCGTCCAAGCGGTCCATGACCCTCCTGCCGGGTTGCTCGCAACAAATCGTTGATTCTGGGACTACAACGCAATAAACCAAGTGTATACATGCAATCTACGAAGATTGATTAACTGATATGCCTTCAATATCGTTGATTCATGACGGACCAACATCTGGTAACGCCCCGCCCCGGGAGGCGGTTAGCCGGACCCGCCACCCTCGGCCGAACGCCGAGCGTCCGTCGGTACGCGATGACGCCGCCGACCTTTTTCGCAGTGGAGTATGCGATCAACCCCTGGATGGACACCACCACACCCGTCGATGCCGCTCTCGCACACGCTCAGTGGGAAAGCTTGCATGACACCTATCTGCGGTTGGGTCATCACGTGGATGTGATCGAGCCCGTGGCCGGGCTCCCGGACATGGTCTACGCCGCCAACGGCGGGTTCGTCGCGCACGATGTCGCGATCGTCGCCAGATTCCGGTTCGCCGAACGGGCCGGCGAATCGCGCGCCTACGCGCGGTGGATGTCGGCGCTGGGCTACCGGCCGGTGTGCACCCGCCACGTCAACGAAGGGCAAGGCGACCTGCTGAAGGTCGGCGACATCGTGCTGGCCGGCTGGGGATTTCGCACCGACCGGCGTGCGCACTCAGAAATCTCCGCGGCGCTGCGCGCGCCGGTGATCTCGCTTGAGCTGGTGGACCCTCGCTTCTACCATCTCGACACCGCCCTGGCTGTTCTCGACGACCACACCATCGCGTTCTATCCGCCGGCATTCAGCGCCGCCGCCCAAGAGAAACTGGGCGCGCTCTTTCCGGATGCCATCATCACCGACACCGCCGATGCCTACGTGCTGGGCCTCAACGTGGTCTCCGATGGTCTGCACGTGGTGCTTCCCAGCGCGGCAACGGGTTTCGCCGCTCAGCTGCGTCGAGCAGGATTCGAGCCGATCGGCGTCGATTTATCCGAGCTACTCAAGGGTGGCGGTTCCGTCAAGTGCTGCACGTTGGAGGTATTCCCATGACGATTCTCGATGCGCAGCGGGTCACCGCCAACCGGATCGATGCCGCCATCAGGTTGGTGGAAAAGCGTGCAGCACACAATTATTCGTCGCTTCCGGTCGTCGCGGCAAGCGCCGCGGGCGCGTGGATCACCGACATCGACGGCCGTCGCTACCTGGACTGCCTGTCCGCCTATTCCGCGGTGAACTTCGGTCACCGTAACCCGGAGATCACCGCCACCGCGCATGCGCAACTCGACACGGTGACATTGGTCAGCCGCGCGTTCCATTCCGACAAGCTCGGACCGTTCTGCGCCGCTCTTGCCTACCTGTGTGACAAGGACATGGTGCTACCGATGAACTCGGGCGCCGAGGCCGTCGAAAGCGGTCTCAAAGTCGCCCGCAAATGGGGCGCAGACGTCAAAGGGGTGCCCGCGGATCAGGCGAACATCATCGTGGCCGACAACAACTTCCATGGCCGCACCATCAGCATCGTCAGCTTCTCCTCGGATCCCTCGGCGCGGAATGGGTTCGGACCATTCACGCCGGGTTTTCGCTCGGTACCGTTCGGTGATGCCGCCGCGCTGGCGCAGGCGATCGACGGCAACACCGTCGCGGTGCTGCTGGAGCCGATTCAGGGTGAGGCCGGGATCATCGTCCCGCCCGACGACTACCTGCCGGCGGTCCGAGCGCTGTGCAGCGAGCACGAGGTGCTGATGATCGCCGACGAGATCCAGTCTGGCCTGG
Organism: Mycobacterium colombiense; assembly: GCF_003284975.1. GTDB lineage: Bacteria > Actinomycetota > Actinomycetes > Mycobacteriales > Mycobacteriaceae > Mycobacterium > Mycobacterium europaeum_A. The sequence continues at coordinate 6,364 of NZ_QMEU01000039.1, forward strand.
GTCGCACCGGTTACACGTTCGCCTGCGATCGGTGGCGGGTGGTTCCCGACGTCTACCTGCTGGGCAAGGCACTCGGTGGCGGAGTGGTTCCGCTGTCGGCCGTGGTGGCCGATCGCGACGTCCTGGGCGTGTTGCACCCCGGCGAACACGGCTCCACCTTCGGCGGCAACCCGCTGGCGGCTGCCATCGGCACCACCGTGGTGGCGATGCTGGCGCGCGGCGAATTCCAGGCGCGCGCGACCGCGTTGGGCGCACACCTGCATCGGCGGCTGCGACAGTTGATCGGCCACGGCGTCCAGGAGGTGCGGGGCCTGGGTTTATGGGCCGGCGTCGATATCGATCCCTCGCTGGGCACCGGCAAGGAGATCAGCCTGCGCCTGGCCGACCACGGCGTCTTGGTGAAAGACACGCATGGTTCGACGTTGCGCTTCGCTCCGCCGTTGGTGGTGACGGCACAGGAGATCGACTGGGCGGTTGGCCAGCTTGCTGCGGTATTGCGGGAGGCTGCCTCATAATCAGCTGATCCGGCCACAGGAGGGCACTTGCCAGCCACGTCGATCAGCCTCAAGGAGCAGATGCTCCGGCGGCGCCCGGTGGTGGGTGCACACGTCGCACCGGGCGCCGCTGACCACCTCAAGCGCGGTATCGGAACCTTCCAGCTGACCATGTTCGGGGTCGGTTCGACGGTCGGCACCGGCATCTTCTTCGTCATGTCGCAGGCCGTCCCCGAGGCCGGCCCGGGGGTGATCGTCTCCTTCCTGCTCGCCGGCCTCGCCGCGGGCCTCGCGGCGGTCTGTTACGCCGAATTGGCCTCGGCGGTGCCCGTTTCGGGATCGTCGTATTCCTATGCGTACACCACGCTGGGGGAGGTCGTGGCCGTGGGCGTGGCCGCCTGCCTGCTCCTGGAGTACGGCGTGGCGACCGCCGCGGTCGCAGTCAACTGGAGTGGCTACCTGAACAAGCTGCTGAGCAATGTCCTGGGATTCCAACTGCCGCAGGACTTGTCGGCGGCACCGTGGGATGCGCAACCCGGCTATCTGAATGTGCCGGCGGTCGTGCTGATCGTCTTGTGCGCGTTGTTGCTCGTCCGCGGCGCCAGCGAGTCGGCCAAGGTGAACGCGATCATGGTGGTGATCAAACTCGGCGTGCTCGTCGTGTTCGGTGTTGTCGCGTTCACGGCGTTCGACGCGAGCCATCTGCGTGACTTCGCGCCCTTCGGTGTTTCCGGTATCGGTTCGGCCGCCGGCACCATCTTCTTCTCGTATATCGGCCTGGACGCGGTGTCCACTGCCGGTGACGAGGTGAAGAACCCGCAGGAGACCATGCCGCGCGCGCTCATCGGCGCGCTGCTGACCGTCACCGGCGTCTACGTTTTCGTGGCGCTGGCCGCGCTGGGGACTCAGCCCTGGCAGAACTTCGCCGGTCAGCAGGAAGCCGGGCTGGCGACGATTCTCGACAACGTCACCCACGGCGGCTGGGCCAGCACGATTCTGGCTGCCGGAGCGGTCATTTCGATCTTCAGCGTCACACTGGTCACCATGTACGGGCTGACCCGCATCTTGTTCGCCATGGGCCGTGACGGCCTGTTGCCCGCGCGGTTCGCGACGGTGAACGCGCGCACCATGACCCCGGTGAACAACACGGTGATCGTCGCCATCGTGGCCTCCGCCCTGGCCGCCTTCATTCCGCTGCAGAAGCTGGCCGACATGGTCTCGATCGGCACGCTCACCGCGTTCGTCGTCGTGTCCGTCGGAGTGATCGTCTTGCGGGTACGCGAGCCCGACCTGCCAAGAGGGTTCAAGGTCCCGGGTTATCCCGTCACACCGGTCCTTTCGGTGGCGGCCTGCGGGTACATCCTGGCCAGCTTGCACTGGTACACCTGGATCGCGTTCAGCGGCTGGGTGTTACTGGCGCTGGTCTTCTATTTCGTCTGGGGCCGCCACCACAGTGCACTCAATGACGCCGCGTCCTCGGAAGCGATCTAGGCCTCACTGGCGCGCGGCGGCGGTGTTGGCCGCCTCCTGAGCCCGCTGCAGTGTCGTCGCGACATCGCCGCGGCCCAAGAACATTTCGTCGAAGTACGGCTGCAGCGCGTTGTTGCCGGCGGCAAAGCCCGCGCCGCCGGGCGCCGGGATGCGCTGACCGTTCAGCACGGCGAAGAACGGCGTGACGTCCACACCCCTGGCGGCCCAGTACCGGAAGTAGACCGGTTGCGCCGAGGACACCGCGGGGATGGCCGCACCGTAGCGACCCAGAAATTCGTTGCCCTGCCTGCTGCCCATCCAGGCCAGCACCTGGCGCACCGCGTCGGGATGTTTCGTTGCCGCATTGCCCGCCGCGGCAATGCCGTTGGTGACGCTGACCCGGCCCACCGGGCCGGCGGGCATCATCGCCACCCCCCAGTGGAACCGGGCATCGCGGGCCACCGGCGCCAGGTTGTAGGTGCCGGACTGGAACAGCGCCATTCTGCCGGCCAGGAACTGGTTGCGGGAGAAGTCGCCGTTGTCGTTGGTGTCGGCGGCGGGCGGCGCGACGTGGTCGCGGTTGATCAGGTCGACCAGATACAGGAAGGCCGCCACGGCGGCGGGGTTGGCGAACGCGAAGGTGTCGCCGCGTTGGAAAACGCCGCCGGCCGAGCCGATGTAGTTCAGGTAGATGCCCTGCGGGTCGTTGGCCGCGTTGTATGCCCATTGCCGCACCCGTCCCGCATCGAATCGTGGTGTGTCGCCGCGGTTTCCGTCGGCGTCGACGGTGAGCCGGCCCAGCAGGGGGCGCAATGTGTCGTTCCCGTCGGGACTCCACCGCAGGGCGTTCAGGTCGGCGGGAGCGACGCCGGCCGCCGCGAGCAGGTCGGCGTTGTAATACAACGCGATCCCCGCATCGGTCAGTTGCGGCACTCCCCACAACGTGCCGTTGCGGGTGAACTGCTCGACGACCGGACGCTCCCAATCCGCGGCGGTCTGCGGCCCGAGCGCTTCGCCGATGTTCAGCAGGCGGCCGCTGTCGGCGTACGCCGCCAGGTAGGCGTTGGACAGCCAGAAGATGTCGTCGGCGCTGCCGCCGGCCACATCGGTGCGCAGGGTGTTGAAGTAGGTGGAATAGGCCACCAGGTTCAGGTGCACGTCGATGTCGGGGTGGGCGCGGGTGAAGGCTTGGAACGATTCTCGGTAGGCCGCGCCGATCTGGTCGCCCCAGATCCGCACCGTGACGACCGTCTTGCCGCCGCGGGGTTGGCCGGCGTAATCCAGCAACACCGCCGCCACGGCCAGCAGCACCGCGACGAGCGCGACCGCGGCCGCGGCCGCGGTGGAGAAGCGGGGCCGGGTCACTTCAATCCCGAGACGACGATCGAGGCGACGATGTGGCGCTGGAACACGACGAACAGGGCGATGAGCGGGGCGATCGCGAGCGTGGTCGCCGCCATCACCAGCGTCCACTGGGAATTGAACCGCGATTGCAGATCGGCCGTCGCGACGGTGAGCACCCGCCACTTGTGCCCGCTGGTGATCACCAACGGCCACATGAAGTTATTCCACTGCGAGACCACGGTGATCAACGCCAGCGCCGCCAGGACCGGGCGACTCGACGGGATCACCACATGCACGATCACGTCCAACGTGTTGGCCCCGTCCAGCCGGGCCGCGTTGATCAAGTCGTTCGGGATGATCCGGAAGTGCTCGCGCAGCAAGAAGATCGCGTACGGCGAGCCGAACATGAAGGGCAACACCAACGCCCAGAACGTGTTGCGCAGGCCGAGCTGGGCCATCATGAGATACATCGGCACCACCGTGACCGTTGCGGGCACCATCAACGTCGCGATGTACACCCAGAACAGCGCGTCGCGCCCGGGGAACTGCAACCGTGCGAAGGCGTATGCCGCGAGCACGGAAAAGGTCAACTGGCCCACCAGGATTACCGCCGTCATCAACGCGGTCACCGCGGCCGCCCGGCCGAACCCGGCCCCGGCCAGGTCGGCGAAATTGGCCAGCGTGGGTGGTCGCGGCAGCTGCAGCGGCGTGCCCGTGACGAATTGATGCGCGGAGGTGAACGACGTCATCAGTCCAAGGGCGAACGGCGCCAACGTGATCAATGCACCCAGCGAAAGCCCGGCATAGATCACCACATTCGTGGGTTTTTTAGGTGAGGTCATAGCTGATCCGTCGCCGGAAATACAGATGCTGGACCAGGGTGACGCCGATCAGGATCACGAACAGCACCACGGCCATGGCCGACGCCCGGCCGATGGCCGCCGAGCCGAACGCCTCGGCGTAGATGCGATGGGCCACCAGGTCGGTGCTGCCGGCCGGTCCGCCGCCGGTCAGTGCATACACCATGTCGAAAACCTGTGCGGCGCTCACGATCCCGGTCACCAGCACAAAAAAGGTCGTGGGGCGCAGCATGGGCATGGTGATGCGCCAGAACCGCTGCCACGCCGTGGCGCCGTCGGTGCGGGCGGCGGCGTGGATCTCGTCGGGAATGGCCAGCAGTCCTGCCAGGAACGACAACGAGACATAGCCGACGTTGGTCCACACCACCACGGCCGACACCAGCGGCAGCGCGAAGCTGGGATCCGACAACCATTCGATGCTGTGTCCCAGCACCGTGCTCACGACGCCGTCGGTGGGGGCCAAAATCCACCGCCACAACACCGCGATGGCCAGCGGAGCGCAAATCCACGGCAGCACATACAGGGTGCGAAACAGCCCGGTGCCGGGAAGCTGGCGGGCCAGCATGGTGGCGGCCAGCAGTCCCAGCGCGGTCTGCGCCGGCACCACGATGGCCACGAAGACGATCGTGACGACCAGGGAGTTGCCGAAGCCCGCGTCGGTCAACACCGACCGCCAATTGGACAGCCCGACGAAGTGCAGCGGGCCCAGCAGATCCCATCGGCACAGGCTCAGCCAGAGCACCACCAGGATGGGCAGCAGCAGAAACGCGAGCACGCCGAACAGGCTGGGCGCCAGCAACGCGTAGCCCAGGGCGGTGGATCGAGGGGCAATCCCGCGTACCGCGCCGGCCATGGGCTAATTAAAGCGGGCGCCGCCGCGGTTTGGGGTGAGCGGCCGTTACGGTGGAGCCGTGACACCGAACCGGGGGATCGATGCCGACTTCCTGGACCTGCCGCGCCACGATCTGGCCGAAGCCGCGCTCTCGGCGGCCAAAGCGGCCGGGGCCACGCACGCCGACCTGCGGGTTCACCGCATCATCACCGAGATCGTCCAGCTGCGCGACGGCGAGCTGGAGACCGCGGTGATCAACCGTGAGGTCGGCCTGGCGGTGCGAGTGATCGTCGACGGCACCTGGGGATTCGCCTCGCACGCGGAGCTGGTGCCGGCGGTGGCCGCCGAGACCGCCCGGCGCGCGGTGCATGTGGCGACCACACTGGCGACGCTGAGCAGCGAGCGCGTCGAGCTGGCGCCCGAGCCGGTCTACGCGGACGCGGCCTGGGTGTCGAACTACCGGATCGACCCGTTCGACGTCTCGACCACCGACAAGATCGCCGTGCTGGAGGACTACTCCGGGCGGCTGCTGAGCGCCGACGGCATCAATCACGTGTCGGCGCTGCTGACGGCCGTCAAGGAGCAGACCTTCTACGCGGACACCTTCGGCTCCTCGATCACCCAGCAGCGGGTGCGGGTGCTGCCCTCGCTGGAGGCGGTGACCGTCGACCCCGCGGCCGGCAGCTTCGATTCCATGCGCACGCTGGCGCCGCCGATGGGGCGGGGCTGGGAGGTCCTCGCCGGCGACGAGGTGTGGAATTGGACCGACGAGCTGGCGCAGCTGCCGTCGTTGCTGGCCGAAAAGATCAAGGCACCCAGCGTTGTTCCCGGACCCAAGGACCTGGTGATCGATCCGAGCAACCTGTGGCTCACCATTCACGAATCCATCGGGCACGCAACCGAATACGACCGTGCTATCGGCTACGAGGCCGCCTACGCCGGGACGTCGTTCGCCACGCCGGACAAGCTGGGCACCATGCGGTACGGCTCGCCCGTGATGAACGTGACCGCCGACCGCACCGTCGAATTCGGCTTGGCCACCATCGGTTACGACGACGAAGGGGTGGCCGCGCAGAGCTGGGACCTGGTGCGCGACGGGATCTTCACCGGCTACCAGCTCGATCGCGTCTTCGCGCAGCGGCTGGGCCAGCCGCGGTCCAACGGCTGCTCGTATGCCGACTCGCCGCATCATGTGCCGATTCAGCGCATGGCCAACGTCTCATTGCAGCCGGCGCCGGACGAGATCAGCACCGACGACTTGATCGCCCGGGTCGAGGACGGCATCTACATCGTCGGTGACAAGTCCTGGTCAATCGACATGCAGCGCTACAACTTCCAGTTCACCGGCCAGCGGTTCTTCCGGATACGTGACGGCCGCCTCGACGGACAGTTGCGCGACGTCGCCTACCAGGCCACCACGACCGACTTCTGGAATTCGCTGGAGGCCGTGGGGGGCCCGTCGACGTGGCGCCTGGGCGGGGCGTTCAACTGCGGCAAGGCCCAGCCCGGGCAGATCGCGGCGGTCAGCCACGGTTGCCCGTCGGCGTTGTTCCGCGGCGTCAACGTGCTCAACACCCGGACCGAGGGCGGCCGATGATCACCCCGCAGCATGTCGTCAACATCGTGCTGGACGAGGCGGCCAAGCTCGGCCGCGCCGACGAGACCATGGTGCTGGTCACGGACAAGGTCGAGGCGACCCTGCGCTGGGCGGGCAATTCGATGACCACCAACGGGGTTTCGGTGAGCCGTAGCGTGACGGTGATTTCCGTGGTGCGCAGCGGCTCGAGCGCGCGCATCGGCACGGTGGTGTCCGCCGAGGCCGATCCGCGGGTGCTGCCCGGACTGGTGGCGGCGTCGCAGGAGGCGGCCGGCGCGGCCCCGGAGGCCGGCGATGCGGCGCCGCTGCTCGCCGACAGCGGGGCGCCCGTCGATTGGGACGCCCCGGTGCCCGGCACCGGACCCCTGGTGTTCTCGGACGTCGCCGAGTCGCTGAGCCGCGGCTTCCGCCGCGAGGATCGGCTGTACGGCTTTGCCCACCACAGTGTTTCGACGACATTCCTGGCGTCGTCGACCGGCTTGCGGCGGCGGTTCACCCAGCCCACGGGCGCGGTGGAGATCAACGCCAAACGCGGCGACGCCAGCGCCTGGGCCGGAGTCGGTACACCCGATTTCGTCGATGTGCCAACGGATTCGCTGCTCGAGCAGCTGTCGACCCGGCTCGGCTGGGCGCAGCGCAGCGTCGCACTGCCGGCCGGGCGCTACGAGACGATCATGCCGCCGGCCACGGTGGCCGACATGATGATCTACATGGCGTGGTCGATGGCGGGCCGCGGCGCCCAGGAGGGCCGGACCGCGTTTTCGGCGCCCGGCGGCGGAACCCGGGTGGGGGAGCGGCTCAGCGACCTGCCGCTGACGCTGTTCTCCGATCCGATGGCGCCCGGCCTGGCCTGCACGCCGTTCGTCGCGGTGAGCAGTTCCTCGGAGACGGTGTCGGCGTTCGACAACGGCATGGCGATCAACCAGGTGGAGTGGATCCGCGAGGGGGTGATCAACGCGCTGGCCTATCCGCGGGCCACGGCCGCCAAATACGACGTCGACGTCGCGGTGGCCGCCGACAACCTGGTGATGACCGGCGGGACCGCCAGTCAGGACGACATGATCGCGGCCACCGAGCGGGGCCTGCTGCTGACGACGCTGTGGTACATCCGCGTCGTCGACCCCACCACCTTGTTGTTCACCGGGCTGACCCGCGACGGCGTCTATCTCATCGAGGACGGCCAGGTGACCGCTGCGGTCAACAACTTCCGGTTCAACGAGAGTCCGTTGGATTTGCTGCGACGGGCCACCGAGGCCGGCGTCAGCGAAAAGACGCTGCCGCGCGAATGGGGCGACTGGGCCACCCGCGCCGCCATGCCGTCGCTGCGGATACCGGACTTCCACATGTCCTCGGTGAGCCAGGCCCAGTAATTAATTGCCGCCGGGCGGCACGCGTTCTAGCGTGTGACGAATGGCGACCCCGGTTTCGGTTCGAGAAGACCAGCTCACGCGGCTGGTGGCGTTGTTTCCCGGGTCCCCGGCTCCTGGTCGCCTGGCGGCGTTAGTCCGCCGGGTGTGTGCGCAAACGATGTCGCTGCCGCCGCTGCCCGCCAGCGTCGAGGTGGGCGAGCCGGAATCGGAGGCGGAGGCCGCCGTCGCCGAATTCGCCGAACAATTCAGCGCCGACGTCTCGTCGATCACCGCCGAGCAGCGATCACGGTTGTGGAAGCAACTCGGAGAGGCCACGTTTGGTGTCGTCGTGCAGATGTACATCGCCGACTTCATCCCCAGGGTGCGCGCCGGGCTGGAGGCGCTCGGGGTCGGTGCGCCATATCTGGGCTGGGTGGACGGCCCGATCAGCTGGGATCACACGACCGATCCGGCGGATCTCGTGTTCAATGACTTTTTAATCGCGGTGGCGCGAATGCGTGCGCTCGACCCGGTCACCTCCGAATTGGTCCGGTTGCGCGGGGCGGCCCAGCACAATTGCCGGTTATGCAATTCGCTTCGCGAGGGCGGCGCGCTCGATGCCGGCGGTTCGGAAACGCTGTATGAGGAGATCGAGCACTACGAATCGTCGAGTTTGCTCGACGACCGCGCTAAAGCAGCGCTGCGGTACGCCGATGGGTTAATTTGGACCCCTGCGCACCTCGTCGCCGACGATGTCGTCGAGGTGCGCTCACGGTTCTCCGAGGTGGAGGCCGTCGAGCTCACCTTCGACATCATGCGCAATGCCAGCAACAAGGTGGCCGTGTCATTGGGCGCAGACGCTCCCCGGGTGGAAAACGGGACCGAGCGGTACTTGCTCGACGCGGACGGCCAGACGGTATTTAGCTGATATCCGTCGGCGCCAGCCGAGCCGCTAGGGCCTTAGCTGTCGGCCCGGCGACGTGGTCCGCTGGCGTGTGAGGGACGACGTGGTCGAGCGGTCGGCGGTCCGCCCGCCCTGGGCCAAGAGCACGAAATGTTAACCATTCGTACACGGACGCGCAAGCGTACGTTTCCGCTGTGTGCGGGGCTCATTCGCTAACTTAAGCGCGGTCACTGAGACTTATGTGAACAAATATGTGACGGTGACGAGATGGCAGCGTGGCCCGAGCCGGATGGCTATGGATCGTGCGTCAGTGGCCGCGATCCGGGTGGCTTTCCGTGTCAGTTGTTTTGCAGGATTTCTAGCTTGGTCGCGTCGGAACGACTGCGTTCCCGCGCAGAGGGAGGTTCGGAAATGACAACCACCGGTACACGCTCGCGCGTTCGAGTGTCATCGGTCTGGGCTGCCGGCGTAGCGCTGGGCGCTTCGATGCTCGGTAGCGCCGTCCTGTCAGCTCCGCACGCGTCGGCTACCTGCAATCTGACTCCGGCCGACGACCAGTACATCAACCTGCTTGCGCAGAACAAGATGGTGCACAACGCCGACTACAGCGATTGCCACGAGGCCGCCGAGGGCCGTTGGTTCGCCGACCAGGTTCGGTCCAACCCCAATCCGTTCGGTGAGGGCCAAGAGTTGGTCAACATGATCACCAATACCACGCCGCTGACTCAGGCTCAGGCCGAGTGGGAGGTCGAGTCGGCCATCTACGTCTACGCGCCGGACCTGATCCCGAAGATCAAAGACCAAGCCGCGAAGGCGAACTGGCCGACGGCGTAGCGAGAGCTGTTGCTGCGCAATTCTTTCTGAGTTTTCAACCCCGGCGGTCGTGAGGGCTTAGCCCTCCGGCCGCTTTCGGTTTTCTTGGCTAGGTCGACGGCGCCGTTGACGGTCGGCTTCGGCAACACCCGCAAGGGGTTGCTCGTCTTGGATTCGCCGCCTTACTTGTTTGGACCCGAATAGTTTCTCGCACAGTAATTTTAGCTAGGCGCTGTTCACGAGCTGTTCGCAGAGATCATCGTTTGTCGCGCTGTTTGCCGGTGGTACCCAATCGTTGCCGCGAAAGAAAAGCTAGCAAATTCCGTGATAAGGGGGTTCGGAGAAGTGGCAACGACACGATCGCGTGTGCAGGTGCTGGCGGCGGGGGCTGCCGGCATTGCGCTGGGAGCCGCGATGTTCGGTGGTGCTGTGGTGTCAGCGCCGCGGGCGGCGGCGGCCTGCAATTTGACTCCCGCCGATGACCAGTACGTCAAACTGCTGGCGCAGAACAAGATGGTGCACAACGCCGACTACAGCGACTGCCATGAGGCCGCCGAGGGCCGTTGGTTCGCCGATCAGGTACGCGCCAACCCCAACCCATACGGCGAAGGGCAGGAGCTGATCAACATGATCACCCGCACGACGCCGATGAGTCAGGCCCAGGCCGAATGGGAGGTGGAGTCGGCGATCTTCGTCTACGCGCCCGATTTGATTCCGAAGATTAAGGCCCAAGCGGGGCAGCAAGGGCCACCGCCCGCCTGATCGCGGGGACATTCCCGGTGGGCGCTCCCGCAGCGGAGCGCCCACCGAGCGCGTCGGCTCGCGCCAGCCGCCAGACGAACGCCGGCTTCGGTCTTCGGCTACCGTTTCCTACGGAACTATCCCGTCGGGGCGGTAGCTCAGTTGGTTAGAGCCGCGGACTCATAATCCGTTGGTCGCGGGTTCGAGCCCCGCCCGCCCCACGTACATGTATGACCTCGGCTGTTGCGTGAAGGTTCGGCTTCGGCTGATACGTGACCGTGGTTTCGGTTGATCTTTGAGACTCCCTGGATGAGGGAGTCGAGCGTGGCAGAGCAGCGGTATCAGGCCGTGCATTAGGCGATGCGCGTCGGCGGGGCTGTCGAGCGATTGCACCGTTGGACTATTCGGAGCCCATTGACTCCGGTGCCTTCTACAAAGACCTCCTCAGCCCCGCCTTGGAGGCTGCCGGCTTACCGGCAACCCGACCCCGATAGCTGCAGCGTGGCGAAGGTGTGCCGTAGGTCGAGTAACCGCACACCGCGCAACGTCCATGTACGACGGGCATTAAGTCAGCGGCCGGGGCACATCCTGAAACAAGATCGTGCATCTTGTCGGCCACGGCATCGAGATCGTCGGGCAACAGGTGGCAGTATTGATCGAGCGTCATCGTCGCGGTCTTGACCCAACGTGCGTGGATTCGAAGTCAACAAGATGTCTTGATGTCCAGGCTGATTGGCGCGGGTCTGGATTGTTCGGCGGGGATTTGGGCCATGGCGTGTTCGGCGAGGGCGGTGATTGTGAGGGCCGGGTTGACGCCGGGATTGGCCGGCATCGCTGAGCCGTCGCAGACCAACATGTTGTGGTAACCGAAGACGTGCAGGTTCTCGTCGATCACGCCGCGGGTCGGATCGGCGCCGATGACGGCGCCCCCGAGCAGATGCGCGGTCGACGGGATGTTGCCCAGTGCTTCGAGCACATTGCTCTGGGCGATGCCGCCGGTGCGTTCGGCCAGCCACCGCGCGGCCTGGTTGCCCATCTCTATGTAGGTGGGGCTGGGGGTGTCGCTGTTCTGCACGGTGGACAGCCGATAGCCGCCACCGAGACGGCGCTTGCGGGCGCGAAACGAAATCGCGTTGTTGCGGGATTGCATCACCAGCAGCATCACCATGCGCCGACTCCACCCCACCGGCCCACAGCGTCTGCAGCCAGCGCCGCGGGTGGCGTGCGATCGCCGCGAGCCACTTCAGCGGTCGGGTGATTCGTGTGCCGTCACCGACGAGCACGGTGTAGAGCAGGCTAAGCATGTCGGCGTGCGGTCCGTAGGTCAGAAACTCGATGTGGGTGTCGGTGTCGACGTGCACGCTGCTGCTGGCGGTGACGTCGCGCCAGCTGCCGCGGTCCTCGGGCAGCAGCACAGTTAGCACGGATTCGCTGTTGGTGCGCACCAGTTCGCCGAGCCGGTCGCTGATGCGGGGCAGGGAGCCGCCGTGCTTGCAGGTGGCGAGCAGTTCGTTGGTGCCCAGCGCGCCGCCGGCGAACACCACCCCGGCGGTGGTATAGGTGCGGCGGTCGCGGTGACGCCCGCCGCGGGGATGTTCGGTGGTGACGCGGTAGCCGTCGCTGCCGTCGGGGCTGCCCAGCGGAGCGACGTCGACGACCTGATGTTCGGGCAGGATCTGCACACCGTTGCGTTCGGCGAACCATAGATAGTTCTTGGTCAGCGAGTTGACCGCCCCCACGCGGCAGCCCACCATGCAGGCCCCGCAGCGGGTGCAGCCGGTGCGGTCGGGCCCGGCGCCGCCGAAGTAGGGGTCGGGCACGGTCTTGCCGGGTTCACCGAAGAACACCCCGGTGGGGGCGCGGGTGACGGTGTCCTCGGTGCCGAAGTGGCGGCCCATCTCCCGGATCCATTGCTGGTGCATCGAATCGAAGGGGACCGGTGCGGCGCCGAGCATCCGTTCGGCGGTGGTGTAGTGCGGGGCCAGCAGGTGCTCCCAGTCGCCGAGGTGACTCCACTGGTCGGCGTCGAAGAACTCCTTCTTGGCGCGGTAGAGCACTCCGCCGTAGACCAGGCTGCCGCCGCCGACCCCGCTCTGGGACGGGAAGAAGACGTGGCGGAACATCGAGGTCCGCATGATTCCCAGCTTGCCCAGCCGCGGCAGCCAGATGTACTTGTCGGTCTGCCACGCCGAGGCGGGTAGGTTGGCGGGCTCGTAGCGGCGACCCCGTTCGAGGACGCCGACGCGAAACCCCTTCTCCGACAGCCGCAGCGCGGAGACGCTGCCGCCGAACCCGGATCCGATGACCAGCCAGTCGAAGTCGAACGCCTCTGCGGTCACGAGCGCGGTTCTTCGCTAGTGACGGACACGACGACCTTGCCCTTGGCGCGTCCGCTCTCGACGTAAGACAGTCCCTCCAACGTGTCGGCGAACGAGAACACCCTGTCGACAACGGGGCGGATCACCCCGGCATCGACGAGGGCACCCAGTTGGCGCAACTGTTCGCCGTTGGCGGTCATGAACAGGAACGAGTAAGTCACCGAACGTCGTTTGGCCTTGCGCCGGATGGAGAAACTCAGGGCGCGCATCGCCTGCACCAGAATCCAGTTGGCGCCGAATTCGCGGGCGAACACGGGGTCGGGTGGGCCGGCGACCGAGATGACCGTGCCGCCGGGTTTGAGCACCTGCAGCGACTTCTGCAGCGTCTGCCCGCCCTGAGTGTCCAGAACGACGTCGTAACCGGACAATTCGGCGGCGAAGTCCTGGGTCTTGTAGTCGATGACGACGTCGGCACCCAGGTCCTTGACCCAGCCGGCATTGGCGGCGCTGGTCGTGGTGGCGACGGTCGCACCGAGGTGTTTGGCCAACTGGATGGCGATGCTGCCCAGTCCGCCGGAACCCGCGTGGATCAGCACCTTCTGACCGGGTTGAACGTGGGCCTTCTCGACCAGCGCCTGCCAGGCGGTGAGCGCGACTAGTGGCAGGGAGGCGGCTTCGGCCATGTCGAGTCGCTCGGGCTTGGGGGCGACGTCGCTCTCGTCGATGGCGAGGTATTCGGCGAAGGCGCCGATGCGGTCCTGCCGGGGTTTGGAGTACACCTCGTCGCCGGGCGCGAATCCGCGCACCCTCGGACCGGTCTCAACCACGACGCCGGCTAGGTCGTTGCCCAGCACGATCGGAAGCTTGTAGCGCAGTAGCGGTTTGAGTTCGCCGTTGCGGATCTTCAGATCCAGTGGGTTGATGCTGGCGGCGTGGATCTGCACCAAGACGTCGTCGTGTCCCACGGCGGGCTGGGTTCGTTCAACGGCGGCGACGTTGTCGGTCTTGCCGTAACGGGTCAGCGTGAACGCCTTCATCGTGTCGCCTCCTGATCGGGTGTGGGTGCCGGCGGTGCGGCAAGGGCTGCGCGCAGCGGAGCCTTGTCGGTCTTGCCAATGGGATTCTTGGGTATGTCGTCGAGGACGACGATCGAGGTGGGGCGTTTGTAGCCGGCCAGACTGCGCGCACACAGTGCGTGGAGGGCGTCGGAGTCGATGGTGGCGCCGGCGCGTGGTGCGACATAGGCGATGACGACTTCGCCCCACTTCTCGTCGGGGCAGCCTATGACGGCGGCTTCCTGCACGGTGGGGTCGCTGGACAGGACGTCCTCGATCTCGCGGGGGTAGATGTTCTCCCCGCCGCGAATGATCATGTCCTTGGAGCGGCCGGCCAGGGTCAGGTAGCCGTCGGCGTCGAGGTGTCCGATGTCGCCGGTGTGCAGCCAGCCGTCGACGACGGTGCGTGCGGTGTCCGCCGGCCGGCCGAGGTAGCCGCGCATGACGTTGGGTCCGGCGATGAGCACCTCGCCGTCGGAGCCGAGCGCGACGTCGTTACCGGCGGCGTCGACGATGCGGATCCGCTGACCGGGAAACGGTATGCCGACCGTGCCGGCGCGGGGGTCGTCGGGCGGGTTGATGGTGGAGGCGCAGGTTCCCTCCGACAGGCCGTAGCCCTCGATGAGCGGGAACCCGTAACGCTGTTCGAAGCGCGCCAGCAACTCCGCTGAGGCCGGGGCCGCGCCGCAGATCGCGAACCGCACCGAGGAGGTGTCGGGGGTCACGTCGGCCGGCAGCGCGGCCAGCATGATGTAGATGGTGGGTACCGCGCTGAAGTAAGTCGGCTGCTCGCGTTCGATGACCTCGAAGAACGTGGACGGGTCGAACCGGTCGGCAATGACGACGCTGGCGCCGGCCAGCAGGGGTGTCACCACGCTGACGACGATGCCGTTGACGTGAAACAGCGGCAGGATGAGCAGACAACGGTCGTCGGCGCCGATGTGGAGCGCTTGACGGCCCATCTCGGCCATGGCGTCGAGGTTGGCGTGGTCGAGCATCACGCCCTTAGGAGTGCCGGTGGTGCCGCTGGTGTAGATGAGCAGGGCCAGCGCTGAGGGGTCCTCGTGCGGCGGCGGGGCCTGTCCTTCCGGGGTCGTGGCCAGGTCGGCGACCGCCAGGGTCGGTACTTCGGCGGCGGCTGCGGCATCCTCGTCGAGGACGAGCAGCCGGGCCGCGGAGTCGGCGAGTTGGCGGGTGACCTCGCCGTCGGTGAGGCTCGGGTTGATTGGGGTGACCACCGCGCCCGCCCGCCAGGCCGCGAACAGGACGATCACGAATTCGATGCGGTTGCGCATTTTGACCGCCACGACGTCACCGGGGCCGATTCCCCTGTCGCACAACTGATGCGCGACGGCGTGCACCTGGTCGCGCAGCGCCGCGTTGGTTAACCGCTGGCGGGTGTCGGCGACGGCGGGCCCGTGCGGGTCATCGGCGGCGCGGCGGTCGGGGAGGGTCGAGAGCTTCACGAATGTCCCGCCTGTCCGGAAGCGGGAATGGAGAACAGTCGGACGGCCTGCTCGGACAGCCCGGCGGTGTGGGCCAGCGCCACTTGGGCGTAAACCTCGTAGTTGGTCAGGGTGGCCGGATCGGCCGGCGGGAGCCGCCAGCCGAGTGCGTCGGCGGGATCGGCGCTCACGACGGTGCCCCGGCTGGCCGCAGGTGGCGGTTGAGGAACTCGATCTGATCGCCGACCAGTTGCTCGAAGGGTTCGCCGAGGTAGAACTCGAAGTGCCCGGCGTCGTAGTGCTTGATCTCCCCGCGCGGCGCGGTCCGGGCATAGCGCTCGGTCTGCTCGGGCGGGGTGACAGTGTCGGTGTCGCTGATGCAGAACAGGATCGGGTAGGCGATCTCCTTGGCCGACCGTCCGGGCCGATAGGTCGTGATCGTCGGGGCGACGCGGGCGGCCACCTCGTTGCGGAACGTCGTGTCCGCCGGCAGAAGGGCCAGATAGCCGGGCAGTGCGTCTGGGGCGTTCATCAGGGCCAGCGAGCCGGGGGGGCCGGCCAGCGGGATCATTGCCGGGGCCTTACCGCGCAGGATGGAGACGTAGTCCCTGGCCACTGAGGGCAGCACCTTCAGGGATGCCAGCGGCCCTAGTGCCAGCGCGGAGGTCAACCCATCGGTGAACGGGCATTGCGCCACCGCCGCGGTGAGTTCGGGATGCCGTGACGCGACGGTGATGGCGTGCCCACCGGCGAACGAGCTGCCCCACACCGCGATTCGGGTGCGGTCGACGTCGTGGCGGCCTTTGACAAAGGCGATGGCGGCATCCCAGTCCGCCAGTTGGCGTTTGATCGACAACAACTGGCGGGGGTGGCCGGTGCTGTCACCGAAGTGCCGGTAGGTGAACGCCAGCGCCGCGATCCCGGCCTGGGCGAAGCGTTCGGCGAAGGCGTCCAGGCGCATCTCGCGGGTGCCGCCCAGGCCGTGGCCCAGGATCACCACCGGCGGGGCGGTCACCTCGGTTGGCAGGTAGAGCCAGGCGGCGCAGGTGTCGTCACCAGAGGTGAAGGACACGTCGTGGCGGGTGAACGACTGCGTGGCACTCACTTGACCATCGCCTCCGCGCCGAGAGCGGGCACTGTGCCGGCTTCCAGGGCGCGGTCGTAGGTGTCGCCGTGGTAAAGCGGCAACTCGCCGACTGAGTCGATGTCGTCGAGGTACTGCAGCATCAGCTGCTGGCCCCGCGGGGACTGGTCGGTGCCCAGGAACTCGGTGCGTTCCACGTGCAGGCCCTCGGTCAGCGACATCGATCCGCCGAAGTAGACCGAGCGTTTGATCGCCTCGACCGACCCCTTGGTTCGCTTGCCGAAGTACTCGGCCACCTCGACCGCCCGCTCTACGACCTGGTCGGTGGGCACCACGTCGTCGACCGCGCCGTTGGCCAGTGCCTGGGCGGGGGTGAACGGCTTGCCCTCCAGAATCGCGACCAGCGACTTGTGGGTGCCGATCAGCCGGGTCAGGCGCTGGCTGCCGCCGCCGCCGGGCATGATGCCCAACAGCACTTCGGGCTGACCGATGAAGAAGTTCGCGTCGTCGGCCATGATCCGCAGATCACACGCCCAGGCGAACTCCGCACCCAGTCCCAGCGCTGATCCGTTGAGGGCGGCGACGAAGATGACGCCGCTGGCGTTCATCCGCAGGAATGTGTTGTGCAGGCGGTCCAGTTGGGCGACGCCGCGTAGCGGGGTCTTCTGTACAACCGGGTCCAGCGCCCGGGCCCGATCGATGCCGCGGGCCAGCCGCAGCGCGGCCGAGGCGGCACGTCGGTTCAACTCCGGCACCGCTGCGCCTTCGGCCTGCAGCCATCGCACGTCGGCGTGGCTGACGAACCGCCCCTCGCGGGCGCCGGTGAAGACCACCGCGTGAACGTTGGGGTCGCGGTCGACGCGGCTCACCAGCGCGTCGAGCTCGTTGGCGATGTCCAGGCCGAACAGGCTGTGCGGGCCGCCATCCACTCGCACGATCAGAATGGCTCCGCGGTCCTCGATCTCGAGGTAGCTCTTGTGTTGGTGGGTCATGTTTTTCTTCCGTTGTGATTTCGCCGGGTGGTGGTATTGCCGTTGATGCTGATCACGCATCAATGAATTGAATTGCAGTAGATGCGAACTCGTGGTGGTACTGGAAGATCGCGCCGTGCCCAGAGTTGGGATAGATGACGAGTTTCGAGTCAGCGATCCGACGATGCATGTCTTCGGAGAGAGCCGTGGGGACCATGCGATCGTTGTCGCCGTTCGCGATCAACGTCGGATGGGTGATCACAGACAGGTCTGCGGGTGTCGAGCGCCCCCACCGCTTGATCGCTTTGAGTTGGGTTCGGAAAGCCTTCACCGTGATCGGCGCGTCTCGATCCTCGGTGCGTTCTTGGAGGCGCTTGACGAATGCGCGCGCGGCGCGTCTGCCGATGTCGTCGCGGTTGAAGAACAGAAACTCCTTGGGGTCCTTTCGGGCAAGGGCGGCACGCAGCGTGTCGTAGTAGGTGGTACCGGCAACCTTGTCAATGCCCTTTCCGCCTGCGGGTCCGGTTCCGGTGAGGATCAGCTTGCGGACGAGTTCGGGATGTTTGAGCACCAGCGCCTGGGCGACCATTCCGCCGAGGGAGAAGGAGAGGATGTCGACGGTGTTGAAACCGAGCGCGGTGATGAAGGTATAGGCGTCGTCAGCCATCGACTCGACGGTGTCGGGGACGGTGCCGGTGGAGGCTCCTACGCCCCGGTTGTCGAAAGCGATGACGTGGTGGTGCTGAGCGATCGGATCGATGATCCGGGGATCCCAGTTGTCCAGCGTGGCGGCGAGATGGACAAAGAAGATGACCGGAACCCCGCCCGTCGGCCCAAGTGCGCGGTAGGCGTAGGTGACACCCGCTGCGGTGACTGTGCGCGATGGCGCATGCGTGTACGACGTGATCGTGTCGCTGCGCTGATTTTGATTCGCGTTCATGATGTTCTCCTGTTGGTCTCGGAAGCGCTTTCCTCGGCGAGGAAGCGCAGGGCGTCGGGTACGAAGGTCCGGTGGTGCTGGAACACTCCGCCGTGTCCCGAGTTGGGGTAGATCTTCAGTTGGGCGTTCGGCAGTCGGCGTGCCATGTCGGCTGAGTGGCTGCTGTCGACCATGAGGTCGTGGTCGCCGTTGGCCACTAAGACGGGCTGGGTGATGAGCGACAGGTCGTCGGGTTGGCTTTGTCCGGCGTGTCGGATGGCTTTGAGCTGAGCGATGCGGGCCTGCATCGAGATTCGTTTGTCACGGTTTTGGGTGCGTTCCTTGAGGCGGGTGAGATAGTCCGACGCGGCCCGTTTGCCCTCGGCGGTGCGGGGAAAGAACAGGAAATTTCTAGGATCGCTGAACGTGAGTGCCGCTTTGAGGTAGGCGATCCCGACGATGGTTGCCATTTTGTCGATGCCGCCGCCGCCGCGTGGGCCGGTGCCGGCGAGGATCATTCGCCGCACAAGGTCTGGTGCCTGGAGGGCGATCATCTGAGCGACGCCGCCGCCGAGCGAAAAGCCAAATAGATCAACGTGTTTGAGGCCCAAGGCGCGAATGAAGGCGATGGCGTCGGCGCCCATCTGCTCGACCGTGGGTGGCACCGAGGAGCCCGTCGCGCCGACACCTCGATTGTCGAAGGCGATCACGTGATGGTGCGCGGCGATACCGTCGATGATTCGCGGGTCCCAGTCATCGAGAACCGCGGTGAGGTGGTGGAGAAACACCACGGGAACGTCTGACCCGGTGCCGAGTTCGCGATATGCGAACTCGACGCCGCCGACGTCGATCTTGCGAGTCGGTGTGTCTATCCACGAAGCCATTTCGTGCCCTTCGATGTGATCGTGTGTCCACGCGGGGACATTGGGATGGTTGGTTCTCACCGTGCGATGTGGGGTCGCGCGTCGAGTTTGGACAGCGCGGAAAGAGTTCGACGGTCACGGGCCAGATGCGAATCCATTGCAGGCGCGAGGAGTCCGCGCAGCGCCGAAAGGGGCTTCCATCTGGATGGCTCCACCACACGCGGTGACCGATGAGCGAGTCCGTCGGCGAGTGCTGTTGCAGCGTGGTCGGGTTGAAGGCGTTTCAACAGGGGCCGCGGCAAGGTCGCGAGCAGATCGTCGACAGCGGGGTCGGCGTCGACGCCTTGCCTGATCATGTTGGTTTCGATCAGCGAGAAGTAGGCGATCGTGGTCGAGACGCCGTGCGCGGCAAGTTCTACGCGTAACCCGCGGCCGAGCTGCTCAACCGCTGCTTTGCTCATGGCATAAGGAATCGTGCCCATGCCGTTGAGAAACGCGAAAACCGAACTGATGAGGACGAATTGGCCGCGGTGAGCGATGACCTGATCCATGGCGGCTTGGATGGTGTTCACGACGCCGGTGACGTTGATTGCGAGCACGGAGTCGATCGATGACTTCGGCGTGGTCCGCAAAGCGGCGGCACGAGAAAGAATGCCGGCGTTGGCGATCGCGATGTCAACCCGTCCGAAACGGTCAACGACTTCGGCAACGGCGAGGTCGAGTCCGTCGCGGTCACACACGTCGGCGATTGAGCCAAAGGCCGACTGTGAGGACATGTGCGCAGCAATTTGTGGTGTCTGCGGGTCGACGTCCACCAGCGCGACCTTCGCGCCGCGGCCGATAAGTTCGCGCGCGGTAGCGCTGCCGATCCCGCCGGTGCCGCCGGTGATGAGCACGACCTTGTCGCGAATGTCGTAGGACAGACGTGTCATCGGATATCCGGACTCCACGTCGGGTAGCGCCGCCCAAGGCGGGGGCCGCGCGGGTTCCCCGGGACGGCGAGGGCCGCGCTGATGGCGGCCTTCATAACCGGGTGTGGTGACACAAATCCGCAGGCCACATGCCGTGGTTCGTTCAGAGGAGCCATGATTCTTCCTCTCTGCAGCGCCGATTGGCTAACGATCGTAATATTATGACTGTAAGGCAATCCGCTATGATGCGCAAGAGCGACTTTGAGGCGAACGGAGGATGCGACTGTGGCGAGGTACGACGCGGAGCACAAAGGCGAAACGCGGCGACGGATTATCGATTCGGCTGGCCGGCGTTTCAAAGAGGACGGCATCGACGGTTCAGGTGTCGCTGCCCTCATGTCTGACGCGGGGCTGACAAACGGCGCGTTCTACGCGCACTTCAAATCCAAGGATGACCTCGTGGCCAACGTCGTCGCCGACCAACTGCGCGCCCAGCATGCCAACCTCGGCTCGCTACCCGAGGGCCGCGCGGCATTGGGGCAATACGTGCGCGACTACCTCTCGCCACGTCATCGGGACGATCCGAGCACGGGCTGTCCCTCTGCGGCCCTGCTCGATGAAATCGGCCGATGCGATGACGCCATCCGCGATTCCTACACCGAGGGAATGCAATCCATCATCGACACGGTTGCGGCGCACTTGTCCCCACACGACCCTTCCGCCGCCCGCACCCAGGCGCTCGGGTTGTTCACGCTTCTCGTTGCCACCCTGCAACTCGCACGCGCCGTCTCCGATGGGCAGCTCTCCGACGAGATACTCGAATCAGGCATTCGCAATGCACAGATCCTCCTTGATTGCGGAGAGTTCGATGGTCGCTGATGATGCCATCAACAGCTTTCGGGTTATCCCAGGTGTTTTCGCGTGCTTTCGCGTACTAAAATCCAGTGTTTCCGCAGGTGACCTGTAGTTTCGGAACGGGTTCGATTCCCGGCAGCCCCTCACCAAGCGGAATCCACCGGCTTGGGCCAACCAAGGCTCGAATGTCGCAAGGGGTTAGGTATGGGCGCCCAAACGGCGCCTAGCTAACATGCAGCGGCCAGTCCTCACCCCGGCGTCACCCCGGCGTCTGGGGGCCATTTGTAGGCGTACCGAGGCCGTACTGTAACCGCACCGGGAACGGTCAATTTCACTGTGTTACAGGCGATTTGAGCCGTCTCAGCGAACCATTTCTCCTGGTCGCGGTCACGCTGGCTAGGGACTCATAATCCGTTGGTCGCGGGTTCGAGCCCCGCCCGCCCCACCGTATTCTTGTGTGACCTCCGTTGAATGCTTGACGGATCTACGTCGGGTGATGCCTGACGGTGTTTCGGCTGATGCTTGACAGTTCTCTCGGTTGATCCTTGACATTCCCTAGGCCAGGGAGTTGACCGTCGCCTCGCAGAGGCATCAGGCCGTGATGGCTGTCGGTGGTGAGGGCCCGCTTGCTTGCCAAGCGAATCTCAAAAGTGATAGCACATGCTATATCAACTTTTAAGACTGCACCCGCTGTGCGGTCGCCATCCGGCGGCATTCGAGCCGTGGCAGTCTGGGCAGTGTGACCGACCTCGTGGAGGATTTCGAGGCTCAGCGGCCGCGCCTGTTCTGGTTGGCCTACCGACTGCTGGGGTCGGCGAGCGAAGCCGAAGACGCGGTGCAGGACGCGTACCTGCGGCTACACGGCGCCGACTCGGCGCTCATCGAATCGCTGCCGGCGTGGCTTACCAAGGCCGTCACGAACCTATGCCTCAACCGGCTCACGTCGGCTCGCGCGCGCTGGGAGGTTTACCCCGGACCGTGGCTTCCAGAGCCAGTCCTTACCGACGACCGGACACTCGGCCCGCAGGAAATTGCCGAGCAACGCGAGTCGGTGTCCATCGTGCTGCTGACCTTGATGGAGCAACTCAAGCCCAACGAGCGGGCGGCATTCGTGCTCAGAGAGGCGTTCGTCTACAGCCATTTAGAGATCGCTGAGATCCTCGAGATGTCGGAGGCCAACGCCCGCCAGCTGTACCGGCGCGCGAGGCAACGTCTTGGTGAATCTCGGCGGCGTTTCCAACCTGATCGGACGCAGTGGCAGTCACTGGTTGATCGGTTCTTCGCCGCCGCCACCGCCGGCGACGTCGCCGGACTCGTCGAAATCTTGACCGCCGATGCGACGTCGACCGCCGACGGCGGCGGCAAGGTGGCGGCAGCACGGCGCGTGGTCTCGGGCCGCGACCGGATGGCCCGGTACGTGGCCCGGGTGTTCACTAGAAACCTGGCGCAGGTACGGCTGCGTCTGGATGTCGCCGAGGTCAACGGCGAGCCCGCGATGCTGGCATTCGACGACGACACGCTGGCGGGGGTCTTGTGTTTCGAGATCACTGGCGAGCGGATCGCGGCCCTACGGATCTTGGCCAATCCCGACAAACTGCGGTTCCTTGCCGGGCAGTTGTCACATCAGGCGGACCTGCCCGGTTCGTAAGGATATGGCGAATCAAGTACTCGTAACCGGTGGAACGGGAACCGTGGGCCGCTTCGTTGTCGACCATCTTGCGGCCGAGGGCAAAGACGTCCGCGTTCTCAGCCGCGGGCGGCGGCCCCAGCAGTCGTCCTCCATTCGGCATGTGGTGGGGGACGTGCGAACCGGTAATGGGCTCGACGCGGCGCTGGACGGCGTCGACACCATCGTGCATTGCATCTATCCCACCGAGCACTTGGTCACGGCCGCGACACGGGCGGGCTCACCGCATTTGGTGTATGTCTCCATCGTCGGAATCGACCGCGTCCCGTTCGCCCTCTACCGCTTGATGCTCGCCAACGAACGCACGATCGCCGAGTCGGGCCTGCCATGGACCGTGCTGCGGGCGACCCAGTTTCACGATCTGATCGCCTTCCTATTGCGCATGCTCGCGAAACCACCGGTTATGGCGCTGCCGTCGGGCCTGCGGTTCCAACCGGTGGACGTGCGCGACGTGGGCGCACGGTTGGCTCAATTGGCACTGGGCGAGCCGATCGGGCGTGCGCCCGATTTCGGGGGTCCGCAGGCGCGCGGGCTCGACGACCTTGCCCGCAGCTACCTTGCGATCGTCGGTAAGCGTCGGCCCATTGTCCCGGTCCGATTGCCCGGCAAGGTGTTTGGCGGGATACGGGCCGGCGGGCTGCTGGCCCCGGGCCACGCCGACGGCACGATCACCTTCGAGCAGTACCTCCATGAACAACAGGTCGCCGGCCACCTGCCCTATCGCGGCGTCATCCGCACATACCTGCCGCGCCTGCGCAAGGAGTCGCGGTGAACGCCCGGCTGGCCGCGCTTCGCGGCGGGTTGTGGTTTCTCACATTCGTGGAGGTGCTAGTCGGGCTCGTTGCGACGCTGGTCCCTCGGGCGTTCTACGACCACGCGCCCTGGGTGGATCTCATCCCGCCGTACTCCGAACACCTCATGCGCGACTACGGCGCCATGAATCTCTCGCTTGCGCTCGTCTTCATTGTCGCCGCAATCACGGTGGAGCCCCGCATGATGAGGGTTGCGCTGGGCGCGTACCTGCTGTTCGCCATCCCACACCTGACCTTTCATCTCGGCCACCTGGAGCACTTCACGACGGCGGCCGCGGTCTGGCAAACGATTGTGCTCACGGTTGCCGTGCTGCTGCCGGCTGGTCTGCTGATCCTCGCGGCGTGGCGGCCTAGGCGAGCCGCCATAAAGGAAGCAAATGGCTGTCGTAACGATCGGGCACTTGCTGACTAGCCGACCGGCCAGAAACGCGCGGCGGTCGGCATGCACGACCTACGCCATGGGTTTGCCACTCCTCAGCTCTCGACGGGCGCGAGCGGCACTCTGCAATCCCCGACGGGTGGCGAGACCCGTTCCAGCCCAACATATCTCGAATTCTGTGCAGACCGCTGGAGCCGCTCATCCCCACCAGAACGACGTGGCGATCGCCACGTATAGCGCGATGAGCACTGCTCCCTCGAACCAGGTCGACTCGCCGTCGAAGGTCACCAGCACCGCGACCAGCGCCGACATAATCATCGACGCCAACAGCAGTGGCGAAAACACCAGATCGAAACCGGGCTGGCCCAGCCATACCGCCGCCAGGCAGACGATCGGGGCGATGGTGAGTGCGATCTGGACGGGCGACTGGAGGACCACTTGAACCGCGTAGTCCATCTGATTCTTGGCCGCCAGCTGAATGCCGACGAAATTCTCCACCGCGTTGCCCGCGATGGCAACGATCACCAGACCGGCGAACACCTCGTTGATGCCCGCTGCATGCATCGCTGGCTCTAGGGCGGCGACGAACCATTCCGACACGAAGGCCGCACCGATCCCGGCGATGGCCAGCATGCCGATGGCCATCGCCAACGGCCACTCGCCGTGTGCCGTCGCGGCGCTGGCGGCTTGGGCCGAATCGGGGTTGGCCACAATGGGAGAGGTCGCTCTCGACGGTTTATCACCAGCTTGCGGCGCCGAATCGGCGGCCCGCTTTCCGAGTGTGGCGGGCAGCGAGAGTGCGAACAGCGTGAGCATGACGATGGAGACGACGACCGACACCGCCCGTTCGTGGTGTTGCGCCGGGGTGTGTATGGCAGCGGTCAGCGAGGGGACGGCCAAGATGAACACCGCGAGGGTGAACATCAGCCCGAGGGTGCGTCCGTCGTCGGCGGCGAAGCGCTGGCGGCCGTGCTTGATCCCGCCGGCCACGAATGCCAGCCCGAGCACCAGCAGGGCGTTGGAGAGAATCGAGCCGACGATGGTGGCCTTCACCACGCCGTAGAGGCCTGCCTTGAGCGCGAACAGGATGACGAACAACTCGGGCAGGTTTCCCAGCGCCGTCTGCAGTATCCCAGTGGCGTTGGGCCCGAGCCGGTCTCCGACCGCCTCCACCGAACGGCCGACCATAGATGCCAGTGTGGCCAACGCGAGTGCGGAGATAATGAACGCCAGCAACGCATTCGCGTGGGCGAAGTTGAGAACCCCGGCTGCCACGGACGCGATCGCGGTGAGGGTGATCATGATGCGGTCGCGCCGGGTCAGCAGCGGTAGCCGTTCGGGATGGGTGGTGGTCACGCGCCTCTCCTCTGATCGCGCTGAAGTTTTCCACACCGAATGGCTCGCGCCGAAACCACGCTGGTGCCGCCGCGGCGACCTCGACTTACCGCCGAATCCGGGGGGCAACGCTATTCGCGGGCGCGATGGTGTGCCCCTTCCACGGTGGCGCAGCCGGCCGCCGATCATGTTGTCGCGTGGCAGGACGCAGGCGGCCGACGAGTTCGCGAGCGTGGATCGACGCTGCCGCAGAGGACTACGACGTTCATCGACCAGGTCGTGCCTATCCTGCAGCGGGGGGGCCGGTTCCGTACCGAGTGCAGCGGGTCCACATTGCGCGATCACCGTGGGCTTGAACGGCCGGCTAAACGGTCTGTTCCTTAAAATTCTTCGCGATCAACAACAAAGCGAACTTGACAGGCTTTGTGAATGTTGCCGGGGCGGAAGCCCACGATGTCGGTTTCGACGACCCGGAAGCCTAGGCTATTGAATATGGATTGCCACTCGCTCACCCGCTTGAACTGGCAACCGAAATTCATATCGACAAGGCCTTGGGCGACAGCGTTACCAAAGAAATCGATAAGCACGAGCGCCTGAAATTGATCGCGTTCATCCAACTTATTGAATTCGATCAGCTCGATCTGCTCCTCCGCGACCCCTTGGGGCCGTGCGGGAACAGCGTAAGTGTCTTCCTCGATTATCAACCGCCGTGCAACACGCCGCAAATTTATCAGCAATGGAATTAAGTGGGGTTCATCGACATGATGAAGGACGGTTTTGACGATCGCACTGTCGAACGTGTCGTCCGCATAGGGGACGTCAACAGGTGAAGCCATCTGCCGAAACGGCAGATGTGCGGCGTCAGCGCCGCGGTAGTCCATGACGTCGGTGGTGTAGCAGTCGAAGCCAGCGCCCGCGATCAGCGCAGCTAAATGACCGCGGCCGCTGCCGAAGTCAAGTACCGTGCTGCCGCTGATGGCGTCTGCGAAGTTGTTGAAGTCCTGCACCGGCTTACGCTGTGACTTATATGCCGAGTAGCCCTCGCTGAACCAAGAGCCGTCTCCCTCCGATGTGAAGAATCGTTCGTGCACCTCTTCGGCTGCTTGATAGAGTTCACACCCATTAGCGGCTGCCAGTAAATACTTATGTGCGTCCTCCAGGGTTGAACGCACGTGGCTGGAATATTCTGGAAAATGGGATTTGTAACTTCTTTCCAACACTGTCAACGTAAAGTTCAGCGCTTTGGTTCCGTGCTGTAAAGTGTCGTGAATGAACTCGTATTGAGCACGTTTGGTGGCTGTTGACACCAACAATCCTTTCGTCACGCATGCTTCAAACGTCTGACGCGGCATCGTCGGGAGCGGCAGGCGGAGGCCAAAGCAACTTATTCAACGCCTCGTATCAGTACAACGCAAATTGAAGATATTTAGCTAAAAGCTAACCCGATTCGCCTTTACAGCAGTGTTAAACACGCGTAGGGCAAAGAAAAGCAGCCTCATGGCGAGGCGCATCCTTTGCTCATGCCGCTTTAGCGAAAGCCGTTTGACGTGCGGTTCTCGTCGCCGACGACCCAAGTGCTTCGTCCGCCGCGGCCTGTCCATCGTCGAGCACCCTGGTTGATGGCAAACTTCGCGCGTGCCCGGGTGCCTGTCATCGCCGTGCACGAGGCCGTGGGATGAAATGGTTGAAACGAAGTGTCATGTGAGCCAGCGCATTCCGGAGAATGAATGTGGGCAGCGACACACCCTCCCGGCGCTTGGACCCCAGGCCCACTAGGGTGCTGCCTATGGCGGTGCTGCACGGCAAGAAAATCTTGTTCGACATCGATGGCACCTTGGTTGACTCAACCGGCACAGTCGAACGGTCCTGGGGGACCTGGGCCGAGGAATACGGCGTCGACTATGAAGAGGTACTCAAGGTCTGTCACGGCAGGCGGACCGAGGACACCGTCGCGCAATTCGTCGCACCGCACGACCGAGTCGCAGCGACGGCCCGGCTACTCGCTCTGCAAGAGCTGGCTGATCTCGATGGTGTCCTGGCGCTACCGGGAGCACGCCGATTGCTTAATGCCCTGCCGCATAGTCACTGGGCTGCAGTGACTTCGGGGCCGCGCTCGTTGATGGCTGCCCGACTGGCGGCAGCGCGGCTCCCCGCTCCGAAATTGCTGATCGGTGCAGAGGATGTATCGGACGGCAAACCAAGCCCCGAGAGCTACCTTAAAGCGGCCGCCGCGCTGGGCCTCGACGCCCGGGAATGCGTCGTCGTGGAGGATGCGCCCGCGGGCATCGGCGCTGGGCGGGCAGCGGGGGCGCAAGTGCTCGCCGTCACGACCACTCACCACGCGACCGAACTGACAGACGCCGACGTCGTCGTGGCCGATCTATCCTGCGTTGAAGTCGAGGTCACCGAGATCGGTGTCGCCTTGCTGATCAACTAAAGCGATAACGACCTGCGCCGCAACGCAGGTGTAAGTACCGGTGTGCGGCGACGGCGAGTTTATCGACATCTACCTGGCATTGGAAGCGCGCTGATGAGGGTCAGGCCCGCGACTGGCTAACGGTCTCATCGAATCAGACCACTCTGTGGAGGACGCGGGCCGGGTGAAATAGTGACTGCGGATCGCGGGTATTCGGCTGAGCAAGATGACGCAACTGCCCTATGAAAACGCGGACGAAATCGACCCTTGCGTGCGTGTGTACGGGGCGCGGGTCCACAATCTGCGGGGCGTCGACGTCGTCGCGCCGCGCGACGCGCTGGTCGCGTTCACCGGAATCTCCGGATCCGGCAAATCATCGTTGGCCTTCGGCACCATCTATGCCGAGGCCCAACGCCGCTACTTCGAATCGGTCGCCCCATATGCCCGCCGCCTGCTATTGCCCACCGGCGCGCCGAAGGTGGATGACATCACCGGGCTGCCCCCCGCGGTCGCGCTGCAGCAGCGCCGCGGTTCGGCGACGTCGCGGTCGACGGTCGGCACTGTCACCACCCTGTCGAACCTGCTGAGGATGCTGTTCTCCCGTGCCGGCACCTACCCGCGGGGGACGACGGAACGCCTGGACTCGGATGCGTTCTCGCCGAACACCGCGGTGGGGGCGTGCCCGGAATGCCACGGGCTTGGCCGGATTCATCGGGTGACCGAAGAGACGCTGGTGCCGGACCCGTCGCTGACCATCCGCGAAGGCGCCGTCGCCGCATGGCCCGGCGCGTGGCAAGGCCAGAACCTGCGCGACATCCTCGTCACGCTGGGGTATGACATCGACAAGCCATGGCACAAACTCCCTAAGCGGCAACGCAATTGGATTCTGTTCACCGATGAGCAGCCAACGGTCGAAATCGATCCGGGCCTACACCCGGTGCAGGCCGACTATTACTACAACGGCACGTTCTCCAGCGCCGAACGTCATGTCCGTCATACGTTGGCCAACTCCCATAGCGCGATGATGCGTCGGCGCGTGCTGCAATTCGTCGACACCGTCGAGTGCCCGGTATGCGACGGTTCGGGGTTGCGGCCCGAGGCGCTGAGGGTGACTTTCGCCGGGCGCACCATCGCCGACTACACGGCGATGCCGTTGGCCGACCTCGCTGATGCGTTGCGCCCGGCGGCTTCTCGGACCGACGCCACCGCCGCGTACGAGTCCACGCAATCCGGTGAGCTGACCGAAGTGGCGACCATGATCGCCGCCGACCTCGTCGCCCGGCTGCAGGTACTCATAGATCTCGGCCTCGGTTATCTGACGCTCAGTCGCCGCACGCCGACGGTGTCACCCGGCGAGCTGCAGCGGTTGCGGCTGGCCACTCAACTGCGTGCGGGCTTATTCGGTGTGCTCTATGTGTTGGACGAGCCGTCGGCCGGACTGCACCCCGCTGACGCCGAACCGCTGCTCGAGGTGCTCGATCGCCTACGGCGCGCGGGCAATTCGTTATTCGTGGTCGAGCACGATATGGACGTTGTGCGCCGCGCCGACTGGATCGTCGACGTCGGTCCTGGCGCCGGCGAACTCGGCGGGGGCGTGCTCTACAGCGGTCCGGTGGCGGGTCTCGCCGACATCGAGGAGTCGGTCACCCGCAAATACCTTTTCGAGAAGGCCGGCGCACCGCCTCGTCAACCGCGCACGCCGTCCGGGTGGCTGCGGCTACGCGGAATCTGCTTCCACAATCTGCGAGACCTCGACGTGGACCTGCCACTCGGCGCGTACACCGCGGTCACCGGGGTGTCCGGTTCAGGCAAGTCGACGTTGGTCGTCAAGGTCGTCGGCGATGTCGTGCACAGCCAGCTCGGTACCGGGCGGGCGGCCGATCCGGCCGAACCCGAGGACGACGAAACCGACAGCGGCATCGTCGATCTCGATCACGACGCGAGTGTCGGTGTGACGGCAGAGGGCGCCAAGCAGATCAACCGGCTGGTATCGGTCGACCAGCGTCCGATCGGACGAACGCCGCGCTCGACGCTGGCGACCTACACCGGCCTGTTCGACGCCGTGCGCCGTGAATTCGCCGCAACCCCGAAGGCGCGTCGTCGCGGTTGGACGGCGGGCAGGTTCTCGTTCAACGTGGCCGAGGGTCGCTGCCCCACCTGTCAGGGGGAGGGCTTCGTCTCCGTCGAACTATTGTTCCTGCCAGGCACATACGCCACCTGCCCGGCGTGCCACGGAGCGCGTTACTCCGACGAGACACTCGAGGTGCGCTACCGCGACCGTACGATCGCCGACGTCCTGGCGATGACCGTCGATGAGGCCGCGGAGTTTTTTGCCGACGTCGCCGCCGCGGCACGGAGCCTGACCACGCTGCAAGAGGTCGGCCTGGGGTACCTGCGCCTCGGGCAGCCCGCGACCGAGCTGTCGGGTGGTGAGGCGCAGCGGATCAAGCTGGCCGCAGAACTGCAAAGGCCCCGCCGAGGGCATACCCTCTACGTCCTCGACGAGCCGACCACCGGGCTGCATCCCGCCGACGTGGATCTGCTCGACCGTCAGCTGCACCGCCTGGTCGACTCCGGCAACACTGTCGTGGTGGCCGAGCACGACATGCGGATGGTCGCGGGCGCCGACTGGGTGATCGACCTGGGGCCGGGGGCCGGCAGCGACGGCGGTCGGGTCGTTGTGGCCGGCCCGCCGCAGCAGGTCGCAGGCGCGAAACACAGTCGCACTGCGCCGTACCTCGCCAAACGGTTGGCGTCGTCTGTCACTCGGTGACGACGCGCTCGTTCTTCGCCCAGGCTCGGCATCGCCGCGAACTGCCGCTACTTACCGCGTCCGTCCGCCGCTCGGTCGCCGGTCCTGCGGAGATATTGCTGGGAAGACACGAAAAATTTGATCCACCGCCGCGACCGTTAGCGCAGTACTCTTTTTGTGCCAGCATCTCCGTGAAGGAGAGGGATCGTGGGATCTCAGAGAGTCGTCGGTAGTCAGCCGGATCGGCTCCCGTTGGCCGCGCGGGCCTCAGCAGTGCCCGCGACGATCCTCGAACTAGGTGGTCGGTATCCGGGGGCCGCGGTGTTGTTCGCGGCGCCGCTGACGGTTGCCGGCATTTGGGGGATGGTCACGCGCCCGTCGTTGGCGTTGCCGCTGGTCCTGCTGGCCGGCGTGGCCTTGGTATTGATCGATTTCCTGGCGGGCCCGTACCGGATGGCCGAGCAAAAGGCGCGGGTCGCCGGCGCCCAGAAGCTGAACCGTCAGCCGCTTGTGAACCAGCCCAGGATGGAGTTCACGCAGACGCCGCCGCGGCAGAAGGCAGCTGAAGCCCAAGCGGGGGCACAGGCAGAAGCCGCCGCCGCTCAGGCGCTGGCCGCGGATGCCGAAGCGGTGGCCGCCGAGGCGCGGGCTCGCGCCGACGCTGCCGCCGCCGAAGCCCTCGCGGCGGAAGCGGAAGCGCTGGCCGCGGAAGCCGAAGCCCTGGCCGCCGAGGCCCGGGCGCAGGAAGAAGCGGCCGCGGCCGAAGCCTTGGCCGCCGAACCCGAGGCGGTGGCCGCCGAGGCGCGGGCGCAGG
>NZ_QMEU01000003.1 GCF_003284975.1 Mycobacterium colombiense
GCACACGGGCCAGGCGCCACGGCCCTGGGTGGCCAGAACCCGCTCGGCGACGACGATCTGCTGTTCTTTGGTGGCGAGTTCGGCCGACGGGGCGTACTGGCCGCCGCCGTGCGAGGCCCAAGTGCTTGAGCTGAACTGCACGCCGCCGTGATAGCCGTTGCCGGTGTTGATGCCCCAGTTGCCGCCGGACTCACAACGGGCTACCTGATCCCATTCACCGTCGGTGGCCGCGGCCGCCTGACCGGCGAGGGCGATGCTGCCGCCACCAAGAACCGCACCGGTGAAGGCGATCTTGGCGACGCTGATGTTTGAACTGCTGGGCTTACGGTGACGTCCACTCATACGCGCCGGGGTATTCCTCTCTCGTCACGCGCCTGCGAGGTCAGCTGTCGGGTTCGGGTTGGAGAGGCCACCCGGCCGACGTTGTCGTCATGCGACGACGTCGGCTTCACCCCTAGGAGCCGCGAGCGGCCCCAGTCCGATCACGGTGGACCGGTGGGTCCCCCGTCTCCATCCATGTGGTTCGGTGGCCCCCGCCTATTGGATGGAGCTCGGCGCGATAGGGAGGGGAGGTCCGCCAATCGGGATGGCTGGCGAGCCTTCGGAGACGGTAACGGTTTCTGTTGGTCGCGTCACGTCTTGCGAAACCCGGCGTTTCCCTCTCGGCCATCTGCGAAAACCGCAGGAACACAAGGTGTTTGCGCAGGTCATCGCGGGCGATATCGCAGCGTGACCGCGCCGTTATGAATCCGTTACGTGAGATAACTCACAGTTTCAGCCGCCAGAAAAGGGCGGCAGAACATCGATTGTGTCACCGGATTGCAACGCCACGGTCTCGTCGCGCACGGCGATCCCGTCGCGCAGGTATGAGCATCGGGTCAACACCGTGGCGAGGCGGGACCCTCGCGCGGCGAGTCGCCCTACCAGTTCGCCGACCGTGGTGCCCGGGCGCAGTACCACCGTCTCGGACTCGGCATCGGCGGCCGCGCGGGCGGCCGCGAAGTAGCGCACCGTCACCTGGATTCCGTTTGCTTGGACAGGCGTCTGTCCCATCGGGCTAGCCACCGATCGCGCTCATCGGGCGGACGGGCTGGATGAAGTCGGGGTCGTTGATGCCGTGTCCGGCGGGCTTGCCCCACATCGCGGTGCGCCACGCTGCCTCGATCGCGTCGTCGGACGCGCCGCCGCGCAGCAGCCCACGCAGGTCGGTCTCTTGTTCGGCGAACAAGCAGCTGCGGACCTGGCCGTCGGCCGTCAACCGGGTGCGGTCGCAGGCCGCGCAGAAGGCGTGCGAAACCGAGGCGATGACACCGAATTTCCCGCTCGGGGTGCCCGGGCCGGTGTCGACCAGCCAGAGCTCGGCGGGCGCCGATCCGCGCGGCGCCGGGTCGGGGCGCAGCCGGAAGTGCGGGCGCAGGGCCGCCAGGACGTCGTCAGCGCTCAGCGCGGCGTCCCGCCGCCATTGATGCCCGGCGTCCAGCGGCATCTGCTCGATGACGCGCAGTTGGTAGCCGTGCTCGAGGCAGAACCGCAACAGTCCCACTACGTCCTCGCGCCCGGTGGCGGGGTCGAGCACCGCGTTCACCTTCACCGGCGTCAGGCCGGCGGCGCCGGCGGCGGCCAGGCCGGCCAGCACGTCGTTGAGCCGGTCGCGGCGGGTGATGGCCGCGAAATGCCGCCGGTCGACGCTGTCCAGCGAGACGTTGACGCGGTTCAACCCGGCCACGGCGAGCGCGGCGGCGCGCCGCGCCAGCCCGACACCGTTGGTGGTCAGCGAGATCTCGGGGCGGGGCCGCAGCGCGGCGGCCGCGGCGACCACCTCGTCGAGATGGCGCGCCAGCAGCGGCTCGCCGCCGGTGAACCGCACGCTGGTTACGCCCAGCCGGGTGACAGCGATGTGCATCAGCCTGGCCAGCTCGTCGGCGCTCAGCAGTTGCTCGCCCGGCAGCCAGTTCAGGCCCTCGGCCGGCATGCAATAGCTGCACCGCAGGTTGCAGCGATCGGTGAGCGAGACCCGCAGGTCGGTCGCGACCCGGCCGTAAGTGTCCACCAGGGGTCCGGTCGCAGGAGCGTCGGCGGAAACGGCCGGGCCGTCAGCGCGACTCGGTACCGAGGGCAGGCCCAGCGTCGTCAGCGTCATGCGGCCACCGGCGGGGCGTGGTGCACCGGCGAGCTGACCGGAACGATCTGCTTGCCCAGCGGCATCAACGACACCGGGATCAATTTGAGGTTGGCCAGCGCCAGCGGAATGCCCACGATCGTGAGCGCCATCGCGACCGCGCTGACCAGATGGCCGATCGCCAGCCACACGCCGAACAGCACCACCCAGATGACGTTGCCGACCAGCGCGCCGGACCCCGCGGTCCGCTTGTCCACGATCGTGCGGCCGAACGGCCACAGTGCGTAGGAGGCGATGCGCAGCGACGCGAAGCCGAACGGAATGGTGATGATGAGCAGGAAGCTGACCAGCGCCGCAGCCAGGTATCCGACGGCCATCCACAGGCCGCCGAATATCAACCAGATGACGTTCAGGATCAGGCGCATATCTCCTCCGCGGGTATTACCAAGCGTACCGAGTGACCGATAACGGGGGTGCTCGTTACCCGGGCATCCGAGTAGGATCAGACTCCTAATACGGCGTCCTGCGCAGGCGGGACGCTTATTGTGTTGGCGATTTCTATTGATCCGTTAGACAAGCAGGTGAGACCAGTGCCGACGGGCAAGGTTAAGTGGTACGACGCTGACAAGGGTTTCGGCTTCCTGTCGCAAGAGGACGGCGAAGACGTCTATGTCCGCTCGTCGGCGTTGCCCGCCGGGGTCGAGGGCCTCAAGGCGGGCCAGCGGGTGGAGTTCGGCATCGCCTCCGGGCGGCGCGGGCCGCAAGCGTTGAGCCTCAAGCTGATTGAGCCGCCGCCCAGCCTCACCAAGACGCGCCGCGAGGCGCCCGCCGAGCACAAGCACAACCCCGACGAGCTACACGGCATGGTCGAGGACATGATCACGCTGCTGGAAAGCACCGTGCAGCCCGAACTGCGCAAGGGTCGCTACCCGGACCGCAAGACCGCCCGCCGGGTTTCCGAGGTGGTCAAGGCCGTCGCTCGGGAACTCGACGCCTGACGTCGGCTCGTTGACTATGGGAGCTATGGCTTCCTATATCGCGCAGGCAGGCGAATTCACCCGCGACACCGACTACATCACCACCCGCATCACCGCCGACGGGCGCGACGGCTACCCCGTCGAGCCCGGCCGGTACCGGCTGGTCGTCGCGCGCGCGTGTCCGTGGGCGAACCGCGCGATCATCGTGCGCCGCTTGCTGGGCTTGGAAAACGTTCTCTCCATTGGCTTTTGCGGCCCCACCCACGACGAGCGCAGTTGGACGTTCGATCTCGATCCCGGCGGCGTCGACCCGGTGCTCAAGATTCCGCGGCTGCAGGACGCCTACTTCAAGCGGGTCCCCGACTACCCTAAGGGCATCACGGTCCCGGCCATCGTCGATGTCCCGACCGGGGCGGTCGTCACCAACGACTTCGCGCAGATGACGCTGGACCTCTCGACGGAGTGGTCGGCCTATCACCGCGACGGGGCGCCCGAGCTGTACCCCGAGCACCTGCGCGCCGAAATCGACGAGGTGAGTAAGCGGGTCTACACCGAAATCAACAACGGTGTGTACCGGTGCGGGTTCGCCGGTTCGCAGCAGGCCTACGAGGCGGCCTACGACCGGTTATTCGCCGCGCTGGATTGGGTCAGCGAGCGGCTGGCCGATCAGCGATTCCTGGTGGGCGACACCATCACCGAAGCCGACGTGCGGCTGTTCACCACCTTGGCCCGCTTCGACCCGGTCTATCACGGGCACTTCAAATGCAACCGCAGCAAACTGAGCGAGATGCCGGTGTTGTGGGCGTATGCGCGCGACCTGTTCCAGACGCCGGGGTTCGGTGACACCGTGGACTTCGTCCAGATCAAGCAGCACTACTACATCGTGCACGCCGACATCAACCCCACCCGGATCGTGCCCAAGGGTCCGGACCTGGCCGGCTGGCTTCGCCGCACGGGCGAGAAGACTTGGGCGGCAGGCCATTCGGGGACGGAACACCTCCCGGGCCGCCGGTCGAAGGTGAGCGCGTGCCCGCCGGCCACGGCGCCTAGTTCTCGGCGGGCCAGCGGCTAGTACGTCAGCCGCACGGACCATTCCGCGTGGGGCACGTCGTGCAGCTCCCCGGCAGGATCCACCGCCAATGTCAGCAGCTGCACGACGATCCCGGCCAGGCGCCCGCGATGCGGGTCGATCGACGGGATCGTCACGGCGAAGCGGGTTTTCGGCCGAAAGATCGTGCTTGTGGTGTTCGTCGGGTCGTCGTAGACCTGCAGCAGCCGCCACGGTGCCCGGTAGATGGCGTCGGGCACCGACAGCTGAATCGGGTAACGCTCGCTGACCCGTAGCTCGCCCTGGTTCTGCGGTGTCTCGCAGTCTTCGAGATTCAGCACGTTGCAATACAGGTAGGGCCCCACCCGCGTCAGATGCCCGTGCGAATAGGCGCTGATCTCGGGGTGCCGCGGGCCGGGGCGCCCCACCAGCAACCAGGTGCCCACACCCGCGCCGACGCAGAGCAGCGCCACCAGGCAGGCGAGCAGCACGGCCACACCCCGCTTGCGTTGCGGTTTCACTCGGCAACCACCGCCGCGGCGCCGGCACCGCGGCGCGTGCCCTCCTGCTCGACCATGATTGGCCTATTTCCTCCCAGGCCGGGAATCAGTGAGTTGCCGCGGAAGCTGACGAGGGTCTGCGCCAGGCCCAAGATGAGCAGCGCAGTGACCGCGGTAAAGCCGACCCACAGTTCGGTGTACACCAACACCCCCACGGCGCCGCCGAGGACCCACGCCAATTGCAGCGTCGACTCCGAGCGCCCGAAGCCCGACGCGCGGGATTCCTCCGGCAGGTCGTTCTGCAGCGACGCGTCCAGGGACGCCTTGGCGATGGCGCTGGCTCCGGACGTGACCAGGGTGGCGATCACGGCCACCACCAGGTTGCCGGCCACCGAGGCGGCCAGCGCGACCGCGCTCACCGCCACCGTGCAGCGCACCACCAGCGCGGCGGGCCGGCCCAGCTTCAGGCGCGCACTGGTGAAGTTGCCGACGAAATTGCCGATCCCGGCCGCGGCGCCGATCACCCCGAGCATGGCGACCTGGGCCCAGCCGTTGGCCTGATGCGCCTTGGCGACAAACGCGGGGTAGAGGAACAGGAAGCCGACCATGACCTTGATGGTGCAGTTGCCCCACAGCGAGGTGATGATGTTGCGGCCCAACGGTTGCCGGAGCGCCCCGCTGACTTCCTGGTGCCAGCTGCGCCGCAGCGGTTCGCTGTCCTGGCGGTAGCTCAGGGTGGCGGGTACCTCGCCGGCGGTCACCTCGACCCAGCGCGGTATCCGCATGGACAGCATGGCGCCGGCGATCGTCACCGCGATCACCACGAACAACGCCCCGGGCAGCTTGAACAAGTGGGTGCAGACGAACTCGACACCACCGGCGATCGCGCCGCCGACGATGGTGCCGCCCAGCAGACCGAACATGGTCAGTCGGGCGTTGACCCGCACCAGGTCGATGGTCGGCGGCATCACCCTGGGTGTCACGGCGCTGCGCAGCACGCTGAACGACTTGGAGAACACCATCATCGCGAGCGCGCACGGATAGAGCACCCACGACGGGAAGCTGCCGGTGGCGCCGTCGTAGTTCATGACCAGCAGCACCGCCAGCGCGGTGCGCAGGGCGAACGACGCGGCCAGCGCGACGCGGCGGCCGTGCTGCAGCCGGTCTAGCGCGGGACCGATCAGCGGCGCGATCACGGCGAACGGCGCAATGGTGATCAGCAGGTACAGGGCGACCCGGCCCTTGCTCTCGCCGGTGGCCGCGGCGAAGAACAAGGTGTTGGCCAGCGCGACGGCCATCGCCGCGTCCACCGCGAAATTCGCCACCACCGGCCATGTCAGCGCCGTCAGCCCGGACTTGTCGGCGCCGTCGGCCGTCGCGGCGCGCTGCACCATCCAGTACATCCGCGAACCCATTTCGCGGCTGCGCAGTGCCGCGGCGCGGGTGACGGTGATCCGCTCCCCGGAAGCCGGCGCGCGAGGCGGCGCGTCGCTGCTGCGGTTCGGCTCCGGCTGGTGGCCCAGCGGGGGCAAGTAGCGGTTGGCGCTCGGCATCGACGGGCGACGGGCGCGCCGATCGGCGCCCTCGCCGGCGGGGTAGTTGGCCGCGCCCGGATGTTGGGATGCGGCGTTCTTGCTGGGCCGGCGGCCCGGCTGAGAGGCCACTCGGCCCGGGTCGTTTTGGCGCCGTCCAGACACGTCCCGATTCTCCCCTATGGCGCCTGGATGCGTCTGCAGGTAACGGGGCGTGGCTCGCCAACCTAGTATTGGAACCGCGATGCAGAAAGAAGACAGCGTGACCAGACCTATCGAGGGATCCGCCGTGTCGACCGTGGCCGAATGGACCGAGGGGTTGGCGGCGGTGCTCACGGGTGCGGCGGAGGCGGCCAGGGCCGCCGTGGTGGAGTTCAGCGCACCGGAGATGGTCGGCGACTACCTGGGCGTCGGCTACGAAGATCCGAACAGCGCCACCCACCGCTTCCTGGCGCACCTGCCCGGCTACCAGGGGTGGCAATGGGCGGTCGTCGTCGCCGCGTATCCCGGCGCGGACCACGCGACCATCAGCGAGGTCGTGCTGGTGCCGGGGCCGACCGCATTGCTGGCACCCGAATGGGTGCCGTGGGACCAGCGGGTACGGCCCGGCGACCTGAGCCCGGGCGACCTGCTGGCGCCCGCCGCCGACGATCCCCGGCTGGTACCCGGTTACACCGCCAGCGGTGACCCTCAGGTCGACGAGACCGCCGCCGAGATCGGGCTGGGCCGGCGTTGGGTGATGAGCGCCGAGGGCCGGTCGGACACGGCCGAACGCTGGCGCACCGGCGAGTACGGCCCGGACTCGCCCATGGCGCGGTCCACCAAGCGAGTGTGCCGCGACTGCGGTTTCTTCCTGCCGCTGTCGGGTTCGCTGGGCGCACTGTTCGGCGTCTGCGGCAACGAATTGTCGGCCGACGGCCACATCGTCGACAAGCTTTACGGCTGTGGTGCCCATTCGGACACGCCCGCCCCGGCGGGCACCGGGTCGCCCGCGTACGAGCCGTACGACGACGGCCAGCTGGACGTCACCCAGACGCCGGTCGAACCGTCCCCCTTGTCCTCGGAGTCCTCGGAGTCCTCGGAGTCCTCGGAGTCCTCGGAGTCCTCGGAGACCTCGGAGACCACGGAGTCGGCGGAGCCCTTGGAGCCCTCGGAGCCCTCGGCGGAGGCCGACGCCGAGCCGGTGACCGAGGCGCCGCAGCCCGAGCAGCAGCCGCAGGCCGAGACGCCGGACTAGGCGGTTTCGGCGGCGGCCTTGATGCGCGCCAGCGAGGCGTTCATGCCGTCGAGCAATTCGCGCTCGAAGTTAGTGGTCCCGCCGAACAGCGCATTCACCGACAGATTCGAAAACGCGGTCACTCCGTTTTCGGCGTGACGGCTCTCGATCAGCCGGGTGCCCGCGCCGCCGGGCTCGAGCTCATAGCTCCAGATGGTGTTGTTGGTGTCGACGCGGAACGCGAGCTTGCGCTCGGGGACGATCTCGACCACCGTGCAGGTGGTCGGCCAGAACATGCGCTTGCGGCGGTTGAGGTTGATCGTTCGGGTGCCCTGACGCACCGGGCCCAAGGGCTTCATCCAGCGACACTGCGGACTCCACCGCGGCATGCGGCGCAGGTCGGAAATCAATTGCCACACGGTGGTCACCGGTGCGTCGATGTCGACGTGCGCTTGCAACAGCGGGGCTACCATCGCTCCTCCTGGGCGGAGAATCAGTTGTGGTCGAGATAGTTTTCGAGTCCGGCCTGCGCGCCGCGGGCACCGCGACGGGCCGCCGCGAGCTGCAGCAGGAAGATGCTCGTGCCGAGCGCACCCACACCCAGGCCGGCCAGGGCCACCGGACGCCAGCCCTGCAGGGATGGCACCAGGAAAGCAGCGGCCACCGCGGCGAGCCAACCCAACGCGCCGAGCGCGATGAACGGCCACACGTGCAGGAGCGCGGCCGGCAGCGGCGGCGCGGTGCGTTGGGGTTCGGCAGACATCGGGATCAACATAGCCCGCCGCCGGTGGCGGGCGACGGCGCACCCACTTGCCGGGACGGATGGTCTTCACCCCGCCGAGCAAAGCGGGATACGTGGGCGGATACGCGTTTCGATGAAAACCCCCGCAGCTTAGCGAAGGCGATCTGCGACCCGTCGTTGACCGGTTCGTGTCCCGGTTTCTCGGGCTTCCGTGTAACCTCGCGCCATGCCTGACAGCGATGCGCGGCTGGCCAGCGACCTGTCACTGGCAGTTATGCGGCTGGCCCGCCAACTGCGGTTCCGCAACCCGTCGTCGCCGGTGTCGCTGTCCCAGCTGTCGGCGCTGGCCATGCTGACCAACGAAGGCCCGATGACCCCCGGTGCCCTGGCAATTCGCGAACGGGTCAGGCCGCCGTCGATGACCCGGGTGATCGCCTCGCTGGCCGAGATGGGGCTGGTGGACCGCGCGCCGCACCCGGTCGACGGCCGGCAGGTGCTCGTCTCGGTCTCGGAGTCCGGCGCCGAGTTGGTCAAGGCCAACCGCCGTGCCCGCCAGGAGTGGCTGGCCAAGCGGCTGGCGACGCTGGACAGCGAACAACGAGACATCCTGCGCAACGCGGCCGACCTGATGTTGGCCCTGGTCGACGAAGGCCCGTGAACCCCCGGACCGAAGCCGGCCCATGTTGATCGATGTCGACGATCCCGACGATCCGAGGCTCGACGATTTCCGCGACCTGAACAGCGTCGATCGTCGTCCCGATCTGCCGTCGGGCAAGGGGCTGGTGATCGCCGAGGGCGTGCTGGTGGTGCAGCGCATGCTCGCCTCACGCTTTCACCCGCATGCCCTGCTCGGGACCGAGCGCCGGTTCGCCGAGCTCGACGATGACCTGGCCGGCACCGACGTGCCGTGCTATCGCGCGTCCGCCGACGTCATGGCCCGGGTGGTGGGATTTCACCTCAACCGCGGCGTGCTGGCGGCCGCCCGGCGGGTGCCCGAACCGGGCGTCGCCGACGTGATCGCCGGGGCTCGCACCGTCGCGATCCTCGAAGGGGTCAACGATCACGAGAACCTGGGTTCGATCTTCCGCAACGCGGCCGGGCTGGGCGTCGATGCGGTGGTGTTCGGCAGCGGCTGTGCCGACCCGCTGTACCGCCGCGCGGTGCGGGTGTCCATGGGCCACGCGCTGCTGGTGCCCTATGCGCGCGCAAGCTGTTGGCCCGCCGAGCTCACGACGTTGCGGGACAACGGTTTTCGGCTCCTGGCGATGACCCCGCAGGCCGGCGCCTGCGCCTTGCCGGAGGCGATGACGGCCGCGCGCGACGAACGCGTCGCGGTGTTGGTCGGCGCGGAGGGGCCGGGGCTGACGCCGGCCACCTTGCGGTGCAGTGATGTGCGGGTGCGCATCCCGATGTCGCGCGGCACCGATTCGCTCAACGTCGCGACGGCGGCGGCGTTGGCGTTCTACGAGCGGGCCCGCTCGACGGCGAGAGGCGGCGATGGACAGTCACACTAGGCTGCGGCTGATGCGAGACGAGTCCGTGCCCTGGGCAACGGGTTTGACGGTCGCCGCGTTCGTCGCGGCGGTCACCGCCGCCGCGATCGTGGTGCTCAGTCTGGGGCTGCTTCGCGTGCACGCGCTGCTGGCCGTCGGGCTCAACATCGTGGCGGCCGGGGGACTGGCGCCAACCCTGTGGGGGTGGCGGCGTACGCCCGTCCTGCGCTGGTTCGTGCTGGGCGCCGCTGTGGGTGTGGCGGTGGCGTGGGTTGCGCTGTTGGCCCTGACGACCGCTTAGAGGTGATCGCGAGCGCGGCATAGCCGGGCGATGCGGGTCGCCATCGTCGTTCCTAGCGCTGCCCGCCCGAGCGCACGCCGAGCAGCACGTCCTCCCACGCCGGGATGACGGGCTTGCCCCGGCGGGTGTGCACCGGTTTTTCGTCCGGTTCCGCGACGGGTGCGTCGTCGGCGACGGGCGGCTTGGCGGGCTCGTCGAAGTCGACGTGCGCCACCCGGGCCACCGGCCGCAGCGGGCGTTCGAAGTTGGGGTCGATCAGCGCGCTGGCCGCGTCGTCGATGGCGGTCACCGTTCCGCCGTGCGCACCGGGCGTGAAGCAGAAATGCGCGAGGTTGTCCGACCGGCCGACCTTCCACGCCAGCTGCACCGTCCAGCGGTTGTCCTCGTTGCGCCACGCGTCCCAGCTGAGTTTGTCGTGGCTCAGCCCGCGGGTCACCAGCGCGGCGCTGACCGTCTCGAGCAGGGTCAGCACCGCGGGACCGTCGGCGAGCATCGGGTGTGCGGCGGTTGCCAGCTCCGCGGCGCGGAAGCGCTCCAGCAACACCGGGTGAGCAAAGCGGCGGATCCGCGACACCTCCGAGCCGGACGCCGCGGCGACCTGTTCGACGGAGGCACCCGCGCGGATCTTGGCCTGAATTTCTTTGGGGCTCAGCATGTTGGTGACTTCAATCTCGAGCTGCGGTTGCTCAGAGGACAGGGCCGCGTCGCGCAGCAGGGCTCGCAGGCGGTCGTCGGCCGCCAGCTTGAACTGCTCCGCGGGATCGCCACCCTCGCAGATGACGTGTTTGCTGTCGGCATCCAGCCCAACCACTTTGAGTTCCCGCATGGTTATCTCCTCGCAGGCTCCGTGCAGGTCAGCGACGGACCCGTCACGTGCGCACTTTAGTCCAGCAACCGCCCATCACCTGTGCTGACACGCTGTGCGGTTGCGCCCTGATTGCCGGTCGGTTACAACCGCTCGACCACCCAGTCGATGCATTGGGTGAGGGCGCTGACGTCGTCGGGGTCCACCGCCGGGAACATCCCCACTCGCAGCTGGTTGCGGCCGAGTTTGCGGTACGGCTCGGTGTCGACGACGCCGTTCGCCCGCAACACCTTCGCCACGGCCGCGGCATCGACCTGGTCGGCGAAGTCGATGGTGCCCACCACCTGCGAGCGCAGCTTGGGGTCGGTGACGAAGGGTGTGGTGTAGGGCCGCTCCTCGGCCCAGGAGTACAACCGCCCCGAAGAGTCCGCGGTGCGCTTGACGGCCCAGTCCAGCCCGCCGTTGCCCAGCAACCAGTCGACCTGCTCGGCCATCAGCGCCAGGGTGCCGACCGCCGGGGTGTTGTAGGTCTGGTCCTTCAGGCTGTTCTCCACCGCGATGGGCAGCGACAGGAAGTCGGGAACCCAGCGGCCGGAGCCGGCGACCGACTCGACGCGGGCCAGCGCCGCAGGGCTCATGATGGCCAGCCACAGGCCCCCGTCGCTGGCGAAATTCTTCTGCGGCGAGAAGTAGTAGGCGTCGGTCTCGGCGATGTCGACCGGCAACCCGCCGGCGCCCGACGTCGCGTCGATGACGATCAGCGCATCGCCGGACTCGGCGGGCCGGCGGACGGGCACCGCGACTCCGGT
This sequence comes from Mycobacterium colombiense, assembly GCF_003284975.1. Taxonomy (GTDB): domain Bacteria; phylum Actinomycetota; class Actinomycetes; order Mycobacteriales; family Mycobacteriaceae; genus Mycobacterium; species Mycobacterium europaeum_A. Next base: position 11,543 of record NZ_QMEU01000003.1, read on the forward strand.
CGACGTTTCGTTGTGCGCCCAGGCGATCACGTCCGCCGACGGGTCGCTCTGCGGCTCGGGGGCACTGCCGGCGTCCGCCTTGATGACGACGGGCTCACCGACGAAGGGGTTCTTGGCGACCGCCGAGGCGAACTTGGAGCTGAATTCGCCGAAGGACAGGTGTAACGAGCGCTTGTCGATCAGGCCGAAGGCCGCGGCGTCCCAGAACGCCGTCGCGCCGCCGTTGCCCAAGATCACCTCATAGCCCTCGGGCAGCGAAAACAGATCCGCGAGCCCGGAGCGCAGCCGGCCCACCAGATTCTTGACCGGCGCCTGCCGGTGCGAGGTGCCGAACAACGGGGCGGCGGTCGTGGTCAGCGCCTGCAGTTGCTCGGGCCGGACCTTCGACGGGCCACACCCGAAGCGGCCGTCGCGGGGTTTGATGTCAGCGGGGATCTCGAGCTGGTCAGCCATGCTCATCAGGGTAATGAGCCGAGTTGACCGATCGGTGCGGAGGCCGACCGCCAACCCCGGCCGCCCGGGCAAAAGGCCTGCTCGGCCGTGTCCGGACGTTTGATCGGCTGTGATCTGGGGCATAAAAATTTCATGACCACCGGTCAGGTCACAGTGCCCGAAAGGGGTCTAGGAATTATCCGGTACCTGCGGTACTGTCTGGACACAGCACGTCCAAATGTAAACCTCGTTGGGGAGGCCTGGATATGGCTAGGACGCGATTAGTCCGGCGTTGGCGAAACAACATGGAAGTGCGCGACGACGCCGAATACGTCAACATGCTTGCCACACTGTCCGAGGGGTCGGTGCGGCGCAACTTCAATCCGTACACTGACATCGATTGGGATTCACCGGAATTCGCGGTGACCGAAGACGATCCGCGATGGATCCTGCCGAACACCGACCCGCTGGGCCGCCATCCCTGGTACCTGGCGCAGTCCGACGAGCGCAAGATCAAGATCGGGATGTGGCGCCAGGCCAACGTCGCCAAGGTGGGACTGCACTTCGAATCCATCCTGATTCGCGGCCTGATGAACTACACGTTCTGGGTGCCCAACGGATCGCCGGAGTACCGGTACTGCCTGCACGAATCGGTCGAAGAGTGCAACCACACCATGATGTTCCAGGAGATGGTGAACCGCATCGGCGCCGACGTGCCGGGCATGCCGCGGATTCTCAAGTGGCTCTCGCCGTTGGTTCCGCTGGTGGCCGGCCCGCTGCCGGTGGCGTTCTTCATCGGCGTGCTCGCCGGCGAGGAGCCCATCGACCACACACAGAAAAACGTTCTGCGCGAAGGCAAGTCGCTGCACCCCATCATGGAGAAGGTGATGGCGATCCACGTGGCCGAGGAGGCCCGCCACATCTCGTTCGCCCACGAGTTCCTGCGCAAGCGGGTGCCGGAATTGACCAAGAGGCAGCGATTCTGGACCGCGCTGTACCTGCCGCTGACCATGAAGGCGCTCTGTCGCGCAATTGTGGTGCCGCCCAAGGCTTTCTGGCGCGAGTTCGACATCCCGCGGGAGGTCAAGAAGGAACTGTTCTTCCGGTCGCCGGAATCGCGGAAGTGGCTCAGCGACATGTTTGGTGACGTGCGGATGTTGGCCTACGACACGGGCCTGATGGAGACGCGCTCGGCGCGGTTGATGTGGCGGTTGTGCAAGATCAACGGCAAGCCGTCGCGTTACCGCAGCGAGCCGCAGCGCCAGCACCTGACCGCGGTCCCGGCTGCGTAGCCACTGCGAGTTCGTTTATGCCGCACGTTATTACCCAGTCGTGCTGTAACGACGGGTCCTGTGTCTTCGCATGCCCGGTGAATTGCATCCACCCCACACCGGACGAGCCCGGCTTCGCCACCTCCGAGATGCTCTACATCGATCCGGTGGCGTGCGTGGACTGCGGTGCCTGTGTGAGCGCCTGCCCCGTCGGCGCGATCGCGCCCGACACCCGGCTGGACGCCAAGCAGTTGCCGTTCATTGAGATCAACGCGTCCTTCTACCCGGACCGGCCCAAGGACGAGAAGCTGCCGCCGACGTCCAAGCTGGCACCGGTGATCCCGGCCGCCGAGGTGCGCGCGCGCCGCAGGCCGCTGACGGTGGCCATCGTCGGATCCGGGCCCGCGGCGATGTATGCCGCCGACGAACTGCTGACCCAGCGCGACGTGCGCGTCAACGTCTTCGAGAAGTTGCCCACCCCATACGGTTTGGTGCGGGCCGGGGTGGCGCCCGATCACCAGAACACCAAGCGGGTCACCCGGCTGTTCGACCGGGTCGCCGGTGATCGCCGGTTCCGGTTCTATCTCAACGTCGAGGTCGGCACGCAGCTGAGCCACGCCGACCTGCTCGCTCACCACCACGCCGTGCTGTATGCGGTGGGTGCGCCCGATGACCGCCGGCTGGACATCGAGGGCATGGGCCTGCCGGGGACCGGAACGGCAACGGAATTGGTCGCGTGGATCAACGGGCATCCCGACTTCGCCGATCTGCCGGTCGATCTCAGCCACGAGCGGGTCGTGATCGTCGGCAACGGCAACGTCGCCCTCGATGTCGCCCGGTTGCTCACCTCGGATCCGGACGAGCTGGCCCGCACCGACATCGCCGACCACGCGCTGGCGGCCCTCCGCGCCTCGGCGGTGCGCGAGGTGGTGATCGCCGCCCGGCGCGGCCCCGCCCAGTCGGCGTTCACGTTGCCAGAGCTGATCGGGCTCACCGGCAGCTCCGAGGTGGTGCTCAGCGCGGCCGACCACGAGCTGGTGGCGGCCGATCTCGCGACCGCGTCGGACGCCCTGACCAAGCGCAAGCTAGAAATCTTGAGCACCCTCGGCGACGATTCGACGCCGCCGTCCCGCCCGAGAATCAAGCTGGCGTATCGGCTCACGCCGCGCCGGGTGCTGGGGGACCAGCGCGCCACCGCGATGGAGTTCTCGGTCACCGGCACCGACGCGACGCGCCTTCTGGAAACCGGCCTGGTGCTGACGTCGATTGGCTACCGCGGCAAGCCGATTCGCGATCTGCCCTACGACGAATCGTCGGCAGTCGTGCCGAACGACGCGGGTCGCGTCGTCGACCCCGTTTCTGGTGACCCGGTGACCGGCGCCTACGTCGCGGGCTGGATCAAGCGGGGACCCAGCGGGTTCATCGGGACCAACAAGTCCTGCTCGTTGCAGACCGTGCAGTCCCTGGTCGCCGATTTCAACGCCGGCAAACTGGCCGATCCAATCGCCAAGCCCGACGCGCTGGCCGGGCTGGTGCACGCTCGCCAGCCCGCCGCGATCGATGCCGCGGGATGGCGCGCCATCGACGCCGCCGAAATCGCGCGCGGCACCGAGCACGGCCGTCCCCGCATCAAGTTCACCGACGTCTCCGCGATGCTCGCGGCGGCGGCCGCAGAGCCGGCGCCGCCGCAACGACGCCGGCTGCTCGACCGGCTGCTTGGCTAGAGCCGATGGTGGCGACCGCGTCGCCCGGCTACGCCGCGCTAGCGATCGCCACTAGCCGGCTCCCTGCCCGGACATCGCCGCCGAGATTTCCTCCATGCTGACCTCGCGGACCGGCTGCCCCAGCGACCAGTGGTGGCCGAACGGGTCGGCGACCATGCCATAGCGGTCACCCCAGAACTGGTCGTCCAGCGGGGTCACCACGGTGGCACCGGCGTCCAGGGCGCGCTGGAAGCTGGCGTCGACGTCGGTGACCGTCAGGTGGATCGTCACCGGGGTGCCGCCCAGCGATGTCGGCGTCATCGACTTGCCGCCGCACACTTCGGGGAAGTCATCGTTGAGCATCACCGTGAAGCCGTTGATGCGCACCGCGGCGTGCACCAGTTTCCCGTCGGGACGCGGCACGCGCCCGATCTCCTGGGCCCCGAAAGCCTTGGCGTAGAAGTCGATTGCCGCGGCGGCGTCGTCGACCACCAGGTGCGGGGACAGTGCGGGTTCGATGTTGATCGCCATGCTGATTCTCCTTGCTATCGGTGCCCTGCCCTGCCCATGACGGGCAGGTTCACGACTTATGACTGCGCCGGCGACAAAAACTCATCGCGACGGCAACCATTAGATCGCCGGGTACCGACAGCCGGGAGGCCTCAGGCGTTGGTGAGGCTGCGGTCCCAGCCCTCGACGGCCTCCGGACTGCGCGGGCCGGGGCCCACATAGATGGCCGACGGCCGGACCAGCTTGCCGAGCCGCTTCTGCTCGAGAATGTGCGCGCACCAGCCCGCGGTGCGGCCGCAGGTGAACATCGCCGGCATCATGGTGGCCGGTACTCGGGCGAAGTCCAGCATCACCGCGGCCCAGAACTCGACGTTGGTCTCGATGGCCCGGTCCGGACGGCGCTCGCGCAGCTCCGCCAGGGCCGCCTGCTCCAGCGCGACGGCGACCTCGTGGCGTGGCGCCCCCAGCCGTTCGGCGGTGGCGCGCAGCACCCGCGCCCGCGGGTCCTCCGCGCGGTAGACCCGGTGCCCGAAGCCCATCAGCTTGTCGCCGCTGTCCAGGATCTTCTTCACCAGACCACGCGCGTCGCCGGTGCGCTCGACCTCCTCGATCATCGGCAGCACCCGCGCCGGCGCCCCGCCGTGCAGCGGGCCGCTCATCGCCCCGATCGCCCCGGACAGTGCCGCCGCCACGTCGGCGCCCGTCGACGCGATCACCCGTGCGGTGAACGTCGAGGCGTTCATGCCGTGCTCGGCGGCCGAGACCCAGTAGGCGTCAATCGCTTCGACGTGCCGTGGGTCCGGCTCCCCCTGCCAGCGCGTCATGAACCGGGCGGTGACCGTGTCGCATTCGTCGATGACCCGTTGCGGGACGGCGGGCTGGTAAATCCCGCGCGCCGACTGCGCGACGTAGGACAGCGCCATCACCGACGCCCGGGCCAGCTGGTCGCGGGCGGTGTCGTCGTCGGTGTCCAGCAACGGCTTGTAACCCCAGATCGGGGCCAGCATCGCCAGGCCCGCCTGCACATCGACGCGCACGTCGCCGGTGTGGATGGGCAGCGGGAAGGGCTCGGCGGGCGGCAGGCCGCGGCCGAACTTGCCGTCGACCAGCAGCGCCCACACGTCGCCGAACGTGACCTGCTGCGTCACCAGGTCTTCGATGTCGACACCGCGATAGCGCAGCGCGCCGCCGTCTTTATCCGGCTCGGCAATTTCGGTGGTGAAGGCGACCACGCCTTCCAGGCCGGGGACAAAGTCTTCGGGGACCACAGTCATGCCGAAAATTCTCGCACCCCCTGATCGGGCCGACGCTACCGGCCGGTAGCAAGCGCCGGTAGCGTGGACGCGATGGCAGGACCAGACCCCGGGCCAGGAAAAGAGCACCTGCAAAGAATGCGTGTGGAATACGGATCAGTGGAAAAAGACGGCAGCCCGGATCTCGACGCGGAGTGGTTACGCGACGGCTGGATTTCGTTGTTGCGCAAATGGATCGACGACGCCGAGCGGGCGGGGGTCGCCGAACCCAACGCGTTGGTGCTGGCCACCGTGACCGCCGACGGCAGGCCGGCCAGCCGGTCGGTGTTGTGCAAGAGCGTCGACGAGACCGGGATCACTTTTTTCACCAACTATGACTCGGCCAAGGGCGACGATCTGGCCGCGACGCCGTACGCCTCGGCGACGTTTCCCTGGTACCAGCTCGGCCGTCAGGTTCACGTCCGCGGCCCGGTGCGTAAGGTCGCCGCGGAGGTCACCGAGGACTACTGGTCCAAGCGGCCGCGGGGGTCGCAACTGGGGGCGTGGGCGTCGCACCAGTCGCAACCGATCGCGTCGCGCGCGGCGCTGCTCGACCAGCTCGACGAGGTGACCGCCCGCTTCGCCGACCGCGAGCGGGTCCCGGTCCCGCCCGGCTGGGGTGGCTACCTCATCGCCCCGGAGCTGGTCGAGTTCTGGCAGGGCCGGGAAAACCGATTGCACAACCGCATCCGCATCACCGGGGGTCGGGTGGAACGCCTGCAGCCCTAAACCGCTGATGATGCACGTCGCGCCGCGGCGTGGCGGGATCGATTGCTGGCGTGACCAGCGGACTCGACCCCGGGCAGGCGCCCCATCGTCATAACGACTACCTTTTGCAGTAAGCACCAAGTCAGCAGCCATATCAGCCAGAGCGCAAAGGGGTTCTCGTGGCAGACACCGACGACACCGCCACTTTGAAGTACCCGGGCGGTGAGACCGACCTGGAGATCGTCAAGGCCACCGACGGCGCTGACGGCATCGCGCTGGGCTCGATGTTGTCCAAGACCGGCTACACCACGTTCGACAACGGCTTCGTCAACACCGCTTCGTGTAAGAGCTCCATCACCTACATCGACGGCGACGCCGGCATCCTGCGCTACCGCGGCATCCCGATCGAGCAGCTCGCCGAGAAGTCGACCTTCATCGAGGTGAGCTACCTCTTGATCTACGGCGAACTGCCGAGCAAGGAGCAGCTGGCAGACTTCACCAAGCGGATCCAGCTGCACACCATGCTGCACGAGGACCTCAAGCGATTCTTCGACGGCTTCCCGCGCAACGCCCACCCGATGCCGGTGTTGTCCAGTGCCGTCAACGCGCTGTCCGCCTACTACCCCGACTCGCTCGACCCGATGGACACCGAGGACGTCGAGCTCTCGACGATCCGGTTGCTGGCCAAGCTGCCGACCATCGCGGCCTACGCCTACAAGAAGTCCGTCGGCCAGCCGTTCCTCTACCCGGACAACTCGCTGTCTCTGGTGGAGAACTTCCTGCGGATGACGTTCGGGCTGCCCGCCGAGCCGTATGAGGCGGACCCCGAAATCGTTCGGGCGCTGGACATGCTGCTCATCCTGCACGCCGACCACGAACAGAACTGTTCGACGTCGACGGTCCGGCTGGTGGGCTCCTCCCAGGCGAACCTGTTCACCTCCATCTCCGGTGGGATCAACGCGCTGTGGGGACCGCTGCACGGCGGCGCCAACCAGGCGGTGCTCGAGATGCTCGAGAAGATCCGCCAAAGCGACGACGACGTCAGCGAATTCGTGCGCAAGGTCAAGAACCGCGAAGCCGGCGTGAAGTTGATGGGCTTCGGGCACCGCGTCTACAAGAACTACGACCCGCGTGCCCGCATCGTCAAGGAGCAGGCCGACAAGATCCTGGCCAAGCTCGGCGGCGACGACGACCTGCTGGACATCGCCAAGCAGCTCGAAGAGGCCGCGCTGACCGACGACTACTTCATCGAGCGCAAGCTGTACCCCAACGTCGACTTCTACACCGGCCTGATCTACCGGGCGCTGGGCTTCCCGACCCGGATGTTCACCGTTCTGTTCGCGCTCGGGCGGCTGCCCGGGTGGATCGCGCACTGGCGTGAGATGCACGACGAGGGCGACAGCAAGATCGGTCGGCCGCGCCAGATCTACACCGGTTACACCGAGCGCGACTACGTCACCATCGACGCGCGGTAACTGTCCCGGTCGCCGGTAGCGCGGCGCCCGGTCAGTCGGCCTTCTTGAGCCAGCCCACGTACGCGAGGTAGACGCCGCACAGCGCGAGCAACCCGAAACCGACCCGCACGGCGATGATCGCTGTCCCCGACGTCTGGGTCGCGGCTTGCGCCCCGTTGACGATCGTCTGCGGCACGGCGAGCAGCGCGAAACCCCGCAGCAGCAGGAACCAGCCGAACAGCGAGATGATCACAGCGGCGACGCTGCGCCAATACTGGTGAAACGCCACGACGAACAGGCCGCAGAAAAACAGGAGCGCACCCAGCGCCCACGGCCACATCGGGTCGCTCGAGAAACCGGACAGTTCGTTCCCGATGCTTGCTGCCCTGATCGCGACGATCGCAGGGACCACGGCGATAAATGGTCCGAGCACGCGCGCGAATGACCGGGTGCGCTGCGAGCGATCGTCGGCGGTGACAGGCGTGCGCATGGTTACTGCTCCTTTCTGGGGGTCGAGGTTGGTTCAGCGCGCTCAACTTGGACGGACGGTTCAAGGTCGACGTGCCGACGTCCGCGGACCGCGCGTAGCCGATCGTATGAAAAACCCTTGTTCATGCGCGCGGTGTTTCCCGGGCCGTACGACGGGTCACCGGATCGCGGCGCGCCAGGGGCGACAGGGCGAATCCAAGGTGTTGGAGTTTGTGTGGATTGATCACCGAGCGGATGGTGCAGATGCTTCCGCCGTAGATGTCGAGGGTCAGGACGTTGATCAGCGCGCCGTCGGGGTCGAAGGCGAGCACGCCAGGTTGCCCGTTGATCCGTGAACGCTGCAGTCGCACGCCGAGGCTGCGGTAGGCACCCATGATTGCGGCCAGGGCCCGGTGCACGCGGTTTCGGCCGAAGATCGGTCGCGGCAGTCCGCGGCCGATACCGCCCCCGTCGCCGTAGAAGGACACGTCGTCGGCCAGCCATTGCACCAGATCGTCCAGATCACCATTCTGGGCCGCGGCGAAAAAGCGATCGGCGAGCTGATCGCGGCGCGTGGCGTCGGCGTCGAAGCGGCGACGCCCCGCCGCGATGTGTCGGCGGGCCCTGTTGAGTAATTGGCGGCAATTGGCCGGTGACTTGTCGACGATGCGCGCGATGTCGGCGTAGTCGTAGGCGAATACCTCGCGGAGCAAGAAAACGGCGCGCTCCACGGGTGAGAGCGTCTCCAGCAGCAGCAGAAACGCCATCGACACAGAGTCGGACATGACGGCAACATCGGCGGCGTCGGGAACGGTCGAGGTGATCAGTGGCTCGGGAAGCCAAGGGCCCAAGTACTTTTCGCGTTGCACGCGGGCAGAGCGCAGATGGTCGATCGCGAGGCGGGTTGCGATGGTGGTCAGCATCGAGCGTGGTGACTCGACGTGGTGACCTTGCTGCAAGTAGTCGAGGTAGCGCAGATACGTTCCCTGCACAATGTCCTCGGCATCGGTGACGCTGCCCAGCATGCGATAGGCGATGGCGAACAGCAGCGGCCGCAGATCGGCAACGTCCCGCTGCAGTTCGGCACTGTCGCCGGGCGGACGGTCGGTCGGAGGAGTCGTCATGTTCTGTAGACGATCGAGCCGTCGGCGGTGTGACGGGTAGCGAGCTGGATCGCCCACCGATGTCACGCGCGGCGGCCGTCGTTCGTCTCAGGGTCGTCCGCTCAAAAGAAAGGAAGACGATGAACGCCGCGCTATGGTCAGCACAGATCGTCCTGGCCGCGATATTCGCCCTGTCCGGAACGGTCAAGCTCACATTCAGCCGCGAACGACTACTGGCCACGGGTCAGACCGGCGTCGCCATGTTTCCCATGCCGGTCGTCCGTTTCACCGCCGCATCGGAGATACTCGCCGCGGCGGGACTTCTCGCGCCGGGACTGACGGGCATTGCGCTGATCTTGACGCCGCTGGCAGCGGCGGGCCTGTGCGTGGTCATGGTCGGCGCCGCGTGGGCGCACACGCGGCTGCACGAACGCGGCGCGGTCGCGGTCAACATCGCGCTACTCCTGTTGGCGGCGTTCGTGGTGCTCTGCCGAGCGGCGATGTTGCACTGATCGGCCGCGATCACGACCGGTGATCGAGCGCCGCCAGCACCGCCATCGCGGCGTTGTGTCCGCCGATCCCCGAGACCGCTCCACCGCGACGGGTTCCGGAGCCGCACAGCATGATTCGATCGTGTGCGGTGGCCACACCCCAACGCCGCGCCGGCGTGTCCAGCGGGTCGTCATCCTCGGCGAACGGCCAGGACAGGCCGCCGTGGAAGATGTTGCCGCCGCTCATGCGCAGCGTCTTCTCGAGATCCGCCGTGGTGGTGGTCTCGAGGCAGGGGCGGCCCTGCGCGTCGGTCAGCAAGAGGTCTTGAATCGGTTCGGCCAGAACGGAATTCATCGATGCGAGCACGTCGTCGGTCAACTGGTGGCGCAGCGTGCCGGAGTCGGCGCCGTCGAACAGCGAATGCGGGGTGTGCAGGCCGAACACCGTCATCGTGTGCACTCCCGCGTCGCGCAGGTCCACCGACAGGATGCTGGGATCGGTCAGCGAGTGGCAGTAGGCCTCGCACGGCAAGGGATTCGGCGGTCGGCCCGCGGCGGCCTGCGCGTAGGCGGTGTCGAGCTGTGTCCAGGTCTCGTTGACGTGAAAGGTCCCGGCGAAGGCAGCTTCGGGTGTGACAGCGTGGTCGCGTAGCCGGGGCAGCCGCGCCAGCACCATGTTCACCTTGACCTGCGCGCCGCCCGCCGCGGGGGCCGGTGCTTCGCCGAGTAGTCCGGCCAGGACGGTGGGTGAGACGCCGGCCAGGACGAACCGGGCGGTAAGGCGGTGGTCTTCCTCCCCGGCGCAATAGCGCACTTCGCCGGCCGGGTCGACGGCGTAAACGTCTGCGCCGGTGCATATTTGGGCGCCGTGGCGGACCGCCGCCGCGGCCAGGGCCGTGGTCACCGCGCCCATGCCGCCGATCGGGACGTCCCAGTCTCCGGTGCCCCCGCCGAGCACGTGATACAGGAAGCAGACGTTCTGCGTCAGCGTCGGTTCGTCGAGGCGGGCGAAGGTGCCGATCAGGGCGTCGGTCGCGATCACCCCGCGAACCACGTCGTTGGCCACGGCGTCGGCGATGGCATGCCCGATGGGCTCCTCGATCACCGCCCGCCAGGCGGCCGCGGCGCGCCGCTCGGCGCCTGCCATTACGCGCCGGCGGGCGCCCTCGCGGGTGAGCAGAGGTTCGAGCAGGGTCGGCCAGAGGCGTTCGGTCACCAGCCGGCAGCGTCGGTAGAAGTCGGCGAAGCCCCGCGCGTCGCCGGCTGCCCCGATGGCGGCGAAGGTGTCGGCGGGCGACCCGATCAGCAGCCCGCTGCGCCCGCCACTCGCCGGGTCGGGGGTGTAGGACGAAAACGGCCGTCGCGCCAGCCGCACCGTGGCACTCAGATCCCGGACGATGCTCGGCGGCAGCAGGCTGACCAGGTAGGAGTAGCGCGATACCCGGACGTCGACGCCGTCGAAGGCTTGCGCCGAGACCGCGGCGCCGCCGATGTGTTCCAGCCGTTCCAGCAGGCGCACCCGCAGACCGGCGCGGGCCAGGTACGCGGCGGCGACGAGACCGTTGTGGCCGCCCCCGACGATTACGGCGTCGACGTCGGTCGCATGGTCGCTCAGCTCAGGTAGCCCTCGACCTCGTCGGGGGGCCGCACCTCCGCCTCTCGCGGGTCCCCGCCGCTCTCGCGCAGCGCGCGGCGCTGCCGCAGCAGGTCCCAGCACTGGTCTAGTTCGACCTCCACCCGGCGGAGGCGGTCGTGTTCTTCGGACGTGTCGATGTCCCCGCGCTGCAGTTGGGACCGCAGCGCCTTCTCCTCGGCGACCAGGTCGCGAATGACGGCGAGGGTGTCGTTGTCGGTCGGTTTACTGCCGTTGGCCATCGCTCCAGTGTGCCCGACCCCGGGGGTGGTGAATCGGTAGGCTGCATATCGCCTGGCACCCGGGCCGGCCCGGGCAAGTGAGATGAGGGAGTGCCGTCGTGAGCGTCAAACGGCTCGGCCTGCCCTGGCTGGTCGCCCTGGTGATCATCCCACTTCTGCTAGCCGTGATCGGCCACGCGGTCTCGACGCGATCGGCGTCCGGTCGCGGGTCACCGGCGCCCTCGACCGGCGGTGGCGCGCCGACGATTTCGTTGGCCGCGTTCTCGATGGCCCGCAGCGGCGACAGCGTCACCCTGACCGGGGCCTTCCCGGACGAGTCCGCCAAAGCCGCGTTGCTGAAGGTCCTCGGCAGCGCGCTGCCCGCCCGCGTCGGCGTCGTCGACCAGATCCGCATCGACCCGGCCGTCGACGCCCTCGATTTCGCCAAGGCCAAACCGGTTTTCGTCGACAGCGCGTCGATCGCCGATTTCACCCTCACCGTCGGCGGCGACACCATCACGCTGGCCGGCACCGCGGCATCACCCGACCAGAAGGACACCATCGACACCGATGCCAAGCGGATCTGGTCCAACCTGAAAGTCATTGACAACCTTGCCATTAACTCACCGACGTCTGCGCCGCCCAGTGCCGCCGCGTCGTGCGCCAACCTGCAGTCGGCCATCAACACCCTGACCGACGGTGCGCTCACCTTCGAATCGAACCTCGGCAGCCTGACCGCGTCCGACGAGCAGGTTCTGACCAGGGTCGCCGACCAACTCAAGGCATGCCCGAACGCTCGCGTGGCGATCAACGGCTACGCCGACAGCACCGGCAATACCAGCCTGAACGTTCCGTTGAGCGAACAGCGCGCCCAAACCGTCGCGGCGTTTCTGGAAGCCCATGGCGTGCCCGGCGACCGCTTGACGACCACGGGTTTCGGCTCGGCCAACCCGGTCGCCCCCAATGGCACCGATGACGGTCGCGCCCAGAATCGCCGGGTCGAAATCGTGGTGAGCTGAGGAGCATTCGGTATGGACTTCGTCATCGGGTGGTTGTGGTACCTGCTCGCTTTTCTGGCCGGCTCGGCCGTCGCCTGGGTGGTCGCCACGATCCTCGACCGGGTGCGCAAGGGCGTGCGATGACCCACGTGAACTGGTGGCTTTTCGGTCTGTCCTTCGCGCTGGGGTTGGCGCTGACGCTCACGCTGATGATGGCACCCGCCAAAAGCCAAGCGCCTGTGGGAAAGTCGCGGGATGAGCGGGCGGTGCGAGAGCCCGACACGATCCAGATCCCGGTCACCGAAAAGCGCACCACGACCATCCCGGCCGCCGAACAGCGCACCACGAAGATCCCGGTCGCAAAGGAATCGCCGACCACCAAAATGGCGGTGACGCCCCGCGCGCCGTACGGCCCGGGCTCAGCCGACGCAGGCCCCGACGGCGGCGGGCCGGCGGGATTCCTGATCAAGGCCCGGATGGCCGAAAGGCTGTATCGCACGCCCGACGATCCGTCCTACGACTCAACCACCGCCCAGGTCTGGTTTCGGGACGAAAAGTCCGCGCAGCAAGCCGGTTTCACGCCGTGGCGCGACCACGGGGACAACCCCGTAGAGCGCTAGCTCGGGGCGGGGATCCGCAACACCAGGCGCGCGCCACCCAGCGGGCTGCTCTCCAGTGCGGCGGTCCCGCCGTGCAGCTGGGCCTGTTGGGCCACCAGCGCCAACCCCAGGCCCGAGCCGGAATGGGAGGCCGTCGATCCGCGCGAAAACCGATCGAAGACCACCTGTCGTTCGTCCTCGGGCACGCCGCTGCCGTTGTCGTCGATGGCGATCTCGACGCCGGCGCGCGAGCTGACCGCCGACAGCTGGACCTGGGTGGCGCCGCCATGCTTGACGGCATTGGCGATCGCGTTGTCGACGGTCAGGCGCAACCCGGCCGGTAACCCGACGATGATGCAGGTGGGTGACGGCACCAGCGAAACGTCGACCCCCGGGTAGATCCGGGCGGCATCGTGGGCGGCGCGGTCCAGCAGCTCGGTGATGTCGACGGGCACGTGGTCGTCGGCCGTCGACAGTTCGCCCTGGGCCAGCCGCTCGAGGGCGGTCAACGTGGCCTCGATCCGCGACTGCGTGCGGACCACGTCGCCCAACACCTCCTTGCGCTGGTCGTCGGGCATGTCCAGGGTGGACAGCACTTCGAGGTTGGTGCGCATCGCGGTCAGCGGGGTGCGCAGTTCGTGCGAGGACACGGCGGCGAAGTCGCGCGCCGACGCGAGCGCATCCTTGGTCCGGTCCTGTTCGGTCCAGATGCGCTGCAGCATCCCGCGCATGGCTTCGGCGATCTCGACCGCCTCGCTGGCGCCGCGCACCGCCACCTGCGGGCGTTCGTCGGCATCGATCGAACGGGCTTGCTGGGCCAGGCGTTTGAACGGCCGCACCGCGAAAGCGGCCAGGAGCCAGGCGAATACCGCCGCCGCGCCGATCGACAGCGCGCAGATCAGGATCACCCGGCGATGCAGGTTGTTGGTCTGGGCGATGGTGTCGTCGTAGGTCGCGCCCACCGCCAATGTCGCCGGCTGCGGCGCGCGGACCTCCAACGTTCGCACTCGATAGCGCACCCCGTTGATGTAGGTGTCGGCATAGCCCACGTCCAGCGGCGGCAGCGTGACGTCCGAGTTGGACTTGACCTGGCCGTCGCGCCGCACGGTGATCACGGTGTCCTGATCGTTGGGGGTGCGGGGGATGTCGTCGGGACCGCGGGGCAGGAAGGGAATGGCGAAACCCGCAGCCTCGTCCAGGCGGCGATCCAGGCGTTCCTTCCAGGCGCTGGTGATGCCGAACCACACCACCGCTCCGGCGATGACCACCACGATCGCGGTGCCGATGGCCGTCGCGACCGCGACCCGGGCCCGGAGCGAGGGCGTCCGGGTCAGGATTCGAGACAGGAACTTCATGGCCGGCCGACCTGATTACTGCATGCGCAGTACGAATCCCACTCCGCGCACGGTGTGCAGCAGCCGGGGGCCGCCGTTCGCTTCCAGCTTGCGGCGCAGGTATCCGATGAACACATCGACGACGTTGGTGTCGGCGGCGAAATCATAGCCCCACACCAGCTCGAGCAGCTGCGCGCGGGACAACACCGCGGTCTTGTGTTCGGCCAGCACCGCCAGCAGGTCGAATTCCCGCTTGGTCAGGTCCACGTCGACGCCATTGACCCGGGCACGCCTTCCCGGGATGTCGACCTCCAGCGGCCCTACCGTGATGGTTTCCGAGGACGACGTGGCCGTGGCGCCGCGGCGGCGCAGCAGCGCCTTGACCCGCGCGACGAGCTCGGCCAGCACGAAGGGTTTGACCAGGTAGTCGTCGGCGCCAGCCTCCAGGCCCGCCACCCGATCGTCGACCGAGCTGCGGGCGGACAGCACGCAGACGGGGACGTCGTTGTCCATCGCGCGCAGCGCCGTGACGACGCTGACGCCGTCGAGCACCGGCATGTTGATGTCGAGCACGATCGCGTCCGGGCGCGTCTCGGTGGCGCTGCGCAACGCCTCGGCGCCGTCGACCGCGGTCGACACCTCGAATCCGGACAGCCGCAGACCGCGTTCGAGCGACGCGAGCACATCTGAATCGTCGTCGACGACCAAGACCCGCGGTGAGCTAGCTCCAGTGTCCATGCGGCCCATTTTGCCTGATTGTCGACTATGGCTGTGGGAGGCTGCGCGGGAGTCTTGCCCGACGACCGCTCGGCCGGCGCCCGGAGGGTCAGGCATGAACCACGCATAGCCGCTTCGGCGTTTCTTATGCGTGGTTCACGTGTTGCGATCTGGGTCGGGGAGACCGATGTTGCGGTAGCGCCGCAACCGGGCGGCCAGCCGCTCGGCGGCGGGAAGTTCGCGCAGCGCCTGCACCTCGGCGGCGATGGCCCGCGCCAACCGCTGCGCGAACTCGACCGGCTCGTCGGCGGCGTCGGGATGCTCGGGCACGACGGCGTCGACGATCCCGGATCGCAGCAGGTCGACCGATCGGATGCCTTGTGCCGCAGCGAGTTCCGGGGCGTGATCGGTGTCGCGGAAGACGATCGCGCTGGCGCCCTCGGGCGGCAGCGGCGCCAGCCAGCCGTGCAACGCCGCCAGCACCCGGTCGGCGGGCACCATCGCCAGCGCCGGCCCGCCGCTGCCCTGGCCCAGCAGCACCGACACCGTCGGCGTATCCAGCGTCACCAGCTCGGCCAGGCATTGGGCGATTTGGCCGGCCAGCCCGCCCTGTTCGGCCTCGGCCGACAGGGCCGGTCCCGCGGTGTCGATCACCAACACCAGCGGCAGCCGCAGCTCGGCGGCCAGCGCCATGCCGCGCCGGGCTTCGCGCAGCGAGGCCGGCCCCACCAGACCACCCGTCAGTCGCTGCTGGCCCAGGACCACCACCGGCTGGCCGGCGAAGCGGGCCAGCGCCAACAGTGTGGTGGCCGCCTCTCCCTGGCCGGTCCCGGACAGCAGCACCCGGTCGGTGGCGCCGTGTCGCAGCAACAGCCCCACCCCGGGCCGGTCCGGCCGGCGCGACGCCACCACCGAATCCCACGCGGGAACGTCGGGTGTCGGTTCCGGCGGCGCCGAGGCGGGCAGCGGTTCGGGGGCGTCGGCGATGACGGTCATCGCGCGGTGCAGGGTGCGGCGCAGCTCATCGAGCGGGATGACGCCGTCGATCACGCCGTGGCGCTGCAGGTTCTCCGCGGTCTGCACGCCCTCGGGGAACGGTTCGTCGTAGAGGAGCTGGTACACGCGCGGGCCGAGGAAGCCGATCAACGCGCCCGGCTCGGCGACCGTGACGTGGCCCAGCGAGCCCCACGACGCAAACACCCCGCCGGTCGTCGGATTGCGCAGGTAAACCAGGTAGGGCAGGTGAGCCTGCTTGTGCAGCCGCACGGCCGCGGCGATCTTCACCATCTGCAGAAACGCGACCGTGCCCTCTTGCATGCGGGTGCCGCCGGAGCTCGGCGAGGCCAGCAGCGGCAGCCCCTCGGCCGTGGCCCGCTGCACCGCGGCGGTGATGCGTTCGGCCGCGGCCACCCCGATCGAGCCGCCCAGGAAGCCGAACTCGCACACCACGACCGCGACCCGGCGCCCGAAGATGCGCCCCTCGCCGGTCAGCACCGATTCGTCCAGACCCGTCGCGGCGCGGGCGTCGGCCAGCTCTTGGGCGTAGGCCGCGCTTACCGGCACGGCCAGCGGCTCGGTGTCCCAGCGCAGGAAGGAATTTTCGTCCAGCACCGCATCGCGTAGTTGACCAGCCGTGATACGACTCACGAGACGAGGCTATATAGGGTGGCTGCCATGATCGGTGTTACCCAGGCCGAGGCCGTGATGACCATCGAGCTGCAGCGTCCCGAGCGCCGCAACGCCTTGAACTCCGAGCTGGTCGAGGAGCTGCGCGAGGCCGTGCTCAAGGCGGGCGACGGCTCCACCCGCGCGATCGTGCTGACCGGTCAGGGCACGGTGTTCTGCGCCGGCGCGGACCTGTCCGGGGACGCCTTCGCCGCCGACTACCCCGACCGGCTCGTCGAGCTGCACAGGGTGCTCGACGCCACGCTGATCCCGGTCATCGGGGCCATCAACGGCCCGGCGATCGGCGCCGGCCTGCAACTGGCCATGCAATGCGACCTGCGGGTGGTGGCTCCCGACGCGTTCTTCCAGTTTCCGACCTCGAAATATGGCCTGGCGCTGGACAACTGGAGCATCCGGCGGTTGTCGTCCCTCGTCGGCCACGGCCGCGCCCGGGCGATGCTGCTGACGGCGGAGAAGCTGCCCGCCGACGTGGCGTTGCAAACGGGGATGGCAAACCGCATCGGCACACTCGCCGACGCGCAGGCCTGGGCGGCAGAGATCGCCGGGCTGGCGCCGCTGGCGATCCAGCACGCCAAGCGCGTGCTCAACGACGACGGCGCCATCGAGGAGGCCGGGCCGGTGCATAAGGAACTCTTCGACAAGGCCTGGAGCAGCCAAGACGTCATCGAAGCCCAGGTCGCCAGGATCGAGAAGCGGCCGCCGAAGTTCCAGGGAGCCTGACGATCATGCGGGGGACGCTGCGGCTGGTCGCCGGTACGGCGTCGCTGGCGGCCGGAAGCTGGCTGGTGCGAGCGCTGCACGGTGCGCCGGACGCGCTCGGTGCCCACCCCGCCTCGATCGCCGAGGTGACGGCTGGGTCGCCGAACTACCGCGACGGCGCCTTCGTCAACCTCGAGCCCCCCTCGGAAGCCAGGATGGACCGCGAGCAATTGCGGCTGGTCGCCTGGGAGCTGATCGGGAACCGGGGCGGCAGCCGGCCGAAGGGGCCGATCCCGCTGGCGTCGCCGGGAATCCTCGACGCCGACCCGAGTCGGCTGGCCGTCAGCTGGTTCGGCCACTCCACGGCGCTGCTGGAGATCGACGGCTACCGGGTGCTCACCGACCCGGTATGGAGCGACCGGTGTTCGCCGTCCGACGTCGTCGGCCCGCAGCGGTTGCACCCGCCGCCGATCCAACTCGAGGCGCTGCCCGCCATCGATGCAGTGGTGATCAGCCATGACCATTACGACCACCTCGACATCGACACGGTCCAGGCGCTGGCCCGCACCCAGCGGGCCCCGTTCTTCGTGCCGCTCGGCATCGGGGCCCACCTGCGCAGGTGGGGGGTACCCGAGCACCGCATCGTCGAGCTCGACTGGCACCAGAGCGCCAAGGTCGACGAGCTCACGGTGGTTTGCGTACCGGCGCGGCACTTTTCGGGACGCTTTCTGGACCGCAACACAACGCTGTGGGCGTCGTGGGCGTTCGTCGGGCCCACCCATCGCGCGTACTTCGGCGGCGACACCGGCTACACCAAGAGCTTCGCGCAGATCGGCGCCGACCACGGACCGTTCGACGTGACCCTACTGCCCATCGGGGCCTACAACACGGCATGGCCCGACGTGCACATGAACCCCGAGGAGGCGGTGCGGGCGCACCTGGACGTCACCGACGGTGGGCTGCTGGTCCCGATTCATTGGGGCACTTTCCGGTTGGCCCCCCACCCGTGGGCGGAACCGGTTGAGCGCCTGCTCGCCGCCGCGGGACCCGAGGGCGTGAACGTGGCGGTGCCGCTGCCCGGTCAACGCATCGATCCCGCGACGCCGGGGGAATCCGATCCCTGGTGGCGGCTGTAGGTTCCCGCGGCGCGCATCGTCACCGCGTTAGGGTGCGCGGGTGACCACACGCGCGGCCATGGCCGCCATCGCCGCGGCGGTGCTCGGGCTGACGGGTTGCGGTTCCGGCCAGCCGACCGCCGGGCCGCCGTCCACACTGTCCGACGTCCCGCCCAACCAGGTCTTCGGCGTATCGATCCCCGCCGGCCGCATCGACGAGGCCGTCGCCAAGGTTGACGGACTGGTCGGCGACCTGATGAAAGGCAGCGGCATCCCCGGAATGGCCGTGGCCATTGTGCACCGCGGGAAGGTGTTGTATGCCAAAGGTTTTGGTATCAGGGACGTCAGCAAGGGGCAGGGTCAGGACAACAGGGTGGACGCCGACACCGTCTTCCAGTTGGCGTCGGTGTCCAAATCGGTCGGCGCGACCGTGATCGCGCACGAAGTCAGCGATAACGTCGTCGCCTGGGACACGCCCGTCGCAGCCAAGCTGCCGTGGTTCACGCTGAGCGATCCCTTTGTCACCGGCCATGTGACCGTCGGCGACCTGTATGCGCATCGCTCGGGGCTGCCCGACCACGCCGGTGACAAGCTCGAAGACCTGGGCTACAACCGTCGGCAAACGCTCGAGCGGCTCAAGTACCTGCCGCTGGACCCGTTCCGAATCAGCTACGCCTACACCAACTATGGGATCACCGCCGCGGCGCAGGCGGTGGCGGCCGCGGCGGGCAAGCCGTGGGAGGACCTGTCCGACGATGTGCTCTACCGCCCGCTGGGCATGACGTCGACCAGTTCACGGTTCGCCGATTTCCTGGCGCGGCCCAACCATGCGGTCAACCACATCAAGATCGACGGCACGTGGCAGGCCCGGTTCCAGCGTGACCCCGATGCCCAGTCGCCCGCGGGCGGCGTCAGCTCATCGGTGAACGACATGGCCCGCTGGCTGATGATGTTGCTGGGCAACGGAACCTACGACGGCCGGCGGATCACCTCACCGGAAGCGCTGCTGCCCGCCATCAGCCCGCAGGTGGTGTCGGCGCCCGCGAAAACTCCGCCGGCGCGCACCGGGTTTTACGGATACGGCTTCAACTCCTCGGTGGATTCCTCGGGACGCACCGAGTACAGCCATTCGGGCGCTTTCGATCTGGGCGCGGCGACCAACTTCGTCGCGCTGCCCGCCGAGGATTTGGGCATCATCGCGCTGACCAACGCCGCGCCCTACGGCATCCCGGAAACGCTGACCGCCGAATTCATGGACCTCGTCCAGTACGGCCACATCCGCGAGGACTGGGGGTCCCTGTACAACAAGGCGATCGGCTGGCTGAACAACCCGCTGGGCTCACTGGTGGGCAAGCGACCCCCGGCCAACCCCGCACCGGCCAGACCGCTCGGCGAATACGCCGGCGTCTACGCCAGCGACTATTGGGGGCCGGCCGTCGTCACCGAACGCGACGGCGCGCTGCAACTCGCGATGGGTCCGAAGAACCGGACCCTCACCCTCACCCACTGGGACGGCGACACCTTCACCTTCGGCCTGACCGACGAAAACGCCCCACCCGGAACGATTTCCAAGGCTACATTTTCTGGTTCGCCGACGCCTTCGCTGAACTTGGAATACTACGACTCCGACAAGCTGGGGACCTTCACGCGATGACTCTCGCCGCTACGTCTGGCCTGACCGACGCCGAAGTGGCGCAGCGGGTGGCCGACGGCAAGACGAACGCGGTGCGCGAACGCGCCACGCGCAGCATCGCCGACATCGTGCGCGCCAACGTCTTCACCCGGATCAACGCGATCCTGGGGGTGCTGCTGCTGATCGTGCTGGCGACCGGTTCGCTGATCAACGGCATGTTCGGGCTGCTGATCATCGCCAACAGTGTCGTCGGCATGGTTCAGGAGATCCGGGCCAAGCAGACCCTGGACAAGCTTGCGATCGTCGGGCAGGCGAAACCTTTGGTGCGCAGGCAATCCGGCACCCGGGCGGTGCCGCCCGCCGAGGTGGTGCTGGACGACATCATCGAGCTGGGCCCCGGGGATCAGGTCGTCGTCGACGGCGAGATCGTCGAGGAGGCGAACCTGGAAGTCGACGAGTCGCTGCTGACCGGTGAGGCCGACCCCATCGCCAAGACCGTCGGCGACGCGGTGCTGTCGGGCAGTTTCGTCGTCGCGGGCAGCGGCGTTTACCGCGCCACCAAGGTCGGACCGGACGCCTATGCGACCAGGCTCGCCGAGGAGGCCAGCAAGTTCACCCTGGTGAAATCCGAACTGCGCAACGGCATCAACCGCATCCTGCAGTTCATCACCTACCTCTTGGTGCCCGCCGGTCTGCTCACCATCTACACCCAGTTGTTCACCACCACGCACACCGGCTGGCGGCAGGCCGTGCTGCGCACCGTCGGCGCGCTGGTGCCCATGGTCCCCGAGGGGCTGGTGCTGCTGACGTCGGTCGCGTTCGCGGTCGGGGTGGTCCGGCTCGGTCAGCGCCGCTGCCTGGTGCAGGAGCTGCCCGCCATCGAGGGACTCGCGCGGGTCGACGTGGTCTGCGCGGACAAGACCGGCACCCTGACCGAAAGCGGCATGCGGGTCGCGCGGGTCGACGAACTCGACGAACCGGGGCAGCGCCCGCCCATCGCCGACGTGCTGGCGTCGTTGGCCGCCCAGGACCCGCGACCCAACGCGAGCATGCGGGCGATCGCCGAGACCTACAGCGAGCCACCCGGCTGGACCGCCACGGCGACAGCGCCTTTCAAGTCGGCCACCAAGTGGAGCGGTGTGTCCTTCGCCGACCACGGCAACTGGGTGCTGGGAGCGCCGGACGTGCTGCTCGAGCCGGGATCGGCGGCCGCCGAACAGGCCGAGCGGATCGGCGCGCAGGGGATGCGGGTTTTGCTGGTCGCCGCCGGCGACGTCGCCGTCGACCACCCGGACGCGCCGGGCCGCGTCACCCCCGTCGCGCTGGTAATCCTCGAACAGAAGGTGCGACCGGACGCCCGCGAGACGCTGGATTACTTTGCCGGGCAAGGTGTTTCGGTCAAGGTGCTGTCCGGCGACAACGCTGTGTCGGTCGGGGCCGTCGCCGGCAAGCTCGGGCTGCACGGCGAGACGATGGACGCGCGCCAATTGCCGTCGGAGCCGGCACCATTGGCCGACGCGCTGGAATCCCACACCACGTTCGGTCGGGTCCGGCCGGACCAGAAACGCGCCATCGTGCACGCCCTGCAGTCGCATGGCCATGCCGTGGCGATGACCGGTGACGGTGTCAACGACGTGCTGGCCCTCAAGGACGCCGACATCGGCGTCGCGATGGGCTCCGGCAGCCCGGCGTCTCGCGCCGTCGCCCAGATCGTCCTGCTGGACAACAGGTTTGCCACGCTGCCCTACGTCGTCGGTGAGGGGCGCCGGGTGATCGGCAACATCGAGCGCGTCGCCAACCTGTTCCTGACCAAGACGGTGTACTCGGTGCTGCTGGCCTTGCTGGTGGGCATCGAATGCCTGCTCGCCAAACCCCTTAATGCCGACCCGCTGCTGTATCCGTTCCAACCCATCCACGTCACCATCGCGGCCTGGTTCACCATCGGCATACCGTCGTTCATCCTGTCGCTGGCGCCCAACAACGAACGGGCCCACTCGGGTTTCGTGCGCCGGGTGCTCACCTCCGCGCTGCCCTGCGGGCTGATCGTCGGCGCCGCGACGTTCGCGTCCTACCTGCTGGCCTATCACGGCCGCCACGCCACCTACGTCCAACAGGATCAGGCGTCGACCGCGGCGCTGATCACGCTGCTGATGACGGCGCTGTGGGTGCTGGCGGTGGTGGCCCGCCCCTACCAGTGGTGGCGGGTGGCGCTGGTAATCGCTTCGGGCCTGGCCTATGTGGTGATTTTCAGCCTGCCGCTGGCGCGCAAAGCGTTCCTGCTCGACCCCTCCAATGTCGCGGTGACCGCCACGGCGCTGGGGGTCGGCGTGCTGGGCGCGGCCGCGATCGAGGCCACGTGGTGGATCAGGGCCAAAGTGCTGGGCGTGCAGCCGCGATTGTGGCGCTGAGAGCGCCGAACTCACCGCAGGGCGTCGTCACCGGCCAAGTACGATGCCGGGAAAAGGGAGGGCGCATGGGATTCCTGGACAAGGCGAAGGACCTGTTGTCGCAGAACGCCGACAAGGTCGAAATGGCGATCGACAAGGCCGGCGAGTTCGTCGACGACAAGACGCAGGGCAAGTACACCGACACCATCCACCAGGTGCAGGAGCAGGCCAAGAAGGCCGCCGGCACCGCGGACACCGGCGACCAGCAGAACTGAGCAATGGCCAAGCTTTCCGGATCCATCGATGTCCCGCTGCCACCCGAGGTGGCCTGGCAGCACGCCTCTGACCTGTCCCGGTACAAGGACTGGCTGACCATTCACCGGGTGTGGCGCAGCACCTTGCCCGACGAGATCGAAAAGGGCACGGTCGTCGAGTCGATCGTCGAGGTCAAGGGCATGTACAACCGGATCAAATGGACGGTGGTGCGCTACAAGCCGCCCGAGGGCATGACGCTCAACGGCGACGGCGTCGGCGGGGTCAAGGTCAAGCTGATGGCCAAGATCGCGCCCAAGGACGACGGCTCCGTCGTCAGCTTCGACGTGCACCTGGGCGGCCCGGCGCTGTTCGGGCCGATCGGCATGATCGTCGCCGCCGCCCTGCGGGGCGACATCGACCGGTCGCTGGAGAACTTCGTCACGGTGTTCACCCGATCCGACCCCAGCACAAACGGCGACGGCAGGGCGCACGGCTGATCGCCGATGAGTTTTCGGCTAGGCGGCAGTCGATCAGGGTGACGCCCCCTCGTCCGGGGGCCAGACGCCCCAAGGAGGTCACCGTGCCCACCCGTGACAGCGCGCCGCTGGGCGCTCCCTGTTGGATCGACCTGACCACATCCGACGTGGCCCGTGCCCAGGAGTTCTACGGCGCGGTCTTCGGCTGGACGTTCGAAGCCGCCGGTCCCGAGTACCACGGATACGTCAACGCCGCCAAGGACGACCATAAGGTCGCCGGCCTGATGGCCAATCGGCCCGAAGCTGGGTCACCGGACCACTGGACCACCTATTTCCACACCGCCGACCTCGACGCCACGCTGTCCGCGGTGACCGGCGCCGGTGGGTCGGTGTGCATGGCGATCGAGGTGCCCGCGAAGGGCCACATGGCCGTGGCGACCGACCCAACCGGCGCGGTGTTCGGCTTGTGGCAGCCGCTGGAGCACCGTGGTTTCGAACTGATCGGGGCGCCCGGCAGTCCGGTCTGGCACCAGCTGACCACACGCGGCTACGGCGCGGCCCTCGACTTCTACCGCGACGTGCTCGGATGGCAGACCGAGTCGGTTTCCGATACAGACGAATTCCGCTACAGCACTGCACGGTTCGGCGATGAGGAGCTGATCGGCGTGATGGACGGCGCAGCTTTGCCGGAGGAGATTCCGCCGAACTGGGTGATCTTCTTCGGCGCCGAGGATGTCGACAAGACGCTGCGGGTGATCGCCGACCACGGCGGCGCGGTGGTGCGAGACGCCGAGGACACCCCGTACGGACGGCTGGCCGCCGCGAGCGATCCGACGGGTGTGATCTTCAACCTGTCCTCGCTGCCGACCTAGCGGTCCAAGTGCGGCGAGCCGCACGCGCGCTCACGCGGCCCGGTGCCGCAGTCCGTTAATCTCGCTAGCATGACTCGCCGACTCCGTCCCGGTTGGCTGGTGGCGTTTTTCGCCGTGGTGGTGTCGGCCAGCGCATGGCTGCCGTGGCTGAGGACGAACGTGAACGGCGGGGGCTGGGCCAACGCCATCGGCGGCGCCCACGGCAACCTGGAACTGCCGCGGGGATTCGGCGCGGGCCAGCTCATCGTGCTGTTGGCCTCTTCGCTGCTGGTGGTCGGCGCGATGATCGGTCGTGGCCTCTCGGTGAAGGTGGCTTCGGTTGCCGCCCTGCTGGTTTCGTCGCTGTTGGTGGCGCTCACGGTGTGGTATTACAAGATCAACGTCAGCCCGCCGGTGTCGGCCGAATACGGCCTCTATGTCGGGGCGGGCGCTGCCGTCTGCGCGGTGGCGTGCTCGCTGGTGGCCGTCATCGCGGCGCTGGCCTCCGGCCGGCCCGGCCGCTGAACCGTCAGGCCGACGGGAATTCGTGCTTGCCCGAACTGGCGCTGTGGTCGGGCTCGTTGACACCGAACACGAAGGGCGCGAACACGATCTCGCGACCGTCCGGGTCGCGGAAGGTGACCGCACCGGTGGCCGCCCAATAGGGGTGCTGTTCGACAGGCGACGTCCCGGCCGCTAGAAGACGGGCGATCGCGGCCTGTTGGGCCCGCTTGTCGGGGAAGTACAGGCACAGCTGCTCGTGCTGGTCCACAGCGATGGGCTCGGGCGATTCGACGATCTCCAGCGTCAGGTTCCAGCTGGGCAGTCCGAAAATGGCGCCGTTGTTGCCGTAGCTTCCCTCGAAAGTCTCATAGAGCGGCAGCCCCACTAGTTCACGGTAAAACCGCACCGTCTCAGAGAAATTCGACGACCGGCGAGCGAAACGCAGACCGCCGATTGAGGCCAGCTGTGCGGGCCAGTGCGTCATCCGGCGGCGATGCGGCATCGTCACAGCCCAATCGCGGCGGCCGCCGACTCCATGGTGCGCCAGTGCCGCAGCTGTGTTCCGGGCGCCCACGTCGAATGGGTGCCGCTGGAGATGCGCTCGGGCAGTTGCAGTTTGCACACCGGGCCGTCGCCGACCCGGGCGGCGTCGAACACCAGGCAATAGGAGGCGTCGGCGGTCATATCGGTGGTGAGGGTGAGCAGGTAGCCGTCGTCTTCGCCGATGGCGCCCGCGCGCGGCGCCATCGCGGTCTCGCTGCCGTAGACGCCATCGCCGAAGGCGAACTTCTCCTCGTGCCCGGTGCGCAAGTCGTGTTTGACCAGACCGTCGAACAAGAACCAGCCGGGCTTGCCGGTGGCGGCGTAGGTGTAGCGGTAGTCGCCGCCCGCGTGCTCGGGATTGATGGTGCCGAACTCGGTGATGGACTCCGAGAGCCGCTCTTCTCGCACCGCGCCGGTCACCAGGTTGAAGCGCCACCGATGCAGCCGGGCCTGCAGGCGATCCAGTGCGAGGAAGCGAAACAGCTTCTCCCACTTGGTCCCTCCGGTATCCAGGGGAGACGGATCGCCCTCGAAGAATCCGTCGAGCACGATCTCGTCGCCGACTTCGTAGGCGTTGGTGAAGTGCAGCACGAACGTCGGGTCGGCCTCGAACCAGCGAATGTCTCCGGTGCCGCCGCGGCGGGGAATCACCGCGAATCGCGACGGCATGTCGGGATAGAAGCGGGGCAGATGCACGTCGTGTGCGAGCAGCTGAGGATCCCAGAACAGCGGGAAATCGTTGAGGATGGCGTAGTTTTCAGTGAACGCCATGTCGTGGGGGAGCCGCGGCCCGGGCAGCGGGATGTCGACATAGTGTGCGAGCTCGTTGCGCTCGTCGACGACGCCGTAACGCATGTACGGCTCTTGCTTACTGTAGTTGAAGAACAGTAGTTCGCCGGTTCTGTTGTCTACCTTGGGATGTGCGGACACCCCCCAGTCGGCCGGGAAGCCGCCGTTCCAGGACTCCTTGCCGAGGGTGTCGGCCGTGTACGGGTCGATCCGGTACAGGTCACCGCACTGGTAGAAACTGGTCAGCGCGACCCCGCGGTGGACGATGACGTCCGTGCTAGACGCGTCCTTCATCTGGGTGCGCGCGCCCCACCCTTTCTCGCGGCGCGCAAGCTGGACGGGCTCGGCCAGACCCGGCCACAGCGGTTCGCCGGCCTCGTTCTCGGCGAGAAAACCGTCGGTGCGGATGAATCTGTTGCGGTAAAAGGCCTTTCCGTCGCGGAAGCCGACCACGTGCATCATGCCGTCGCCGTCGAACGGGTGGTAGGTCTTGAGTGCGGGGTGGAGCGGGTTCTCGGTGTTGCGCAGGTAGACGCCGTCCAGGTCGCGGGGGATCTCACCCTCGACGGCGACGAGGTCGTCGGCGTCCCACTCGGTGGTCTGGGGGCGCCATGGCCCGGTTCGGTAGGGGTGATCGTCGTCTTCGGGCAGGGTTGTCAGGAACTTGCCGACGATTTCAACATCCATGGCTCATGCGCCTTGGGTGCCGCTGACGACGAAACTGACTGTGGTGGCGGTACTTCCGCCGAAGTTCAGCGTGCCGAAGGTCTGCGCGCCGTCGACCTGATACTCGCCGGCGGCGCCGCTGACCTGCTTGGCCGCGTCGAGCAGCATCCGCACGCCGGTCGCGCCGACCGGGTGTCCGCCGCCGATTAGCCCGCCGCTGGGGTTGATCGGCAGCCGGCCCCCGATCTCGATCTCGCCGTTCTCGATGGCCTTCCACGATTCACCCGGACCGGTCAGCCCGAGGTGGTCGATGGCCAGGTACTCGCTGGGGGTGAAGCAGTCGTGCACCTCGAATCCGTCCACGTCGTCGAGGCCGCGCCGCGCGCGGCGCAACGCATCGGCGACCGCGGCCCGTACGTGGGGCAGGACGTACGGGTCGCCGTCGGCGTGGTCCAGTTTCTGTCGCAGTCCCAGCCCGACTGTGTGGTGACCCCACCCGTCGATGCGCCCGATCGGGCGTGCATCGGGGTGCTCGCGCAGATAGGCGTCGCTGACGAGCACCAAACCCGCGCCGCCGTCGGTCATTTGGCTGCAGTCGAACCGCCGTAGCCGGCCTTCGGTGATCGGGTTGGTCGCGTCATCGTCGCCGATCGGGTCCGGGATGGTCCACTCGCGGGTCTGCGCGTTGGGGTTGCGCCGAGCGTTGGCGAAGTTGAGCTGTGCGATGGCTCGCAGGTGTGCGTCGTCCAGGCCGTACCGCCGGTCGTATTCGTCGGCCACTTGGGCGAACATGGACGGCCACAGGTAGCGGGCGTCGGCGCCCTCGTGTCCGGTCCACGCGGCGGCACCCAGATGCTGGGCGGCGGTGTCGCCGGGGACGGTCTTCTCCAGCTCGATGCCCACCACCAGTGCGGTGTCGTATGCGCCCGATCGCAGATCGGCCATCGCCGCCAGCACCGCCACGCTGCCGGACGCGCACGCCGCTTCGTGCCGCGAGGCCGGGGTGTCCCACAGGCCGTCGCAAACCGTGGCCGGCATCGCCCCGAGGTGGCCCTGGCGGGCGAACATCTCACCGAAGGCGTTGCCGACGTGCACCACCTCGATGGCGACCGGATCGACCTTCGCCGCGGTGAGTGTGGCGTCGACGACCTCGACGGTCAGCGCGGCGAAGTCGCGGCCTTCCCTGGTCAGGTTGCGCGCGAAATCGCTTTGGTAACCACCGAGAATCCACACACCGCGCGGCCCATCCATACGCCGACGGTACTCCCGCACGGCTGTGTTGTTGAGGCCTATCGGCGAGCCGCTGCGGACCGGTGTCAGGCGGTGAAAGCCCCGAAGAAAGGGCGGCCCCGTCGGCTCTCGGGCTGAACCGACGGGACCTAGGCGGACACGAAGGCCGGCCGACGTGCTCGCCTCTGTTGGATCATTGCCGCCCATGACGGTCGACAAACATGCTGACCCAATCTGTTTCAGTGTGGCACGCCGTTCGCGCGGTGCCAGGCGAATGGCGGATCTCGTTTTGCGTGTGTGCAACAGCGTTGGGTCGGTTCCGTCGGCGAGAGGCTGAGCTGCGCCAATGTGGTGCGCTTGTACCGATGCGGGCGGGGGCGCGACCGGCGCAGCGCTCCGCTGCCCGGGGCTGGACGACGGGTCGCCGCGCCGGCTTATGTCGTTGCCGTCTCCTCGAGTTGCTCAGCAAAGTGGCGTCGCCACCCACCGCCGCGCCTCGAAACAACCGCGCGGGCGCCGATGGACCCGTGTGCGCAATGCCCGGTCACCGAGCGGCAGGCATGCCCGCCGGCGGGAAGGCGCCTCGGTTCGGTCCGATCGGCCCGTGGGCCATCCTGGCAGCGCTTCCGGCGCCGCATAGTCGACTGTGTTGGCGAGAATGGCAAAGCCGACAACGCCTCTCAACTGCACGGATCGGCTCGGAGTTAACCGTCAAATGGCTGCTGCACCGCCGCGATCTCCGCGTTGCGACACGGTCACGGATGGATACCTATCGGTTCATCACTGGTCACATATGCCCCGTAGATCACTATCGTCACATGAGCCCGCTTAGGACCGGCGTCCTACCCTCGAAAGGTGTTACATGTCGGCGTTTCTGCGAAGTGTGTCGCTCACGATGGCGTCGGCGGCCGCTGTCGGATTCGTCCTCGTGATCGGGCCCGCGCCAACTGCAAACGCCACACCGTGTGGGGCGCCCGAGGCGAACGTCGATCCTCCCGCCCCGCCGGTGTCCATGCCCGCGCCGCAGCCGGTCGTCCAGCCGCCGACCGGGCGCAGGCCCACGCATACGAATGACCAGGCGCCGCTGCCGCGGCTGGGTCCGCTGATCTCGTCGTTGCTCAAGCCGGCCGCTCCGGGCCGACAGTACTCCGCACCGGTGCATCCGCGAGCCGAAGGGCCCGGAGCCGACCCCTCCGCGCCGATGTATCCGCAAGCCGAGGTGCTCCCGCCCGGCCCCAATCCGCCCGCGCCCGGGGTTCCCGCGCTGCCGCCGAATGCCAACCAGCTGCGTCCCAACGCCGCGCCGATTCCGCAACCGCAGCCCGAGCCGGGACCGCCGCCCCCTTCGATCGCCGGGGCGCCGACGTCGCTGGTCGACTGGGTGACCGGACCGAACGGTCCGAACAAGACCCTGCAACGCTTCAGCATCTCCGGTACCGACCTCGGGATCGCCTGGGACAACGGCGATCCCGCCAACCGTCAGGTACTGATGGCCTTCGGTGATACGTTCGGCTATTGCAAGGTGCACGGCCAGCAGTGGCGCTACAACACCTTGTTCCGCAGCAACGACCACGACCTGTCCAAGGGGATTCACATCGCCGACGGTGTGGCCAACGACCGGTATTCGGGGTCGCCCGTGTGGGCGCCCGGGCTGTCCAAGCAGGTCGTCAACACCATCCACAAGGCGGCGCACGAGACCGGAATCATCCCGACCGCGGCGATGTCCATGGGCCGCACGCAATACATGAGCTACATGTCGATCCGCCAGTGGGGCCGCGACGGCGAGTGGTCGACCAACTACTCGGCGATCGCCAGGTCCAATGACAACGGCCAGAACTGGGGGATCTTCCCTACCACCATCCGCACCGCCTCACCGGATGCCATTCCGGGAGCCGGGTTTACGCCGGGCAATGAGAACTTCCAGATGGGCGCGTTCCTGAAGGGCAACGACGGCTACCTCTACCAGTTCGGCACCCCGTCGGGACGTGGCGGCGCGGCGTTTTTGTCCCGCGTCCCACCGAATCAGTTGCCCGACCTGACCAAGTACCAGTACTGGAACGGCGACAACGGCGGCCATTGGGTCGCAAACAATCCCGGCGCGGCGACGCCGATCTTCCCGGGACCGGTCGGCGAAATGTCAGCGCAGTACAACAGTTATCTCAAGCAGTACCTGGTGCTCTATACCGACGGCGGCAGCAACGACGTAGTGGCAAGGACCGCGCCGACGCCGCAAGGCCCATGGAGTCCCGAGCAACCGCTGGTGTCCTCCTTCCAGATGCCCGGCGGCATCTACGCGCCGATGATCCATCCCTGGTCGTCGGGACGAGACCTGTACTTCAACCTGTCGTTGTGGTCGGCATACGACGTGATGCTGATGCACACCGTGCTGCCGTAAAGCATTGCCACCGAACAACGATGGCCGAGTCAGAGGAGGGCGACGATGATCGCCTTGGAGTATCACGACAATTGTTGCGGCCTGGCCGACCCGCTCACTCCTCTCGCGGCGGCGGCCTTACCCGACGACGTGCCCAGTTCGTCGGCGGGCGCGGCGTCGAGGGGCGACGGCGCGCAGACCCACACGGTGTTCGACGGTCACCGTCCGGATTTCTGGACGGTCGGCAGGCCGGGCCTGCGGGACATCGAGGTGTGCATCGAAGGAACCCGCGCCGACGGCGCGATCAGCCTGGGTCTGGTGGTCAACGGCCTGGACTGCAGTGGTGTTCCGATCGACCAGGCGCTTTCGCTCGCAGACGCCCGGGGGGATGCGGGCGTCTGCGGCGTTAGCTGCCGGGGAGGCGGACACCTCAAAGCCAGTTAGCAAACGGCGCAAGGCGTTTCGCCATGCCGTCGTCGCCGTTCTGTGTCAGGGGGTATCGGTCACGGCGGCGGCGGAATCCACCGCTTGCCGTCCGTGGTCCAACCGCAGGGCAGGTAGTTCCAGTGTGCCGGCGGATTGGGGTCGAAACTCAGGCACTTCGGTGCGTAGAACGAAGGCGCGGGCGGGGGAGGCGGCGCCGGTTGGTTCTCGGCGCTGGCGGTAGCCCCGCTGAACAGCACGGCCCCAGCGGCCATCAGTGTCGCGACTAGCTTCCGCATCGCAGGCTCGGCAGATCCCATGCCCCAACGAAGCGACGGGCGCTACGCTTCTTCCCTCACACGCACGTTATAGATGCTAGTCCTCTTCTCCGGCTTTCGGGCGGAACTCGAATGGTGACTGCCGACCAATTGGCGGCGGCTGGGCCAACGGCCGGACGGCCGGCGGGCCACATGCGCCGCAGTGCCCGGTTCCGGCGCGCCTCCCCCGGTGGGCGCCCGCGGAGAAGCGCTAGACACTAGACAACGTGGATGAACGCAAGCTGGACACCGCGCCACAACGAAAAGTACGATCGTGTTCTGTTCGTCTACTTGTTGAGCGGGGATTTTCTTGCGGCACAAAGCCGTGCAAGCAGGAGCATTGCAATGAGGTCTCTGGAGGGGAGCTCGCCGTCAGTGTTTGCGGCGTGCGCTTGTGGAATCGCTTTGCGCCGCCCGGGTCACGCCCCGGTGCCGGCCGGTCACTTCACCCGGGGACGGCCCTTCCTCGCCGCGTTCATCGCCGAGCAGACCCGTCAAGGTAGCTGGCGCGCAATCGAAGTCATCGCGGATACCCATAATCGCCGCGTCGAGTCATACCTGCAGCGTCGACGGCATCGCCCGTGGCGCAACAGGGGATCCTAACCATTCGAGGTTGACCCTTTCATGTCGTGACCGGCGTTGCGCTACTACGACGGTGACGATTATTGCAATGGCCGAAGAACGGCCGTAGCCACGTCGCAGGGTTCCTGGTCACGGTCTGCGGTTTAGCGAATCGCTGTGCGACACAACAACTGATGTCATAGCTCCCGCCGCCCGCGCCCGATCCGATCGGTGTTGCAGCCCTGCTAGGGGAATGCGCATCGGGCCGCACGAGGCCAGAGGCACGAAATAATTTTTCGGCTCAGTTGACGGTGCGGCGGCCGGTGCATGGCACGCATGGAACGACTGTTGCACCGAAAAAAGGTTGGATAACAATGGATTTCGGATTCCTACCGCCGGAGGTCAACTCCGGCAGGATGTACGTCGGCCCCGGCGCCGGCCCGATGCTGGCCGCCGCGGCGGCGTGGGATGGGGTGGCCGCCCAGCTGCACTCCGCGGCGGCGTCGTACGAGTCGGTGATCGCGAGCCTGACCGGTGATTGGCGTGGCCTCTCGTCGGGCATGATGGCGGCGGCGGCAGCACCGTATGTCGCGTGGATGAGCGTGACCGCCGCCGAAGCCGAGCAGGCCGCCGATCAGGCGCGAGTGGCGGTGGCCGCCTATGAAGCCGCGTTCGCTGCGACCGTGCCGCCCCCGATCGTCGCCGCCAACCGTGCGCGGCTTATGGCACTGATCGCGACCAACCTCCTCGGTCAAAACACTCCGGCGATCATGGCAACCGAGGCCGAGTACGCCGAGATGTGGGCCCAGGATGCCGCGGCGATGTACGGCTATGCCGGTTCCTCGGCGGCCGCCGCTCAGATGACGCCGTTCACCCAGGCGCCGCAGACCGCCAACCCGGCCGGGACGGCGGCACAAGCCGCTACCGTCGCCAACGCTGCCGGCGGGTCGGTCGTGACTCACACGCAATCGGCTTTACCACAACTGATTTCGGCCGTCCCGCAGTCGCTACAAAGTCTGGCGGCGCCCGCAGCCGCCGATCCCCCGTCGCTGCTGTCGGCGTTGGACTCGGCCCTCACGGGCCCGTTGGGACCCGTCTCGCTGTTCGGCATCGGCGGCAGTCCATACCTACTGGGCGTCGAAAACTATCTGGTGCCCCAGAACGTGGCGAACGTGAACAGCGCGAGGCAGCGCCTCGACAGGGACAGATCGAAGCTCGGGTCGCTGGGCGGAGGCCTCGGTTCCGAGACGCGGGTGGTGCGTTCGACGTTCCCGACCGGCGGCGCAATGCCCACGGGTCGCGCCGGTGTGGTCGGGCGTTTGTCGGTGCCACCGGGATGGGCCGCGGCCGCGCCGGAGATCCGGTCGGTGGCTGCGGTGTTGCCGCAGGCGGATCTCGCCGGCGCTCCGGCGGCCCTCACCGCAGAGGGACCGGGGTCGTTGTTCGGCAACGTGGCCGCATCCGGTCTGACCGGCCGCGCCGTGGCCGTGGCCGGTGGTGGTTATGCCCGCGGAATGGGCTGTGCGAGTGGCGCATTGGGGCGCGTTGCGACCACTGCCACGATCATCGTCATCAACGCCGACGACCCGCGGGAGTAGCCGGCGCCGGCATCGCACCCCTGAACTGGGCGCGAAGAATGAAGGAGCAGCAATGGATTTCGCAGCACTGCCGCCGGAGCTCAACTCCGGTCGCATGTACGCCGGGCCCGGCTCGGCATCAATGTTGGCCGCCGCGTCGGCGTGGGATGGGTTGGCCGCCCAGCTGCACGGTGCGGCGGCATCGTACGAGGCGGTGATTTCCAACCTGGCCAGCGGTTGGCAGGGTCCGTCGTCGGCGGCGATGGCGGCTGCGGTTGCACCCTATGTGGAGTGGATGAGCGCCACTGCCGCGCAGGCCGAGCAGGCCGCCTCGCGGGCCAGGGCGGCAACGGCCGCCTACGAGACCGCGTTCATGGCGACGGTGCCGCCGGTGGCGGTCGCGGAGAACCGCAGCCGCCTGGCGGCACTGATGGCGGCCAATGTGCTGGGCCAGAACGCCGCTGCGATCGCGGCCACGGAAGCGGAGTACGGGCAGATGTGGGCGCAAGACGCCGCGGCGATGTATGGCTATGCCGGATCCTCGGCGGCCGCCGTGCAGATGACGCCGTTCAACTCGGCGCCGCAGACCACTAATCCCGGGGGAACGGTCGGTCAATCGGGTGCCGTCGCCAGCGCCGCCGGCGCCGCGCCCGCCCACGCGCAAGCCGCCTTGTCGCACCTGATGTCGACGACCCCGCGCACAATGCAAAGCCTCGCAGCGCCGACCGCATCTCCGGCAGCGGATCCGTCGTCGTTGGCGACGTGGCTGAACAGCTTGAATTCCACACCGCTGGCGAAGATCGCCGCGAACGTCGAGTTCATCACCAAAGCCATTCGCCCGGTGAACGACACGTTGCTCAGCCTGAGCTTGGGCCTGGTGGTCACGGCACGGACCTGGAGCGACACGGCGGTCGACCTGGAAGGACCGCTGTTCGCCGCGCTCGGCTCGAGCACGCAGGCGGCCGGTACGGCCGGCGCGTCCGCCGTATCCGCGAGCGTCGGCGGTGCGGGTCTGGCAGGAGCGTTATCCGTACCGCCGAGCTGGGCGGTGGCCGCCCCGGGGGTCAAATTGGCCGCCACCGTGCTGGAGTGCACCAGCGTGGGTGCCGCGCCGACGGTCGCGGCGAGCACGGGTGGTCTCGCCAGCGAAATGGTCCTGGCGGGTTTGGCCGGAAGCGCCCTGGGCGGCGCGCTGCCCCGCGGACTCACCGGAGCCGCCCTGCGGGGGGTGGGCCGCCGCCCGTCGGGCGACGACGCCGAAACGCCGGACAAGCTGAAGACCGTCCTCGCGGAACTCCAGCAGGCGCCCGAGGCGGTTCAGCACTGGCACACCGATAAGGCGCACCTGGAAAGCCTGTTGGACCAGCTGGCCAAGAAGCCGGGCGTCCATGCCGTGCATCTGTCCTCTGCCGAGGCGTCGAGAGCCACACCGCCTCGGGCCACCTGGGGGTAGCGCAAGGTGGGCTTGGCCTGTGGCGCCGCTAGGCGGCGCTGTGGCGGTGCCACGGTGCGTGCGTCGACGCCTTCCTCAACTCACGGCGGCCGGCCGACAGGTGAGACACCGAGGCCAGGGCCACGTCGCCGCCTCGCGCGCGACGCACGGCGTTGCGACGGATCCACCAGGCGGCAGCCATGGCCACGACGGTCAGTGCCAGCGCCGCCACGATCACAACGTCGCCCAAGGCGAGCAACAAGATAAAGCCAGCGATGAGCCAAAGTGTTTCGGCAATCGCGTGGCGGGCGCCCGAGCCGGTAGCGGTCTGCATGTCGGCCTCGCTAAGTGTGCATGGCCACCGTTCGATCAGTGGCTAGTTCCTGCAACACCTGGACGATCGGAAGGTTGCCCGATCGGGCGACGACGTGACCCAACTCACCACCCGGCTCACGCCGTCGAGGCGCCGGCGCGATTCTGGTTTGCCAACGCGGCAAGTCCCAAGCCGAGAAACAGCGCTGCGCCGCCTCCGGTGATGAGGGCACCGGCCGGCGGCAGCGTCTGACGTTGGATGCCGCGCAGCGCCGCGATGACGTCCAGGGCGTCGGTGAGCAGCCCAAGTTGTAGTGCGCGGGTGCGCAACCGCGGAGAGGCATCCGTGACGGCGAGGGCCAGCGTCAGTTCGCGCGACCCGAACAGCTGGGTGGTGAAGGGCTGCTGCTCGGCGCCGGCCAGCCCAAACAGGCGAGCGGCCTTGACTGGAACCGCCCAGGCGGTCACGCCGGTGGCGAAGCGCAGTGCGGCGAATGTCGGGATGAGGGCGCTGTTCGGTGTGATGGTCATAGGGCCATCCTCTTGCGCCGTGCCGCCGTTTCATACCCCTCGCCGGATTGAGCATGACAGTGGCGGCCCGTCACACATGTGCGGGTGCCCCCGGCAGGATTCGAAACTGCCCGGCTGATGGGTCGGTGTCCAGCATGAACCTCCAACTACCAGGCAATAAGTGCCGAAGGAAGTCTGGCCACGTTGGACAAATTTGACGGCGAAGGACAGGCAGATAGCCAACAGATCGCCACATGCAAGAGGAAATTGTTAACTGCCAGGCAAAACGAACCGGCACGGATGGGGCCATATCCCCAAGCGTCCCGGCGGCAAGTATCAAGCAAGCTCACCGACGCCGACCGCGACCGGATTCACGATCACGTGCGCGAGGTGTTCGGCGGGGTTGATCGGCTGTACGGGGAAGGCTGCGATCAGCTCCCCGTTGGCTGCGACGAGGATGGCTACTACTGCCGTACTTACAGCGACGGCAGCGCGGTCTATTCGAGTGCCTCTCCGGCTAAACAGTTCCACCGCCTAAGGCGCACGTGTACTCCGGCGACTTGGGGCTGGAGGATGCACCGGAGCCCGGCACCGAGGTCATCGTCCATTGGCCACCGCATCTGCGCTGAAGGTCGCTAGTCCTGTTACTTTTGGCGTCGGAAACGGGACGCCCAAAGCAACAACTCCAGGCAGCGACGATTGTTCGTGGTGAACTCAAGAAAAGCCATCCGATGTGTATCGGGCTGACCGACCCGGCCGAGGCGTCGTGACCGCCCCCTGGTGCGCTCTGGTGTCGCCGTGACCACGTCCTCACGGCATGCGATTGTGTGGGGCCGATTCAATGCACGGTCACGAACTCATACATCTCTGCGAGACGCGCAGAGGACGTGATGCGCGATAAGCGTTCCGCAGCGAGCCACGATTCGCACCTTTGCGCCGGAGGACGATTGCATGACGAAAAGACTTTGAGGCGGCATCACCGTCGGGCAGAATCGTTTACTCGTCACACCCCCCCGAGCCGAAAAGAAACCTGTCGGCGATCGCGTGCTCGTTCCGGATCGACATCTCCTGAGCGGTGTTTAGCCACAGTCCCGAGAAACCTGCCGAGTGCATGCCGGCGTGGATAGCCCCGATGTTTCTCAAATCCTGTGACGGCAGCTCACCCCAGCCGTCGTGGTCCTCCCATCGCTCGAAGACTTGCCATTGCGTCTCGGGCACCTCGCCGGGCGCAAAATGCTCAAGAGAGAACATTTCGAACGTGCACCGATTCGGGTCTTCGGCGTCGGGCAACATGCGGTATCCCAGCAGGCAGGACTTCTCGACCAGGATCACCATGGTCGGAAACACATGCCAGTCGCCGTTCCCCGCGAAGTATTGCTCCATCGACATCCGCGGGAAGTCAACGCCTTCGGCGCGGGCGAGTTCCTCGCACATCTGGTGGTACAGAACAAACGGTGGGACGTCGCCGGGCTCCATCGCGGCCAGCTTTTGCGCGGCCCGGTAGTCTCGCTCGGTGACCAGCGACCCGACCTCGAGGTATTGGTATTTCATCGAATTCGCGAACACCTCTGGTCGCGCCGCCTGCTCCCGGCGACCTTTGTCGCGGCCGGCATGCTCGGGACGCTGCGTGTAGACGAACCGCGAGTGGTTCTTATAGGTGATGGTCGGGGTGTAGGGAGCGTAGACGTATTCTTGCGGCGCTGCGGGCTCCGCAGACGGCCGCGGGCCTTGCGCCGATCGCATCGTCTGCGGATGGGTCCCAGGCGTGTGATAGCCCTCGATGAAAGCGTCGATGACGGTCTTGTAGTTCGCCGGCAGGAACGTGCGCTTGCGCCAGCGGTAGCGCATGTCCTGCAACCGAAATGGGGCCAGCGCGGTCGGCAGGGGGTCCAGCCACTCGAGCAGACCCGGCGGGTCCTCGGCCATGCTCACGAACACCCAGCCACCCCACGTCCCGGCGGCGACGGGACGCAGGCCCCACTGCTGGCGCGGACGCGGTGCGAATTCGTCGCGACATGGGACGAAGGAGGACCGGCCGTCCAATTCGTAACGCCAGCCATGGAATTCGCAGCGCAGCTCTTTGTTGGCCGAGCAACCGCTGCCGCGGACGACCTTCATGCCGCGGTGGGCACAGGTGTTGTGGAATGCCTTGATGCTGCCGTCCTTCTGGCGCACCACGGCGATGGACTGCCGGCCGATCGTGTACTCGTAGAAGCAGCCGGCGTCCGGTACTTCCTCTTCGCGACACGCGGGCTGCCACACCCGGGTGAACAATCGCTCCAGCTCGAGGTTCAGGAATTCCGGGTCGATGTACCGGCTCTTGGGCACGAAAGTCTCACCGCAGGCGAACTTTTGTGGCACCCGCTCGGTGGCAAGCTCGGTCATTGTCGCACTTTTCGTCGGTTCAGCTGGACGGTGGCTTGTCAAAGATGTTGGGATACAGCACCGCTTCCTTGAACGACGTCTCGATCTCGGCGAATGCGGTCGGGATGTCCCACGTCCCCGACGCCGACACGATCTCGCGTTCGACGACCGGATTGGACATCAGGCTGATCCGCCCGTTCCCGGCGAAGATCACGCGCCGGTTGAGCCAGTCGGACTGCTCGCTGGCCAGATACACGACCGGCGGCACGCAATTCTTCGGCGAAAGGCGAACGTTCGAGTCCGAGTAGTCCATGCTGCCGCCGCCCTTGATGCCCTGCGTCATCCGGGTGCCCGCGATCGGCGCAACGGCGTTGCAGCGCACCCCGTAGTTGCGCAGCGCGTTGGCGCACGAGAAGGTCAGGCCGACGATGCCCATCTTGGCCGCGGCGTAGTTCGGCTGGCTCGGCGCGCCCTGCAAGCCCGACATGGATGTGAAGTTGATCAGCCGGTACTGCCCGCCCCGGTTCTCCCGCCACCAGGCCGCCGCGTGGCGCGTGACGTTGAACGTCCCTTTGAGGTGCACCGACACCACCGCGTCCCAGTCCTGCTCGCTCATCTTGAAGACCATGCCGTCCCGGAGGATCCCCGCGGCGTTCACCACGACGTCCAGGCCGCCGAGCGTCTCGGCGGCGTGGCCGATGAGATCCGCGCATGCGGCGAAGTCGGTGATGTCGGTGGTATCGGCGAATGCCTTGCCGCCACGGCTCGTTATGGTCGCCGCGACGCTTTCGGCCGGACCGGAGTCGTGTCCGGTCCCGTCGACGCTGACGCCCGCATCGGAGACCAGGACCGTCGCGCCCTCGGCGGCCAGGCCCTCGGCCACCGCGGCGCCGATTCCCCGCCCGGCGCCGGTTACCAGCGCGGTACGTCCGTCAAGCACACCCATGGTCAGTCAACTCCCATCCCGTCTGGCTAGCATACAGAACAGACACACAAAATCTGTATAGCTGTTTAGTTCAGGCTACTCGAACCCCCACTCGGCATAGCGGCGTTCGAGTTCGGCCATCGCCTCCCGGCCGCCACGGGCACCGCGTTCCTTCATGAAGTTGAACTCGTCGTCGCGCCACATAAGGTTGCTGAATACCGTGTGGCCCATCGGAACCCAGTCCCCGAACTGCGCCATCCCGACGGCGTGCCAGAACGCGATCAGGGCGTGCTTTCCCACCATCAGGCCGTCGGCGGAGTGGTGAGCGATGGCGCGGGCATACCGCAACGCTTCGTCGCGGAGCCGGTCGGCGGGGACCACGGACGCGGCCACCCCCCACTCCCGCAGCTCGGTTGCGGTCACCTTGCGGCCGGTGATCATCGCCTCGTA
The DNA here is from genome assembly GCF_003284975.1 of Mycobacterium colombiense. Taxonomy (GTDB): domain Bacteria; phylum Actinomycetota; class Actinomycetes; order Mycobacteriales; family Mycobacteriaceae; genus Mycobacterium; species Mycobacterium europaeum_A. The sequence continues at coordinate 50,556 of NZ_QMEU01000003.1, forward strand.
GCCGCGGTTGGGCCCCAGCTTGAGCAGCGCGAGCGGCATGGCCGTGGAGAACCCGGCGAACCCGATGCGCGCCTGGGGGCGGGCGAGGTACATGTCATCGGAGGCGACGAGGATGTCGGCGGCCAGGGCGAGATTCACCCCGGCGCCCAGCGTGGCTCCCTGGCAGCCGGCGATCACCGTCTTCGGGAACTCCAGCCAATTGGTGAGGTGCCGGTGCAGGCGTCGGGCGTTGCCCAGGCGCGCGGTCTGCGGCAATCGCGCGCCCTTGCGCAGCCCCGCTTCCTCCACCGGGAGTCGGCGCACGTCGTCTCCGCTGCAGAAATCCTTGCCCTCGGCCAGCAATACGACGACCTTGACCTGGTCGTCGTCTTCGGCGCGGTCGAGGCGCTCCTTGAAGAGGCGATGCATGCCGGGCGACAGGATGGCGTTGCGCCGTTCGGGCCGGTTGATAGTGATCTGCGCGACGTGCGGTTCGACGATCTCGTAGCGGACCCAGTCCTCATCGACGTCGAATTCGCCGTCAGCGGCGGCGTCGTTGCCCATCCGCGCTCCTTCCCGCGCTGGCAGTACACAAGTACACTAGTCGATCAACTGTCACATCGGGTGATACGGTCGGCGAATGCCAACATTCACGGTCACCAAGCGGCTCGCCGCGCCACCGGACGCGGTGTGGGCCGTTCTCGCCGACTTCGGCAACGTCGACTGGATCCCCGGACCCAGCGATGTCAGGGTCGACGGTGAAGGGCCCGGCATGCGGCGGTTCATCGCCGCGAGCACGGAGAAGCCGGTCATCGAGACCCTGATCTGGATCAAGCCCGACGAGCGCGCGCTGTCGTACGAGATCGCCAACAATCCGATGCCGGTCAGCCGCTTCGTGGCGGTGAACACCGTGACCGGGAGCCCGGACGCCGCGGAGGAATCAATCGTGGTCTGGGACATCGACTACGAGCCCATCGGTGATGATGCCGCCGCACGCGGTGCCATGGAGTCCGTTTACGGCTTGATGGCGGGCTGGGTGCAAGACTTCGCCCAAGCGAGTCGATCCCAATAGAACACTTAGACAGAAAATGTCTAATGGTTTAGGATTGTTCGAGTGATTGATCCTCTCGATCTGGTACTGATCAGCGTCGACGACCACACCGTGGAACCACCCGACATGTTCGTCGGCCGGGTGCCCAGCCGCTTCGCCGAGGACGCGCCGCGCATCGTCGAGGACGCCGACGGCGTGTGTTTCTGGGTGTACGACGGCCTGCAGCTGCCGAACATCGGGCTCAATGCCGTCGTGGGCCGGCCCAACGACGAATGGGGATTCGAGCCGTCACGGTTCAGCGACATGCGGGCCGGGTGTTACGACGTGGACGCCCGAGTGAACGACATGGACGCCTCCGGTGTCCTTGCGTCACTGTGTTTCCCGTCGTTCCCGACCATCTCGGGCGCGCTGTTCACCTACCGCGGCGACCGCGACGTGTCCGAGGCGATGGTGCGCGCCTACAACGACTGGCACATCGAGGACTGGTGCGGCCGGCATCCCGACCGGTTCATCCCGATGGGGATCCTGCCCTTGTGGGACCCAGCCCTGGCCGCGGCCGAAGTGCGGCGGCTGGCGGGGCGCGGCTGTCGCGCGGTCACAGCGCCGCAGCACATCGGAAGTTACGGGCAGCCGCCCTGGCAGGATTCGCACTGGGATCCGCTGTGGGAGGCGATTTGTGAAGAGAACACGGTGGTGAACATCCACATCGGCACGGGGGGCGGGTTGCCCGTGCCGTCGGACCTGACGACCTATCTGGCCTACAACTCGATGCTGCCGATCGATACCCAGCGTTTCGTGGCCGACCTGTTGTTCTCGCCGATCGTGCGGAAGTTTTCGTCCATCAAGTTCTCGCTGTCGGAAGGCGGCATCGGGTGGATTCCGTTCCTGCTGGAGCGCTTTGAGGACATCTACTCGCGCCAGCGAGCCTGGACGGGGGACGACCTGGGTGACGGACTGAGCCCGAGCGACGTGTATCGCCGCAACTTCATGTCGTGCTTCATCCGCGACCGGGTCGGCATCGAGATGCGGGATCGCATCGGGGTGGAGACCATCTGCTGGGAGATGGACTACCCGCATTCGGACAGCAGCTGGCCGGACGCGCCCGAGCAACTCGCCGCCCAGTTGGAGGGCTGCACACCCGACGAGGTCGAGGCGATCACTTGGCGCAATGCGGCCCGCGCCTTCGGCTACACCGGCGTCGAGCGACGGGGCAGGGAACACTGCACCGTCGCGGCGCTGCGGGAAAGAATCGCCGGTCTGGATCTGTCGGCGCCGAAGGTGGACGCCGGCCGCGCGCCCAGGGCGGGCGCTACCGCGATCACCTACGGCGACATGAAGGTACGGATGGCGTCGATCCTTCGCGGTGGGGCGTGACCGAACCGGATTACGGGGTCGTCCTCACCGAGGCCGATCGACGGTTTCGTGACGAGGTTCGCGCCTTCCTGGCATCGGCTCTCACGGCCGACATCCGCGGCTCCGCTCGCGCCGAGGCCGACCGGCTGCAGCGAATGCGCCTGTGGCAGAGCCGGCTTCACGACGCCGGTTTGGCAGCGATCTCCTGGCCCGTGCAATTCGGCGGTCGCGGCGCCACCCCGGTGCAGCAGCTCGTCTTCAACGCCGAAATGGCCGCAGCGCATGCGCCGGAGCCCATCAACCGCAGCGCCGTCAATCAGCTCGGGCCCACCATCATTCAGTGGGGTACCGACGAGCAACGCCACCGCTATCTGCCGAAAATCCTTTCGGGCGAACAAGTGTGGTGTCAGGGCTTCAGCGAGCCCGACGCGGGCAGTGATCTCGCCGCTCTGAAGACCAGGGCCGAACTGTGCGACGACGAGTTGGTCATCACCGGCCAGAAGATCTGGACGTCCAAGGCGCAGTATGCCGACTGGATGTATATCCTGGCGCGCACCGATCCGACGGCGGAAAAGCACCGAGGAATCAGTTACATCCTTGTGCCGCTGACCGCGAGCGGAATCGAGGTGCGCCCGATCCGCCAGATCACCGGGCAGGCCGAGTTCAACGAGGTGTTCTTCGATTCGGTGCGGGTGCCGCTCGCGAACGTGCTCGGGCCACTGCACGGCGGTTGGCAGGTGGCGAAGTCCACGCTGGGCTACGAGCGGGTGGGCCAAAGCCGCACCCATCGCATCGAACGGCGGCTGGGAATCCTGGTCCGGATGGCACAAGAACAGGGGGCGCTGGGGCACGAAGGCTGCGACGACGGTTACGCGGCCGATCGGATAGTTGGGTTCGCCGCGCGAGTAGAGGCGTTACGTCAAATTGCCGCCCAGGCAACGGCTGCCGGCGTCCGCGGTGTCAGTCCCGGACCCGAAGCGTCGGTGGCCAAGCTCATGACCTCGGAGGTCGACCAAGCCATGGCCGACTTCGGCCTCGACCTCGCCGGACCGGGGGGCACCCTGGAGCGCGGCTCGGTGGGGGCGACGAAGAACGGCAACGTCGCACAGAGCTACCTGCTGATGCGGGCCGCGACATTCGGCGCGGGCACATCGGAGATCCAGCGCAACGTCATCGCCGAGAAACTGCTGGGGTTGCCCCGTGACCCCTGACGGTGTGACGTCGTTGAGCGAAATCGCAGACAGCGCAGAGGAACTCGCCCGGCTTCGCGCGACGGCCGACGATATCCTAAGAAGGGTGTGGACGCCTCAGGCGTGTCGGGCCTTGCTCGACAGCCCGGGCGCGGTGTTCGACCGCCAGCTGTGGCAGACCGTCACCGACGCGGGTTGGGCCGACGTCTTGGTCAGCGAGACCGTCGGCGGGGGAGGGGGCGGCCTGCGCGAACTGTGCGTCTTCGCCGAGGCCGCCGGCGCCGCGTCGGCACCCGTCCCGCTCACCGCGGCGGCGGTCGCCGGGTGGTGCGAGGACCGCTGCGCCGAGGGCGTCAGCCTGTTGCTACTCGAGCGCGGTGAGCGTGCCGCGACGGGCGTCTCGGGGATATGGCAGCTCGTGCCGTACGGCGCGGTCGCGACCAGGCTGCTGGTCTGTGCGGGCACGGGGGACGCCACGGTTCTTGGCTCGGTCAAAGCCACCACGCCGGGGGTGCTCTGCGAACCGGTGACCCCGCTCGACCACAACCCGGCAGCGCGAATCACGTTGAACAATGCGCCCATTCGAGTCATCGAGTCGGGCGAGGGTGCCGGACGTCGCCACCGCGAGGCGGCCCTGCGGAATTGCGTTGCTCAGGTGGCCGAACTGGTCGGCATCGCGGCGGCCGCCAATGCCGCCGCAACCGAGTACGCAAAGCTCCGCGTGGCCTTCGGCCGCCCGATCGGCGCCTTCCAAGCGATCAAACACCGCCTGGTCGACCAGCGATGCGCGATCGAAGTGGGGCGTGCGCTCGTCAACCGGGCTGCCGACGCCTGCCAGCAGCAGCATCCAGACGCCCCGGCGCTGGTATCCCTCGCCGCCTACTGGGGCATCGACGCGCTACGGGCGGTGCCGGCAGGCGCGACCCAGGTGTTCGGCGGAATCGCTTACACCTGGGAGCACGACGCGCACATCTACCTGCGCCGCGCGGCGAGCGCGGCGGCGAGCCTCGGGCCCCGCGCCTACCACCGCGATGTGGTCACGCGCTGGCTGATCGCGCGCCATCCCGCCGGCGACGCAGGACCGAGCGGGAAATGACCGTCGTCGGTCACGCGACATTTTTGTCCGGCGTCCGGGTTCTCCAACTCGGCGATGGGATCGCCGGTTCGGCGGCCGTGGCGCTGCTGGCTGACCTCGGAGCCGACGCTACCAAGGTGGCGGGTCGTGCAGCGCCCGCCCGAGTGGGGCCGGTGATCGCCGCTGCGGCCGGTCCCGTGGCGGCCATCGACCTCACCCTTGATCGGCGCAAGCAAATACTCGAACCGGGCCGATATGCACCGGCATTCGGCAACGAATACGACATCGTGATCGTCGACCACGGCGTTGCCGTCACACCACCCACAGCCGAGGGCGCGGTCGTCGTTATGGTCACCCCGTTCGGCCTCTACGGGCCGCGGTCGTCGCAACCCGGCGGCGAGCTCGTCGCCCAGGCCGCCGGTGGCATGCTCGCCACGATCGAGGGGGCCGACGGAGCGCCCGTACCGGCACCGGGCTATGTGGCTCTGAAGGCGGCCGGCGCGGTCACGGCGCTGGCGGCATTGCATGGCCTCGACCGGCGCAATCTCGGCCGCGGGTCGATGCTCGTCGACGTGTCGGTGCAGGAGGCGGTCGCATTCACCGCGGCCCTTCCGGAATGCGCCCACGTGCTGTACGGGTGCCCCGGACGGGCGGGCAGCGGGCGTTATCTCGCGCCGTCGGGGCTCTTTCCCTGCCGCGACGGCATGGTCCGCATCACCGCGGTCGAGAACCACCAGTGGCGGGGTTTACTTGCGGCGCTGGATCATCCGGCATGGGCCCGCGGTCTCGACGAACGCCAGGCTCGCATCGACCACGCCGATCTGATCAACCGACACGTAACGGCATGGGCGGCAACGCACGACAAGGAGGAGTGCGCGGCAACACTCCAGGCTCACGGCGTGCCATCGACGCCGGTGAATGCCGCCGAGGAGATCCTGACATCACCGCAATTCGCCTTTCGCGGAACTCTTTCGACGACGCAGCTCGGCGGCGTCGACCTCGCGGTGCTTGACTCGCCATGGCTCACCGACGTCGGACGACGGTCGGATCGCCGTCGCACCGGCCGCCTCAGTGACTTGCGGGTCGCCGAATTGACCCACGTCTTGGCCGGGCCCATCATTGGTGCGCTGCTCGGCGCGATGGGTGCCAAGGTGTTGCGGCTCGAAGACCCTCAGCGCCTCGACATATATCGGCGCACGGGCCCCTTCGCCCGGGGCGAGCCCGGCGTCGACCGCGGTGCGTATTTCGCGGTTGCCAATCACTCCAAGCAGAGCCTGTTGATCGACCCCGCACGCACCGTGGACGACGTCGCGATGGCGCTGTCCGACGCCGACGTTCTCATCGAAAACGTCGGCAACGCTCGGCTCGCCAGACTGGAGGTGGACCCGGCCGAGAGGGCCGATTCGGGGATGCTGGTTCTTCGGGTCTCAGGCTTCGGCTCGGAGGGTCCCATGGCCGGATATCGGGTCTACGCCAACAATGTTCAGGCCTATGGCGGGTTGGCTGGCCTGACCGTCGGACCCGATGGGGCACCGGCGCGACTCGGCACCGTGATCGCCGACCCGCTGTCCTCGGTCGTAGCGGCCGCCGTGGTCGCGGCGTGGGCCGTCGGCCCGTCGCGTGACACCGGCGCCGTCATCGACCTCTCCATGGCCGAGGTGGTCGCGTCCACCGTGGCCGAGTTCGTCGCCGCAGCCGCCGCTCCGGGTGGCTGTGACGTCGGCGATTGCGCACATCGCGGCGTCTATCGCGCCGCCGACGGACGTTGGGTCGCCGTCGAGATCGCGGAGCCCGATGAGTGGGAACGCCTGACGGAATTCACTGCGGTAAAACCTCATTCGCGGCATCCCGCGGTGGTGGAGAAGCTGGCGGATATGGTTGCCGCCGCGTCGGCCGACGATGTCGCGGCACGTCTGAGCGCGTCGAGTTTGCGCGCCGCGCCGGTGCAACGGGCCGAGGACCTGGTTGTAGATCCACATCTGGCGATCCGCGAATTCTTTCCCGAGATCGCCCACCCGGACCCGGACATCGGTACCGCCCGCCTTGTGGGGTTGCCATGGCGATTCGCCGGTCAAGGGCCCGTTCGGCTCATGCCGCCGCCGGCCCTGGGCAATGCGAACGCGCACGAAGGAGGCATGACCAATGTCCGCTGATCGTCCCGCTACCGTGTGGGCCTCGACTTTCGTTCCCGGGAAGTCACCCATCCCCGGGTACGGTGAGAACGGTTACAGCGTCGCCTGGGTCGACACCCGCGACGGGCGGCTGCAAGTGTTGGTGTCCGGGCCTCGTCCGGCCCCCGGCGCCGTCGGCCGCGTCATCGAGAAGACGCTGGGGGACAACACCATCGTTCTGTTCGAGTCGGAACCAGCATGACAGACACGTACGTCGCCGGTATCGGCATCACACCGTTCGGTAAACACCCCGACAGTGCGCTGGCGACGCTCGGCTTCGAGGCCGCCGAGGCGGCACTCGCTGACGCTGGTCTCGGCTATGACGCCATCGGCGAGGTCTTCTGCTCGTCGTCGATGGCACCGCCGCAGACCGGGCTTAAGGTCGCGCATGCGTTGGGACGCAGCGGAATCCCGGTGACCGCGATCGAGAGCGCTTCGGCGGGTGGGATGGTCGCCCTGCGGCACGCTGTGTGGGCGGTGGCCTCTGGCCGCTGCGAGGCCGCGTTGGCGATCGGCTATGAGAAGACGACCGCGCTCGAACCCGGGGGTGTGGTGCCGGCGGCCGTCGATTTCTGGGACCGGTTTCCGCCGCAGATCCACTACGCGATCGAGGCGAATCGCTTTCTGTACGAGGCGAACTGTGCGCCGGATGTTATCGGTGCCGTCGCCGCTAAGTCGTACAACCAGGCGCGCATGAATCCGCTGGCGGCTCGGCGCAACGACCACGAGGTGACCGTTGAACAGGTGATGTCGTCGCGGATGATCGCCGAGCCGCTAACCAAGATGATGTGTCACGCCTCGGTCGACGGCGGCGCCGCGATCGTCGTGACGTCCGGACAACGCGCGCGGTCCGTGGCTATCAACGCCATCGAGCAGACGAGTTGGCCCCGCGACCCGGGCTGGCCGCTGGCCGGTCCGTGCGTCGGTCCGCCGTCGCAAATCGCGCTCACCGCTTCGCGCGCGTTCGGCGCGGCGCAGGCGGCGCCGCGCGACGTCGGGGTGGTCTCCCTGCATGACATGTGCGCCAGCGAGGAGGTCACTGCGCTGATCGCGCTCGGCCTCGTCGACGTCAATGACGCCGCCGAACTGGTTCTGTCCGGCGGGTTGGGATCGAAGGGCCGGCTACCGACCAACACCGACGGGGGGTGTCTTGCTCGCGGGCACGCGTTCGGTGCGACGGGACTGGCACAAGTCGCCGAGGTGGTGAACCAGCTTCGCGGAGAGGCGGATTCGCGGCAGGCCGCCGATCCCCGGGTCGGGCTCGCCCAGGCGATGGGCGGCGGTGGGTCCTGCGTGGTGGCCGTACTGGGTCGATGACTCGGCCCTTAGCCGGGGTCTCCGTAAGACCGGCCGAGAAAGCGTTCGACGACGGCGCGTTCGTCGGCGGGGTCCTTCAGCGGCCACCACCACAGCGCCAGGAACGCCCGGATAAGCCATTGGGCGGCAAGTGGATCTGCATTGTCGGATCCGAGCATGTCATAGGCGAGTGCGGTAACAGCGGGGGAGTTCGTGAGCCACTCGCTGCGCGGCACCGTCGGTGCGGTCTGCATGAGCTGGGCCAACGGATCAGAGCGCATGCGCTGCAAAGCCAGGATGGTGGCCGTCACCACTCGTTCGCGGCCGGTCAGGTTTTTGATGGCCTCGCGCACGGTATCGACGACGCGGCTTGCCTGGAGGGCGACCACCGCGTCCTTGATGGCCGCCTTTCCGCCGGCGTGCCGGTAAATCGTTGCCGGTGAGCAGTGGACCGCTTCTGCGAGGCTCTCGATGGTGAACTCGTCATATCCGACGTGCGAGATGAGATCGGCGGCGGCCGCACATATCCGTTCGGCGGCTGCACTGCGGCGATCCCGGCCCACCAGCCAGTCGTTCTGTGCCATGCAACCCTTCCGTACAGCCAACAGAAACTTCCCTCAGGCTGAGAATTATCGGTGACAATTCTCAGGCTAACGCGCTGGTCCTCCGGCGCAAGGGGTTTGGGGTGCATGAACGGCGCGGCGGGAGGCTTATCAACCTTTCCTCGCCCTATTGACCGCGCCGACGGTCACCTTCAGCCTGGGTCTATGGCGGTCTTGAGCGACCCGGTCGATTTCTTCGGTGCCGAGGCTTTGCAGGATCCGTATCCCATGTATGACCGGATGCGCGCGACGGCTCCGGTGCATCGCATCGCCGATTCCGACTTCTATGCCGTGTGTGGCTGGGACGCGTTGATCGAGGCGGTCACTCGGGTCGAGGACTTTTCGTCCAATCTCACGGCAACCATGATTTTCCGCGAGGACGGCAGCATCGCAGCGTTGCCGATGATGGAGGCGGGAAGCCCCACCCACGCCCTGGCCACGGCCGATGATCCGGCGCACGCGCTGCACCGCAAGATCTTGCTCCCACACCTGTCCGCGCGCCGGGTGCGGATCATCGAGGAATTCGCTGCGGAGGCCGCCGAGCTCCTATGGGAGGAGAACCTGCACCAAGGACGCATCGAATGGATGGGCGCGGTGGCGAACCGGCTCCCGATGATGGTGGTCGCAAAATTGCTGGGCCTGCCCCATACCGATGTCGACAAACTGATCCGGCTGGGTTACGCCACCACCACCCTGCTCGACGGCGTCGTCACCGAGGCGCAGCTAACGGAGGCCGGGGTTGCGGCGTTCGAACTGTCCGCGTACGTCATGGAACATTTCGACAAGGCGGATACCGCGGACAAATCCGGGCTGATACCGGACATGGCCGCCCGCTACGCCTCCGGCGAGGTGGACCAGGCCGTGGCGATGGGCATCATGCTCACGCTGTTCAGTGCCGCCGGCGAGTCGACCGCCTCGTTGTTGGGCAGTGCGGCATGGATTCTCGCTGACCGCCCCGAGGTCCAACAGCGGATTCGCGAAAGCCCGGAATTACTGGGCAATTTCATCGAAGAAACACTGCGCTACGAGCCGCCGTTTCGTGGCCACTACCGCCATGTGTGGCGCGACACCACACTCGGTGGGGTCCAAGTGCCAGGAAATGCGCATCTGCTTCTTTTATGGGGAGCGGCCAACCGCGATCCCGAGCACTTCGAGTCGCCCGACGAATTTTGTCTCGATCGCAGCAACGCGAAAGGGCATGTGACGTTCGGCAAGGGCGTGCACTTCTGCGTCGGGGCCGCCCTGGCCCGGTTGGAGGCTCAGATCGTGTTCAAAATGCTTCTGGAGCGCACCACCTGGATCGACGCGTGTGACGTCGGAGATTGGCTGCCCAGCATCCTGGTTCGGCGACGGAAGCGTCTGGAGCTGGCCGCCCGGTAGCGGCCTACCACGCGGGCGTCAGCGGCCGAGCAACCGGGCCAGGGGCGTCAGCGGGTACACGCCGCCGGCGCGGTTGAGAACCGGTTCCAGTAAACGCATTTGTCGCATGATGCGGCGGTGGAACAGCCGAATGAGTTCGGCATCCATGTTGTCGGGTGCGCGCAACACGAATGCCTCCAGCGCCTCATCCCCTGTGCGCCAGTCAGGGTATCGGGAGCCGAGCAGGCGTTCGACGTCGTCGAGGTTTTCGGATTCGATTGCGGGACCGTGCCGGCACACGCCGGCAACGTAGCGCGCGGTCTGCGCGGTTTGATGCCGGCGGAAGCGCTCACTCTCGGTCTCGGCGGTTAATTCCTCAATGATGGGTGCCAACGCGTCGACGAGGCCGCTCTGGCGCACATCTGCCGCCTGCGGGAGTCGGTAATCGTCGAGGGCGACGCCCTCGACCGCGGCCATTGCTTCGACTGCGTTGAGCGAGCATTGTGCAAACCACTCCTCATATTGCAGCAAGTCGCTCATCGGAAAAGGGTTGTGCAAGATCATCACCAACGAGAGAGGCGTGGTGAGCGAGAACTGCGCGGTGTGGAACTCGACCACCGGCAGGTCCAGTTCTACGCCGGAAACCTCCTCGTAGCGCCGGAACGCGCGCCCGAGGTCGCCGAAGGGCTCGGAGATGTCGCGCAGGCGCAGCCCTGCGAGGTCGTGGGCGGTGTCGCCAAGGTAGGCCAGTTCGACGTCGAGCAGTCCGGTCACGTGCCCATCGGCGAACATGAACTGTCCGGGATCGCCCAGGACGAAGCGAGGGTCGAACCGATGCGTGGGAACGTGGCGGCGGATCCAGCCGATGCCGAATTCCAGAAACGGCTCCGGGCGCTTTTTGGCAGACCGGTACCGCGCGACGGAATCCTCGAAGCTCGACAACGCATGCTGCTCACGGCTTTCGGGCAACTTAAGTCCGACGGCAGAGAACTCACCCGGATCCAGCCGATGGATCCGCGCAAGGATTTCCATGTATTCGTCGATGACCGAGTTGCGTTCCGCTGCACTCTGTGAGGTTGACAGATTGGTGGCGCCGGGCAGGCGATCCATCACGATGGCCGGTGGTGCGTCAATCCGGCCGTGAATGTGTGGAACCGGGATGCCTTGCTTCTGCAGGGCTCCAAGTATGTCCGCTTCTCGATGGGTGGACAACGAGAACTCCATGCCCTCGCGGTCGCCACGCACATACAGCGACATGATCGTGCCGTCGCGTTCGACGTCGGCGAACCATGCCGGACGCCAACGTGGTTGGCGCTCGAAGGCGCGCACGGGTCCGAGGTGACTCTCGAGCCAACTTCGTACCGCGTCATCGGGTGTCATGTTATCGGGGAGGTCAGAAGCCCATTTTCAGCGCGGCACCGGCGTCGATGAACATCTGCAGCCCGGTGACGTATCGCGATTCGTCGGAGGCGAGGTAGACCACGGCGTGCGAGATGTCCTCGGGTTGCACCCAGGGCACCGGCATCGCCTGGAGCATCGGGTAGATGACGAAGGCCTCGTCGTGCGTCGGAGCCTCCAGGTCGGGCCGAAACGTCTTGTACATCATCGGGTTGTTCATCATCGCGGTGTTGACGTTCGTCGGGTGCACGGCGTTGACGCGTATCTGGCGCGCCGCCAGCGTCATCGCCATCGATTTGACCCAGTCGCGGACGAATTTCTTAGCCAGACCGTAGCCGAGCCCACCGGGGCCCGCGTTGCCGCCACCGTTGAACATGTCGTGTTGGGAAACCAGTCCGGCGATCGAGCCGGTGGCGATGATCGACGCACCGGTGTCCAGATGGTCGAACGCGGCGTTGACGGTGTTGACAACGCCGAGAAAGTTCACGTCGAGCACGTCGCGGAACGCCGGATACCCTTTGTGCTCTCCGTGCGGGCAGATGCCGGCGTTGGCGACGACGACATGCAGCCCGCCCAATTGGGCGACGCCGTCGTCGATCGCCTTCTTCAGGGCCGCGCGGTCCCGCACGTCGGCCACCGCGGTGACCACGCGCCGGCCCGCCTTCTCCACCAACTTCGCCGTCTCGTCGAGGTCGCTCTTGCGTGCCATCGGGTAGTCGTTGGTCCCGATGTCGTCGCAGATATCCACGGCGATGATGTCGGCACCCTCGTCGGCGAGATGAGCTGCGTGACTGCGTCCTTGACCGCGCGCGGCGCCCGTGACGACCGCTACTTTGCCGCTGACTCGATTCATCTGCTTACTCCGTTGGTTGGAACTTAAGAGGGCTCTCGATCACGCGATGGTTCCGCTGTCCTTGAGGGCGATGATGTCGTCCCAGTCCTTGCCCAGTTCGAGCAAGAGCGCCTCGGTATGTTCGGCGAACTCCGGTGTTGGGCCGAGAGCAAACGGCGTCTGATCGAAAAGCACGGGGCTCGAGACTAACTCGAGGGCACCGCCGCTGCCTTGGATGGGCGCGATAACACCGTTTGCCCTCACCTGCTCGTCAGCCACAACATCCATCGTGTTCTGTACGGGCGCCCACTGCCCTTCGAAACCGGCCAGCGCTTTGCGCCAGTGCTCGAGGGTTTTGCTTCCGAGCACCTCGCGCAGGATCGCAGTTGCCTGCGCCGCGTTGCGGGTTAGCAGCTCATGGCTGGCAAAGCGTTCGTCGGTGGCAAGCTCGGGGAGCCCGACCCGCGCACAGAAGTCCGCCCAATAGCGGAAACCTTGCATCATCGACAATCCCATATACCGCCCGTCACCGGTGCGGTAGAAGCCCACCAGCGGATTGTGCGGGGCGACGTTGGCGCCGGCGGCGTTTGCCTGCCACGGCTCTCCGGAGATCAGCGCGGCGTTGACTGCCACCCCCATCGCCCACACCCCCACTCCGAGGAGCGACACATCCACGACCTTGGCCTCACCGGTCCGATCACGAGCGAACAGCGCCGCCGCGATTCCGCCAGCAATTGTCATGCCGCCCAGAGAATCTCCGTACGCCGGGCCGGGTTGTGCGACAACGCCGCCCATATCGGGCGGGGTGACGCTTGCCGCGCTACCGCCTCGGCTCCAGAAGCCGGTCATGTCGTAGCCACCGATGCCGGCCTCGTCGCCGAGCGTTCCGTATGCGCTGCCCCGCACATAGACGATGTCGGGGTTCGCAGTCCGCAAGTCATCGACGTCGATCCGCAGTTTGGCACGGGCGTCGGGCAAGAAGTTGGTCAGGAACACGTCGCTTGTGCGCGCAATGTCCATCAGCAATTCATGACCGGCCGGTGTCGAGATATCCAGGGCGATAGATCGTTTGCCGCGGTTCGCGTGCTCCATGACGGGGTTGCGGTCGCCGGCGATCTGCACGTTGCCGAGCTGACGTAGGCCCCGCTGGGCATCGCCGGTGCGCGGATGTTCGATTTTGAGTACGTCGGCGCCCCAGTCCGCCAGCACCGCGCCGGCGGCCGGAACGAACGTCCACTGGGCAACCTCGAGGACGCGTACGCCCGCCATGGGTCCGCTCATGGGCATGCCCCTCAGCGGTAGTCGAGCACAACAGGCAGGTGGTCGTGCGTGTGCACCAGCGTCGACACGCGAGGCACTCGGTTGCCGACCACGTGAATCCCCTTGGCGCGCCGCGCCACTTCCTCCAGCAGCAGACGAGCTTCGCGTCGAGCCAGGGCGGCGCCCATGCAGAAGTGCTCGCCGACCCCGAAGCCGAGGTGATTGGCGGCGTCCTGGCGGTGGATGTCGAACTGTTCGGCGGTCGGGCCCCAGTGCTCCTGATCGCGGTTCGCGGACGCATAGGCGAGCAGCACCCCGTCGCCTTCCTTGACCTCCGCACCGCGCAGACGAACGTCGCGGGCCGCCTGCCGGGCCATGCTCATCACCGGCGTCCAGTAACGCAGCACCTCCTCGACGGCGTTGCCGCTGAGGCCCGGATCGGCGAACAACACCGCCGATTGGTCGGGATGTGTGTCGAGGCAATCGGCGATTCCCGCGATCAGGCTCTGCGTCGTCTCACTGCCGGCGGCGAGCAAGGTGAGCGCGTAGATCATCACCTGCATGTCGTCGAAGGGCTCCCCGTCAACGGCCACCTGGGAGAGCATCGTGAGCAGATCGTCCTGAGGATGCTCCTTGCGTTCGGCGACGAGGCTCATCAGATAGGGCCCGATGTGTTCGAAGATGAACGCGTAGTCCTCGTCGCTCGCGGCCCCACCACCGACGTTGGCGATCGTGGTCGCCCAGCCGGCGACCTTGGGCCAGTCTTCCTCGGGCACTCCCAGCAGGTAGGCGAACACATACACGGGGATGGGCTCGGCGACCCGTTGAATCCAGTCGAATTCACCGTTCGGCAGGTCGTCGAGCACATCGTTGACGACCTGGCGTACCCGGGCCTCCATCTTGGCGACCGCGGCCGGTGTGAACCGCACGCCGACAGCCTTGCGATGCACTCGGTGCACCGGCGGATCCATGAACATGATGCCGCGGTTGCCGTATCCCTGAGGGTCGCGGCCCTCCCGGTGCGCGATCAGATCCATCATGATCCCAATGCGCTCCGACTTGAACCGCTCGGGTCGAGCCGAGATACCCTTAATGTCTTCATACTTGGTGATGACCCAGAACTGGCCCTCCTCGTACCAATGCACGGGATCGTGTTCGCGCAACTGCGCGAATGTGGCGTTCGGGTCGCCGAGGTAGAACGCCGGCTCGTCGAAGCGGGCCGCTGTGATCGTCACCATAACACTGAACAATAGAACATCAACTGTTAATCTGCGAGTAGCTTCCGCCCGGGCCGGACTGCGGCGCGGCGTTGGCAGAAGAACAAAATCTGTTTTATTGTTGCACGGTGAGCGTCGGGTTGTCCCACCTTCGGGTATGCGACCTCGGCGGTCAACTGGCCGGCGCCGGGGCGACGAAGATCCTGGCCGCCTTCGGTGCCGAGGTCATCCGAGTCGAAGACCCCGCAACGCGTGGGATGTGGGACGCGCTGCGCGGCGTCGGCCCATTCGTCGACGAGCGCCGGGGCGTGAATCTGGGCGCCGGCTTCAACAACCACAACGTGGGCAAGCTCGGGGTGACCATCAACCTGCGTCACGAGGCCGGCAAGCAGCTGCTGCGTGAGCTGATTGCCGTGTCTGACATCGTCTGTGAGAATTTCGCCGCCGGCGTGCTGGACAGGATGGGTTTCGGCTTCGACCAGCTGCGCCGGATCAAGCCCGACATCATCTACGTCTCCAACTGCGGCTTCGGACATAGCGGCCCCTACCGCCATTTCAAGACCTGGGGTCCCATCGTTCAGGCGCTGAGCGGGTTGACCTTCACCGCCGGGCTGCCCGACCGTGAGCCCGCGGGATGGGGCTACTCGTACATGGATCACGTCGCCGCCTACTACATGACGGTTGCGATCCTGGCGGCCCTGCATCAGCGCGAACGCACCGGCGAGGGCCAACACATCGACTTGGCCACGGTGCCTGCGGGCATCGCGATGCTGCCCACCGAGGTGCTGGACTGGACGGTCAACGAGCGGGCCGCGCGCCGGCCGGGATTCCCGGACGGTAACCACGCCGACTTCGGTGAGATGGCCCCGCATGGGATCTATCCGTGCCTGGGCGAGGACCGGTGGATCGCCATCGCCTGCCGCGACGACCGGGACGTCGCCCTGCTGTCCAAAGTCATCGACGAACCGCGATTGACAGACGACCGGTTCGCCACCCTGGAGCAGCGGTTGCTCGGCGCCGACGCACTCGACGCACTCGTCAGCGCCTGCACCCGGACCCGGGAAGCCTCCTCGCTGGCAGCCGAACTCAGTGCGGCCGGGGTCCCGGCGAGTGTCGTGAAGTCGCCCCGGGAACGGATCGACGAAGACCCGGACCTCGCAGAGTGGGGACTCTTTCCGACGGTGACGCACCCCGAGATCGGGACGGTGCGCGTCGAAGGGCTTCCCCTGCGAATGGCGGCCTCGCCGTGGAAATTTTCGCGGGCCGCGCCGTGTCTGGGGGAACACAACCGAGACGTGCTGGGCGGGCTGCTCGGGCGCAGTGATCAGGAGCTGGACGAATTGGCAAAGCGGGGTGTGATCTGAACGCGCTGAGCGGGATTCGCGTCGTCGAGATCAGCGGCCAGTTCACCCCCATCGGGGGAAGGTTGCTCGCCGAACTCGGCGCGGAGGTCGTCGTCGTCGAACCTCCCGCGGGATCCTCACATCGGTCGCGACCGCCGTTCGCGCACGACGACATCGGGTCGGATACCAGCCTGCGCTGGTGGAGCGGCAACGTGGGCAAGAGGTCGGTGACCGTCGATCTCGACACCGCGGAGGGTGTCAACGCACTGGGGCGCCTGATCGCTGGCTCCGACATCGTGATCTCCGGGTCCGGCCCGGTCGGCGATGCCCGGCACCCGTCCCTGATCTGGGTGGCGGTCACCCCATTCGGCCTCGACAGCATGCGGGCCGACCAACCCGTCACCGACCTCACCATGCTCGCCGGCGGCGGTCCGGTCTGGAACTGTGGCTACGACGATCACTCCCTGCCGCCGATCCGCGGCGCCGGCGAGCAGTCGGCCAACCTCGCCGGCCTATATTGCGCCATCGGGGCGCTGGTCGCCTTGGCGCACCGCGACCAGACCGGCCAGGGTCAGCTCGTCGACGTCAGCGTCAACGCGGCCTGCAACGTCAGCTGTGAGCAAACGACCTACCACTGGCTGGTCAACAACGAGACGTGCGTCCGCCAGACCGGCCGCCACGCGTACTTCACGCCGAGCCAACCGACCCAGGTCCGGTGCGCCGACGGTGCCTACGCCACCACCGGCGTGCTGCCGCGCAAGCCGCCGGAATTCGCGAACCTGCTGACCTGGCTCGCGGACCTCGGCCTCACCGACGAACTCCCAGAGGTGGTGTTCTTGGAGATGGCCGCCTGTCGCGACGAGCCGGTCGACATCGCGATGATCGGTGCCGACGACGAGACCACGGCGATACTGACCGCGGCCCGCGACGCGATCACCTTGATCGCCTCCCGGATGCCGGCGAATGAGTACTTTCTGGAAAGCCAGCGACGCGGATTCCCGGCCGGAGCCGTGCTGTCCCCCGACGAGGCCTTCGAGGACGAACACATCGCGGCCCGCGGCTTCCATGTTCCGGTCCACCACCCGGAACTGGGGGAGACCTTCCGCTATCCGGGCACGCCGTATGTGTTCCGCGCCAACCCTGTCGGCGCCCCCGCACGGCCCCCCCTGCTCGGGGAACACAACGCGCTGCTCGACGAACTCGCCGACGACACCGCATGACCGACCGCCTCACCCATATCGGGCTGTGCGTCAGCGATCTCGAACGTTCTGTTCAGTTCTATTGCTTGGCAATGGGATTCGACGAATGTGGTCGCTTGCGCGTGGACGGGCCCGAGACCGCCCATCTGCTGGGCGTGCCCGGGCTGGTGCTGGACTTGGTCTACCTGCAGCGCGACGGGTTTCGCCTCGAGTTGCTCGGCTACCCGGTACCGGGCGTGCGCGAGAAGCGCCGGCCCCGCCGGATGAACGCGGTGGGATTCACCCACCTGTCGTTCCGCGTCGACGGCGCGGACGCGGTCGTCGCGCGTATCGAGCGCCTGGGTGGCCAAGCCCGACCGGAACGAACGGTCACCTTCGTTGGCGGCAACCGGGGACTGATGGCGACTGACCCCGACGGCAACTGGATCGAGTTGATCGAACGCACGCCGCCGAAGCAACTGAGCAACTAGTCACTCAGCGTCCGATTGTTCATTGCGATGATAGAGTCAGGGCTGTGCCAGCAACCAGTGAGTTGATGTATTCGCCGTTCTCCACGGCGATCTTCGACGATCCGTACCCGGTGTACCGGAGATTGCGCGACGAGGCGCCGGTCTACCGTGATCCCGAAAACCGCTGGTGGGTCCTGTCCAGGTTCGAAGACGTGTCGCGGGCTCTGCGGGATTGGGAGACGTTCTCGTCCAAGCGCGGTCCGGCACCGGAGAACCCGGACAACGACGGACGCAAGTACTCGGTGATCTCGATGGACCCGCCTCGCCACGACCGCATTCGCGGGGTCCTCAAAGGGTTCTTCACGCCAAAAGCGGTCGCCGCCATGGAGTCTGCCCTGCGGGCCGTGGTCGACGCGCACCTTGGCCGGCTGCAACCGGGTACCACCGTCGACGCGATGGAGGCGTTCGCGTTCTCGGTGCCCACGGACGTGATCGGTGATCTGCTCGGCGTGCCGCACAGCGACCGTGCGCAGCTGCGCGTCTGGTGGGAGGCCTTCCTCACCCGGGAGGAAGGGCAGGTCGCGATGCCGGCCAAAGCCATCGAGGCCAACCGCCTGATCAGCCAGTACATCGGTGACCTGATCGAACAGCGCCGCACCGACCCGGGCGACGACCTGATCAGCGTCGTGCTGCAAGCCACATTCGACGACCCCGAAGCTGGCGGCGAGCGCGCCCTGACCCCGCACGAGGTGCTGATGTTCTGCAATCTCCTGTCGGCCGCCGGCTCAGAAACCACCCAGAAGCTGATCTCCAACGGCCTCGTCGCGCTCGCCGCGCATCCCGAGGAGTGGCAGCGAATCGTGAAGGACCGCAGCCTCATTCCCGCGGCGGTGAACGAGGCGCTGCGCTACGACACCCCGAGCCACTGGGTGGCCCGCACCCTGACCCGGCCGATCGAGCGTCACGGCGTCACCATGGACGCCGGCGACTGGGTGCTACTGCTCCTGGGCAGCGCCAACCGTGACGAACGGCGGTATGACGACCCCGACCGCTTCGTCATCGACAGGCCGCGCGGCACCGACGTGTACTTCGGGTGGGGAATCCACATCTGTCTCGGGCAATGGTTGGCGCGCCGGGAGGCGCAGCTGGTGTTCGAATACATCGCCGACAGGTTTCCCGACTACTCCATCGGTGCGCGCGAACGCGTGCTCACCGCGACGGTGCGCGGATACACCAGCGTGGAGATGACCCTGCGCTGACCATGGAGATCGCCTTCACCGACGAGCAGCAACTGCTCCGCGACACCGCCGCGCAGCTGGGGGAGGAGCTCGCGGTCAGCAGCGCCGACGAGATTCCGGCCGGCGCGGCCCTGGATGCCCAGTGGCGCCGCGTGGTGAATCTCGGTGTGCCGACGCTGCGTTCGCCGCGCCTGTGCGGACTCGACGCGAGCGGGGTGGAAGCCATCATCGTGATCGAAGAACTCGCCAAGACCCTCAGCGCCGTTCCGGTGGTGGGCCAGGCGGTGCTGGCCACCGAAATCCTGGAGGCGGCCGGAGCCGAAAAAGAATTGGAGCTCGTCGCGGAAGGCAGCCTCCGGCTGGCGCCCGTGCTGGGCCCGGACTTGATGGGTTTCGGCTCGGCTCACCGACCTGGGGTGGCGTTCGACGCCGCGGGCGCCACCCATGGACTACTGGCCACCCACGCCGACGGACAACGCAGGGTTGTCTGCGCACCGCTGGGCGGGTCCGGCCCGCAGGCGCTCGACCTGACACGTGAATTTCGGTGTTTGCCAGCAGATTCGGTCGATTCGGGGGCGGTGGCGGGAGAGGCCATCGATGACGAGCGGTGGCAACGCGTGGGCTCGTTGGCGATGACGGCCGTTGCCGCCGACCTGGTCGGCGTCATGCAGGGCGCCCTGGACGACGCGGTCCGCTATGCGGGTGAGCGGGCTCAATTCGGGGTGAAGATCGGGTCGTTTCAGGCCGTGGGGCATCTGCTCGCCGATGCGCTGGTGCGAGTGGAAGGCGCCCGGAGTTGCCTCTGGCACGCCGCTTGGGCGGTCGACCACCTGCCGGCCGAGGAGGCGCGCCTGGCGGCAATGGCGGCGAAAGCATACGCCTCGGCGGCGGGCCGAGAGGTGGTCGAGACCGCGGTTCAGGTCTTCGGCGGCATCGCGATCACCTGGGAGCACGTTTCGCACCTGCGGCTGCGCAGGACACTGTTGGACCGGCGGTTGTTCGGCGACGAAGCGGTGCACTACGAGGCCATTGGCTCGCTGCGGCTGGCGAACTGCGAGCTCGCCTAGCCATGGACTTCAACGACAGTGCACCCGAGGCGCAGTTTCGTGCCGAGCTGCGGCAGTGGCTGTCAGACCACGCCGCCGACGCCGCGATCCCCGACGACCCGGCGGCGCGGGCTGACGCGCAAAACGCATGGCACCAAACACTTTACGAAGCCGGATACATCGGCTTGTCCTTTCCCGTCGAGTATGGGGGACATGGCAGGACGCCGGTCTACGAGGCGATCCTCAACGACGAGCTCGGGCGGGCCGGCGCCGCACCCATCGAGGGCGTCGGTCACCTCAGCAACGCGTTGCGCCTGTTCGGAACCGACGAGCAGCGCGACGCGCTATTGCCCGGGCTGTTGTCCGGCCGCGTGCGCTGGTGTCAGGGGTTCTCCGAACCCGAGGCCGGATCCGACCTTGCCGGCCTGAAGACCCGCGCCGATTTCATCGACACCGGTGGGCGTGGGATGTTTCGCGTCAACGGCCGCAAGATCTGGACGAGCTTCGGCGCGGTCGCCGACTGGTGCTTCCTGCTGTGCCGCACCGAGCCGGACGCACCGAAGCACGCGGGCATTTCCGTTTTGCTGGTGCCGATGTCGACGCCCGGCATCGAAGTGCGGCCCATCGTGAACGCCGCGCGCAACCGCGAGTTCACCGAGATCACGTTCGACAACGTGGACGTACCCGCGGGCAACCTGCTCGGCCAACGTGGGGAGGGCTGGTCCATCGCCAACCAGCTGCTCGCCTACGAGCGCGGTCCCAGCGACATCAACTGGATTGGCCGGCTCACAACGCAGTTACGCCGCCTCGAGGACGACGTTCGCGTCGGCTGGCTCGAAGACTCGCCGTCGGCTCGGGCCCGGCTCGGCCAGGCTTACGTCGAGCTGCGAGCACTGCAGATCAAGGTCATGCGATCCCTGACGGAGCGCCAGAACGGCCGGCTTCCCGGCCCCGAGGGTTCGGTGGACAAGTTGCTCATGACGCGTGCCGACCAGTTCTTCGCCCACGCCATGATGGACCTTTCGGCTAGCGGACCTCTGCTCACCGAAGGCCTGGAATGGGATATCTACGTGTGGTCGCGCGCCGCAAGCATCTACGGCGGAACGGCCCAAGTCCAGCGCAACATCGTCGCCCAACGGGTGCTGGGCTTGCCACGGGCCTGAGTAGGCCGGGGTCAGCCCTGAGGGTCCCGGGTCAGGTGCTTGTAGGCCTCCTGCAGCCCGTTGAGTCGTCGCGTCAGCGTCTCGTCCTGATCATCCGAAGCGCCGAGTTTGGCCGCGACCTCGGCGATCTCGGCGGCGACGCGTTCGGCCGCCTCACCTTTGGTGAGCAGGTCCTGGTCGGCCCAATCGTCGTGCGGGATGCGCGAATGCGGGGTATCGGGTGTCGTCATGGTTCTCCTGGATGTGCCCTGTTGGGCTCTGGCCGCCATCGGCGCTATAGTCAAATGGTCAGAATCTGTTCACTTGTACCGTATCGCACCAAATCGAGAGACGACTCCCACAATGCCGCTGCAACCTTCGATGAAGCTCCTGTCCGTCGATGATCACCTGATCGAGCCGCCGCAGGTCTGGGCGGACCGGTTGCCGAAGAAATTCCTCGGCGACGGTCCAAGAATCGTCGAATTTCCGCGCGACGGAGCGCCGCCGGTGCAGCAATGGGTGTACGAGGGCAGGCCCTATCCCAACATCGGGCTGAACGCGGTCGCCGGCAAGTCGCCGGAGGAGTTCGGCGTCGACCCGATCCGCTACGCCGACATGATCCCCGGCTGCTACGACCCGAAAGCCCGGCTGGCCGACATGGACATCGACGGCGTGCACGCCATGCTGTGCTTCCCGTCGTTCCCCCGCTTCTGTGGCACCGTTTTCCTCGAGGGCGAGGACAAGGAATTGGCGCACTTGTCCGTCCAGGCGTGGAACGACTTCTCGCTCGACGAGTGGTGTGCCACCGATCCCGCCCGGTTCATCCCGATGGCGATCACGCCGCTGTGGGACCCGGCCCTGATCGTCGCCGAGATCGAACGGGTGGCGGCCAAGGGGGCGCGGGCGATCGGGCTGCCGGACAACCCGACCAACCTGAAGCTGCCCAGCTACCACACCGCGTACTGGGAGCCGGTGTGGTCGGCGCTCGAAGAGACCAACTTGACCGCGGTGATGCACTTCGGCAGTGGCGGGTTCCCCCCGCAGACCGCGCCCGAGGCTCCGTTCGCGGTGATGATCACGTTGATGGGTACCACGTCCATGGCCGCCGCGACCGAGCTCATCTTCTCGCCGGTGTTCCACAAACACCCGAACCTCAAGGTTGCCTTCTCCGAAGGCGGCGTCGGCTGGATGCCGTACCTCGTCGAGCGCGCGGACTACGTGTGGCGCAAGCACAAGTTCTACCAGAACATCCATCCCACGGTCGCTCCGTCGGAACTGTTCCGGCGCAACATCTCCGGCTGCTTCATCGAAGACGAGGTCGGCATGGCGATGCGCCACCAGATTGGCATCGACAACATCACCTGGGAATGCGACTACCCGCACTCCGACTCGTTCTGGCCCAAGAGCCGCGCGCGCGCCGAGGAGATGCTCGCCGACGTGCCCGACGCGGAGGCCGCGAAGATCGTCGAACTCAACACGCGACGGTGGTACGCCTTTCCCGAAGAAGGCTTCAAGTCGTGTACCGCGGATGCCGGGTGGCGCCCCAACGGCGGCAACCCGCCGGAGTACGACTACGACGAGGTCATGGCGGGCCATGGCGGTGTCGGCCTCGAGGCGTTCCTGAACAAGATGGAAGAGCAGAAGTCCCACAAGGTATGACCGCTAACCGTCCTTGGGCGTCAGTTGACCGGTACGGCGATGTCGGTCGAATTGGCTCGGCCGCGTAGCACTTTGGAGTCGACGACCCGCCACCGCCGTGACTCCGCCTGACTCGCCATGACAAGCGCGGTGGCCGACGCGGCGACGCCCACCGATAGTTTGGCGACCTCGGTGAGTCGCGCCGCCTCGTTGACCGGGTCGCCGATCACCGTGTACTCGTAGCGGCCCGGGTGGCCGACGTTGCCGGCTACCGCCATGCCGGCCGAGACGCCGATGCCGGCCCTGATCGGCGCGCCGGGCGGATTCAAAATCCTGTTGAGTGCGCGCGCCGTCGCCAGTGCGTGCGAGGCCCTGTCGTCGTCGTCGAGGGGAGCGCCGAAGACCGCCAGCGTCGCGTCCCCCTCGAACTTATTGACAAAGCCGCTATTCGCTTCGACCGCGTTCACGACCATCGTGAAGAAGTCGTTGAGCGTCGCCAGCAATTCGGGTGGCTCGAGTGTGGTGGCCAGTCGGGTCGAGCCGACCAGGTCCACGAACAACACCGCCACTTCGCGGTTGACTCCGCCCATCTCGATCTGGTCACCGGCGGCGGCGAGCTGCTCGGCCAACCGAGCCACGTCCTGGCCGACGTGGCGGCCGAACAGGTCGCGCAGGCGTTCTCGTTCACGCAGTCCGGTCGCCATGGTGTTGAAGCCCGCCTGTAACAGGCCCAGCTCGGAGGCGTCGAAAACGGCTACGGACACGTCGAATTCGCCGCGCTGCACACGCTGCATGCCGTCCCTGACCTCGTCGATGGGATCGGCGATTGATGACGCGTTGAATGCGGCGACCACCAGGCCACAGGCCATGGTGCAACCCCCGAGGACGAGAACAACGAGTGCCAGCCGATGCGCGGAGTACTCGACGAAGAGGGCGCTTGCGGCGACGAGCATGACCATCAGCGTCGGAACTCCCGTTCCGATCACCCAGGCGCTTACCGCGCGTAGCCGAAGTCCTGGGCCCTGAGCATCTTTCGGCGGGTGGTCGGTGAGTAGCATGGCCGTCGCCGGCCGCAGCGCGATTTCGCACATCCAATACGACAATGCGGTTGTTACGATCGCACCCAGGATCATCGAAACGCCCAAGGTTGCCGCCAGCCAAGGCCTGCCGAGGTTGATGAGCACGAAAATCGCGCTGGCCGTGGACCACACCGCCCCGTGGACGACGGCCATTCTCCTCGGTATAGCCAAGACGACCCGCCGCAAGGTGGCGTCGCTCGCGTCCGCCGGCAGGCTCATCCACAAGTAGCCGCAGATCACCGCAGAGGGCATGCTTACGGCGCAATAACTCGACGCCACGACGAGGTTGAACTTAAGGACGTGCTGTTGGGCGAGCGCCATCCCGGTCGGAAGACACCACAGGGCCAGTGCGGCGATGACCGCTGAACCGACAACCGTAGGGATGACCGCGCCAGATATGAGCAGTGGTCTTCCGGTGGGAGCGAACGGCGAACGAAGCCGACGCCGGAGCAGCTTCACGGCGACTGCCGGCCGGCGGTCGACTCGTCCAGCCAGTTCTCGACACTGAAGAGTCGTCCCGATGATGCCAGCGTCATGAACACGGTGTGCCCGTCAGGGCTCAGCGCGAGGTTGGTGGTCATGGGATCGTCAGCGGGAATGGCGCCCAACAGCTCGCCGGTCGGGGCGAAGACGGTCGCACCACCGGTGCCCAGGGTCGCGACGAGGATTCTGCCGGTCGCGTCCACACAGAGCCCATCTGCCCCTCCGACATTCAGCGGGCCACCGCTGGGCACCGTTGCCAGACCGCGCGCCCGCGACACCACTCCCGGCCCGTCGAGCGTGAATTCCCAGACCCGGCGTGTGCGTGTCTCGGCCACGTAGAGCAATGCCCCGTCCGGGGACAGGGCCACGCCGTTGGGCATCTCGAGCGGGTAGACGATCTCGCGAAGACAGCCGTCGACGGTGCCGTACAGCAGTCCAGTCATGCCGCGGCTGCGGTTGCGCGTGACTCCGCCGTCGGTGACGTAGAAGCCGCCATCGCCGTCGATGCAGATGTCGCTGGGCCGCATCAGCGCCAGGGTGCCGCCGGAGCGCGTGACGAATTCGGTGCACAGGGTGCTGACTTCACCGCCGGTTTCGATCAGCTGCAGCGCGGGAACGACGGGATGGTCGGGCGGCCCCATCGGCCGGAAAAGCGTTGCGCAGCCGGCGAAGTCGTACGGCCAGGGGCCGAGCCCGAAAGTAGCACCGCCGTTCTGGCAGACTACCAGCCGACCGTCCGGAAGCCGGGCCACCCCGTTGGGGCCGCCGCCGGTTTCGGCCACCGTCTCGGTGACACCGTCAGGGCGGACGCGGGTGATCCTGCCTTCCGCCATCTCCGAGACCACGACGGAACCGTCGTCGAAGACGACCGGGCTTTCGGGAAAGGAGAGCCCCTCGGCTAGGCAACGGCCGGCGCTCACGGCCGCGTTTCCCCGTCGGCCCTGCTCCGCCACCAAGCCGTGAAGACCGGGTCGGTCAGCGGCAGGTCACCTACACCGGTCTGGTTTCGTGGCCAGGCTGCGGCTTCTTGTGTCAGGGGCGACGGCCGGCGGCTCACGCCGTAGCACAGGCGATGCCTTCGGTGCAGGAAAAGCCAACGCCCGCAGTGCCGCTCGTAGCGGTCCTCGTACTTGATGAGCTGTTCGACAAACCCCTCGGCATGGGTCTGGGCGAAACACTGGGCCCAAACCTGCCCGCGGGCGCGGTCCGCTGTGTCCAGCTCGACGAGGTGGTTAGCGACGAGGATGACCGCGAATACGCTCCCGTCGACGCTGACCGACATCAGCCGGCGCAGCGCCTCGGGGCCCTCACCGTGGTCGCCGAACCGCGCGTGCGGGACGAACAACTCGGCCATCGCATCGACATCCCGCGCTTCGATCGCCGCAGCATAACGGTAAGGCAGTTGACGAATTTCCTCCTTCGCCAACAGATCCCGAATTTCGTTGTCGTGCATCGGGTTAGGACGCCGGGGTCGGCGGGCCGAGGATGTAGCGCCCCGATTGCGGATGGTGATACCAGCCGCCGGCCGCTGATGTCCCGCCGTCGACGTGCAGCGTCTGCCCGGTCACGTAGGCGCTGAGGTCACTGGCGAAAAATATTGCGGCTCCGGCCATTTCGTCGACGTGGCCCGCGCGGCCCATCGGCACCATGAGTTTGGCGTTCTCGACGCCGTTGGGCGCCATCTTCTGCAGGCTCTCGGTGAGCGTGAAGTCGGGCGCGAGCCCGTTGACGCGGATGTTGTGCGGCGCCAGTTCCAGCGCGGCGGTCTTGGTGAAGTTGACCACCCCCGCTTTGGCCGCGGCGTAGGCGGCAAATCCTGGCGCGGCGCGTACCGCCTCCATGGTGCTGATGTTGATAACGCTGCCGCCTTGTCCCGCCTCGACCAAGGCTCGCGCTACGCGCTGTGTACAGAGCAGCACCTGTGTCAAATTGATCCGGATCAGCGCATCCCAGCCGTTGGGTGAGGTGTCCAGCAGGCCCGACCAGAAGACCCCGCCGGCATTGTTCACCAGGATGGTCGGGACCCCCAGCGCGTCGATGGTCGTGGCCAGCGCCGCGTCGACCTGTTCGGCATCGCGTACGTCGGTGATGCACTCGAGGCCGCCGACCCGCGCGGCCACCGCCGTGGCGCTCTGCTGGTCCCTTTCCCAGATGGCCACCCGTGCGCCGAATTCGGTGAGGGCCTCGGCGATGGCGCTTCCGATCCCACCACCCCCGCCCGTGACGACGGCGACCCGGCCGTCCAGCGACGCGGCGTTTCGGTGCAGCGTCATTCGCTTCTCCTCACGCCCATGGCATGGCATCGGGGAGCGGGCCTCGACCGGCTCGCGGCGAGTGACAGATTAACACTGAGTGTTCTACCATCCAATCGCCATCGCGCACCCGGAAGAGCTCAGCGTCCACGAAAGTCCGGGTCGCGTCGTTCGGAGAAGGCCGCTATGCCCTCGGCGACGTCGTCGGTTGCGGCGACCTGCTCCACCAACAGCGCCTCGGTGCGGAATGCGGCTTCGCGGTCGACGTCGAACGCCTGATTCAGCATCGCCTTGGCCGCCGCCAGCGCACGGGTGGGCCCGCTGGCAAGCCGTTGGGCCCAGGCGGCAGTCTCGGCTTCGAGGTCGTCGGCGGTGACGACTTTGTTGACCAGGCCGATGCGCTCGGCCTCCGCCGCGGAGAGCTCCTCGCTGAAGAACAGCAGCTGCTTTGCGACGTTGAACGGCACCTTGCGAGCGAGCAGATAGGCGGCACCCCCGTCGGGTGCGAGCCCGCGGCGCGCGAAAAGCTCGATGATGCGGGCATTTTCGGCGGCCACGATGAGGTCGCACGCCAACACCATGCTGGCGCCGACCCCGGCGGCGATCCCGTTGAGCGCGCACAACACCGGCTTTTCGCAGTCCAGCAGCGCCGACACCACCGCCTGAGACCCGGTGCGCAGGATGCGGGCGGCGTCGCCCGCGACCCGGTCTTTCTTGGGCTGCATTCCGGGATCCCGAAGATTCGGCCCCGTACAGAAATGCTTGTCACCGCGGCCGGTGAGCACCACCGCCCTGACGCCCGCGTCGTCGGATGCGGAGCGCAGGTTTTCGATGAGGGCCTGCTGCACCGCCCGCGTCACCGAATTGCCGGCCTCGGGGCGGTCCAAGACCAACCAGAGCACCGCGCCTTCGGTGCGGACGGCGAGGTCGGGTGTCACAGCCGCATCGGCACGCTGGCGGGGCCGCGCACGGAATTGGTGTGCACGTACGTCACGGCATCACGGTCGACGTCCCAGGTCGGGAAACGCTTGAGAGTCTCCTCGAGCGCAACCCGGGCCTCCAGGCGGGCCAGTGCCGCGCCCAGGCAGAAGTGCGAGCCGTGGCCGAAGCTGATGTGGCGGATCCCCGTGCGCTCGACGTCGAGGACGTCGGGATTCTCATATTGGCGTTCGTCGCGGCCCGCCGAGCCGGTCAGCAGGGCAACGCGCGAGCCCGCCGGGATGAGCGTGCCGTTGTAGGTGACGTCGCGTTTCGTGTAGCGGCCCTGTACCGGCGACGGGGCGTCGTAGCGCAGCAGTTCCTCGACGGCGTTGCCGATGAGGTCCGGGCGGTCGACCAGCTTGGCCCGCTGGTCGGGATACTGTGCCAGCGTCAGCGCGGCCCATCCCAGCAGACGCGCAACGGTCTCATTGCCGGCGACGTTGATCATCGCGATGAACATCAACACTTCGCCATCGTCCAGGCGACGGGTCTCGCGGCCCGCCTGGACCAGGTCGGAGGTCATCAGGTTGCCGACGATGTCGTCGGCCGGCGCGGCCCGTCGTCGCGCAATCTGGTCGGCGTAGTACCCCAGCAGCTTCGTGTTGGCCCGCTGGCCCTCCTCGCTCAGCTGGGTCGTGCCCTCGTCGCGGTGTAGCTGGGCGTCCGACCACTCGCGGAGGTTGTCGTGGTCTTCCTCGGGGAAGCCCAGCAGCGAGCTGATCACCATCACCGGTAACTTCATCGAGAAGTCGCGCACATAGTCAAAGCCGTCGGCGCCGACGAACCCATCCAGGTAGGCGCAGCACAGCGAGCGGACCCGGTCCTCGAGTCGGGCGATCTGGGTACGAAAGAAGGTGCGATTGACCATCTTTCGCATTGCGGTGTGGTCGGGTGGATCCATCATGATCATCGCCCGGGGCGACGGCCACGGCTCGTCGGTGATCGCGTCGAGGGTGATCCCGTGCGACGAGGAGAACGTCTCGGTGTCCAGCGACGCTTCCATCACGTCGGCGAACCGGCTCAAAGCGTAGAAGCCGTACTGGTCGTTGTAGTACGTTGGCGCTTCGTCGCGCAGCCGTTTCCAGACCCCGTACGGATTCTGGTGCAGCGCGCGGTCGAACGGATCCCAACGTAACTCGATCGTCGTCATCGGCACCGTCCCTTCGCCAAAGAACACTAATACATAATCTGTATAGTTGCACCATGCTGACGACGCGGTGATCGTCTGCCCGGTGTTGAGGAGGACGAACGATGGAAACGCGAGAACTCGAGCACGTGATCTATGAGAAGGACGGCCCGATCGCGCGGATCATCCTCAACAACCCGGACGCCGCCAACGCTCAGAGCTCGGAAATGGTCCACAGCGTCAATGAGGCGCTGGACGATGCGCAGTACGACTATGACATCAAGGTCGTCATCATCAAGGCCAACGGCAAGGGATTCTGCTCCGGCCACATTCCGACCGGCGCGTACCCCGAATTCATCGCCGAGTTGCAAGCGTCCGGAAAGGTTTGGCGCTCCGCCGCGCAGTTGTTCCTGTGGCCGGTGCTGAAGTTGTGGGAATTCCCGAAGCCGGTGATCGCCCAGGTACACGGGTATGCGATCGGCGGAGGCACGACCTGGGCGCTGATCCCCGAGATCACCGTCTGCTCCGAGGACGCGTGGTTCCAAATGCCCCTGGTCCCGGGATTCGGGCTGCCGGGCGCCGAGACCATGTTCGAGCCTTGGGTCTTCATGAACTACAAGCGGGCCGCCGAATACCTGTATACCGCTCAACGGCTGAGCGCTGCCGAAGCCCTCGAGTTCGGACTGGTCAACCGCGTCGTGCCCGCCGACCAACTCGAGGCCACCGTCGAGAACCTCGCCGAACAGATCGCCAAGGCGCCGCTCATCACGTTGCAGGCCGTCAAATCCGGCGTCATTCGCGCGTGGGAGACGATGGGGTTCCGGACGCATCAGCAGTCCACCAACGACCTGCAGGCGATGGTGACCGGCAGCAAGGAGTTCCAGGAATTCATGGCGGAGCTGATGAAGAAGGGCTCCAAACCCACCGAACGCATCTAGCCATGCCTTTGAAGCCGATCATTCGCTTCGGCGGTGATGAAAGCACCGATTCACTACGGGCCCCCATCCGAGAGTGGCTGGCAGCGAACCTCCCGGACGAATTCCGCCGCACTGCCGCGAATCCCGATTACCTGCCGCGCGATGCCCACGAGCGTGCGGTCGTGTTCTGCCGGGCATTGCACGAGCAAGGTTGGTTCGTGCCGCATTGGCCAGCCGAATACGAGGGCGGCGGGCGCGGAATCGTCGAACAGGTGGTGATCCGCGAAGAGCTCGCGTATGCGGGCGCTCCGCTGGTGAACACGAACGGCGTCAACATGCTGGCGCCGGTGTTGTTCAAGTACGGGACGCCCGAGCAGAAGGCCGAGCACCTGGCGGCGATTGCCCGCTCGGAACGCATGTGGGCGCAGGGTTATTCAGAGCCTGAGGCCGGCTCGGACCTGGCTTCGCTGCGCATGACGGCCCGGCGAGACGGTGACGAGTACGTCCTTGATGGACAAAAGACCTGGACGAGCAACGGCGTGCTCGCCGACTGGATCTTCGTGCTGGCCCGCACCTCGCCGGTGTCGGACAAGCGCCAGGCCGGAATCTCGTTCTTCCTCGTCGACCTGGAAAGTCCGGGAATCACGCGCCGGCCCATCCGATCCATGACCGGCTATCCGACGTTCGCGGAGGAGTTCTTCGACGGTGTGCGCGTGCCAGCCGCCAACCTGGTGGGCGCCGAGGGGGACGGCTGGACGGTCGGCAAGGCGCTGCTCGACGCCGAGCGGTCGAACATCACCAGGGCGGCCCAGGCGCAACGCTATCTCGACGAGCTGATCGACTGGTGCCACGCGCAGAAGGGCTCGGCGCATGATCCCTTGTCCGATCCGGCCAACCGCATCGCGCTGGCCCGCGCCGTCGAACGCGTCGAGGTGGGCCGCGCCCTGTCCTATCGGGTCGCCCACCTGCAGGCCGCCGGTGAGCTGGACCCCGCGCTGCCGTCGTTGTCGAAGCTTTATCACTCCGAATTGACCGCCGAGCTACGCGGACTCGGGGCCCAGATCCTGGGTCCGGGAGGCGAACTCATGCCCGATGACCCTGACGCGGTGCTCGACGGGCACTTCTCCGAAGGTTTGTTGCTGTCGGTGCTGCACACGATTGGCGGTGGCACCAGCGAGATCCAGCGCGATCTGATCTCGACGGTCGGGTTGGGAATGCCGCGCTGACGTCAGGAGTAGGCGGCTCGTCCTTCGGCGGCCGCCGAACGTTGTTGCGCCACGGTCGCCATCGCCAGCTCGAGCGGATGGAAGGCGGCGAGCTGGGCGGCCTCGGCGGAATTGATCAGCCGCTTGGTCATTTCGACCGCCCCGGCGTCGGCCCGGGAGAGTTCGTCAGCGATGGACAGGGCGCGGTTGACGGCGGATCCGGGTTCGACGATCTCGGTCACCAGCCCGAGCTGCTCGGCCTGGCTGGCCGGCAGTCGTGTTCCTCGTAGCAGTAACGAGGCAGCGCGGTTGCGGCCTAGCTGTTGCGTTAAGCGCCAGGCCAATCCGCCGTCGGGCACCACCGCACGCGCGACGAACGGGGCGGCAAAGAATGCGTCGGAAGCGCACACGACGAGGTCGCACGCCAGCGCCAAGCTCCAGCCGAGGCCGACGGCCGCACCCTCGACTGCTGCGATCGTCGGTACTGGCACAGCTTTGAGTTGTTCCATCACGCGTTGGGCGTGCTCGACGCGGCCGGCAGGGCCCAACGGACCATCGCCGCGTGCCGGCCCTGTCTTCAAATCCCCACCGGCGCAGAAGAAGTCTCCGGCGCCGGCTAACACCAACGCGCGGTCGCCGTACGCAACCACTCCGCCGAGCGCGATCGACAGCTCGGTCCAGGTTTCGTAGCACAAGGCGTTGCGCTGGTGTGGTCGATTGAGGAGAAGGACGGCGATGCCGTCCTTGTCTTCGCGGCGAATCAGCTGAGCATCCGCGCCGGTGTCGTTCTCCATCGGATCGCCCTTACCGGCCGAGGAACTTGTCGATGGCGGCCCGGTGCTCGGGCGTGGTGAAACATTCTGTCTCGGCGGAGATCCCGTATTCGAGGATGCCGGTGATCGCGCGCTGGGCGTGCAGGTTCAGCGTGCGCTTGGTGTCCTGCACGGCCCTCGGAGGCAACGCGGCCAGCCGGTGGGCGATCGACAGCCCCTCCTGCTTGATCTCCGCGTGCGGCACCACCCGGTTGGCCAAGCCCAACTCGACGGCCTTTTCGGCCTTGATGCGTTCGCCGAGCATCAGATATTCCTTGGCTTTCAACAGGCTCATCAACAGCGGCCACAGCACCGAACCTCCGTCGCCGGCGACCAGTCCGCTCGCGACATGAGTGTCGGCGAAGAAAGCCCGCTCGGACATCAGGACGATGTCGCACAGCACGGCGATGCTGCACCCGAAGCCGACCGCGGGCCCGTTGACGGCCGCGACCACGGGCAGCGGAAAGTCGATCATGTCGCGCACGATGCGGCGTGCGTCGCGCATCCCGGCGCGCCGTGTCACCGGGTTGTTGACGTGGGTTTCCAACCACTCCACCAGGTTTCCGCCGGCGGAGAAGTAGTCCCCCGTACCGGTGATCAGCACCGCGCGCGCGTCGGGGTCCTCGGCCAGCGCGGTCCACAGCCGGGTGAAGGCAGTGTGCATCCTGTTGTTGACCGCGTTGGCGTCGTCGGGATTGTTCAGCGTCACGATCCGGACCGGACCGTCGGTGGCGACGAGGATCTCCTCGCACCCGGTCAGTTCCGATGTGCCGTGCGGTAGCTCGGTCATGGGTGGTCAGCCATCCTCTTGCGGCGACAGCCACGCCGCTCGTCTGGTCTGAACGAACGCGTCTCGATCGCGGCTGACCGCCCAAGCCGGAGGTCGCTTCTGCAGGAACGCCGTAAAGGCCTCGATCTGCTCGGCGGTGCCGATCGACGACCAGTAGCCGGTCACATCCACGGGTGGCAGCGCCCGCGCCATCTCACGCTTGACGGCTGCGCGGGCGGCGGGTCCGGTCTTGCGGACTCGCTCGAGCAGGGCATCGACCTCCGACTCGAGGGAGTCGTGCGCGACGACCTTGCCGACCAGCCCGAGACGCTCGGCCTCCTGCGCGTCGACCCAATCATTGCCGTAGATCAGGTGATTGGCGCGCAGCGTGCCGAGGCGTTGCGGTAATCGGGCGGCAACAAACGCCTCGTACACGCCGCGGGTGAGGTCCGGGACGCGGAATCGGGCGCGATCGGAGGCGATGACGAGATCAGCGAACAACGTCATCACCAAGCCGCCACCCATGGCGATGCCGTTCACGGCGCAGACGACGAGTTTCGGTATCTTGCCGAGCGTTTCGAATGGTGTGCCGTCGTAAGACTCGGTGAACGCGTCCCACCCGCGGTCGGGATTCTGCACGGCGTTCATGTCGCCGCCCGCACAGAAGACGTCGCCCGTCCCAGTGATCACCAGGAAGTTCAGGTCCGGCTCGTCGGCGACGATCATCGCGGCCCGTTTGATTCCGTGATAGCCATCCGCGGTGACGGCGTTCTTCTTCTCCGGTCGGTTGATGGTGACGGTCAGGGTGTCGCCGTCGATCCTGCCGTTGAGCTCGGCGGCGCAGAGGTCGACGTCGACGGAGTTCGGCAGCGCGTTCACTGTGCCTCGATCACGGCGAGCAGTTCGCCGACGTCATAGGTC
The DNA here is from genome assembly GCF_003284975.1 of Mycobacterium colombiense. Lineage (GTDB taxonomy): Bacteria > Actinomycetota > Actinomycetes > Mycobacteriales > Mycobacteriaceae > Mycobacterium > Mycobacterium europaeum_A. The sequence goes on from NZ_QMEU01000003.1 coordinate 83,939, forward strand.
GTCCCGGCGCTGACCTTCCACCTGACGATGCCGCTGGCCGGCGCTTCGATGTCCATTTCGACCTTGTCGGTGGCGATCTGGTACAGCGCATCGCCCTCGGAGACGTGGGCGCCGTCCGCCACGTAGAGCTCCGTCACCTCCGCCTCGGTGATCGCGTCGCCCGGCTTCGGCATCCGCACCTGGATCACGCGATCCTCCTGACGGCTTCGACGAGTCGCGTGGCGTCGGGACGGCAGGCGGCTTCCAGATTCGCCGCCCGCGGGATGGGCGAGTACGTTCCGGCCACGCGCTGAATCGGGCTCGCCAGCACGCCGAAGAGCTCTGCCCCGACGGCCGCGGCGATTTCTGCTCCCGGGCCACAGAACCCGACCGATTCGTGGGCGACGACAAGCCGACGGGTTTTGCGGACGGATTCGACGACGGTGGCCAGATCCAACGGCACCAGGGTGCGGAGATCGACCACCTCCACCGAAACGCCTTCGGCGGCAAGCTGTTCGGCGGCGGTCAGCGCGGCGTGCACGAGGCTGCCGTAGGTGCAGATCGTGACGTCGGTTCCGGCGCGTTTGACGTCGGCCTGACCGAGCGGGATCACGTAGTCGGCTGTCGGCACGGGCCCCTTGCCGCCGCCGTAGTAGAGCTTCATCGACTCGATGAACAGGCAGGGATCGTCCTCGGCCAGGCAGGCGTTGAGCAGCCCGACAGCGTCGGCGGCGGTGCTGGGCCACACGACCTTGATGCCCGGTGTGTGCATCGCCCACGCCTCGAAGGCCTGGGAGTGCTGCGGGCCGGCCGCCGTGCCGACCATGGCGCGGATGACAACCGGGGCGCCCTGCCGTCCGCCGGACATGTAGCGAATCTTGGCCGCGTGGTTGGCGATCTGGTCCATGGCCACGCCGAGGAAGTCCATGAACATCAGCTCCGCCACCGGCCGCAGACCGCCCAGAGCCGCACCGATCGCGGCGCCGATGATCGAGGATTCCGCGATGGGGGTGTCACGCACCCGCAGGCTGCCGTACTTGGTGGACAGCCCCGCGGTGACCTTGAACATGCCGCCCGACGGGTCGGCGATGTCCTCCCCGAGCAGCACGATCGAATCGTCAGCCGCCATCGCGCGATCCAGAGTGCGGTGGATCGCCTGCACGAGGCCGAGGGTCTCCGTTTCGCCCTGCGGAATCGCGGCGCGCTCTGTCGTCGGTGCCGCCAGCTCGGTGCCGTGGGCGCCAAACACGTCGCGGGTCAGTTCGTCATCGCCGGGGGGCTCGGCGTCGCGCGCGGCGGTGAAGGCCACGTCGATCTCGGCAACCAGGTCCGAATCGATGCGGTCCAGGTCGGCCTCACGTGCCAGACCCGCGTCGATGAGCCGCCGCCGATACCGCCCGAACGGCGGGTCGGCACGCTTGGCGGCCAGCTCGTCGGGGTCGGCGTAGAGCATCTGGTCGCCGAAGTAGTGCCCCTGCAGGCGGTAGGCGACGGCCTCCACGAACGACGGCCCGGCCCCGGAGCGAGCCCGCTCGGCCGCCTCGGCCACTGCCCGGTAGACCGCGTGGGGGTCCGTCCCGTCGACCGTGACGCCGGGCATCGCGTAGCCCGCGGCGCGGTCGGACAATCGCGGTGTGCGGGTGTAGCCGGCGACCGGGGAGCATTCGGCCCACGCGTTGTTCTGGCAGAAGAACACCACCGGAAGCGCCCACAGCGCCGCCATGTTCATGGCCTCGTGGACGTAGCCGATGCTGGTGGCCCCGTCGCCGAAGCTCACCAGCACCGCGCGATCGCTGCCCTTGGCGGCCTCCGCCAGTGCGATCCCGTTCGCGATCAGGGGGCCGGCGCCCACGATGCCGGTGGTCCAGGCGATGCCATGCTCGGGGTCGTAAATGCCCATGGCGCCGGCCTTGCCCTTCGACAACCCGCTGCCGCGGCCCAAGATCTCGGCGAAGTACCCGGGTAGGTCAATGCCCTTGGCCACCACGTCGCCGAGTCCGCGGTAAGTGGTGACCAGTTGATCCGTGCCGGACAGGGCGAGCGCGGCCCCGGCCGACATCGCCTCCTGACCGTCCACCGGCCAGTAGCTCATCGCGATTTCACCGGAGGACAGCCCTTTTTGGACGCGCTGGTCGCTGTGGTGCACCTTGCTCATCAGGCGGTACAACTCGATGGCACGGTCGCTGCTTGGGGCCTGGGTTCGGTTATCTACCTGCGTGGCCATCACCCCTCCTTTGCGATGCGCACTCGCCGACGAGCATACAATACAATATGACGATATTTGTTCAGTCGTCCGATGGCGGCTCGCTTGACGAACGAGGGGAACTCCGATTGCCATGCCCGAGCGACTAGCCCTGCAAGCCGGTGACGGTCTGCCCGCCCATGTGCACGGTGCAGCCGACCCACGATTCGCCTGCGCAGTGAAGACCTTTGCCAAGCTTTTTCCCGGCCCGCGATATGGCGGTGGGGCGCTGTCCGTATATGTTGATGGGGAACCCGTCGTCGACGTGTGGACCGGCTGGTCGGATCGTGACGGCACGGTGCCCTGGTCCGCGGACACCGGGGCGATGGTCTTCTCCGCGGGCAAGGGAGTGGCCTCGACGGTCCTGCACCGGCTCGCCGACCGTGGGTTGCTCTCCTACGACGTCCCGATCGCGCAGTACTGGCCCGAGTTCGGCGCCAACGGGAAGTCCGAGATCACCGTGCGTGACATGTTGCGTCACACGACGGGTCTGTCCCGGCTCGGTGCCATCACCACCGAGCAGTTGCTCGATCACCGGTTCATGGAAGAGCGACTGGCCGCGGCACCGCTTGACCGCCTCGCCGGCCGGGCGGCCTATCACGCGTTCACTTTTGGCTGGTTGGCATCCGGATTGGCCCGCGCGGTCACCGGCAAGGGCATGCGGGAGCTGTTCCGCACGGAGATCGCGCGACCACTGGACACCGACGGTATTCATCTGGGGCGGCCGCCGGCCGACGCGCCCACCAAGGCCGCCCAAACGATGTTCCCGCAACGCTTCTCGGGCGGTGCGGTGCTCGGCCGGGTGATTTCCACGATGGCCAAACTGCCGGTTCCGGGTCCGCTCGGTGCGACCTACGTACCCGGCATCACCTCCCTGCTGCAGGGCGACATGGCGCTGCTGGACAGCGAGGTGCCCGCGGTGAACGCGGTGGTGACCGCACGGGGGCTGGCCAAGATGTACGGGGCGCTCACCAACGACGGAAGTATCGATGGACAGCGATTCCTGTCGGAGGAATTGGTCGCGTCGCTGACGGGCAGGCGCAGTTTCCGGCCGGACCTGAACGTCTTCTTCCCGATGTCCTTTCACCTGGGCTACCACGGATCACCGGTGCCGGGCCTGCTGCGGGGCTTCGGGCATGCCGGTCTTGGCGGGACCATCGGCTGGGCCGACCCGATTACCAAGAGCTCGTTCGGCTTCGTGCACAACCGGCTGCTGACCCCGATGGTCGCCGACCAACTCCTCTTCGTGCCCCTGCTGATACCGCTGCAGCGTTCCGTCAACGAGGCGCACGGCAGTGGGCTTGTCACCGTAGCCCGTTTCGGTGCAAGATTTTCCGACCGGGTGCGCACCGAAACCGCCGGCCGCTGAACCGCAAACCTCCGGCCGGTACGCGAACGCAGATGGATCTCTCGCGGGCAGTTCCCCATGCGGAGATTGAGGCGTTGTCTCGCCGGTATGCGGCGGCGCTCGATCGCCGCGACCGCGACGCGCTGCTCGCGGTGTTCGTGCCCGACGCCTCCGTGCTCGTCGAAAGGCCGGGGCGCGAACCGAAAACGATGACGGGTCACGACGAGATCCAACGGATCATTGGCATCGTCGCGCGCTGGCCGCGCACGGCCCACCTCATCGGCCAAGCACTCTATGTCGTCGAGGAGAAGTCGGCTATCGACGAAATCTACTGCACCGCAACCACTTTCGCGACGGCGAACCGAGCGGCCACAACCACGTCATGCACATCCGCTACCTGGACAAATACTCGCTCGACGGTGAGGGTCGGTGGCGGATCGCGCACCCCGGGTCGTCGTCGAAGCGACCGAAGACCGGCGCGCGTCGATCGGCTAGGGCGCGCGGATCGACTCGAGCTGCGCGAGCAGCATCCGGTCGAAGTAACACCGTTCCAACACCAGATCGGGCCCGCGAAAGCCGAACACGTTGACGCTCAACATGTCGAGCGGCGTGTCAGGTGCAGTCGTCCGGGTCTCCACGACCAGGCCGTCGTCGCCATGGTAGATCGCCTCGGCGGCGTAACGCAGCATGGGCAGATCCGCCCACTGCCGCAACAGCATCGCGCGGACGGCCTCGTCGCCGTCGAAAACGGTTCCGGTGGGGATGATCTCGTAGCGCGGGTGGGTGAAGGTGGCCATCGCCGCCTCCAGATCGCGCGCATTCTCGGCCGCGACGTGGCGGAGCACGAGCTCTTCGCGGGCGTGCCGCAGCCCGGGATCAGGACTCACTTCGGCTCGAAGACAGCGAGGTTGCGGCCGTCCTCGAGCGGCACCCACGCCAGCCTGACGCGGTCACCGACCGAGGGAGGGGGGCCGAAGACGTTGGACATCATGCGGACACCTTCGTCCAGATCGACCAGCACCACCGAATACGGCACCTTGTCGGCGAGGGCGGGAAGCGCGGCGCGGTGGTGCACGCTGACCGCATGGACGACTCCGTCGCCGCTCAGCTTCTCCCACACCAGCGACGACCCGCCGCAGTGCGGGCAGACGAACCGCGGGTACCAGACGAGCCGCGCGCACGATTCGCATCGTTGGGCCGTCAACTCGTGACGGCGGGTCGCGTCCCAGAACGGCGCGGACACCGGGCTGGGCTGCGGGACAGGCAGCGTATCGGTCACAGCGTCGCCTCCGTTCCCAAGATCACCGTCGAGGTGGCCGAGAGCACCCCGCCGGTGCCATGTGCGACAGCCGTTTTCGCTTCTGGGACCTGACGTTCGCCGCATTCGCCGCGCAACTGCCGCGTGGCCTCGACGAGCAGGAAGGCCCCGAACGCCCCGGGGTGGGTGTAGGCCAGGCCGCCGCCGGACGTCTGACCGGGCAGCGTGCCCCCGGGCCCCAACGCGCCGTCCGCGACGAACGGACCGCCCTCGCCCTTGTCGCAGAAGCCCAAGTCTTCGAGCGCCAGCAATACCGTGATGGTGAACGAGTCGTAGAGCTCGACCACGTCGATGTCGGCAGGGGTGAGCCCCGCGGCACGGAAGGCGGCCGGCCCCGAGCGAGCACCCGGTGTAACGGTGAGGTCGGGCATTTGGGAGATCATCGCGTGCGAGGCCGCCGACGCCGCCCCCAGGACGACGGCGGGCGGCTTGGCCAGGTCTCGCGCGCGCTCGGCGCTGGTGACCACCAGCGCCGCGGCGCCGTCGGTGACCAGACAGCACTCGAGCTTGTGCAGCGGTTCGGCGAGGAAGCCCGAGTTCAGGACGTCCTGCACGCTGATCGCCTCGCGCAGGTGAGCCCGCTCGTTCAGCGCGGCCCACCGCCGGGTGTCGACGGCGATCTGCCCCAGCTGTTCGGGCGTCGTCCCGTAAGTCGCCATGTGCCGGTTGGCCGCCAGGGCGTAGGCGCTGATCGGGAGCATCACCCCGAACGGCGTCTCCCACTCCAGCCGCTCGGGGGTGGCGAAGACGCCGAGGCCCTTTTCACCGCGTTTGCGCGCGGCGCGCGGCGTCGAGGCGTAGACGATCACCACGGTCTGCGCTTCGCCAGCCGCGATCGCTGCGGCGGCGTGCTCGACATACAACCCGTAGCTGGCGCCGCCGGTCTGCGTCGCGTCGGTGAAGCGCGGTGCTATCCCCAGGTACTCGGCCAGTTCCACCGCATGCATGAGCGTTCCGCCGGTGCAGGTGCACAGGCCGTCGACGTCGCGCAGCGACAAACCCGCGTCGGCCAGCGCGGCGGTGATCACCCGCGCCTCGAGCTCGCGCAGCGGAACGTCGATCACTCCGCTCGCCGAAACCTCATCGGCGACACCGACAATGGCGGCCACACCTCGGGTCGTCAACGTGGTGTCCCGTCAAAGAGTTCGCGCAGCGCGGGTTGGCTGACCTTGAGCGAGGGTGTGCGGGGCAGCTGTTCGACGATGATTAGCCGGGCCGGTACGTAGTAGCGGCTCAATCGTTCACGCACATGGGCGAGCAACTCCTCCGGCGTGACGCGGGCGCCGTCGGCCAACTCGACCGCCGCGACCGGCACCTGGCCAAGACGTTCATCGGGCAGGCCGGTCACCCCGGCATCGCGCACCGCCGGATGCTCGCGGAGTACGCCGACAAGTTCGGCCGGATTGACCTTGAAACCGCCGCGAATGATGACGTCGTCGGTGCGCCCGTCGACGAACACAAAGCCGTCGGCGTCGACCCGGCCGAGGTCGGTGGTCCGCACCCAGTCCCCGCCGGTGGTGCGAACCTCGATGCGGCCCTGCTGGCCGCGCGGCATCTCGGTGTCCCCTTCCAGGGACATGACGCGGATCTCCCGGCCGCGCTGCGGGCGCCCCACGCTTCCACGTTTGGCGCTGGCCCACTGCCGGTGCAGGGCGAGGTTCCAGCCGGCCACGCCGCCAGCGAATTCCGTTGCGCCGTAGGACGGCAGCACCGCGACGCCGTAGCGGCACTCGAACCTCGTCTGCACGTCGACCGGCAGATGTGCGGTGCCCGAGGTCACCACCTCGACGCTCGAGAAGGCCTCCGGATCCACCCCGGCTTCGAGCACCATCACCATCGCCGACGGCACCAGGCTCACGGCCTTCGGACGGTGCTGAAGTAGCAAGTCCACAAAATCGGAAACGCGAAATCGCTCGAGAAGCGCAATCTTTCTTCCCTCGCAGATGTTGAGCAGCGTGCGGAACAGCCCGGACATGTGCACCAGCGGCGAGGAGACGATCGCGACGCCCGAACGCAGCCTCGGTTCCGAGTCGTGCCCGGCGCCAACCCGGTAATGCGCGCCCGCCGCCGCGACGGTGTGCTCAAACGAGCTGTAAGACAGTGGTATTCGCTTGGGCGGACCGGTCGTGCCGCTCGTCAGCATCTCGACGGCCACGCCGTCACCGGGCGGGCGGAACGGGCCCGGTCCGCAATGTTGCAAGCCCTCCACAACGGTCGCGCCGGCCGGGTCACTCGATACGCGAACACCCAGGGCCCCGGCGGCGGCGTCGACCACTCCCGTGCGCTCCCAGTCGGTCGGTAAGGCCACCACCGCGGGCAGCCGCAGCTCGCGGATGTCCGCGCAGAGCCCGGCGTCACCCTGGGACGGGCTGATCGTGACCACGCAACCTCCGGTCAGCAACACGCCAAGCACGGCGCCGACCATCGCGGGATGATTTCGCAGCACCAGCCCGACGGGAGAACCCTGGCCCAAACCGGCCGCCCGCAGACAACCTTGGAGGCCCGCGGCGGCGTCCGACAATCCCTGCCAATCCACCCATCGACCCTCATACTCGATCGCGGGCGCCCGCGGGTCGAGGGCGAGCACCGTGCGGATGCGGTCGGCGAGTTGCTGGTTCAAGCCGCGGCTGCCGCGAGCTCGGTCGCCGCGGGGATCACCTCTTGGGCGAACAACTTCATCGACTCGTACACCTTGGTGCGGTCCATGGCGCCGCCGCGCGACATGCGCAAAATGATGTTGCGCCAGCCCATGTCGATGACGGTTCGCATCTTGTCGACGATGCGGTCGGGATCACCCATCAGCGTCAGGTGCGAGTTGAGCACTTGCTCGTAACTCTGCTTGTCGTGTTTCTCGAACCAGTCCGAGTAGGCCTTGTAGTCGGCCGGTATCTCGCCGCCGCGCTCGAACGGGCTCGAATACTGGCGATGAGTCTGAATGGAGAGCTCGACGCTCTCGCGCGGGTAGCTGCGGGCGAACGCATCGTCGGCGTGGCAGAAGGCGTTGAGGAGCGCCCACACGTTGCCGGTGGCGGCGTCAAGTCCCTTCTGGGACTGCACCTTCAGGTAGATGTCCAGCGCGCCCTGCAGATCCGGGTCCACCTGGTAGGGGTTGCCGATGATCGCCCCGAAACCCTTCTCGGCCAGCCACTCGAAGCTCGACGGCGTCTTCATCACGGTGCCCCACACGGGAATCGGCTGCTGCACCGGCCGCGGGAAGATCGTGACGTCCTCGATCCGAAAGTACTTGCCGTGGAAGCTGACGTTCTCTTCGGTCAACAGGCGGCTGACGATTTCCACGCACTCCTGATATCGCCCGGTAGCCTCGTCCATCGAGATACCGAAGCCGGTGAATTCATGCGCCTGGTAGCCACGCCCGAAGCCGGCGTCGAAGCGCCCGCCGGACAGGACGTCGACCAGCGCGATGCGTTCGGCCAGCTGGATCGGCTCGTGGAAGGGCGCCACCATGCACGCGGTGCCGATTCGGATGCGTTCGGTCTGCGCGGCGATGGCCGTCGCCACCTGCGGCAGGTCCGGGAGCATGCCGTAGGGGGAGAAGTGGTGTTCGGCCAGCCAGATCTCGTCGTAACCGAGCTCCTCCGCCCAGCGCGCCTCCTCGAGCACGTTGGCCAGCACCTCGCGCTCGCTGAGGTGGTTGGGTTTGTCGCCGAGGATGAACACGCCGAACTTCATGTCGGTCCCTCCCGCTTTCCGCATCGGCAAAAGTAGTTGCACTGACTGCCACAATAATGCACGATTAAACACATATCGTCAATCCGTTCAGTAGGGGGTGTCGTGGTTCTCTCGGACTCTGCGGTCGGAACCGCTCTGCCGCCGAGCACCTTCCGCTGGAGCGAGACCGACGTGATCCTGTACGCGTTGGGCGTGGGCGCCCGCCCACCGTCGGAGCTGAGACTGCTCAACGAGGCTCACGGCCCCGACGTGCTGCCGACTTTCGCCCTGGTGGCCAACTTCTGCGCCGTCAAGGATCTGCGCAGTGTGCTCGATCTGGGGACGCACCCGATCGTGCATGCGGCGCAATCGCTTCAGCTGCACCGGTCGATAGGTGCCACCGGGGAACTGTCGGTGCACGCCGAGGTGTCGGCCGTGTGGGACAAGGGCAAACACGCTGCCGTGGAGTTGACCAGCCGAGGTGCCGACTCGGAAGGGACCGTGTTCGTCGCGACGTCCCAAACCATGGTGCTCGGTGCGGGGGGCTTCGGCGGCGACCGTGGACCCGCTGCCGAACCGGATCCCGACGGCCCGCCGGACGCGGTGTTCGACGACGTCGTGCGGCCCGAGCAGGCCGCCCTCTACCGGCTCTCGGGGGACCGCAACCAGCTGCACATCGACCCCGAGGCAGCCCGAAAGTACGGCTTCGACGACGTCTTCCTGCATGGGCTGTGCACGTTGGGGTTCGCCGCGCGGGCGGTGATCGACCGGATCGGCGACGGGGACCCCCGCTCCCTGACATCCTTGGGCTGCCGGTTCTCCAAGCAGGTGAAGCTCGATGCGCCGCTGCGGACGGAGATCTGGCGAACCGACGGTTCGGTGCGTTTCCGGACGCTGCAGGGTGACGCCGTCGCCCTGAGCTCCGGAACCGCCACGCTGGCAGGGAAGTGAGCATGGACCAACGGCGGGCCCGCGGGTTGCGCAACCGACAGGCGCTCATCCACGCGGCGATCGAGCTGTTCAGCACTCAGGGCTACGAGGGAACCACCGTCGATCAGATTTCGGCGGCGGCCGGGGTCGCGCCGCGCACGTTCTTCCATCACTTCGCCAGCAAGGAAGACATCCTGTTCGACGGTTACGCCGAACGGCTGCAGGAAGCGATCCGGCGTTTTCGTGCCGCACGCTCCGACTCCCTGTGGGACGCACTCGCCGAGACGTCGGTGGCGGTTGCGCAGGCGATCGCCGATCAGCCCGACATGTTCTTGGTGCGCGCGCGGATGTACCACGGGTTGCCGGCCTTGCGCGCGACCATGCTCCGGATCAACGAGGACTGGATCGATCAGCTCACGACTGAAGTGGCCCGCTGGCTGGGCAGCGAAACTGAGCCGGACTTGCGGCCTCGACTGGCCGCCACGCTGATCAACGCCGCCAACCGCGCCGCGATCGATTCGTGGGTCGCCGGCGGTGGCCGGGGTGACTTGTCGCAACTGATGACCGAATCCGTGGAGTTGGTGCGCCCCTCGATCGTTGCGATCGAACGGACCGGCACGACTTCTGGGGCCAGGCGGGCGGGTGGGCAGCGTGTCGGGTGACTCCCACCCCCTTGCCGTCGTCACCGGGGGAGCGCGAGGCATCGGGGAATCGATTGTGGCCGAGCTCATTCGCGGCGGGTACCGGGTGGCCGCGATCGACGTGAACGCGAAGGCCATTGCGCGCGCCCAGGATTCGGAGGACGCAAGATCGGGATTGCTCGTCCCGATGAACGTATCGATCATCGACCGTCAGGCGGTCGAGGACGCGCTGAGCGGACTGGATGGCCGGTACGGTCCCGTTCGAGCCTTGGTCAACAACGCGGGAATGACGCTGCCCGGCACGTTTCTCGAGCAGACGGACGAGGACTGGGACCGCATCGTCGAGGTCAATCTCAAGGGCACCTTCGTGATGGCGCAGGTCGCCGCACGGCAGATGGTCGCCCACGGCGGCGGCGCCATCGTGAACGTCAGCTCGGTGTCGGCCCACGGGGTGCGCACCGGGCCGCCCGCCTATGCGGCCGCCAAGGCCGGTGTCGAAGGGCTGAGCCGGCTGATGGCCGTTCAGCTCGGTCTGCACGCCATCCGGGTCAACACCGTCGTGGTCGGCACCACCGCGACACCGTGGCTGTTGTCGCGCAAGACCGAGGACGAGCTGGCACAAATGCGCGAGACAACGTTGACCGGCAACATCGGTGAGCCGGACGACGTGGCGGGCGTGGTGGCGTTTCTCTGTTCACCCGCCGCCAAACACGTCACCGGCCAGTTGATTTCGGTGTCGGGTGGGCAGTGGATGCCATGACGGCGACGCGGAACGACAAGACAGATGTTGATGTAGTGTTTAGTGCTACGAATCGATGCCAGGGGATGTCGTGGAACTGAAGAGAATCCTGTTCGACGTCAGCGAGCAGGTCGCCACCATCACGATCAACCGACCGGAGCGGCTCAACGCCACCGACGACCTGACCCGCACCGAACTCGGCATCGCGTGGGCACGGGTGCGGGAGGACCCGAACATCCGGGTCGCCATCATCACCGGAGCCGGCGACCGGGCGTTCTCCGCGGGCCAGGACATTCGGGCAACGGCCGAGGGCGGCATTCGCAACAAGGTTCCCGGCTCGCGGCTGCACCACAACGTGTGGAAGCCGGTAATCTGCGCCCTCAATGGAATGGTCGTCGGCGGTGGGCTGCATCAGGTCGCCGATGCCGACCTCATCATCGCGGCCGAGCACGCCGAGTTGATCGACACGCATCTGGCCGTCGGCAACGTGTTCGCGCTCGAGCCCGCGGTGCTGCTGCGCAGAATGCCGCTGTCGATGGTGATGCAACTCGGGCTGATGACCAAGCAGGGCCGGATCAGCGCCCAGCGCGGCTACGAGGTCGGCCTGATCAACGAGGTCGTGCCCGCGGACCGGCTGCAACAGCGGGCGCGCGAAATCGCCCTGGACATCGCGAAACTCTCGCCGGCGACGGTCCAGGCGTCGATCAAGGCGATGTGGAGCAGTCTCGATGTCGGGTTACGCGCGGCCAACGACGTCGCGTATCGCTATGTGCTGCAACACCAGCTGACCCATCCCGACTACCGGGAAGGCATGCTCGCGTTCGCGGAAAACCGGGAACCGCGGTGGGTCGTGGAATGAGCAGTGGAATGGCGCGCGATGAGTGAGACGGCACGGACTTTCGCCTACGAACCGATGCCGTACGCACCGGTCGTCCCGGCGATGCTGGTCGACCTGGTAGCCGCCTATGGGGACGACGACTTCGTCATTTCCGCAGCGGGCGAAGGGGCGATCGAGCGAATCACCTATGCGCAGGCCGTTACTCGGTCCGCCGAGATGGCGCGACGGTTGCTCGCGGCGGGCGTCACGAAAGGTGTTCGGGTCGGAATCCTGGCGCCGAACGGACCCGATTTTGCGGTCGCTTTCCTGGCCGCCACCCGGATCGGCGCCGTGGCGGTGCCGATCAACACCTTCTTTCAGCCGCCGGAGTTGAGCTGGCTGCTGCGCGACGCCGACATCCACACCCTGATGTCGGTCGACTCGCTACTCGGCAAGGACATGCTGGCACGTGTCGGAGATGCGACGGGCGGTTTTCCGGCCCCGGGCGTACCGCTGACCCTCGAACGGCTGCCCCAGTTGCGCAATGTCTTTGGGCTCGGCGGGGCCGGGCGCCCCTGGCCCAGCGCATGGCCGGACCCGGTCCCCGAAGCGTTTCTGCGCGCGTGCGAAGCCACCGTCCGCCCGTCCGACGACCTGGTCGTCATCTACACGTCGGGAAGCACCTCCGACCCGAAGGGTGTCATCCACACGCACGGCACCGTGATAACGCACTCTCGGTTCGTCGCCACGCAGCACGAGTGGAAGCCCGACGATCGCGTTTACATTCCGATGGTGTTCTTCTGGGTCGCCGGGCTGGTCTTCGGTCTGCTCGGACCGATGCAGACCGGTGCCACCATTCTCACCGAGCACAAGTTCGACGCCGGCGAAGTATTGCGCCTACTCGAAACCGAACGTGCCACTTACGCAACGGGATTCCCGCATATCGGGCGCGCGCTGGCGAATCATCCCGACTTCGCCTCCGCCGATTTGTCAAGTCTGCGCGGGGGATACCACCAGGTGCTGCTGCCTCCGGAACTGCGCGCGGCGGATCCGTCACTGCTGGTGACGCAGTTGGGGATGACCGAAACGTGCAGTTCCCACACCTGGTGGCCACCGCACGAACCGGTGCCCGAAAGCAAGCGCGGTTCACTCGGGGTTGCCGCACCCGGCTACGAGCACAAGGTCGTCGACGAGTCCGGTGCGCAGGTGTCCAACGGCACCGTCGGCGAAATCTGTGTGCGGGGAGTCGCGATGATGCGCGGCATGATCGGACGGCAGCTCAGCGATCTGTTCGACGCTGACGGCTGGTACCACACCAAGGACGCCGGATATCTGGATGACGATGGGTTCCTGTTCTTCACCGGACGCACCGACGACATGATCAAATCCTCGGGCGCCAACGTCGCACCGGTGGAGGTCGAGGCGGTGATCGGCGGGGTCGACGGCGTGCGGATCGCCTATGTCGTCGGCGTTCCGGACGCGGACAAGGGCGCGCTCGTCTGCGCCGTGGTCGTGCTCAACCAGGGGCGGTGCGCCTCACCCGATGAACTCGCGGCGGCATGCCGCAACGAACTTGCCGCCTACAAGGTCCCGAAGCGGTGGGTCATTCTCCCCGACGCCGATCGGCTGCCGTACACCACTACGAACAAGATCGACAAGCCACGGCTGGTGCAGCTTGTCACGTCCGGGGAGCTGGCATGACCGAGTTGGAGGCGCGGATCGCCCGACTGGAGGCCATCGAGGAAATCCGTCAGCTGGCGGCGCGGTACGCGGTGGCGCTGGACATGCGCGACTTCAATTCTCTGGCTAGCCTTTTCGTCGATGACATCGGGGTGCCGGGCAAGCGCCACGGCCGCGACGCATTGCGCCAGTGGTACGACGCCGAGGTCCGTCCGACGCTGCTGGGCAGCGCGCACGGTGTCCTGGGCCACGTCATCGACGTCCACGACACCGATACCGCGAGCGGTCTTGTCTACTCGCGCAACGACTTGGAAACCGAGGCCGCGTGGTTCGTAGAAATGCTGGCTTATCTGGACCGCTACGAACGGCGCGGCGGCCATTGGTATTTCGCGCGCCGGACCCCGCTGTTCTGGTACCGCAGCGACATCACCGAGCCGCCGGTGGGTCCGCGGAAGGTGCACTGGCCCGGCAGCCCGAGCCAAGACGGGTCGTTTCACGACGCCTTCCCGTCCTGGGAGGCATTCTGGGCCGCCGACCCCGGACGCTTCGACGCGCCGGTCCCGGCCCCCGCCGCCGTCGGCCAGTGGCTGCGCACCCTGCGCCGGGGCGCTGAAGCACCGCGGGTGAGCCCGACCGGACGCCGGACTGCGGAGCCTTAAATGTCGGCCCAAGCAATGGGATTCGGATTCACCGACGAGCAGGATGAGTTGCGCCGCGTCGTGCGCTCTTTTCTCGAAAGCAAGGCCGACGAGGTGCACGTGCGCCGCCATATGGAAAGCCCGGTGGGCTACGACTCGTCGCTGTGGGCGCAAATGTCCGGCGAACTGGGCCTGGTCGGGCTCGCAATCCCCGAAGAATTCGGCGGTCAGGGGTACACGTTCGTCGAACTCGGCATCGTCGCCGAGGAATTGGGCCGAGCCCTGGCTCCCTCGCCATATTTCGCATCGACGGTGTTGGCCTCGAACGCGCTGCTCGATTCGGGTGACTACGCCGCCCAACGGCATTACCTGCCGGGCATTGCGTCCGGAGCGACCATCGCCAGCCTGGCGGTCACCGAGGAGTCGGGCCGCTGGGAAGCCGGGGCGATCCACACGCGGGCGCGAGAGACGGCACACGGCTGGGTGATGGACGGAGCGAAAACCTATGTCCTCGACGGCTGCAGCGCCGATGTGCTGTTGGTGGCCGCCCAGGCCGACTCCGGGTTGTCGTTGTTCGCCGTCGACCGGTTCGACAGCGTCGCCCGACGCGCGCTGTCCAGCCTGGACCAGACCCGAAAGCAGGCCCGCGTCGAATTCACCGCAACGCCGGCCTCGCTCGTCGGCCGGTTGGGCGGCGCGGAGGGACTGTTGCGGTCGACCCTCGCGCTCGGTTGCGCCGCGCTGGCCGCCGAACAGGTCGGCGGCGCGCAACGCTGCCTCGAGATGGCCGTCGCCTACGCGAAGGCGCGCAAACAGTTCGGCAAGCCCATCGGCTCGTTCCAGGCCATCCGCCACAAGTGCGCCGACCTCTTCCTGGACATCGAATGTGCCCGCGGGGCCGCCTATTACGCGGTGCGGGCCGCGGCCCAACGCTCGCCCGAACTGCCGGCGGTGGCGTCGTTGGCCAAGGCGTGCAGTTCCGAGGCGTACGCCCGGGCCGCTGCCGCCAATATCCAGATTCACGGTGGCATCGGGTTTACCTGGGAGCATCCCGCCCATCTGTACTTCAAGCGGGCCCAATCCTCGGGGCATCTGCTGGGTGACGCGTCCTATCACCGGGGGCTCGTCGCCGACGAAATCGGGCTCTGAGGGCGTCAGAAGTCCGTGCCGCCGTCGATGTTGACGGCCGCTCCGGTCATGAACTCCGCCTTATCGCTGAGCAGAAAGGCGATCAGTTCGCCCGCTTCTTCGGGGCGCCCGCCGCGGCGGAGGGCGACCCGCATGTTCCAGTCCGGGTTGCTCGCGAGGTGTGTGTAGATCGCGTCCTCTAACGCCACCCCGTACTCCGCGGCCCGCCGGGCGCGGATGAAGTCGTTGACCTCGGTGTCGAACAGCCCGGGGCAGACGGTGTTCACCCTGATGCCCTCGGGGCCATGTGTTTTCGCCAGGATCTTCGACAACGTCAGCACCGCCGCCTTGAGCGCGTTGTACGGCGGGATCAGGATCTTCGGCGCCCGAACGGAATACGCGGCCGTCGTGACGATGGTTCCACCGCCATTGCGTTGCAGGTGCGGGATGACCGCGCGGCAGGAACGCACGGTTCCCATCAAAATCAACTGGTAATACCAGTCCCACGACTCGTCGCCGTGTTCGAGGAACGGCCCCTGTTGATTCATCGGTCCCGCGGTGACGGCCAGGCCGCGCAGCGGTCCCAGGCTCGCGGCCGCCTCGTCGACGGCGCGATCCACCCCGTCGCCCGGGGCGGCCGCGTCGACGGCGATTCCGACCGCCCGCACTCCGTAGTCTGCTGTCAATTGCTCGGCCCGCGCTCGGGCGCGCTCTCCGTTACGAGCCAGCAGCGCCACGTTGGCACCGTCGGCCGCGAGCTGCCGCCCGGCGGCGAACCCGATACCGGTCGTCCCGCCGACGAGAACGAAGTTGCGCCCTGCCACTCCAAGCTCCACGCTGCCTCACTTTTGGCGTCACTACCGATGCCAGCCATACTAGACAGCAGTACGTAATATGTCGCAATGACTACTATGTGGGCCCAAGTGTGTGACAAATCGGCCCACGGACGGAACACAACGGCGAAATTTGTCGCGTAACATGGAGCGGCATGTCGACGAGACCCGCCCCTGCCGATGTTGAATCGGACGGGGAATTCGATCGCAGGGACCAGATTCTCGAGGCGGCGAACGAGTGCTTCACTCAGCTCGGCATCGAGCGCACCAGCGTGCAGGATGTCGCCCGAAAAGCCAGGGTGTCACGGGGCACGGTGTACAGGTATTTCGAAGACCGCACGGTGCTCATCGATGCCGCGATCGAATTCGGCGCGCAGCGGTTCTATCGTGAGGTCGCTTCGGCGATGGCCGAAAAGAACACGCTGGCCGAGCAAGTGGGGGCGATGGCGGAAACGCACGCCAGGATCCTGCTCGACCATCGAACGCGGAACCGTTTGATGGCCGATGACGCCGAGCTGATGCGACACATGATCTCCGACGGCGATACGGCCGTCCGGCGAAGCACGCAATTTCTCGAGCCCTATGTGCGGGCCGCGCGCGACCGCGGCGAGGTGGGCACCGCCGTCGACGTGACTGCGGCAAGCGAATGGCTGGCCCGCATCATCTGGTCATTCTCCACGGTCAACGAGGCCCAGACGTTCGACATGTCCAAGCCGGACACCGTCCGGCGCTATGTGGAAGCCTTCGCCATCAACGGGCTTCGCTGAAGGGCCACGCCGTATCACTCAATTGAACATGAGATGTACCATTGTCCTCCAAAAGTCGGACGGCTTTCAGTACGGAATTCGCGATCGGTGGTCAGCACATGGGCGAACGGACATTGGCCGGCAAACGGGTCGTGGTCGTGGGCGCATCGGCCGGGATCGGGCGGGCATTCGCGGTCCGCGCCGGCAAGGAGGGCGCCGAGCTGCTCGTCGCGGCGCGTCGACGAGACCGTCTCGACGAGGTCACTGCCGAAGCCGGTTGCGGCGCCGCCGTGATCGCCGATGTGCGTGACGCTGACGATTGCGCGCGGCTCGCCGATATGGCCCGAGACAGTCTTGGTGAAATCGACCTGCTGTTCATCTCGGTGGGGTACGCGCCGTTGAGGATGTTCGCCGACACCTCGATCGGCGATTGGATGGACGTGATGCAGGCCAACGTCGTCGGTGTGCATCAAGTCATCAAGTGCTGTTTGCCGGTGCTCGCGCCCGCCGCGATCGTCAGCGCCCTATCCTCCGAGACCGTCGGACAACCACGGACCGCACTGGGCGCATATTCCGCCAGCAAGGCCGCGCTCTCCGAAAGCCTGAATGCCTGGCGCACTGAGCATCCCGGCTTTCGGTACTGCTGCGTCACCGTGGGCGGAACGGTTCCGACCGAATTCACCGCGGCCTTCGATCCCGAACTGCTCGGTACGGTCGTCGGGGATTGGGTGGCGCGCGGCCTCTTGCAGGAGACGTTGATGTCGCCCGACGACGTCGCCGACATGCTCGCAGGAACGTTCGCCAGCGCGTTGAACTTTCCCGCCGTCGGCCTCGAGCAACTCGTGCTCCGTCCCCCGTCACGGCCGCGACGTGCGGTGATGGAATGACGCCGCCGACGAGAGGGCAACAATGACAACGCAAGTCGAATCGGCATGGCCCGATTACCCCGATTACCGGATCGAGGCGACCTTGTGTCCATACCGGGGCCAGGCTTGGTTTGGTGACGTGCTCGTTGCCGAGAGCAACCAGTGCCTTGTGGTGACCGAGACCGACCACGAGGACCGCTTGTACTTTCCTGAATCAGACGTGCGATGGGAGCTGTTCCGCCCGTCGGACCACAGCACCGTATGTCCTTTCAAGGGTCGGGCGAGCTATTGGAGCCTCAACGACTCGGACTCCGGCGTCGAGAACGTCGTGTGGACCTACCGCACCCCGTTGCCGGAGGTTGCGGCGATCGCGGGACACGTTTCCTTCTACGACGCGCTGCGTGTGGTTGTCGTCGAAGACTGGCCGGACGGTTCGACGGTTGCGGTGACGTTCCCGCTGTGGGGAGACGCCGCCGAGCTGTGCAGGATCATCGACGTCCAGCCAACGACCGATAACCGGTTCATCGGGCCAGCACATGGGCTGACTCATCGCAATGTCGTCGAGGGCGGCCAGCTGCTCGGCGAGGCGGTCGTGGCCGCGTCGAAAGCGCTGCCCGGGCAACGCGTCACATCGGCATCGATGATCTTCGCCAAAGCGGCCTCGTTTGACGCGCCCGTGGACTTGGCCGTCGACGTGCTCCGGCGGGGCCGCTCGTTTTCGTCGGCCGAAATACGCATCAGCCAGAGCGGGGTGCTGCGCAGCGCAGGGTTGGTGCTCGCGGACTCTGGAGCCGCCGACGTCATGCGGGATACCGAGCCGATGCCGGATGTCCCGGGGCCCGAGGCTGCGGTGCCGTTTGCGGGCTTCGGGATGACTGGCCGCGAGATCCGGGTGGTCGACGGCGCCTATGACCCGGACCCCGATCGGGTCGGTCCGCCGAGGATCGATGCGTGGGTGCGGTTCCGCGATGCGCCGCTGGCCCCCTATCTGAACGCCGCGTTGCTGGCTCAGTCGACGACGCATTGGACCATCGCCGCCGGTATGTTGCCGCATCCCGGTCTGGGCGAGGCGCGTGCGCACGCCACCTTGTCGACTGGAATCATGAAGGCCACCATCGCATTTCACGACGACGTCGATATCGCGGATTGGCTGCTGTACTCCAACCACGCCTTCTGGTCGGGACGCGGGCTTGTGCAGGGCGACGGCCGGGTCTTCGCCCGAGATGGACGGCTCGCCGCGTCGTACACCATCCAGGCGATGGTGCGTGAGTTCGCGACCAAGCCCGCGGCGATGGGCCGCGATAGCCGCACGGCTATGTGATGAACACGCTGAACTCGCGACCGCGTTAGCGCAGGCCGTTGATCGCGAATTTCTCCACGTAGCGGCGGACCGTGGCCGGCTTGGTCATGTCGAAGGTCACACCCTGATTGACAGTCGAGAAGGAATAGATGATGCGGGCCAGCCATTCGCTGCCAGCTGTGACATCGACTCCGGCGCCGACCTCGCCACGTTTCTGGGCGTCGCGGACATAAGGTTCCAAAAAATTGGTGGTGCGGCGGACGGCCGCGTCGCCGTCGGAGACCATGTGGCGCATCAATTCCGCATCATCGGCCATCAGCCGGTTGCGAGTCCGGTGGTCCAAAAGGATCTTCGCATGGGTTTCGGCCATCGCGCCCAGCTGTTCGGCCAGCGTTGATTTCTTAGCCATCGCCGCGGCGACTTCGCGGTAGAAGCGTTGGGCGCCATGCTCGATGGCCGCCTCGATCAGGACGTCGCGATCGACGAAGTACCGATAGATGGTGCCCCGCGAGACCTTGGCCATGCGCGCCACGTCTTGCACACTGGTGCGCTGGATGCCCAGCTGCGTGAAGCACTCGTTTGCCGCATCGAGAATCTGGTCACGGCGGTCGACCTCGGCGGCGACCTCCGTTTCGCTGGTGACCGGATCAGTCAACATCACACCCCTACGCGCCCGACGGCAGTGATCCCGGTTCTTCATGCTACGCGACGTGCGGCGTTGCGTCCCGGAGCCGCACCGGCCCTGCGATGACGTCGTGTCCTATGGATGCGGGGTCTCCCTTGCGCGAGGAGGGGTCGAGGCGGGTGTACTAGGCACCGCCGCAGCGATCTGCAATCATTGGATAATTGAACGCTCGATGTTCCATTGTTACATGGCGGCAAGGAGTAGTGTTGTCTCGTTTAGAGGACAGATACGCGCTGGTCACGGGCGGAGCCCAGGGATTGGGAGGAGCGATCGCTGAAGAGTTGGCCGGTCTGGGCGCCCATGTCACTATCGTCGATTTGAACGAAGAGAAGGGCCAGGAGCGCGTAGAGCGGATTCGTGCGACTCACGGGCGGGCCTCCTTCATCAAGGCCAATGTGGCCCACCGGGAAGCGATTGAAGCCGCCGTGCATCAGGTGGCTGATACCGGGGACGGCCGGATCGATGTCTTGGTCAACGCGGCCCAGTTCTTCGCCATGCCCAAGGCGCTGGAACTTGTTACCGACAAGGATTGGGAACTCTCAGAGGCCACCGGGCCCAAGGCGACCTTCCGGTTCATGCAGCTCTGCTTCCCGTTTCTACGTGAGTCCGGACGGGCGTCAGTGATCAACTTCGTGTCAGGGTCTGCTCTGGCCGGCATCGCCTACACCGCCCCCTACTCGGCGGCGAAAGGCGCGGTGGCCGCGCTGACCAAGGTCGCCGCGAACGAGTGGGCTCGCCACCGCATCCGAGTAAATGCGGTGTGCCCGTTTGCCCTGACCGAGGCCCAGCAAAAGATGATCGGCACCGAATGGGACAACTACACGCGGACGGCAGCCGCCTCGCCGATGAAACGCGGCGCTGATCCCGTTGAGATCGCGCCGGCCGTGGCTTTTTTGGCGGGAGACGACGCAGCATTCGTGACGGGCACGATACTGCAGGTCGATGGTGGCATGACCGAGCTATCGACGGTGGACTACTCGCAATCGCCGGGAGTCTTTGGTTAACAGGACAATTCACCCGACAACGCATGACGCAAATGCCAGAAGCTCACCGTCCCGCCCCTGCGCTCACCGGGCTGAATCGGCCCTTCTGGACCTCGGGCGCGGACGGAGTGCTGCGCATGCAACGCTGCACCTCCTGCGGGCGGCTCTGTCAGCCGCCCTCGCTGTTGTGCCCTCATGACCATGCGGCGACCGAATACGTCGAACTCAGCGGCCGGGGGTTTGTCGAATCCTGGACGGTGAATCGTCATCAATGGTTCCCTGGGTTCCCGCCGCCTTACCTCATCGCGTTCGTGAATCCGGTCGAGGACGAACGGGTGCGCCTGTTGACCAACCTCGTGAACGTCGAACCTGGCGACGTCACCCAGAACATGCCGGTGCGCGTCATCTTCGACCGGTGTGTAGATGGTGACGACGAGGTGTTCATTCCGTTGTTCGAACCGGAGCGCTGATGACTAAGGCGTTGACCGATCGGACCATCATCAGCGGCATCGGTCAGTCGGCAATCGGTCGTCGACTGGGGCGGGATCCGCTGGAGCTCACCGCCGAAGCATGTGTGGCCGCAGTTGCCGACGCCGGTCTGACCTTGGCCGACATCGATGGCCTCACAACGTATCCCGGTAGTTCTCAACCGGGCCTGGGGTTTTCCGGGGCGTCACTGCGTGACATCCATGACGCCTTGGGAATCGAGCCGAATTGGGTCGCAGGGGGAGTGGAGTCTCCAGGTCAGCTCGGGGCGGTGGTCGACGCCATGCTCGCTGTGGCGGGAGGGTTGGCCAATCATGTGCTCTGCTGGCGCAGCATCTGGGAGGGCACCGCGCAAGGCGCCGGCCGACGCAAAGGATACGGGTCCGGGGGCGGCCGTCCAGGCGGAATGCTGGCCTGGCAGATTCCTTTTGGTGCCACGGCGGCCAACTTGGCGGCTCTTCAGATTCGCTCGCGGATGTTGCGATACGGGCTTACTCGCGAGCAGCTCGCGTCGATCGCCATCGCGCAACGGAGCCACGCCGCTCGCAACCCCTTGGCGATCTACCGCGATCCGCTCGACCTCGAGACCTATCTCAACGCGCGCATGGTTTCCGACCCGCTCTGCATGTTCGACTGCGACATCGCCTGCGACGGCGCCACCGCATTCGTCGTCTCGCGCGCCGAGCACGCCGCGGGGCTCGACCACCCGGCGGTGACCGTCGAGGCGGTCGACTGTGCTCACCACGACCGCTTCACTTGGGAGGGCGGTCAAGACATCACCCGTATCAGCTCTCGATGGTCCACGATCTGGGAGCGGACCGACTTCACCGCTGCCGATGTCGACGTCGCCTCGCTATATGACGGGTTCAGTGTCTTCGTGCTCTGCTGGCTCGAAGACTTCGGTTTCTGCCCGGTCGGAGAAGCGGGCCAATGGGTTTCCGACCTTCACCGCATTTCGCTCGGCGGAGAATTGCCCCTCAACACTGCCGGAGGGCAGCTATCGGGAGGACGCTTGCACGGCTTTGGACATCTGCACGAAGCGTGTTTGCAGATTCGCGGCCAGGGTGGCGAGCGACAGGTCCACGATGCCAAGCTGGCTGCGGTAGGCGTAGGAGCAGCCAACAGCGGCACCACGGCGATGTTGCTGCGGCAGGCGTGAGAATGCGGATAACCAGACGGTCAGCAAGTCCGAGGAGGAATGTCGATGGCTGAGACTCAAGCACCTAAGTTAGGATTCATCGGCCTGGGAAATTTGGGTGCGCCGATGGCCAAGCGGCTCGTCGAGTGGCCCGGCGGCCTGATTGTTTTCGACGTAAGATCCAACACGACAACGCCGTTCGCCCAAGCCGGCGCCGAGGTGGCCAGGACCGCGCGCGACGTGGCGGTCGCCGACATCATCAGTGTCATGGTGCTCAACGACGATCAAGTCCGCGGCGTGGTGGCCGACCTCACCGCTCACGCCAAACCCGGTACCGTCATCGCGATACATTCCACGATCGACCACAACACTGCGTCCGAACTGGCAAAGGAGCTCCAAGCCAAGGGTATTCAGCTCATCGATGCGCCGGTAAGCGGTGGTGTGGAGGCCGTCAAGACGGGTGCACTCGCTGTCATGGTGGGCGCGGACCGGGAGACCTACGAACGGGTCAAGCCGGCGTTCAAACAGTGGGCGTCGATGGTCGTCCATGCCGGCGAGCCGGGCGCCGGCACACGAATGAAGCTGGCGCGCAACATGCTGACCTTCACTTCCTTCGCGGCCGCTTGTGAGGCGATGCAGCTGGCCGAACGTGCGGGCCTCGATGTTCAAGCGTTGGGTCGTATTGTGCGTCATACAGACGTACAAAGCGGTGGCGCCGGCGCCATGATGTTTCGCGACGACATGAGCCGCCCACTCGACCCGGATCATTTTCTCTACCAGCCGTTCATGCACACCTGCGCGCTGGGAGAGAAGGATCTCAGCCTGGCGCTACGTCTTGGCAGGGAACTGGACGTCGATCTTCCGCTGGCCGAAATCGCCTTACGGAATCTGGCGGAAGGGCTAGGAGTTCCGCACTCGACTGTCGCGGATTCTCCCTGAACCGGTGACGCGGATAACTCGAGGCCATCGGGTCAGCGCGTCGCCAGGCCACTCATCAACGTGTCTATTAGCCCGTCGTAACGTCCGATCGTCTCGCCAACCGTCGTTGTGACGCTGAGCATGCGATATAGCGTGGCTCCAATCAATGCGTCAGCGGCAGCTTCGATGTCGGCATCGGCGCGAATTTGACTGCACGCGATTCCGGTTTGCAACCGCTGCATCACCGCGTCGTGGAAGCGGCCAGTAAGTTGTTGGTACAAGGTGTCGCGGTCTTGAAGGTTCTCAGCCGCGGCAGCGGCAAGAGCGCGGACGAGTGCGATGTTCTCCGGGGCGGCACTGAGCGCGGCAGATTCGTGCATCCAAGTCCTCAAATCTTCGACCGTGTCTCCCGTATCAGGAAGCGTGAAGTCGGCTTGCGCATAGGCCTGCATTACCGCTTCGGCCACCAAAGGAGCTTTCGACGGCCACCGTCTATAAACCGTTTGCGTTCCCACTCCGGCATTGGCGGCAACCTTGTCCATTGACACCCCGCCGTACCCCACTTCCACCAGCAGGCTGCGGGTGGCGTCAAGGATCGCCTCATGCACAGCCGCGCTACGCGGTCGCCCTCGGCGGTTTTGGCTCACGTCACGACCCTAAAGCAACTTTAAAGCCCCTGAGTCGTCTGTCTGGGCGAGGCACTTTGCCTGTGTACATGGGCGGCGCAACGTGCGATGATTTACGAGAAAAATAATCTCGTAATAGTGGCCGCCCGTTCAAACAGCCGGATTAGAGCGGGTGATGAGTAGGTCCGGACTGGGACTTCGCGTCGAGCAGAAAGGTAGCGAGTGCGCGAATTGTGTGTCATCACCGGAGCTGCGGGTGGCATCGGACTCGCCGCAGCGAAGATCGTCGGACGCGACCACTCGGTCGTCATCAGCGATGTCAGTGAAGCCCGTCTCGACGCGGCGGCGACGGAACTACGGTCACTCGGCGTCGAGTGCAAGCCCGTCGTGGTTGACGTCACCAACCATGACTCTGTCGCCGAGTTGGTCTGCGAATCAGAGGCATTCGGTACGGTTGCCTCGGTCATCCACACCGCAGGGGTGAGTCCCAGCATGGGTTCAGCCGAGCTGATCATCCGGATCAATGCGCTGGGCACGGTCAACGTGAACGAAGCTTTCTACCGACTCCTGGAGGAAGGCTTTGCGATCGTCAACGTTGCGTCGATGGCGGCGCACACCTTTCCGCGAGTGTTAGTACCTAAAGGGCGTTTCAAGTACGCGCTGCGCAACCAGGACGTCTTCGTGAAGAAGATGACATCGGCGTGCAACGTCGTGCCTACCAAGATGCGGCCAGGGTTCGCATATTCGATCAGCAAGAACTTCGTAACGTGGTACTGCTCCTCACAGGCGGCCAGGTTCGGCGAGCGCGGCGGAAGAATTGTCTCGGTATCTCCTGGCACCATCGACACACCCATGGGGAGATTGGAGGAACGAGCCGGCTCGGGAGCGATGTTGCATTATGCCGCGTTGAAGCGGTTCGGCAGACCCGAGGAAGTCGCAGAACTTTTGGCTTTCTGCGCGGACACGAAGGCCAGCTATATGACTGGCGTCGATATCGCCTGCGACGGCGGCGTTCTCGCGGCGTTCACGATGAGAGACATGATCGCCGTGGCTCGCAACACCCGGCAACTTCAATGAACGACACAATGACTCGTCGTTCGGAAAGGGGCCGCAAACGGTGCGTCGCTGTCATTGTTGCCATGATCGGTGTTGCACATTTCTGCGTTCCACGGTTCTTCGACCCCATCAACCGCCTCGGCTTTGCCGAACACGCGCGCATGTTCACCTACATCAATGGTGCCATCGAAACGACGATCGGGGTCATGATGGCGAATCCTCGAATGAGTCGGCAGTCGACCATCGTATCTGCTTGTTACGTCATTCATTTGACGACCAACATCGTCTGCAATCAGGTTCGAATTCGGCGCGGAGGCAGTCAGGGGAGCCGGTGGCTCGGGTAGGGGCAGAGAAAATGTCGATCAGTCAGACCGCCCAAGGGGTTGCCGAAGCCATTAGGCCGTTCAGTAATGCCGTTCGGATGAACCTCGCTGCCGCGATACGCACCCGCCGACGCGGCTACGACGCTTGGACGGGCGCGGTGAATACAGACTATGACCCACAGAATCCGATCACCGCTGCCCAACCATTCGACGCCTACCGGGCTCTACACAGAAGCGGCCGCGTGCACTACAACCCCAGGCGAGCCACCTGGATCGTCAGCCGACTCGACGACGTGCGAGCTGCACTGCGCGACACCGATCAGGTCACCAGTACGCAAGGGGTCACCCGATTGAGGATGTCGGCACCGCTCGCGGTGCTGACCGACGGTGAAGAACACACCCGACTCCGTAAGCAGATTCAGCCGGGATTCAGCAAGGGAGCCATGAGCGCATGGCAGGAAATCGTCGAGAAGCTGGCTGTGGAACTTGTCTCCGACCTGTTGAACAACCCCGGCTGCGATGTCGTGCAGCACTTGGCGATACCGATGCCGATCCGTCTGATCGCGCAGATCCTCGGGGTACCCGAAGGCGACGTCAATGACTTCCGGCGGTGGTCAGAAAACGCTGTGAAAGTCATGGAATTCACCCCGACACGCCTCGCAGAGGCTGTCAGATCCATATCCGCGATGGTGGCGTTGCAGCGCTACTTCGTGAAGCAATTCGCAGAGGGTGGGCTAAAGGGATCGGGCACTGTGCTGGGGCGACTCCTCCAACACAACACCGATGGCAGTCTCACCGATCGTCAGCTTTGGCTGATCGCGATTCACCTGTTGATCGCCGGGAATGAAACGACCACGAACCTTCTCGGTGGAATGTTCGACACTCTCGCCCGTCACTCCGATCAGTACGACTTGATCCGCGCCAACCCCGACCTCGTCCCGATCGCCGTCGAGGAGCAACTTCGCATCACGACCCCGATACAAAACCTCTACCGTTACACCCGCGCCGACTATCAAATCGGCGGCGTCACCATCCCCTCCGGATCACGCCTCCTTTTGTCCTTCGGGGCGGCGAATCGCGACCCGGCAGTCTTCGACCAACCTGACGAGTACCGCGCCGACCGCAACCCGCGAGCTCACGTCGCTTTCGGCTACGGCGCACACATGTGCATAGGAGCGCCACTGGCTCGAATGGAAGCCCAAGCCGTGCTGCGACAACTCGTCACCCACGTCAAACGGATCGCTCCCGGCGGCCCCACAGAATGGTCGACCCATAGTTCGTTACGCGGTCCGACCCACCTACCGCTCCACCTGACGCCAGCCTGACCGACCCTTCCGCGCGAGAAAGGCGGCAGGAACGGATGTCCCCCTGCAACCCCCCATCCGCAGGTATTGCCTATTCCCCGTCGAATTCGCTGACCTGGTCTTGGATCCAGAGCGTCAATCAAAACATTGCATTGCCATCGAGGGTGCGTGCGGCTACAGCGCACAGCTGTCACATTCATTCCGGCTGGGTGGTCCACTGTTGATGGAGGCGCAGCGCGTCAAGGGGGGCGACTCTGGCGCGCCCCAGCTATCCCGATACTGGGTCGCTACAGTCGCAACAACTGCGCTGGCTAGTGCTGGCACGCGCTACAGAAGATCACACGGAGATCGCACGGAGATCGCATGCGCCGACTCGCGCGTACGCTCCAAAATGGCCTCTGAACAGGTAATTTATCAGGTTGTGCCCCCGGCAGGATTCGAACCTGCGACACCGGCTTTAGGAGAGCCGTGCTCTATCCCCTGAGCTACGAGGGCGGACGGGCCTGAGCTTACCGGCAGTTCGACCCCTGAATCGCCACGGCGTCAGCGCAGTTCGGCGATCACCTTCGAGAAGTTCTCGATGTTGTTGTCCTGCACGGTGAAGGACGAGACGCCGTACTTCTCCCGGTACCCGGACAAGGTGTCGGCGATCTCGCGCGGCGAACCGCTGAGCACCGAGGGCTGCGACAGGATCTCCTCGTCGGACAGGTCCGGCGAATAGGCGCGGGTCAGCTTTAAGTCGGGCTCGGTCTCGCCGGCCCGCGGCATCGCCGTGATGGCCAGATTCAGCTCCAGCGAGTCGAACCGATCTCCGGCGGCCTTGCGGACGAAGTCGACCCGCTCGGCGAAGGGGTCCTCGACGTCGCGCACCCTGGATCCGGTCAGCCCGATGATGTCGGCGTTGCGGGCGGCGATGGTCAGCACCCGATCGCCGTTGCCGGCGATGATCAGCGGCGTCGTCGGGTGATGTTGCTTCAGATAGCCGGTCATGTGTTCGAGGTAGTCGACCCGCTCGCGGGCGCTGGGATACGGGATCTCCGCGGCTTCGAACTCCTCGCGGACGTAACCGGTGCCCAGTCCGATCTCCAGGCGGCCGTCGCTGAGCAGGTCCAGAGCCTGCATGTCCCGGCTGAGCAGGGCCGGCTTGTAGAACGCGGAATTGAGCACATACATGCTCAGCCGCAGCGTCGTGGTGACCATCGCGACCGCGGTCAGCGTCGGGAAGGGCGCGGCGGCACCCAAATGGTCGGGCACGCAAAGAATGTCGAAGCCGGCGTCCTCAGCGCGCTTGGCCCTGTCCAGCAGGGCCTCGCGCGACTTGAAGAACCGCATGCTCATTCCGAAGCGAAAATCCTTGGCCACCAACACTCTCCGTTCAACGATGCAATATCGACCAACTGCGGGCGGCGTCGGCCAACCCCTGGATCAGGGCGCTGGTGACCGACGACAAACCGTCGTCACCCGGCAGCGGGCTGCGCGGGCTGATCCCGCGGACCCGCGCCGAGAGCTCCAGCTGGGTTCCACCGGCGCGCACCCGGTTCACCGGGTTGCGCGGATGCAGGCCACGCAGTTCCGGTGGGATCTCGTCGAGGTCGGTGATCAACTGGTAGCCGGCCAGCCGGACGTGCCGGGTCAGGTGGGCGGCCAGCGCCCGGTTGCGGCCCCCCGCCAGTAGCTGGGTGCTGCGCCCGTCGCGGCCATATCCGTGCACCGACACCGCGACGTCGACATGGTCGAGGAACTCGGCGAGCCGAGCTGACTCGGCCCGATCGAACAGGGCCGACGCCAGGTGGTGCGGATAGTGGTCGGGATGGCGCACCACATACACCGACGCGCCGGCCGCCTCGGCGGCGCGTTCGGCGATCACGTCCGTCATCTCTTCGAGCCCACCGCCGTGGATCGCCAAAAAGCCAAAACGCGAACGTAATTGGCAGCTCTCCGTCACCCCGGGCTCGCGCAGCAATGCCGAAAGCGATTGCGGTCCAGGCCCGGACGTCGGCGACTTCGGGCGGGGCCAGCCGGCCGGATCCCAGCGGCGCAAGAAGTCGACCCAGCGTTGCGGCAACCCGTGCTGGGTGGCGCCGTCGATGATCTTGGGTAAGTAGCCCGGCCGGGGCGGGCCCGGCGTCACCCGGTGGTCGATGTACACCCAGGCCGGCGCCGGCCCGTCGTCGGTGTGCACGGTCATTTCGTCGCGCCGGTAGCGCACCGGCACACCCTCGGCGCTGTCCAGGGTCGCCAAGTCACCGTCGGAGATCTGCCAGACCACCCCGTACACCTGGTTACCGGCGAGCGGTTCGACGGTGGCCACGCCGCGCTGATTGATCAGCCAGTCGTGATCGGCCAGCACGGCCGTCCGCGGATCCGCGGCGTCGGGACAGCGCTGCGCCATCTGACGGACGCATAGGTTCGACCCGTATGCGAAGTACAGATGCCGGCGGGCCGGCATTCAGCCGGTCACCGTCAGCCAGATGAGCACCACGTTAAGCAGACTAATCAATACGCCGACGGCCCAGCCGAGAATGGTGGTGATGCGGTGGTTGACGTCGCCGCCCATCAGGCCGCGATCGCTGGTCAGCTTGATCAAAGGCAGCACCGCAAAAGGGATTCCGAACGACAACACCACCTGAGACAGCACCAGCGCGCGGGTGGGATCGAACCCCACCGCCAGGATCACCAGGGCGGGCACCAGGGTGATCAACCGGCGCGCCACCATGGGGACCGAGCGGTGCAGCAACCCCTGCATGATCATGGCGCCGGCGTAGGCGCCCACCGACGACGACGCCAGACCCGACGCGAGCAGCCCGACCGCGAACAGCACCGCGATGGCCGCGCCCAGCGTGTTGTGGATCGCGGAATAGGCGCCCTCGATGGAGGCGCTCACGTCGCGGTGCTGCAGGTTGACCGCGGCGATGATCAGCATGACGGCGTTCACCGTGCCGGCCACAGTCATCGCCAGCACGACGTCCCAGCGGGTGATGCGCAACAACAGGCGCCGATGCGATCCCTCGTCGGGATGTCCGTGCCGGTCCAGGACCAGGCCCGAATGCATGTAGACCGCGTGCGGCATGACGGTGGCACCCAGGATGGCGGCCGCCAACAGCACACTTTCCGTGCCGCGGAACCGGGGGACCAGGCCGCCGAGCATCTCCTCCGGAGGGGCGGTCTTGACGAAGAAGCTCGCCGCGAACCCGACCGCGATCACCAGCAGCAGACCGGTGATGACGCGCTCGAAGATGATCTGTCCGCGCCGGTCTTGAATCCCCAACAGCAGCAGGGCGACCAGGCCGGTGATCACGCCGCCCACCAGCAGCGGCAGGTTGAACAGAATGTGTAAGGCGATGGCCCCGCCGACGACCTCGGCCGCATCGGTGGCGATGGCCACCAGTTCGGCCTGAGCCCAGTAGACGAGCCGCGCCGGGCGGCCCATCCGCTTGCCGATCGTGGCGGGCAGGGAGCGCCCGGTGACCAGCCCCAGCTTCGCCGACAGGTACTGCACCAGCCCCGCCAGCACGTTAGCCGCCACGATCACCCACAACAGCAGGTAGCCGTACTGCGAGCCGGCGCTGACGTTGGCCGCGACGTTTCCGGGGTCGACGTAGGCGATCGCGGCGACGAACGCGGGGCCGAGCAAGTACCAGTTGCCCTTGAGCGAGCCCTGGGTGCGCTGCCCCAACGTGCCGACCTCGATTCACTTCACCGAATAAGAAAGTGAGGGTAGTCGAACATCTGGGCGCCACCCGCAGCGGCTAGGGCGTTTCCCAGCCATTTGGGCGTCACTGCGGGAGGTAGAGCCCCTTGCCGGTGACCAGCGGCAGGTCCAGGGTGGTCACGATGCCCGGTTCGGCGGCGACCACGGCGGGGATCGCGTTGACGACGCGCATCGCGGTGGCCACCAGGCCGGCGTGGTTGTGATCGCCCTTGCGGCTGCTCAGACAGACATCCATGGCGTAGGACGGCTCGCCGGTGATCTCGATGCGGTAGGAGCCGCCCTCCTGGGCTGGCTGCGGCCAGTCGGGGCACAGGTCGGCGCGCAGCCGGGTGACGTGTTCGAGGACGACCACGGGGTGGCCGTCGACCTTGCCGAACACTTCGAAGCGCAGCGCCGCGGCGGTGCCCTTGGCGATGTGGCCCGAGGAGATGTCGAAGTCCTCGGGGGCCGGGACGCGGACGTAGTCCTGGGTGACCTCGTCGAGTGAAACGCCCAAACCCGCGGCGATCTGGCGGATCACCGATCCCCACGCCAGGCTGAGCACGCCGGGCTGCAGCAGCATGGGGATGTCGTCCAGCGGCTTGCCGAACCCCATGACGTCGAACATGACCGCGGCGCTGTCATAGGTGGCGTAGTCGACGATCTCCATGCACCGGATCTGCTGGATGCTCTGGCAGGTGCCGGCCAGCGCCAACGGCAGCAGGTCGTTGGCGAAGCCGGGATCGATACCGTTGACATAGAGGCTCGAATTACCTTGTTGCGCAGCATCTTCCAGGGGCTTGATAAGCTCCTCGGGGATCACCTGCCACGGGTACTGCAAGAACACCGGGCCGCTGCCGACGATGTTGATTCCGGCTGCCAGGACGCGCCGGTAGTCCTCGAGCGCCTCGGGCAGCCGGTTGTCGGCCAGCGCGTTGTACACGGCGCACTGCGGCCCGGTGGCGAGCACGGCATCCAGGTCGGTGCTCGCCAGCACGCCGGTCGAGTCGGTAAGTCCCGCAAGCTCTGCCGCGTCCTTGCCGGCCTTGGCTTCGGACGAGACCCAGACGCCTTTGAGGTCGAACTCCGGATTGGTGATGAGCGCCCGCAGGGCGTGGATACCGACGTTGCCGGTGCCCAATTGGACGACGGGGATGGGCATGACGTGCTCCTCAGTGGTCGGGGGTCACAGATCCGGGACGGGGATGTCGAGGTTGGGGAAGGTGAGGCCGCCGTCGACCTCGAGCGTCTTGCCGGTGAGGAAGCTGCCCGCGGGGGAGGCCAAATAAACTGCGGCAGCGGCGATGTCGACGGGATCGCCGAGACGGCGCATCGGTGTGGCCTTCTCCATCGGTGCCCGCAGTTCGTCGTTGGAGGCCACCACGTCCAGTGCGGAGGTCAAAATCGACCCCGGGGCGATCGCGTTGACCCGAATCCGCGGGCACAGGTCCAGCGCGGTCAACCGGGTGTAGTGCGACAGCGCGGCCTTGGCGGTGCCGTAGGCGGCGAAACCACGCCCGGCCAGCCGGCCCATGGTCGAGGTGATGTTGATGATGCTGCCGCCGTCGGAGTGCTCCAGCATCAGCGGCACCGCCGCCAGCGTCAGCGCGTGGGCCGTGGCGACGTTGAAGGTGAAGGCGTCCTTGAGATCCTTGGTCGACGTGGTCAGCAGCGTGTTGGGCATGGTCCCGCCGACGTTGTTGACGACGATGTCTAGTTTTCCGAAGGCCTCGACGGCCTGACCGGCGAGCTCCGCGGTGGACTCGGGGTGCGCCAAGTCGGCGGCCACCACGTGGGCCCGCCGCCCGACCGCGCGGACCTGCTCGGCGACGGCTTCTAGTTGCGATTCCGTGCGCGAGGCGATGAGAACATCCGCGCCCGCCTCGGCGAAGGCCAGCGCGATGGCCGCCCCGAGGCCGCGGCCTGCACCGGTGATGACGGCGACTTTGTCGTCGAGACGGAACCTGTCAAGGATCATGGCGGCCTCTCTTCGTTTCGGTGTCAGCCGACACGGTAGCAAGCCGCGCCGTCTCGGAACGGGCATTTCTGGAACAGGTTCTACTTTTGCATACGGGCCGGTCGACGCCACACGAAGACGAAGTTTGCCCGCACCCGGTGCCACCCTCACCGGCCGGGGCAACGACTTGGTCGTCGACACCTTCTCGTTCGATAGGCCGACCCGGCCGGGGTCCTACCCGATCGTGTTGGTCAGCTACGAGATCGTGTGTTCGAAATACCCGACCCACAGGTGGGTGCGGCGGTGAAGGCGTTTCTGCAGAGCACCATCGGGAGCGCGCAGGACGGACTGGCGGACAACGGATACATCCCGCTACCGGCGCCATTCAAGTCCCGGCTGTCGGCTGCCATCGACGCCATCTCGTGATTCGCCGAACGGGCCCTCGCCGAAGGGGCCATTTTCTTTGCTGCCCCACGCTTTCCAGGTGACATCGCGTTCGGCCCCCGCCCACGTCGACGCTGGTCGCCGACGCGTTCAGCGGCGATCGCCGAACAGTTTGCTCACAGTTAACCTTGTTACTGTTAGCTTCGTGGCTGCGAGACGGGCCGGTCGGGGCGCAGCGTTACCGACCGGCGGCGATGCTGTTTCATCCCTACCGTAAGGAAGCGAATTGAAACTCAACCGATTTGGCGCCGTGCTCAGTGTCGCCAGCGCCGCAGCGCTGGCGCTGTCCGGATGCGGAAGCGACAACAACGGCGCCGGCGCAAGTGCTACCAGCGGATCCGCATCGGGCAAGGTGAGCTGCGGCGGGGCGAAGACCCTCAAGGCGAGCGGTTCGACGGCCCAGGCCAATGCGATGACCCGCTTCGTCAACGCGTTCGAGCAGGCCTGCCCCGGCCAGACGCTGAACTACACCGCCAACGGTTCGGGTGCGGGAATCAGCGAATTCAACGGCAAGCAAACGGATTTCGGCGGTTCGGATTCGCCCCTGGCGCCGAACGAATACGCCGCGGCGCAACAACGGTGCGGTTCGCCGGCGCTGAATCTCCCGGTGGTATTCGGTCCGATCGCCATCACCTACAACGTCACCGGCGTCAATTCGCTGAGCCTGGATGGCGCCACGGCCGCGAAGATCTTCAACGGCGCGATCACGACGTGGAATGACCCCGCGATCCAGGCGCTCAATCCCGGCGTCACGTTGCCCGGCGAACCGATCCATGTCGTGTTCCGCAACGACGAATCCGGCACCACGGACAACTTCCAGAAGTACCTCGATGCCGCCGCCGACGGCGCATGGGGCAAGGGTGCCGGAAAGACCTTTAAGGGCGGGGTCGGCGAGGGAGCCAAGGGCAACGACGGCACCTCGGCGGCGATCAAGGCCACCGAAGGATCCATCACATACAACGAGTGGTCGTTCGCCCAGGCGCAGAAACTGAACATGGCCAAGATCGTCACCTCGGCCGGCCCGGACGCGGTGTCGATCAGCGCCGACTCGGCGGGCAAGACTATCGCCGGCGCCAAAATCGCCGGCCAGGGTAACGACCTGGTGCTCGACACGCTCTCGTTCTACAAGCCGACCCAGGCCGGTTCCTACCCGATTGTGTTGGCGACCTACGAGATCGTCTGCTCGAAGTATCCCGACGCCCAGATCGGTACCGCGGTCAAGGCGTTCCTGCAGAGCACCATCGGCGCCGGGCAGAACGGCCTGGCCGACAACGGCTACATCCCGATCCCTGACGCGTTCAAAGCGAGGTTGTCTGCTTCCATCAACGCGATCACATAACCTGAGGTGGTCGTGACACGAGGAACAGCAATCAGCCCGTCGACCACGGAGAAGCCGGCACTCACAGCGTTGAGTGAACACGTGGGACGGCGTGCCGATCGACTGTTCAAGCTGATCGCCGCCGCCGCCGGTTCGACGATCGTGATTGCGATCCTGCTGATCGCGGTGTTCTTGTTGCTGCGCGCCGTCCCGTCGTTGCGCGTTAACCACGCGAACTTCTTCACCAGCGCCAAATTCAGCACCAGCGACCCGCACAACCTCGCGTTCGGTATCCGCGACCTGCTCATGGTCACGGTTCTGAGTTCGCTCAGCGCGCTGGTGCTGGCCGTTCCCGTCTCCGTCGGCATCGCTGTGTTCCTCACCCAGTACGCACCGAAGCGGCTGGCGCGCCCGTTCGGCGCGGTGGTGGATCTGCTCGCCGCCGTGCCGTCGATCATCTTCGGGCTGTGGGGAATTTTCGTGCTGGCACCCCAGATCGAGCCGGTGGCGGCCTATCTCAATCGCCACCTCGGCTGGTTTTTCCTGTTCAAGCAGGGCAACGTCTCGTTGGCCGGCGGTGGGACCATCTTCACCGCCGCCGTGGTGCTCTCGGTGATGATCCTGCCGATCGTCACCTCCGTCTCGCGTGAGGTGTTTCGGCAGACCCCGCACATCCAGATGGAAGCGGCTCAGGCGCTGGGCGCCACCAAATGGGAAGTGGTGCGGATGACCGTGCTGCCGTTCGGCCGCAGCGGTGTGATCGCGGCCTCGATGCTCGGGTTGGGGCGTGCGCTGGGCGAAACCGTGGCGGTGCTGATCATCCTGCGGTCGGCTGCCCGCCCGGGCAGCTGGTCGCTGTTCGACGGCGGCTACACGTTCGCGTCGAAGATCGCCTCGGCGGCCGCGGAGTTCAGCGAGCCGTTGCCCACGGGGGCGTATATCTCGGCGGGGTTCGCGCTGTTCGTCTTGACGTTCGTCGTCAACGCGCTCGCGCGGGCGATCGCCGGCGGCAAGGTCAACGGATGAGGCCCGGGCCGCAGGAGTGGCGCTCGTGACCCGCGTCGCGACGATGCAGAGCGAAGCGATGAGGAGGAGTGGCGCTCGTGACCCGCGTCGCGACGATGCAGAGCGAAGCGATGAGGAGGAGTGGCGCTCGTGACCCGCGTCGCGACGATGCAGAGCGAAGCGATGAGGAGGAGTGGCGCTCGTGACCCGCGCCGCGACGATGCAGAGCGAAGCGATGAGGAGGAGTGGCGCTCGTGACCCGCGTCGCGACGATGCAGAGCGAAGCGATGAGGAGGAGTGGCGCTAGTGACGGCTGAAGCGCTCGACCGGCCGGTCAAGGTCGAGGTATTCAGGCCGCTGAGCTTTCGGCGCCGGATCACCAACAACACCGCGACCATCTTCTTCCTCGGCTCGTTCTGCGTCGCGCTGGTGCCACTGATCTGGGTGCTCTGGATCGTCATCGAACGCGGCTGGTACGCCGTGACGCGGTCGGGGTGGTGGACCCATTCGCTGCACGGCGTGCTGCCGGAACAGTTCTCCGGCGGCGTCTACCACGCGCTGTACGGCACGCTGGTGCAGGCCGGGGTGGCCGCGGCCCTGGCCGTACCTCTCGGCCTGATGACCGCGGTGTTCCTGGTCGAATACGGATCCGGGCGCCTGGTGCGCCTGACGACGTTCATGGTCGACGTGCTCGCCGGGGTGCCCTCGATCGTTGCGGCGCTGTTCATTTTCAGCCTCTGGATCGCCACGCTGGGCTTCCAGCAAAGTTCGTTCGCGGTGTCGCTGGCGCTGGTCTTGCTGATGTTGCCGGTGGTGGTGCGCTCGGCCGAGGAGATGCTGCGGCTGGTGCCCGACGACCTGCGTGAAGCCAGCTACGCGCTCGGTGTGTCCAAATGGAAGACCATCGTGCGGATCGTCTTCCCGATCGCGATGCCCGGCATCGTGTCCGGCATCCTGCTGTCCATTGCGCGGGTGATCGGCGAAACGGCGCCGGTGCTGGTGCTGGTCGGCTACAGCCGGTCGATCAACCTCGACATCTTCCATGGCAACATGGCTTCACTGCCGCTGTTGATCTACACCGAGCTCACCAACCCTGAACACGCGGGCTTCCTGCGGATCTGGGGTGCGGCGCTGACGCTGATCATCATGGTCGCCGTCATCAACATCGTCGCCGCGCTGACCCGTTTCCTGGCCACGCGCAAACGCTGAGCGGGCTTACTTCGACGACGCTTTCGAGGCCGTCTTCTTGGCGGGAGCCTTCTTGGCAGCCGTCTTTTTGGCCGGGGCCTTTTTCGCCGCGGCTTTCTTCGCGGGAGCCTTCTTCGCGGGTGCCTTGCCGTTACCGGAGCGCGCCTTGACGCTGGCCTCCAGCTTGGCGAGCAGGTCGGAGACGTCTTCGGTCTCGTCCAGCTCCTTCGGCTTCTCTTCGGTGGTAAACGCCTCTCCGCCTTCGAGTTTGGCTTGGACCAGCTCGTGCAGCTGCTCCTGGTAGTCGTCGTGGTAGCGGTCGGGGTTGAACTCCTCGGCCATCGAATCCACCACCTGCCCGGCCATTTTGAGCTCGGCGGGTTTGACCTCGACCTTCTTGTCCAGGATCGGAAAGTCCGGGTCGCGAATCTCGTCGGGCCACAACAACGTGTGGATCACCATCACGTCGCGTTTGCCGAAGTCCTTGACACGCAAAGCCGCCAGCCGGGTCTTGTTGCGCAGCGTGAAATGCACGATCGCCATCCGATCCGTCTCGGCCAGCGTCTTGGCCAGCAGCACATAGGATTTCGATGACTTCGAGTCGGGCTCCAGGAAATAGCTGCGGTCGAACAACATCGGGTCCACGTCGCTGGCCGGCACGAACTCCAGCACCTCGATCTCGCGGCTGCGCTCCTCGGGGAGCGTGGCGATGTCGTCGTCGGTGATGATGACCGTCCGGCCGTCGTCGGATTCGTAGGCGCGGGCGATGTCACGGTATTCGACGACCTCGCCGTCCACCTCGCAAATCCGCTGGTATCGGATGCGGCCGTTGTCCTTGGCGTGCACCTGGTGGAACTTGATGTCGTGATCCTGGGTGGCGCTGTACACCTTGACCGGGACATTCACCAGCCCAAACGCGATGGAACCCTTCCAGATGGAGCGCATGCAGATCAGTATGCCCGGCGGGCCTGCGGCAAAACAGCACGACGAGGCTACGACCTTGGTCGTTGGACCGGGCCCGGCGCACCGACGCGAGGCGCCCCTAGCGACGCGAAGCGGCGTCCAGCGCAGCCCGGTCCGGCAGGTCAGCTCCCGCGCGGGCGACGGTCAGCGCCGCACACATGCTCGCCGTCTCGAGTGCCGCCGTCAGCGCGTCCACGTCGATCCCGCGCAACGCGGCGCGCCGGTCACCGCCCAACGATCCCGATTCCCACAGCGCGTCAAGCAGGCCGGCCATGAAGGAGTCGCCGGCCCCGACGGTGTCCACCACGCGGACCGCGCGGGTCGGTACCCGGGCGACCCCGGCCGCGCAGAAAGCCACCGCGCCGCGGTCGGCCATCGTCATCGCCACGATCGCGGGTCCCAACCGCAGCCATGTCTGCGCGATCTGCTCGGGCGGCTGCGTGGAGTCGATCCAGCGCAGGTCTTCCTCGCTGACTTTCACGATGTCGCTACGTTCGATGAGATGCTCGATGCGCGCGACGGCCGGCTCCCGATCGGCGATCAGCGACGGCCGCACGTTGGGATCGAAAGTGACGGTGGCCGAGATGCGATAGGTGTCGATCAGCGCCGCCACCGCCAGGCAGCCCGGATCCTGCACGGCGGCAATCGATCCGGTGTGCACGAAAAGCGGCGGCGCGACCGGCGGGGTTCCGGAGAGCCGCCAGTCCAGATCGAAAACATAGTTGGCCGAGCCGTCTTCAGCGATCGTTGAACGCGCGGTCGCGGTGCGCCGCGCCGTCGTGCTATCCGAAAGCAATTGCACGCCCGCGGATTCGACGTAGTCGGCGATGCGCCTGCCGTACGCGTCGTCGGCGATGGAGGTCAGGAAGTCGACCTCGCGGCCCAGCCGGCCGAGCCCGACGGCGACGTTGAGCGGGCTGCCGCCGACATGCTCGTCGGCCTCGACGATGTCGATCAGCGACTCGCCGATGACCAGGCCACGGGTCATCGCACCAAGGCCTCCAGCGTCGCGCGGGCGCCCTTGTGGTGCAACGAGTCCAGCGCCCAGGTGTAGGCCTGGACGAAGCGCGGCTGGTGGGCCAAATCGCCGAACACGGCCGCGATTTCGATGAACGCCGTGGGATTCTCGTACTGCGAACGCGCGATCGGGATCAGCGAATCCGCAAGCTGATCCACCACCTCGTACGGCTTACCCCACTCGTCGGTGCCTTCGGCGTAGCGGGCCCAGCTCGCCACCACCGCGGCCGCCACCCGAACCGGGCCGTCGCTGGCCAGGTTGTCGCAGATCACCGGGATCAACCATTTCGGAATGCGATCCGACGAATAGGCGCACAACCGCGCCACCGTGTCGCGCACACCTGGGTTGGAGAACCGCTCGACCAGCGTGCGGGTGTAATCGTGCAGGTCGATCCCAGGGACCGGCGGCAACGTCGGGATGGCCTCGGATTCGAAGTAGGCAAGCAAGAATTCGGCGAACAACGGATCGCTCGCGGCCTCGTGGACGAACGTGAAGCCGCACAGATGGGCGAAGTAGGCCAGGCACTGATGGCCCGCGTTGAGCAGTCGCAGCTTCATCAGCTCGTACGGGGCGACATCCTCGACCAGCAGCACGCCCGCCTTTTCCAGCGGCGGCCTGCCGTCGGCGAAATCATCCTCGAGCACCCAGGCGGTGAACGGCTCGGCCACCACCGGCCACCGGTCGTTGATGCCGAAATCTCGCCGCACCTCGGCGGCCATCTGCAGGGTCGTCGCCGGGGTGATCCGGTCGACCATCGAACTGGGGAACCGGGCCCGTTCATCGATCCACTGCGCCAGTGCGGGGCCCCGGCTTTCGGCGTTCGCCAGTACGGCCCGGCGGGCGATCTCACCGTTGTTCTCGATGTTGTCGCACGACACGATCGTCGGCGCGGGGAGCCCACGCCGGCGACGCCGGTCCAGGGCGTCGACGATCAACGCGAAGGCGGGCCCGTCCGGGTCCCGATACCCGCCCTCGGTGATGGTCAGCGAAATGATCCGGGTGGTCGGTGCCGCAAGCACTTCCACCGCCGGCTCCGGATCGTCGGGGGCGTAGTGGTAGTCGATGATTGAGCCGATCACGTGGGCGTCCCGGCTACCGTCGGGCTTTTCCAGGATCAGCGTGTAGAGCCCGTCCTGACCGTCGAGCACATCGCGCATCGTCCAGTCGGCGGGCATCACCCCGACCCCGCAGATGCCCCACTCGCGCGCCAGGCCCTGCTGCAGTAGCAGATTGAGGTACGCGGCCTGATGCGCGCGGTGGAAATGACCCGCGCCGATATGCGCGATGCCGACGCTCACGCTGCCGCGGTCGTAGGTCGGCGCCTCGATCGGCAGCGTCGCGAGCGTCGCATTGTTCAGCTTGATTCCGCCAGCCTCCATTGGCCAACTCCTCCCCGGGTCAGTGCCCGGATCGTCACCGGGCTACCGAGCCTCCACTCGGTGCGGCCGACAACAGCAGGGCATCGGCGATAGCGCGCCACGAGTCGGTTATCGCGACTGCGCCGGCCTCGATCAATTCCTCACGGCGGCAATCCCGTTCGTCGGGCGGCACGAACATCAGGTTGCCGATGGTGGCATAGCCGGCCGCGACCGCCGACGTCACGCCCGCCACCGAGTCCTCGACGGCCAGCCCTTGTTCGGCCGCCACGCCCAGCACCTGGCCGCAATGCAGGTACACCGCGGGATCGGGTTTGCTCGTCGGCACCGGAAGAGAATCCTCCGCGCTGAACGTCACCGCCTCCGATAGCAGCGCGTCGAGACCGGTGGCGGCGAAGCAGGCACGCAACCGCTTGGTGGCGCTGGAGCTCACGGCCGCCAGCGCGTAGCGCGTTGCGAGTTCTCGCAACGGCTCCAGCACCTGCGGATCGGGGGTCAGCGTGACGGCCAGATGAGCGGTGACCCGTTTGCGCTCCTCGCCCACCCACCGCTCGAGTTCGTCGGCGGACAACGCGTTGCCGCCCGCGAGGTCGCCGGCGTTGGCGATCACCGCCGCGGGACGGCCCTGGGCCAGGGACCGCTCGAGCGGCACCGCGCACTGCACCGCCAGGTCGAGGGCCGTGGTGCGGAAGTTTTTCCCGACGGCACGCTTGCGCAACTCTTCGGAGCTGAGCGGGGCGGTCACGCCGAACCTGGCCAGGAAACGGTTGGTCACCTCGGTAGAGGCGTCGAAAGCCGGCCGCTCCGAACCGAATAGGTTGTCGTCGGCGTCGCACAGCAACGTGGTGATCGGCGCGGGGTCGAAGGCGCGCACGAAGGTCAACCCGAAGGTCATCGCGACACCAACTCCCGCTCGTCATTGCGCATCGCGTCCCGCAGCGTGGGCACCACACCGCGCACGTCGATATCGGCGATCATCGCGCCCAGGCGCTGGGAGAAGCCGGGAATCGCGCGCACCTCGGCGAACATCTCATGTCCCAGC
The DNA here is from genome assembly GCF_003284975.1 of Mycobacterium colombiense. GTDB lineage: Bacteria > Actinomycetota > Actinomycetes > Mycobacteriales > Mycobacteriaceae > Mycobacterium > Mycobacterium europaeum_A. The sequence goes on from NZ_QMEU01000003.1 coordinate 124,334, forward strand.
AGCGGATCCGGGTTGCTGCGTGCCATGTTGGCCAACCTAGCGACCGGAATCGCCTGCGAGTCTTCCAGGCGCAGCTTGCGCCCGTTGAGGTCGTGGCCGCGCATGTAGCGCGCCCATCCGGCGACAGCCAACATCAGCAGCGTGTGCGGCCTGCCCTGGGCGATGGCCTCCTGTAGCGAGGGCAGCACGAACGTCGCAATCTTGCTCGTTCCGCGCCGCGCCAGCCGCGAAAGCTGGTCACTCATGCGGGGGTTGCTGAGCCGATCGAGCAAGGTGCCCCGGTACTCGGGGGTGTTCATGCCGGGAACCGGGGGCAGCAGCGGCTGAATCTCGTCGCGCAGGAGCGTTTCGACATAGTCGAAGATGATGCGGTCCCGCATCGCCTCGTCGGTGCGCTGGTAGCCGGCCAGGGTGGCCAGGCAGGCGAGCGCGATGTGGGTTCCGTTGAGAAGACGGGTTTTGATCAGCTTGTGGTCGCTGACGTCGGCGACGAACTCGGCGCCGACCTCGTCGAGCGGTGGTCGCCCGTTGCTGAACGAATCTTCGATCACCCACTGGCGATGCGGCTCGGTCACCACCGGCCATTTGTCGGCGACGCCGAACGTCTGCTCGACGAATTTGCGCTCCGACTTGGTGGTTTGCGGGGTGATGCGGTCGACCATGGTCGACGGGAACGCGACGTGGGTGTCGATCCACCGGGCGAGCCCGGCATCCTTCAGCGCGGCGAACGACACCAGCGCGGTTCTCGCGGGCTGGGTATCGCCGGGAACGTTGTCGCAGCACAGCACCGTGAAGGGGGCGACACCGGCGCGGCGGCGCCGGTCGAGGGCTTCGGCCAGGTATCCCCACGCGGTGGCGAAACCGTCGGAGGAGACGACGTCGGCGCGCACGTCGGGGTGGTCGGCGTCGAACTCGTCGGTGACCGGGTTGAGGAAGTATCCGTTGTCGGTGATGGTCAGGCTGACGATGCGGGTTTCGGGGTCCGCCAGGGCGGCACGCACGGCCGCGCCGTCATTCGGCGCGTAATGCACGGAACCGATCGAGCCGACCACGCGGGCGGTTTGGCGGTCGTGGCCGCGCTGCACGACGGTGTACAGCCCGTCCTGGGCCGACAGCAGGTGTTTGACGTCCGGGGAATGCAGGCTGACGCTGGTCACACCCCAACGTCCGGAAATGCCCGAGCGGGCCAGGTCGTCGAAGTAGACGGCCTGATGTGCGCGGTGGAAGTTGCCCGCGCCGATGTGGACGACTCCTCGGCCGAGGGCCGACCGGTCATAGGTCGGGATGTCGACGCGTTGTGAATGCAGTCGCAGCGTCGCATCGCTGAGTGGGACGCCGCTGTTTCGACGCCAGGGGGAGGGAATTACGTCAAACATTGTGTGTCTGTGCCCCGGGTCGGTCGGCGATCTAACCCCTTCGTTAGTCATGTCACAAAAAAAGCTGACTGTGACACGATTAGTGGAGGTCAAAACGGTTAACACGCGCGAAACGCGTAGGTTGACAACATGGCACCGCGGGTGAAACTGACCAACGCCGACAAGGTGCTGTACCCCGCCACCGGCACCACCAAGGGCGAAATCTTCGACTACTACACGCAAATCGCCGAGGTGATGATCCCGCACATCGCCGGCCGTCCGGCCACGCGCAAGCGGTGGCCCAACGGCGTCGGCGAAGAGTCCTTCTTCGAAAAGCAACTGGCCGCATCGGCGCCCGACTGGCTGCCGCGCGCCAGCGTGACCCATCGATCCGGAACGACGACATATCCGATCATCGACAGCCCCACCGGTCTGGCCTGGATCGCCCAACAGGCCGCGCTGGAGGTCCACGTGCCGCAGTGGCGCTTCGTCGCCGAGTGGACCCGCAGCCGGGCCGAGGAATTGAAACCCGGACCGGCGACCCGTCTGGTGTTCGACCTGGACCCCGGTGAAGGCGTCACGATGGCCCAGCTGGCCGAGGTGGCGCACGCCGTCCGTGAACTGATCACCGGGATCGGGCTGACCACCTATCCGCTCACCAGCGGCAGCAAGGGCCTGCACCTGTACACGCCGCTCGCCGAGCCGGTGAGCAGCAAGGGCGCTACGGTGTTGGCCAAACGTGTTGCGCAACAACTGGAAAAGACGATGCCCAAGCTGGTGACGTCGACCATGACCAAGAGCCTGCGCGCCGGAAAGATCTTCCTGGACTGGAGCCAGAACAACGGCTCCAAGACGACCATCGCACCCTACTCGCTGCGCGGGCGCGAACAACCCACCGTCGCGGCGCCGCGCACCTGGGCTGAACTCGACGACCCGTCGCTGCGCCAGCTTCGCTATGAGGAGGTGCTGGAGCGGGTGGCCCGCGACGGTGACCTGCTCGCGCCGCTCGACGCGGACGCGCCCGTTCCGGATCGGTTGACGAAATACCGCAGCATGCGCGACGCGTCGAAAACTCCCGAGCCGGTTCCGGTGGCGAAACCCGCTGTCGGACGAGGCAACAGCTTCGTCATCCAGGAACACCACGCCCGCCGGCTGCACTACGACTTCCGGCTGGAACGAGACGGCGTGCTGGTGTCCTGGGCGGTGCCGAAGAACCTGCCCGAGACCACATCGGTAAACCACCTGGCAGTCCACACCGAGGATCATCCGTTGGAATACGGCGGTTTCGAAGGCATCATTCCCAAGGGTGAGTACGGCGCGGGCAAGGTGATCATCTGGGATTCCGGAACCTACGAGGCCGAAAAGTTCAATGACTCCGCCGAAAAAGGGGAGGTGATCGTCAATCTGCGCGGCAGCAAGATCTCCGGACGCTACGCGCTGATCCAAACCAACGGCGATCAGTGGCTGGCACACCGGATGAAGGATCAGAAGGTTTTCGAGTTCGACACGATCGCCCCCATGCTGGCCACCCATGGCTCAGTGACGACACTCAGGGCGAGCCAGTGGGCGTTCGAAGGCAAATGGGACGGCTACCGACTGTTGATCGAGGCCGACCGCGGCGCGCTGCGGGTACGGTCGCGCCGCGGCCGCGAGGTCACCCGGGAGTATCCCGAACTACAGTCGCTGGCAACCGATCTCGCCGATCATCATGTAGTTCTCGATGGCGAGGCGGTGGTATTGGACGGCTCGGGTGTGCCCAACTTCCACGAGATGCAGAACCGCGGCCGCGGCTCCCGCGTCGAATTCTGGGCGTTCGATGTGCTCTACCTCGACGGCCGCTCGCTGCTGCGGGCCCGCTACTCGGACCGGCGCAGGGTGCTGGAAATGCTGGCTGCGGGCAGCGCTCTCATCGTTCCCGAATTGCTGCCCGGGGACGGCGCGCAGGCGCTGGAGCATTCGGGCGAGCGCGGCTGGGAGGGGGTGATCGCCAAGCGGCGCGACGCCACCTACCAGCCCGGGCGGCGCTCGTCGTCGTGGATCAAGGACAAGCACTGGAACACCCAGGAAGTCGTGATCGGCGGCTGGAAGGCCGGAGCGGGCGGACGTAGCAGCGGCATCGGCTCACTGCTGATGGGCATCCCCACCGCCGACGGCCTGCACTTCGCGGGGCGCGTCGGCACCGGGTTCACCGAACGCGACTTGGCCAACCTGAAGAAGACGCTGGCGCCGCTGCACACCGACCAATCCCCGTTCCACCCCCCGCTGCCTCGCAGCGAAGCCCGGGGCGTGACCTACGTGAAGCCGGTCCTGGTGGGTGAGGTGCGCTACAGCGAGTGGACCCCGGATAACCGGCTACGCCAATCGAGTTGGCGCGGGCTGCGCCCGGACAAGGAAGCAAGTGAGGTGGTACGCGAGTGAAATGGGTTACCTACCAGTGCGATGACGGCGAGCGCGTCGGGCTCGTGTCCGGCGACACCATCTACGCGCTGGCGCCGGGGGTGACGCTGCTCGAGCTGATCGCGCGCGGCTCGGACGGATTGCGGCGGGCGGGGGAAGAAGCGCAGCGCACCCCGTCGGCGACCGTCCCGCTCGCCGACGCGCGACTGCTGGCACCGATTCCGCGCCCGCCGTCGATCCGCGATTCCCTATGCTTTTTGGACCACATGCGCAACTGCCAAGCCGCGCTGGGTGCCGGGCGGGTGCTCGCCGACACCTGGTACCGCATTCCCGCGTTCTACTTCGCCTGTCCGACAACCGTACTGGGCCCCTACGACGACGCCCCGACGGCACCCGGCAGCGCTTGGCAGGACTTCGAATTGGAGATCGCCGCGGTGATCGGCACCGGTGGAAAGGATCTCACTGTCGAGCAGGCCGAACAGGCCATCATCGGCTACACCATTTTCAATGACTGGTCCGCGCGCGATCTGCAGCAGATGGAAAGCCAGCTGGGGATCGGTCAAGGCAAGGGCAAGGACAGCGGGGTCACGCTGGGCCCCTACCTGGTGACCCCCGACGAGCTCGAGCCGTACCGGCGCGCCGGCCGACTGGACCTGCGGGTGACCGCACTGGTAAACGACGCAGTGATCGGTTCGGGGTCGACCGCCCAAATGGATTGGAGCTTCGGCGAAGTCATCTCCTACGCCTCGCGGGGCGTCACGCTGAATCCCGGTGACGTCATCGGCTCCGGGACGGTGCCCACCTGCACGCTGGTCGAGCACCTCAATCCCGCTGCGCTGGAAGCGTTTCCGGGCTGGCTGCACGACGGCGACGTCGTCACGCTTCGGGTCCAGGGCTTGGGGGAGACCCGGCAAAGTGTCCGCGCCAGCGGCGCGCCGCATCATCTGGCCCCCCGGCCCAACCCCGACGCCGCACCTGCCCCGGCCCGGGTCAACCGCGCGCCGGCGAAGGTGCCCTACACCCGCGGGCTGCATCAGGTCGGCGACCGGGTGTGGGCATGGACGTTGCCCGACGGTGGTTACGGGTGGAGCAACGCCGGGCTGATCGCCGGCGACGGTGCGTCAATGCTGGTGGACACCCTGTTCGACCTGGCGCTGACCCGCGAGATGCTCGCCGCCCTGCGGCCCATCACCGGGCCGGCGCCGATCACCGACGCGGTGATCACCCACTCCAACGGCGACCACACCCACGGCAATCAGTTGCTCGACGCGTCGGTGCGCATCATCGCCGCCCACGGCACCGCCGAGGAGATCGAGCACGGCATGGCCCCCGAGATGCTGGCCATGGCGCAGACAGCCAACCTCGGGCCGGTGGCAACGCCGTACACGCGGGAACGCTTTGGGCACTTCGACTTCAGCAACATCACGCTGCGCAACGCCGACCAGACCTTCGAACGCAACCTGTCGATCGAGGTGGGTGGGCGCCGGATCGACGTGCTGAACCTGGGTCCCGCGCACACCGCCGCCGACTCGGTGGTGCATGTGCCCGACGCCGGCGTGCTGTTCGGCGGCGACCTGTTGTTCATCGGCTGCACGCCCATCGTGTGGGCGGGCCCGATCGCCAACTGGGTCGCGGCGTGCGACGCGATGATCGCGCTGGACGCTCCCACGGTGGTGCCCGGCCACGGCCCGGTCACCGACCCGGATGGAATCCGTGCTGTGCGTGGCTATCTCGTGCACGTCGCCGAACAGGCCGAGGCCGCATACCGCCGGGGCCTGTCGTGGGCCGAGGCCGCCGACACCATCGACCTCGGCGAGTACGCAACCTGGCTGGACGCTGAGCGCGTCGTCGTCAACGTCTACCAGCGATACCGCGAACTCGACCCACAGACACCGCAATTGGAAGTCATGGCGCTGCTCGTGATGCAGGCCGAATGGCTGGCGAAGCGGATCGGCGTGATTCACCGCGCCGGCTAGCGCCGCACGGCCCTGACGAACCTGATCGTGGTGGCGGGCACCTGCTGATCGGTGGGTCCCAGTTCCGGCAGACCCGCGGCGGCGAACAGGTCGGTGAGCCGAAACGTGGTGGTATCCCACCCGTTTGCGGCCAGATGTGCGGCGACGTCGGTGTGCTCGCCGGCGTAGGCCAGGCCGGCGATGTCCAGCTCGAGCCCCTGCCTCCGCCAGCCCTCGGTCATGCGCTGCGCCTGCTCCTGCCCCTCCGGCGTCGCCGGGGCGACCGTCCCGAAATCGGCGGCGAACCGGCTGCCCTCGCTGGACAACGGAATGATGGCGTTCAGCAACCGCACTTCGGCTTCGGGCGGAAGAAATCCGATCAGCACTCCCTCGGCCAACCACGCCGTCGGCTGGTCCGGGTCAAAGCCGGCCTCCTGCAACGCCGTCGGCCAGTCCTCGCGCAAATCGATGCCCACGGTGCGGAGTTCGGCGGTGGGGGCCGCGCCGATCTCGGCCAGCGTCGCCGTCTTGAACGCGATCACCTCCGGCTGATCGATCTCGTACACCGTCGTCCCGGCCGGCCACCGCAGCCGGTAGGCCCGCGAATCGAGCCCGGACGCCACGATCACCACCTGGCGCAGCCCGGCCTGCCCGGCGGCGGCGAAGTAGTCGTCGTAGAACCGGCCCCGGGCCGCGAAGGTGTCCACCATTCGCGCGAAGGCGACGCCCTCTTCGATGTCGGCCGAATCGAGTTCGCCGCTGGCCAGCTTGGTGAAGACGTCCAGCCCGACGGCACGCACCAGCGGCTCGGCGAACTCATCGGTGATGACCGGATGGGGACGTTTGGTGGCGGCCGCGCGGGCGGCGGCCACCATGGTGGCGGTGGCGCCCACGCTGCTGGCCAGGTCCCAGCTGTCGCCTTCGGTTCGTGCCATGACTTCTCCTTCGGTGTGGTGGCAAAACCACGGTATGCCTCATCGGTGAACGGGCACGTCGCCTACGGTTTCCCTATGCCCGCAGTGACACTGGAAGCTCTCGACGACAACATCGCCTGCATCACCCTGAACCGGCCCGAGCGTCTCAACGCCATCGACGGGTCGTTGATCGACGGCGTCGACAAGGCGCTCGACGTTCTCGACGAGGGCGAGTTCCGGGTGGCGATCCTGACGGGTGCCGGGCGCGGCTTTTGCGCCGGCGCCGATCTCAGCGGCACCGGCCAGCCGTGGACGCAGAACAAGCCGACCACCCCGGCGTTCAAGGTCAACTACGACGCGCAGGTTCGGTTGGCCAACCTGTACACCCGGATCTACGAGATGGACATTCCGGTGATCGGCGCGGTGAACGGTGTCGCCGTCGGTGGCGGCCTGGCCTTCTCGTTGGTTTGCGACGTCCGGGTCGCCTCCGAGCAGGCCCGGTTCGGTTCGGTGTTCATCAAGGCGGGCTTCTCGTCGATGGACATGGGCACCAGCTACCTGCTACCGAAGATCGTCGGCGCCGGTGTGGCCCGCGAACTCATGCTCACCGGCCGCATCATCGATGCGGCCGAGGCCTATCGGATCAAGCTGGTCCACGAGGTCGTCGCCCCCGACGAGCTGCTGCCCGCCGCGCTCAAGCTGGCCCGCTCGATCGCCGACAACAACGCTTATGGCGTGTGGCAAACCAAGATTGGGCTCAACGCCGCGCTCGACGCGCCCAGCCTGCGCCATGCCATCGAGATCGAGAACCGCACCCAGATCCTCAGCGGCTTCACCAACAACCCGGTCGAGGCCGCCTTGGCGCACCGAGAGAAGCGCGCCCCGAAGTGGGATGCGTTGTGAGGCTTGACCTTATGGCGACGGCCCACTGCGCACGGCTGTGGTCGATTGTGGCGACCCGCTTCGCCCGGCTGCGCCGCGCTTGCGATCGCCACGGCCGCGCTTGGAACCGCCGCTAAAGTTTCGCGATCACGTTCTCCGCGAACATCTCCAGGTTGCGGACCTTGCTGTCCAGCGGCTCGGTGTCCTTGCCCTTGATGTAGGGGATGCGGAAGCCGACGATGACGTCGGTGACGCCCTTGTCCTCGAGCCGTTTGATGCCGTCCGTGGTGTAGGCGTCGGCCGAGATGACGTGGATCTCGAACGGCCCCGTCTTGCCGGCCTCTTCGCGAAACTTCTTGAGCTTGGCCAGCAGGTGATCGAGCTCCTCGGGGTCACCGCCGCCGTGCATCCAGCCGTCCAGGCGCGCCGCGCGCCGCAGGGCCGCGTCGGCGTGCCCGCCGATCAGGATCGGCACGGGCTTGGTCGGGGCGGGCGTCATCTTGGTCTTGGGGATGTCGTAGAACTCGCCGTGGAACTCGAAATACTCACCGGTGGTCAGGCCCTGGATGATCTCGATGCATTCGTCCATCCGCTTACCGCGCCTGGCGAACGGGACGCCCAGCAGCTCGTAGTCCTCGGGCCACGGGCTGGTGCCGACGCCGAAACCCACTCGGTTGTCGGTCATCGCGGCCAGCGAGCCAATCTGCTTGGCCACCAACGCCGGTGGCCGGATGGGCAGCTTGAGGACGAAGAAGTTGAACCGCAGCTTGGTGGTCACCGCGCCCAATGCCGATGTCAGCACGAAGGTTTCGATGAACTCCTTGCCGTCCAGGAACTCGCGGTTGCCGTCCGGGGTGTAGGGATACTTCGAGTCGGATTCGAAGGGGTAGGCGATGCTGTCGGCGATGGTCATGGCGTCGTAGCCGGCCGCCTCGGCTGCCTTGGCTAGCGGGATGTAGTACTTAAAGTCCGTCATCGCCTCTGCGTAGGTAAACCGCACGTCATCTGCCTTCCTGGAGGGGTCGTCCCTCGACATTAGAACGTGTTCTAGTTTCAGCACAACCGGCAGTTGGGTGCGACGGGAGGGTCACCGTCCACCGCTGGTTTCGGATTAAAGCTGGTTCTCGGGGCCGATGACCGCCCACACCGTCTTGCCGGACGCGGTGGGGGTGCTGCCCCACGCGCGCGACAACGCTTCGACGATCGCCAGCCCGGACACGTCGATGCCCTTCGGCGGCGACGGCAGCCGCACCGCGGGCGCGTCGCTGGCGTCGGACACCGCGATGGTCGCGGTGGTGCCCTGCGCTTCGATGCGCACCGCCGGAACGCTCGCGGTGTGCTCGAGCACGTTTTCCACGAAAACGTTGACCACGACCAGGGCCACCGGAATGAGTTTCGACTGCGACCAGGTGGTGAGCCATTCGCGGACCATGCGCCGTGACTCGCGCAGGCTGGTCAGGTCGGCGGGCAGCTGGACATCGGCGCGCCGCACCGGGCGGCGGCTGTTCTGGCCGAGCGCCTTCATTGCCGCCTTCTCGCTCGGATAGACAGGCATGAAGTGGGTGATACCGCTATTGCTGATCGCCTCGCGGGCCGCCCGGTCGGCGCAGACCAACACGATCGGAACGTGGGGTGCGCTGCCAATCTGCCAGTACGCACCCATGAAGCTCGACCAGTCCGATTGGTTGCGCACTTTGAGACCGGAGACATTGACGATCACTACGGCGCCGTCGTCCAACGTGGCCTTGAGGATTCGCTCGCGAACGGTGGTGGAGTTGGCGGCATCAAGCTCACCGTCGACGGTCAGAACGGTTACCGAGTCATCCGTCCGCATCGCAACGGCCACCGGGCTCATCCCAGCTCGGTCCTGGCGTCCGGTTCCATTTCCCGCTCCTCGCATTCTGCCGGGCCGATTGCTTGAGTATCCGCTCTCCGGGGCAAAAGTCTACTTCGCAAATCATCGGCCACTACGCAGGCAGAAACCACAGGCTGCGATCGGGATTCGCCCGAATGTGTGCCGCAGGCCCGCAGTGGAGGCATCATGTGTTCCCCTCCCCACCCGCTGGGGCGTCCGACTTTCATCGCCCCAGCGTGCTGTGGAGTCCGTCGCCCAGCACGCGCTTCCCCGGGGGTTACCACGCGCTGAGCGCCGCCAAACTTTTGGGTATGTTCAACAAACGTGCATTAACCAGCGCAAAGGCACCGGTTCGGCGGCCGCGGCGGCCCCTAAGCGAGGCTCAGTGGTTGCTCGGTGCGTAGGGCGGAGCGCCCACCCCGGCGACCGAGTGCGTTCCCCACGGCGTCTGTTCGACGATGCGTGCCGGCGCGCTGCGCCGACCGATGGTCAGTGTGCCGGTCCGCACTTGCTTGAAGAGGTCGTCCGACAACGGTCCGGACGCCGAATCGAAGACGGTTCCCTGCCAGTGATAGCGGCCGTCGAGCGGGTCCAGATGGCCGGTCAGCCGGACCCGTACCGGATGGCGGGCGCCATCGATCTCCAGCGTGGCGGCTCCGCTGTACGTGTTGTCGCCGGCGGGCGCGCTGGCCGACAGGTCGAAGGCGGATGCCACCGGGGGCGGCTCGGCCGGTCGCAACTGGGCGCGCTCGTTAAACACCCGCTGGCTGCTGGCCCGCACCTCGATGCGGGCGCTGGCGGTGCGCGCCATGACTTTCAGGCAAACGGCGACGTAGCGCGCCTGGGCGTCCCGATCGGGTCCGGTGATGACGAAGTAGTTCGGGAATCCGCGCACCGCCACCCCACAGAACGGCTCCATCCCGTCGTGCCAGGCTCGCCGCAGGGTGAGGCCACCCGCGCCGATCAGGCCGTCGTCGGCGGCGTCCTCGGGGATGAAGAAGCCGGTGCCATAGACGATGGCGTCGACGCGGTGCTCGACGCCGTCGGCGGTGCGCACGCCCGTTGCGGTGACCGCCTCGATCGCCGACGCGGCGATCGTCAGCTCCGGGGCGGCGGGCCGGGCGCGGCGGCGCAGCCAGCGTCTGGCGCGGGTGGACCATGCCGGGATGTCGGCCACGACCCGACGTGGCGCGTGGGCGAACACGGTGACAGAAGCTGCCGCCCGAGTCAGTCGCTCGAGGCGATGGGCCGCCGCGGTGTCGGTGCCGATCACCGCGATGTGCTTGCCGGACGGATCGAATTCGCGATCCCATGCCGCGGCGTGAAACGTCGCACCGCGAAAGGTCTTGTCGCCGGGCAGCTTCGGTATCCACGGGGTGCCGGGCCTCCGGTGTGCGTCGACGACGACGTGCGCCCGGACGACGCGGCCGCTGTCGGTGTGTAGCGTCCAGGTGTCGGTGCCCTCGTCGAACACGCAACGCGGGACCGGGACGTCCAGCATCGCAACGTCGGTCACACCGGCGGACTGCAAAACGGATCGGACGCCGGGGTCCGGACCGATGACGACCAGGGGATGCTCAGCCGTCACAGAAACCTGCTGCGCTTCCAACCGCGGCGCGCGATCGGCCCCAGCAGGCCCACCTCGGTCAAAAACGCCGCCAGGGGAGCGAAGCCGGCAACCTGGATGTCACGGCGATGTGGGCTGGTGCGCGCGACCTTTCGGGCCCGCTTGGGATCCAGACCCGCCCGTGCGTACGGGACCGGGTTGCTGAACAGGTAGTTGAAGAAATACCCGCCCAACCCGTTGATGTTGGCCATGAACCAACGGTTGAACCGGGGCATCTCGACGACGCGCTTGCGGGCGCCGTCGCGCGCGAACTGGATGTGGCGCGCCTCTTCGGTGACGTGAATTCGCATGAGGCGCTGGATGATTGGCTGCAGTTCCCGGTCGTCCATCATCTGCCGCTGCAGCGAGTCGAAGATCTCCTCACCGATCAGGGCCGCCACCCAGAGCATCGAGCCGCGCTGAAACGCCAACGGCAGCGCATTGATGATCATCCGATGAAACAGCTTGGGGCGCACCGGCTTTGCCCCGATGCGTTCGATGGCCTTGCCGAACATCACCATGTGGCGGGTCTCGTCGCCCAGTTCGGTCAGCTTGTAGTGCGTCGACCTGCTGGTCGGGTCCTCGTGCAGGATGGTGCGCAGCAGCGCCTGGTTGAGCATGTTCTCGAACCAGATCCCGGCAGAGAGCGTGTTGACCAATTCCTGGCGGGACAGCTCGATTTGTTGTGCGCGGGTCATCTCGTCCCACATGGGGGTGCCGTAGAGCGACACCAGCCGGGGCGGCAGATAGAACTTGTCCGGATCCAGCGGTGCGTCCCAATCGATGTCGACGACGGGTTCGTAGGACTTCTTGACCGAGCCCTTCAGCAACCGGTCCGAGAAGTCTTCACGACTCGGCCCTGTCGGCTTCACCGCAGACGTCACGCGCCGCTCCCTCCATTGGGTGCTCAGACGGTACCCATGGTACTGGGTACTCGGGGTCCCGGCTAGATGTTGAAGGTTGCGATTCGGCAATCTGACGGGCAACGAGCATCAGGAGGCGACGCGGTGGGCCGGCACATCCATGTCATCGGCATCGGGGCCGGCGACCCCGATTACGTGACCGTGCAGGCGATCGAGGCGCTCAACGACACACAGGTCTTCTTCGCGATGGACAAGGGCGAACAGAAGAGCGACCTGGTGGCGCTGCGCCGCGAGGTCTGCGACCGGTTCATCCGCGAGCCGGGCTACCGGTTCGTCGAGCTGGCCGACCCCCAGCGGACGGACGATGCCGACTACCGGGGCGCGGTTGCTCAGTGGCACGCCGCCCGCGCGCAGATCTGGGCCGACGCGATCGCCGCCGAACTCGGTCCGCACGGCGTCGGCGGGTTTCTGGCCTGGGGGGATCCGTCGCTCTACGACAGCACCCTGCGCATCCTCGACGCGGTGGCCGCTCGGGTCGACTTCACGTTCGACGTCATCCCGGGGATCACCGCCGTGCAGGCGCTGACGGCCCGCCACCGCATCCCGCTCAACGAGGTCGGCGAACCCGTGCTGATCACCACGGGCAGGCAACTGCGCACCCACGGGCCGTCTTCGGCATCGGCCGTGGTGATGCTCGACGGCGACTGCTCGTTTCAGGTCTGCCCGCCCGACACGCAGATCTGGTGGGGCGCCTACCTCGGCACCGACGACGAACTGCTCATCGCGGGCACGGTGGGCGAGGTGGGGCCGCGCATCGTTTCGCTGCGAGCCGAAGCCCGCGCCCGGCACGGCTGGATCATGGACACCTATTTGCTGCGACCGGCACACTGAAACCGTGCCCGAACTACCCGAGATCGAAGCGCTGGTCGACCACCTGCGGCGCCACGCCGTCGGCCTGCCGATCGGCCGGGTCGACATCGCCGCCCTGTCCGTGCTCAAGACCTTCGACCCGCCGATCAGCGCGCTGCACGGTCAGACCGTCGCCGGGGCCGAGCGGTGGGGCAAGTACCTCGGGCTGCGCACCGACAACCTCTTCTTGATCGCGCATCTGTCGCGTGCCGGCTGGTTGCGTTGGTCGGACAAGCTGGGCGCCGCGCCGCTGCGGCCCGGAAAGGGCCCGATCGCGCTGCGGGTGCACCTGGGCACCCCCGGCGAGGCACCCGGTTTCGACCTCACCGAGGCCGGCACCCAAAAGCGGCTGGCGGTGTGGCTGGTCGACGACCCGGCTCAGGTCCCCGGCATCGCTGCGCTGGGCCCGGACGCGCTGGATCTGGACGCCGACGCGCTGGCCGATCTGTTGGCCGGCAACACCGGCCGGATCAAGACCGTCATGACCGACCAGAAGGTGATCGCCGGGATCGGCAACGCCTACAGCGACGAGATCCTGCACGTCGCGCGGATCTCGCCGTTCGCCACGGCCGGCAAGCTGTCCGATCAGCAGCTCGCCACCCTGCACGACGCGATGGTTTCGGTGCTCACCGATGCGGTGACCCGATCCGTCGGGCAAGGCGCGGCCACGCTCAAGGGCGAGAAGCGCTCCGGCTTGCGGGTGCACGCCCGCACCGGGCTGCCCTGCCCGGTATGCGGGGACACCGTGCGCGAAGTCTCGTTCGCGGACAAGTCTTTTCAGTACTGCCCGACGTGTCAGACCGGCGGGAAGATCTTGGCCGACCGGCGGATGTCGCGTTTGCTGAAGTAGTCGCCGAGCCGCGACTTGACACCTGTCGATATGCTGCCCCGATGACTCGCCAGAAGATCCTTATCACCGGTGCCAGCTCCGGCCTGGGCGCCGGCATGGCGCGTGCGTTCGCCGCCAAGGGCCGCGACCTCGCCCTGTGCGCGCGGCGCACCGACCGGCTCGATGAGCTCAAAGCCGAGCTGTCGCAAAAGCATCCGGGCATCAACATCGCCGTCGCCGCGCTCGATGTCAACGACCACGAGGCCGTCCCCAAGGTGTTCGCCGAACTCGGCGACGAACTCGGGGGCATCGACCGCATCGTCGTCAACGCCGGCATCGGCAAGGGCGCAAAGCTGGGGTCAGGCAAGCTGTGGGCCAACAAGGCCACCATCGAGACCAACCTGGTCTCAGCGCTGGTGCAGATCGAGGCCGCGCTGGAGATGTTCAACAAGAACGGATCGGGCCACCTGGTGCTGATTTCGTCAGTGCTCGGCAACACCGGCGTCCCGGGCGTCAAGGCCGCTTACTGCGCCAGCAAGGCGGGGCTGACGTCATTGGGTGAATCGCTGCGCGCCGAGTATTCCAAGGGTCCGATCAGGGTCACCGTGATCGAGCCGGGTTACATCGAGTCGGAGATGACCGCCAAGTCGGGGAGCACAATGCTGATGGTGGACAACGAGACTGGTGTCAAGGCACTGGTCGGTGCCATCGAGCGCGAGCCCGGCCGGGCCGTGGTGCCGCGGTGGCCGTGGGCGCCGCTGGTGCAGTTGATGCGGGTGCTGCCGCCGCAGCTGACCAAGGTGTTCGCCTGATTCAGCTGGTCCGCCCGCGCTCGCTGCGGTAGCGGCGCACCAGGGCGTCGGTGGAGCTGTCCGACTGCGGCGCCGGCGAGCCGTCCGCGGTGATCACCGGAAGCAGGGCCTTGGCCTGGGTTTTACCCAGCTCCACGCCCCACTGGTCGAACGAGTCGATCCCCCAGATCACGCCCTCGGTGAAAACCTGGTGCTCATAGAGCGCGATCAGCTGACCCATCACCGACGGGGTGAGCCGGTTGGCCAGAATCGAGGTCGACGGCCGGTTACCGGGCATCACCTTGTGCGGCACGATGTCGGCGGGCGTGCCCTCGGCGGCGATCTCCTCGGCGGTCTTGCCGAACGCCAGCACCTGGGTCTGGGCGAAGAAATTGCTCATCAACAGGTCGTGCATGCTGCCGTCGCCTTCGGCGGTGGGCAGGTCGTCGAGGGGTTGGCTGAACCCGATGAAGTCGGCGGGCACCAGCCGGGTGCCCTGATGCAGCAGCTGGTAGAACGCGTGCTGCCCGTTGGTTCCCGGTTCACCCCAGAAGATTTCACCCGTGTCGGTGGTGACCGGGCTGCCGTCCGCGCGGGTCGACTTGCCGTTGGATTCCATGGTCAGCTGTTGCAGGTATGCCGCGAAGCGCGCCAGGTCATTGGAGTACGGCAGCACGGCGCGCGACTGCGCGCCCATGAAACTGGAGTACCACAGGCCGATAAGCCCAAGCAGCACAGGCGCGTTGGATTCCAGCGGCGCGGTCTTGAAATGCCGGTCGACGATGTGGAACCCGGATAGGAAGTCCGCGAAGGCTTCTCGGCCGATGACGGCCATCACCGACAGGCCGATCGCCGAATCCACCGAGTAGCGGCCTCCGACCCAATCCCAGAACCCGAACATGTTGTCGGTGTTGATGCCGAAGTCGTCGACGAGGCGTTTGTTGGTGGAGACGGCGACGAAGTGCTGGGCCACCGCGGCGTCGCCGAGGGCGTCGGTGATCCAGCGGCGTGCGGCCGTGGCGTTGGTCAGGGTTTCCAACGTCGAGAACGTTTTCGACGCGACGATGAAAAGCGTTGTGGCGGGGTCCAAGTCGGCCAGAGTGGCGATCAGGTCGGCAGGGTCGACATTGGAGACGAAGCGCGCCGAGATCCCCGCATCCGCGTAGTGGCGCAGCGCCTGATAGACCATCACCGGGCCGAGGTCCGATCCGCCGATGCCGATGTTGACGACCGTGCTGATCCGTTTGCCGGTGGCCCCCGTCCATTCACCGCTGCGCAACCGGTCGGTGAATTCGCCCATGGCGTCGAGCACCGAGTGCACCTCCGCGACGACGTTCTGGCCGTCGACGGTCAGTTCGGCATCCCGGGGCAGCCGCAGCGCGGTGTGCAGGACCGCGCGATCCTCGGAGGTGTTGATGTGCACCCCGGCGAACATCTGGTCGCGCCGTTCTTCGAGACTGGCCGTGCGCGCCAGATCGACCAAGAGCCGCAGCGTTTCTCGCGTGATGCGGTGCTTGCTGTAATCGATGTAGAGGTCACCGACGGAGACGGTCAGCTCGCGGCCGCGATCGGGATCGTCATCGAAGAACTGGCGCAGATGGGTCTGGCCGATCTGTTCGTGATGCCTGCGCAGGGCGTCCCACGCCGGGGTGGCGGTGATGTCGGGGAGGGTGTGCACGGATGTCATTGGCGTCGCTCCTCTTCATCGCTTCGCTCTGCATCGTCGCCGACGCGGGTCATTGGCGTCGCTCCTCTTCATCGCTTCGCTCTGCATCGTCGCCGACGCGGGTCATGCTTCGACCCTATGGGCTAGGACGTCACGGAGCCAGGTATAGCGCCGCGCCGATGCGACCCGGTCAGTGACCGAGCCGGCCCCTGCCCAGGCGCAGCAACAGAATCGCCAGGTCCTTGCCTTCGGGGCCGAGTTCGCTGTAGCGCTCGATCACCTTCATCTCGCGGCTGTGCACCAGTCGCGTGCCGCCCGAGGCCATCCGGGCCTTGCCGATTGCCTGGGACACCTCGGTGCGCCGCTGCACCGCGGCCAGAATCGCGGCGTCGAGCCGGTCGATCTCGTGACGCAACTCGTCTATGTCGGTGGGCACTTCGGTGGCCACCGTCTCGATGTTCATCTCTGCTGACTCCGCGTCTTCGTCGTGATGTGGGGGTTCTGGTCTCATGCAGTATCGGGCCTCACAGAAGACGAGCCCCGAGTGCCGAAGCGGACCACGGGGCTCTGCGGAAGCAGTTAGACCACGGGCACCGCGAACTGGTACCCGTAGGGAAATCGGCGGCGCCGCTCCTGGGCCGAGGAGCGTCGCCGGCACTGCACGTTGAGCACGAATCGAGTGTGCCACTACACACTGTGAACACGCAAAAAAATCGCCGTCTAAGCTGCGCTTTTTGGACTCCGGTGCAATTAGCCGGCCGGATGGATCCAGGTTCGGAAAGGCCATTCCGACACGCCGGATTTCGGGTAGCGTCCGTGACGCCGCACCGGCCGGTCCGGCCACTAACCTGGTCTGATCCCGGGGCGCTGATGCGTCAGTGGGCGGCGGTAAGTTTGGACTGACATGAGTGTGCACGTAACAGATGCCAAGCCGGCCTCCGAAGCAGATCAACTGCTCGAGGGTCTCAATCCGCAACAGCGCCAAGCGGTGGTGCATGAGGGTTCGCCCCTGCTGATCGTCGCGGGCGCGGGCTCGGGAAAGACCGCGGTGTTGACCCGCCGCATCGCCTACTTGATCGCCGAACGCGGGGTCGGGGTCGGGCAGGTGCTGGCCATCACCTTCACCAACAAGGCCGCCGCCGAGATGCGCGAACGGGTGGTCCGGCTGGTGGGCAACCGGGCCCGCGCGATGTGGGTATCCACCTTCCACTCGACCTGCGTGCGCATCCTGCGCAACCAGGCGTCGTTGATCGAGGGCCTGAACTCCAATTTCTCCATTTACGATGCGGACGACTCGCGGCGGTTGCTGCAGATGATCGGCCGGGACATGGGGCTCGACATCAAGCGGTACTCGCCGCGACTACTGGCCAACGCCATCTCCAACCTGAAGAACGAGCTGATTGACCCCGCCGGGGCGGTGGCCAACCTGACCGACGACTCCGACGAGTTGTCCCGCACGGTGGCCAGCGTCTACGGCGAGTACCAGCGGCGGCTGCGCGCGGCCAACGCCCTGGACTTCGACGACCTGATCGGCGAGACCGTGGCGGTGCTGCGAGCCTTCCCCCAGATTGCCCAGCACTACCGGCGGCGGTTCCGCCACGTCCTCGTCGACGAGTACCAGGACACCAACCACGCGCAGTACGTGCTGGTGCGCGAATTGGCGGGCCGCGGCGGTTCAGCGAGGCTCGCCGGAGCTGGCCCAAGGGCCGGCGGAGGCGGGGCGAAGCTGGGACCGCCGGATCAGCCCGGCAGTGCCGAGGTATCCGACGAAGTGCCGCCCGCGGAACTGTGCGTCGTCGGCGATGCCGACCAGTCGATCTATGCGTTCCGCGGCGCTACCATCCGCAACATCGAGGACTTCGAACGCGACTACCCGGACGCGACAACCATTCTGCTGGAACAGAATTACCGCTCGACGCAGAACATCCTGTCCGCCGCGAACTCGGTGATCGCCCGAAACTCCGGACGCCGGGACAAGCGGCTGTGGACCGCCGAAGGCGCCGGCGAGCTGATCGTCGGCTATGTCGCCGACAACGAGCACGACGAGGCCCGATTCGTGGCCGAGGAGATCGACGCGCTCGCCGAAAAGGGCGAGATCACCTATAACGACGTCGCCATCTTCTACCGCACCAACAACTCGTCGCGGTCTTTCGAAGAGGTGTTCATCCGCGCCGGAATCCCCTACAAAGTCGTTGGGGGAGTGCGGTTTTACGAGCGCAAGGAGATCCGCGACATCGTCGCTTACCTGCGGGTGCTGGACAACCCCGGCGACGCGGTCAGCATGCGGCGCATCCTCAACACCCCGCGCCGGGGCATCGGCGATCGCGCCGAGGCATGCGTGGCGGTGTATGCCGAGAACACCGGCGCCAGTTTCGCCGACGCGCTGGTAGCCGCGGCCGAAGGCAAAGTACCGATGCTGAATTCGCGCGCGGAGAAGGCGATCGCCGGTTTCGTCGAGCTGCTGGACGACCTGCGCGGCCGCCTGGACGACGACCTCGGCGACCTGGTCGAGTCGGTGCTCGAACGCACCGGATATCGCCGGGAGCTGGAATCGTCCACCGATCCCCAGGAGCTGGCGCGTCTGGACAACCTCAACGAACTCGTCAGCGTGGCACACGAATTCAGCACCGACCGCGCCAACGCCGCGGCGCTGGGCGAGTCCTTGCAGACACCCGAAGACGAGGACGTGCCGGACACCGGCGTGCTCGCGGAATTCCTGGAACGGGTCTCGCTGGTCTCCGACACCGACGAGATACCAGAGGACGGCGCCGGCATGGTCACCCTGATGACGCTGCACACGGCCAAGGGCCTCGAGTTTCCGGTGGTGTTCGTCACCGGCTGGGAGGACGGAATGTTCCCCCACATGCGGTCTTTGGACGATCCGGTCGAGCTGTCCGAGGAGCGACGGCTGGCCTACGTCGGGATCACCCGAGCCCGCCAACGCCTCTATGTCAGCAGGGCGATCGTCCGGTCGTCCTGGGGGCAGCCCATGCTCAATCCGGAATCGCGCTTCCTGCAAGAGATTCCGCAAGAGCTCATCGAATGGCGGCGCACGGCACCCACCCCGTCGTTCAGCGCGCCGGTGAGCGGCGCCGGCCGGTTTGGCACCCCGCGGGCGGCCCCGACCCGTTCGGGGATGAGCAAGCGGCCGCTACTGGTGCTCGAAGCCGGCGACCGGGTGACACACGACAAGTACGGGCTGGGCCGGGTCGAGGAGGTCTCCGGCGTCGGCGAATCGGCGATGTCGCTGATCGACTTCGGCAGCTCCGGGCGGGTGAAGCTGATGCACAACCACGCCCCGATCAGCAAGCTCTAGCCGCGACCACGGGCTTCCGCGTCGAGCGTGCACTCAGCGCGAGAAATCGGCGAAATCCTCGCCGTGAGTGCACGTTCGGCAAAGGTCAGGCGTCCAGCCAGCGTTTAGTTTGCGGCAGCAGCACGAGCACGACCGTGGCGATCGGCAATGCGGGCAGCAGATGCACAACCCAGGCGACCCGCGCCCCGGCGATGAACACGCCGATGTAGGTGAGAACGGCGACCAGCGCTCCGGCCATCAGCAGGTAGCGGCTGATCGATCGGCGCTGCAGCAGCAAGATCACGCCAGAGACCGTGGTGCCGGCGAAGACCAGGGCCAGGAAGGCGACCGCTATGCAGAACAGGCGGTCGGTTCGCCACCAGCCGGCGATCAGGTCGGTGGCTACCACCGACGTGGCCCAGCCGCTGATGATGCTCACTGCGCACGCGGCGACGGCCGTCCGATCGCTGGGCTCGACGGCCGGCACTCCGCCATAACCCGTGCGGGCCGCGCCGGAGCCGGACCGGTAGGGCGGCGGCTGCGGGGTGAGGTGGGTGGTCGGGGTGTCCGGCGTGGTAGGGATGGGGCCGGTCGGCGCGCGGCGGATGATCCGCGTCCGTGAGTCGGAGGGCGGGTCGTGCTCCGGTGTGGGCTCGGGCGGACGCGGACCGGAATTTTCTTCGTTCGGCGCGGTCACCTCAGCCAGCGTAGTTGCCGACGCTGAGACCACGCTTAGCAAGCCACGGCACCGGGTCGATCCGCTCGGTGCCGCCCTGCAGCACCTCGAAATGCAGGTGCGGGCCGGTGGAATTGCCCCGGTTGCCCATGGTGGCGATCTGGTCGCCGGCCATCACGCGCTCACCGACGCTTACCAACGCGGTGTTGATGTGACCGTAGAGCGTGACCGTGCCGTCGGCGTGGCGCAGCTTGACCAGCATGCCGTAGCCGCCGGCCGGACCGGCGTCGATCACGACGCCGTCGGACACCGCATAGATCGGGGTGCCGATCGAGTTGGCCAGATCGATGCCGGCGTGCAGCACGCCCCAGCGGTAGCCGAAGTTGGAGGTGAAGATGCCCTTGGTCGGCATCACGTAGAGCGGCTGGGACAACCGGGCCTCGCGCTGAGCGCGGTCGTTGGCGAAGGCGACGCCCTTGGCCAGCTCCTGGTTGTGCAGCGCGGCGGTGGCCGCGGGCTCCGCCGCGATCACCTGGGGGCCGCGGACGGTGTTGCTGCCGCCCGCGCCAC
>NZ_QMEU01000040.1 GCF_003284975.1 Mycobacterium colombiense
AGATCCGCCCGGCCGACCACCAGATCCCGCCCGCAGTCACCGCCCAGCAGGTCAGCGCGGCCGGCACCAGGCGCACATCGACATGCCCCGACGGCGATCCACCCGGCGCGGGAGGCAACACCGGCGTCAGACACGGACCAGCGCGCGCAGCTTCTCCAGCCGCGCCGGCCCGATGCCCTCGACATCGGCGAGCTGGTCGACGCTGGTGAATTTGCCGTTGGCCTGCCGCCAAGCCACGATCGCGGCGGCGGTGACCGGCCCCACGCCGGGCAGAGCGTCGAGTTCCGCGAGGGTCGCGGTGTTCAGGTCGACCGCCTGGCCAGGCTTCGGCTTGACCGATCCCGACCCGGGTGCCGGCGCCTTAGAGGTCGGCGTCGTTGCGGTGGCGACCGAACTGCCCAGCGCCGTCGGCTGGCCCGGAACGGGAGCGAGGCCGACCACGATCTGTTCGCCGTCACCGACCGGTCGGGCCATGTTCAGTCCGATGGTGTCCGCGCCGTTCACCGCGCCGCCGGCGGCCTGCAGCGCATCGGCGATGCGCGACCCCGGCGCCAGCGTCACCAGACCCGGCGTGTGCACCAAGCCGACCACGCTGACCACCACCGGACGGTCGGGGCTCGCGGGTGGCGCGGGACCCGGGCTGGCCGACGACCTGGCGGCCGACACCTTCTCCACCGGTGGCAGCTTGGCCGACATCACCGGCGCCGGCCGGTCGCGCAACAACGTGAAGACCGTGACCAGCACTGCCAGCGCCGCCACGATCGCCAACCCGATGGCGCCTGCGCGGCCGGGGTCGGCGCGCACCCTGGCCACCCAGCCGCGGTCCTGCGAGGCGTCGGGAAGCCAGCGCGGCAACAGCGAATTCTGGTCGTCGTCCGGGGTCTCCTGCGTCGAGACCGATCCGGTGTCCGCAGGCTCGGCGGCGCCATCGGTCTCCGGTTCGGCGTTGAGCCGCCGGTGCAGGCGCTCCGCCGGAAGTTCTGTTCGCATGGGCCGACGGTAGGCCCGCGGACCGTCACAACGGCACCGCTCAACGGCGATCTGTGGATTAACCCGAGGCTGTGCACGGGGCCCGCGAGGGATGGGTCAAGATGGAAGTCGAGCGAACGACCAGCACCGCCAGAAAACAACTCGGGGCGCTGCGTCGCCACGGTCACCCCGAAACGACAGGAGGCTGCCATGCAACTGGCGCTCACGCCCGAGGAAGCCGCGTTCCGCGACGAACTCCGCACCATCTACACGACCAAGATTCCCGAGGAGCTGCGCGAGCGGGTGCGCCGCGGCTCGGCCGAAGTGAACCACGACGACATCGTCACCAGTCACAAGATCCTGCACGAGCACGGCCTGGCGGTACCGAATTGGCCGGTGGAATGGGGCGGCAAGGACTGGACCCCGACCCAGCACCAGATCTGGGCCGACGAGATGCAGCTGGCGTGCGTCCCCGAGCCGCTGAACTTCAACACCAAGATGGTGGGCCCGGTGATCGCCGAATTCGGTTCGGAGGAAGTCAAACAACGCTTCCTGCCCCCGACCGCCAGCCTCGACATCTGGTGGTGCCAGGGCTTCTCCGAGCCCGAGGCGGGGTCGGATCTGGCCTCGCTGCGCACCACCGCGGTGCGTGACGGCGACGACTACGTAGTCAACGGTCAGAAGACGTGGACCACGCTCGGCCAGTACGCGGACTGGATCTTCTGCCTGGTCCGCACTGACCCGCAGGCGCCCAAGCGGCAGGCCGGCATCTCCTTTTTGCTCTTCGACATGAAGACGCCGGGCATCACCCTGCGGCCGATCAAGACGATCGACGGCGGCCACGAAATCAACGAGATTTTCTTCGAGGACGTCCGGGTTCCCGCCAATCAGCTTGTCGGGGAAGAGAATCAGGGTTGGACGTACGCAAAATTCCTGCTGGGCAACGAGCGCACCGGCATCGCCGGGGTGGGACGGACCAAGGTGCGCCTCGCCGAGGTGAAGAAACACGCCAAGGCCACCGGAGTGCTGGGCGACCCGCTGTTCGCAGCGCGGCTTGCCGAGGCCGAAAACGAGCTGCTGGCACTGGAACTCACGCAGTCGCGGGTCGTCACCGACTCGGCGAACGGGCAGCCCAACCCGGCGTCTTCGGTGCTCAAACTGCGCGGCAGCCAGTTGCAGCAGGTGGCCACCGAACTGCTCGTCGAGGTGGCCGGGCCGGACGCGCTGCCGGCCAACGGCGAAGACATCGCCTCGCCGGACTGGGCCCAACACAGCGCGCCGCACTACCTCAACTACCGCAAGACGTCGATCTACGGCGGCAGCAGCGAGGTGCAGCGCAACATCATCGCGTCGACGATTCTGGGATTGTGAGGCAGTCATGGACTTTCAGCTGAGCGACGAGCAGGCCCTGCTCCGCGACACCACGCGTGACCTGCTGTCGCGCACCTACGACCCGGAAAGCCGCAACAAGGTCATCGGCTCCGATCTCGGCTGGAGCCGCGAGGTCTGGAGCCAGCTTGCCGACACCGGGATCCTCGGCCTCGGTTTCGATCCAGACGAGTCCGGCCAGATCGAGATCATGGTGGTGCTCAACGAGGTCGGGCGCCGGCTCGCCCCCGAACCGGTACTGCACGCCGCGCTGGGACCCGGTGCGCTGATCGCCGGGCTGGGCACCGACGCGCAGAAGGAACTGCTCGACGAGGTCGCGGGCGGGCAGCGGCTGTTGGCGTTTGCCCACCTCGAGCCGGGGCAGCGCGATCCGTCCGCCGAGCTGAGCACCAAGGCTGCGCAGCAAGGTGATTCGTGGACCTTGAGCGGTCGGAAGAACCCGGTGCTGGCCGGGGACGCCGCCGACACCCTCGTGGTCAGCGCCACCTTGCCGAGCGGCGGCACCGGCCTGTTTCTCGTCGATGCGGCAACGGTCACCAGGCACCCGTTCCGGACGTTCGACGGACAGCGCGGCGCCCAGATCGACCTGGACTCCACTGCCGCCGAGCCCCTCGGCGAGGCGGTCGACGCATCGGGCGCGATCCGCGACGCCATCGTGCGCATCCAGTCGGCATTGTGCGCCGAAG
Organism: Mycobacterium colombiense; assembly: GCF_003284975.1. GTDB lineage: Bacteria > Actinomycetota > Actinomycetes > Mycobacteriales > Mycobacteriaceae > Mycobacterium > Mycobacterium europaeum_A. Next base: position 3,045 of record NZ_QMEU01000040.1, read on the forward strand.
CGCTGGGCGCCATGGAGGAATCGCTGCGCCTGACCACCGATTACCTCAAGACCCGCAAGCAGTTCGGCGTCACGCTCAACAAATTCCAGGCGCTGACACAACGCGCGGCCGACATGTACGTCTCGCTGGAACTGGCCCGCAGCATGACCCTGTACGCGGCCATGTCGATCGCCGACGGCAACATCGACCCGGTGATCGCCTCGCGCGCCAAGCTGCAGGTCGGCCGTTCGGGCCGGCACATCGCGCAGGAGTCGGTCCAGATGCACGGCGGCATCGGGGTGACCGCGGAATACCCGGTCAGCCACTACGCCGCCCGGCTCACCGCGATCGAGCACACGCTGGGCACCTCGGGTGAGCACCTGCACAACCTGATCGACCACCTCGGCGACTACGACCTGGCCCGCCTCTAACGCATGGCAGAGCTGACCGAAAGGGTCATCGAGTTCCTCTCGACCGGCACCCGTACCGGGATGCTGGGCTACGTCGCCGCCGATGGCAGGCCGCTGGTCGCCCCGGTGTGGTTCGTCGTCGATGACGGGCAGTTGGCGTTCAACACCGGTCGCAACACGTCGAAAGGCCGTGCCCTGGTCCGCGATCGGCGAGTGGTGATCTGCGTCGACGACCCTCATCCGCCGTATTCGTTCGTCCAGGTGCAGGGCGTGGCCACGGTCAGCGAGGATCCGCAGGACGTGCTGGACATCGCGACCCGCACCGGGGGCCGCTATATGGGCACCGACCGCGCCGACGAATTCGGCAGGCGCAACGCCGTTCCCGGCGAATTAGTGGTGCGGTTGCGTCCGACCAAGGTCATCACCGGGTTCGACATCAGCGCCTGACATCATTGCGGCTCCTGCGCCGCAACCGGTTCGGGCTGGCCCGGCTCCGTGTCCGCGTCGGGCAGCTGACCCACGAGGTATTCGGCCAGGCCCCCGATGGTCGGATAGTCGAACACCGCAGTCGCGTTGATCGTGAACTTACCGCCGAACTGACTGTGCAGCCGATTGCGCAGCTCGATCGCCATCAACGAATCCGTCCCCAGGTCCAGGAACCGGCTACTCGCCGCCGGCGGTGAGGCGAGCCGCAGGAAGTTCTGCACCTCCCGTTGCAGGAATTCGGTCACGAAACCGGCGCGCTGCGGCACCGGAATCTCCATGAGCTGCTTGAGCAACTCGCTGTCACCGGTCACCTCTCCGACGGCACTGGGCAACACCACGTCGAGGATCGGTGGTCGCGAACTGCCCAGCACCTTCGCGGCGCGCTGCCAGTTGGCCTTGAGGACGGTGGCCTGGCCGGTTCCGTTCGCGACGACCTCGGCGAGGGCACCCAGGGCCGCCGACGGCTCCAGCGGAATCAGGCCCTGCGCACTGATGTTGGCGGTCGCGGCCTCCGAGGACGCCATGCCGCCCTGCGCCCAAGGACCAAAGTTGACGCCGGTGGCCGGCAAGCCCTGCGCCCTGCGCTGCGCGACCAGGCCGTCGAGCAGCGCGTTGGCGGTCGCGTAGTTGGACTGACCGGGCGCACCGAACAAGCTCGACACCGACGAGGACACGATGAAGAAGTCGAGCTCGTCGTCTCGGGTCAACCTGTCCAGGTGGCATGCGCCGAATGCCTTGGGCGCCAACGTTGTCCGGAACCGTTCCAGGCTCTGCTGGGACAGCAGCGCATCATCGAGCACGCCGGCCAGATGGGCCACACCGGCCAGCGGTGGCAGCTCTGCGCGGATGCGCGCCAGCAGCGCGGCAACCTCGGACTCGTCGCCGACGTCGGCGGTGAAGACGTGGATGCGGCACTTGTAGCGCTCGGTCATCTCCTCGATCAACCGTTGCGCGTCCGCACCCGGCTCACGCCGGCTGGTCAGCACGATGTCACCGGCACCGAGCTGGGCCAGATACGACGCCGTGTGCAGACCGATGGCTCCCAGTCCACCGGTGATCAAATAGCTCCGATCCGCCCGCGGCTGCAGCGGATTGGGTATCTGCACCACGATCTTGCCGATGTGCCGCGCTTGCTGCATGCGGCGGAACGCGGCCCGCGCCTCGGTCAGGGGGTAGATCTCGGCCGGCAGGGGTGTCCAGTCCCCGTTGGCCAATCCCTGTGACACCTCGGTCAGCAAGCCCCGAATACGTTCGGGCTCTTGGAAGGTCACCGTGTCCAGCGCCACGATCTCGTAGGCGATGTCGGGACGGGCTTGCGCCATCTGCTCGGGTGTCCAGATGTCGCGCTTGGCGATCTCGGCGAAGCGGCCGTTCTGGGCGGTCGCCCGCACGGTCGCTTCGAGGAACCCCTCGCTGGTCAGGCTGTTCAGTACCACGTCGACGCCGGCACCGTCGGTGTCGGCGAGGATCTGGTCGGCGAAATCCGTTGTGCGCGAGTCATAGACGTACTCAACACCCAGCTTGCGCAGCGTCGCGCGCTTGAAGGTGCTGGCGGTGGCGAAGACGGTGGCACCGCACTGCTGAGCCACCTGGATGGCCGCCAGGCCGACACCGCCGCTGGCGGCGTGGATGAGCACGCGGTCGCCGGGCTTTAGCTGTGCCCAGTCGAACGCGAGCCGAACCGTCAGCGCCGCCGCGGGAATGGTGGCCGCCTCGACCGCACTGACTCCGTCGGGGATCGGCGCGAGCAGCTGGGCGGGCACGTTGAACCGGCTGGAGAACGCCCCCTGCATGAAGCCGTAGACGCGCTGACCGACCTCGAGCCCTGTGACGCCGGCGCCCAATTGCGTGACGACGCCGGCGAAATCACCGCCGATGGGTCCTGGGTCGCCCGGATAGAGGCCGAGGACGTTGAGCACGTCGCGGAAGTTGAGGCCCGAGGCCTCCACCCGGACCTGCACATAGCCCTCGCCCGGGGGCGCCACGTCAACTTCCGTGAGCCGCAGGTTGTCGATCGCGCCGCGCTCGGTGGGCGCCAGGACGTAGTCGCCCGCACGCGGCACCGTGAGATGACCGCTGCGCGCCCACGGCAGCAACCGGGATGCCAGCAGCTTTCCTTGTCGCACCGCGAGTTCCGGTTCGTCCACCGGGGTGGCCAACAGGTTGGCCAGCGCGTGCACGGCCTCTGGTGATCCGTCGCAATCGACCAACTTGGCGCGCAGCGCCGGTTCCTCGTTGATCGTGGTGCGCCCGAGCCCCCACAGCGCCGCCTGCACCGGGTCGACCGGCTCGCCGGATTCGCATGCCACGGCCCGCTCGGTGACGATCCACAGTCCCCCAGGCAAATTCACGCCGCCGCCCTGCACCGCGTGCACTGCGCTGAGCAGATTGACGATCTCGGACTCGAGGCGCGCCGCCGCGTTCGTCGAGTCGGCGCCACCTTCGCCTGCGTTGGGCGCTTCGCCGCGCCAGACGACGCCGGAGAACGGCAGCCCCCGCTCGGCGGCCTGAGTCAACACCTGCCCCAACGGCTGCGGGTTTGCGCTCCGGTCGAACGGGATGCAGCCCGCCACCTTGGCGGCCAGTTCGTCGAATCCGGCGATCAACCAAGTGCCGCCGATCTCTGCGGCTTCGTCGGCCGGCGGCGCCGGCACCTCGTGCCAGCCGAGGGTGTACAGCAGCCGGGTGGCATCGCCGCCGAGGCCGCGCAGCAACGCCTCGCGTGGCGCGCGTTTGACCGTGAACTCGCGAATCCCGCCCAGCTGGCGGCCGTCCCGGTCGACGAAATCGAGGTCGAATACCTGGGTCTCGCTATTGAGTTCGCTGGTGTGCCACCGCGCACGGCAGTAGAACCGCCGCGGCATCTTCTCCCGCAACATCACCTGGCCGTAGCGCAGCGGCAGGAATAGATCGTTGACGCCCTGTTCGGCGGCAAGGAGCGCCGGGAAGGCCGGGAAGGCGACCCCGGTGCACAGGTCCATCAGCACCGGGTGCATCGGCTCGCTGCCGAGTTGTTCGGCGAGTTCGGCACCGACGAGGATGTCGCCGACCGCCTCGCCGTCACCGAGCCACAGCGACTTCAGGGAACCGGACCAGGTTGGTCCCCAGGCCAGTTCCAAGTCGGCGAAGGTCTCGAACAACTCCTGTGGACGCATGCGGTTCAGCCGCTCAAGCGCCTCGTCGATCGGATCACCGTCGAACACCGGCCCGTCGGTGACGTCGTCCGCGCCGGCGACCACGGTGCCTTCGGCGTTCAACGACCACTCGGCAACGCGTTCCCCGTAGGGGCGGCTGTGCACCTGGAAGGCGAATTCGCGGCCGTCCTGCAGCGGGTGCAAGGTCAGCTGTACCTCGCGAGAACTCTTCTCCGGCAGAATGATCGGCTCGTAGAAAAAGACGTCCTTCGCCCGTCCCGGAGTGCCGACCGCGGCCAACGCCATCGCCGCGTAGGTTGCGCCGGGTACCACGACCGTGCCGTAGATGACGTGATCGGACAGCCACGGCTGCGATTTGACGGACAACCTGCTGGTATAGACGGAGTCCCCCGAGGCGAGGTCTTTCGCGCTGCCGAGGATGCCCGAAGACGGACCGGCCCCTCCGACGACGGCGGTGCCGGATGTCTTGGGCCAGAACCGGCGGCGCTGGAACGGATAGGTGGGCAGTTCGATCCTGCGACGTCGCTGACCATGCAGTACGGCGAAATCCGGACGATGGCCGCCGACGTAGGCCGCGGCCAGCGCGTCGGCGATCTGGCGCCGATCGCCGACGCCCTTACGCAGCGAGACGATCGCCCGCGGTGCGGTCAGGTGCTCCGGCCAGACCTGCACCGCGGCACCGGTCAGCACTGGTTGCGGGCCGATCTCCATCAGCACCGAGCAGCCCAACGCCGCCGCGGTGCGCACGCTTTCGGCGAACTGCACCGGTTGCCGCGAATGGCGCCGCCAGTAGGAGGCGTCGAGCGGGGTTTGGCCGGTGAGCACGGCCCCGGTGCGGTTGCAGATCAACGGCATCGTCGGGGCAGCGAACTCCAATTGCGCTGCGTAGGACTCGAATTCGTCGAGCACCGGATCCAACAGCTCGGAGTGGAAGGCGTGGCTGGTCTGCAGCCACGTGCAGCGGATCGCCTCGTCGCCGAACTTGGCGACGAGCTGTTCGAGGTCCTCACCCGGACCCGACAGCACTGTATTCGGTCCGTTGTACGCACCGACCGACACCCGCGGGAATCCGCCGGCGACCTCCTCGACGTGTTTGGCGTCGGCGAACACCGCCACCATCCGTCCGCCCTCGGGCAGACTGCCGAACATCCGGCCCCGCTCGGCCATCAGCCGGGCACCGTCCTCGAGGCTGAACACTCCGGCCACACAGGCCGCCGCGTACTGGCCGACGCTGTGCCCGAGCACCACATCGGGTTGGATCCCCCACGACTGCCACAGCCGCGCCAGGCCCATTTCGACGGCGAACAGCGCCGGCTGCGCAAACGACGTGTGCCGCAGCCTCTCTCCGGCTTTGCCTGCCGTTTCGCGATCGGTGGCGAACAGCACCTCCAGCAAGGGATGCGGCAAGATGTCATGGACCGCGTCCGCGCACCGTGTCACGGTTTCGGCGAAAACCGGTTCGGTGTCGAACAACTCACGCGCCATCCCCGGGTACTGGCTGCCCTGGCCGGTGAACAACCATGCCGTCATCGGGTGGTGGGTGTGTTCGCCACGCACAACGCCGGGCCGCAGGCGGTTCTCGGCCAATTCGGCCAAGGCCTCGCGCGCACCCTCGAGCGAGTCCACCACCAGGGCGGCGCGGTGTTCGAAGTGTGACCGGCCCGTTCCCGCGGTGAGGCATACCTCGGTGAGGTCCGCATCCGGGTGGGCAGCCAGCCAGGCCTCGTAACGCTGCGCCAACGCCACCAGCGCTTCGGGTGACCGCGCGGACAGCGCGAGCACCGTGGCGCCCTGAGCGTGCGACGCCGAGTCCGTGGCGGCGTCGCCGGCGGGGTTCGGGTCGGCGGATACGGCGCGTGCCGGTGCCTCCTCCACCAGGACGTGCGCGTTGGTTCCGGTGAACCCGAACGAGCTCACGCCCGCGCGCCGCGGCCTGCCGTTGGGCTGCCACGGCATCGTCTTGTCGACGACCCGCACGGGCAGCGAATCCCACGGAATGTGCGGCGACGGCTGCTCGAAGTGCAGGCTCGGCGGCAAGACCTCGTGCTGCAGCGACAGCACGACTTTGATCAGTCCGGCTGCGCCCGAAGCGGATTCGGTGTGACCGATGTTGGTCTTCACCGAGCCCATCAGCAGCGGCCGGTCAGCGTCGCGCGAGGCGCCGTAGGCGGCGGCCGCGGCCTGCACCTCGATCGGATCACCCAGCGGGGTGCCCGTCCCGTGCGCCTCGAGGTAGTCGACGTCCCCGCCGGCCAGACCCGCACGAGCCAGTGCCGTCCCGATGAGCCGTTGCTGCGCACCACCATTGGGCACAGTCAAACCGCTGGACGCGCCGTCCTGGTTGACCGCGCTGCTGGCGATCACCGCGCAAATGCGGTCGCCGTCGCGCTCCGCGTCGCTCAACCTCTTCAGCACGAGGATTCCGCAGCCCTCGCTGCGCACGTAGCCGTCGGCGGAGGCGTCGAACGTCTTGCATCGGCCCACCGGGGAGAGCATCCGCGCGCGGGAGGCGGCGATGACCGTCACCGGACTGAGCAGGACGTTCACTCCGCCGGCCAGCACCATGTCGCAGTCGCCGGAGCGCAACGCCTGGCAGGCCTGGTGCACGGCCACCAGCGCCGAACTGCATGCGGTGTCGATCGCCACCGCCGGCCCCTCGAGTCCCAGCGCGAAGGCGACCCGACCGGGGATGGCGTTGAGCGCATTGCCGGTGATGAAGTGCGGTTCGATCTTGTCGACCGACTCCGACGACAGCAGATGCGCGTACTCGTTGGCCGCCACACCGGTGAAGACCCCGGTTCTGCTGCCGCGCAGTGCGGCCGGCGAGTACCCGGCGCGTTCCAGGCCCTCCCACACCGTTTCGAGCATCAGCCGTTGCTGCGGCTCGATCCAAACGGCCTCGCGCGGCGAGATGCCGAAGAACTCGGGATCGAATCCGTCGATTTCGTCCAGGAATCCGCCGAACCGGGTGTAGGTCTTGCCCGCGGCGTCCGGATCCGGGTCGTAGAACTCGTCGATGTCGAATCGGTCCTCTGGGACCTCCCGAATCGCGTCGACCCCTTCGGACAGCACCTGCCAGAACGCTTCCGGGTCGGGCGCGCCGGGGAAACGGCAGGACACCGCGACGATCGCGATCGGCTCGTCCGTGCGGATCGTCACCACGGTTGCCGGCTGGGATCGCGTTTTCGAGGACGTTTGATCGCGGAGCTCGAGCACGTCGCCGAGCAGGTAGTCGGCCACGTCGGACAGCCGTGGGTGATCCATCGCCAGGGTGGCGGGGACCTGCTTACCCACCCCTTCCTCGATGCGCCGACGCAATTCGACCGCCATCAACGAATCCATGCCGAGATCGAAAAACCCTGCGTCTTCGCGGATCTCGGCGGCGTCGACGCGGGTCACCTCCGCGACCGCATCACGCAGATAATCGGTCAAAAGTTTCTTGCGCTGCTGTACCGGAGCGGCCGTGAGCCGGTCGACCAACGGGGTGTTCCCGGCCGACGTCACCGCGGGCACCGCATCGGGCACCTCGCGCTCCAGCTCCGCCAGGAACGCCCGCCTACCCGCTTGCTGGTAGAGCGGCAAGAAGCGGGTCCAGTCGATTCGGGCCACTACTCCGTGGGCGGCGCCCCGCGCCGAGGCGGCCGCCGTCACATCAGACAACCCCGCAAGCGCATCGGCCGGTGCCAGCGTACGGATCCCGCGCTGATCCAGTCGCGCACGAGATTCGGCGTCGGCCATACCGGCCGCCCACGGCCCGAAGTTGACGCTGACGCCGAGGGTGCCCTGCTCACGCAGCCGCCACGCCAGCCCATCCAGGAAGGCGTTCGCCGCGCCGTAGGCGCTCTGGCCGAATCCACCCCACACCGAGGCGATCGAGGACGTGCTGAGGAAGAAGTCGAGCTTCAGGTCCGCCGCCGCCTCGCTCAAATGCCAGGCGCCCCAGACCTTTCCGGCGAAGACGCGATCGACCTCGGCATCCTCCAAGGCGCTCAGGGGCGTGGTACCGATCTCGCCCGCGGCGTGGACGATGCCGGCCAACGGCGGCAACTCGGCCTGCACGCCCGCCAGCAGGCGGGCGACGTCGTGCGCGTCGGCGACATCGGCGGCCACGACCCGGATTCGGCAGCCGTGCGCCTCACCGAGTGCGTCGATGCGCTGTCGGACCGCATCGGTCGGCGCGCGCCGACCGGTCAACACCAGCTGCCCGGCGCCGTTGGCGGCAAGGTGCCCGGCGATCTCCAGCCCGATCGCACCGAGCCCGCCCGTCACCAAATACGTTGCGTCATTGCGCAATTGCAGCGACGTGCCGCCCGGGGTCTGGGAGCGCCGAACCAACCGGGGAACGTAGACCACCCGATCACGCAGCGCGAGCTGGTCTTCCCTGATCGCCGCGTCGCCCGCAGGGGCGATCCGGTCGATGAGCGCAGACCATTCGTCGGCGGTCCCCGCTGACAAGTCCGCGAGTCCGCCCCATACCTGCGGCAGCTCCAGCGATGCGGCGCGACTGAAGCCCCACAGGCTGCTCTGATGCGGCGCCACCGTGTCCGAATCGGTGACGTGCTGCGCGCCACGGGTCACGACCCAGATGGGACTGCGCAACTGCGCGGCGACCGCGGCACGAAACAGTCGCCGTGTCCCGCCGAGGATCCGGTGCTGCATCCGCAACAGTGAGCGCATCGACGGCGTGGTCCCCGCCTCCAGGGCCGCGGCATGCACGATGCGTAGCGTCGAATCGTCCGCGGCGGCAGCGCGTAACACGCCCACGAGGTGTTCCTCGTCCGCGTCGGACACCGGCAACCCGATGACCTCGAATCGGTGGTTGCGTGCGCTCAGCGCGTCGACCAACGGCTGGACCGCGTCGGAGCCGTCGGCGACGATGACCCATCGCGACTCCCCGCCCGCGTCTGCCGGTGACAACTCGGCGGTCGTTGTGTCCCAGCGGATCTCGTAGCGGTCGTTCTCGATGGACCGGGTCGTGCGCTGTTGATTGTGTTGTGCCGCAAGCTTGGTGAGCACTTGCAGGGTCTGATGATCGCCGCTCGCACCGTCGAGCAGGGTGGCGAGTTCCTCGATCCGGCCGTCCTCGAGCAGGCGGACCGCTTCGGTGCGCGGCCCACCGACGTCGCGGCGTTGGTCGGGGCGCTCGCGGTCGTCGCGGAACCAGTACTGACGCCGCTCGAAGGGATAGGTGGGCAGGTCCAGCTTGCGTGCGTGCGCCTGCCCGAAGGCCGCGAAGTCGGGCAGGTGACCCAGGACATACGCGTCGGCAACCGCTTCGGTGATCTGCCGGTGGTCGGCAGTGTTGCGGCGCAGCGACGTGATCGCCCGCGGTGCGGTGGCCGGGTCGGGCCATGCGCTCAGGGCCGAGGCGGTAAGCACCGGTCGCGGGCCGATCTCGAGCAACACCTTGCAACTCAGCTCGGCGAGGGTGCGCACGCTCTTGGCGAATTCCACCGGCTGGCGCGCGTGACGGCGCCAGTAAGCGCCATCGAGCTTCACGCTGCGGCCCAGCGCCGCGCCGGTGCGGTTGTCGATCAGGATTCGTTGCGGCGCTTTGAAGTCGAACCGCCCCGCATACGATTCGAACTCGTCGAGGATCGGGTCCAGCAGCGCCGAGTGGAATGCGTGGCTGGTGTCCAGCCAGTCACACCGAACACCGTCGGCCGACACTGCGGCTACCGCCCGCTCCAGGTCCGCCACTGGGCCGGACAACACGGTGTTGGCGCCGTTGTAGGCCGCCACCGACAGGCTGGGGAACTCGTCGGTGAGTCGCTCGACCCGCTCGGCGGCGGTGAACACCGCTACCATCCGGCCACCCGAAGGCAGGCTGCCGAACAGACGACCGCGTTCGGCCATCAGCAAGGCACCGTCTTCGAGACTGAACACGCCCGCCACGCATGCCGCCGAATACTGGCCGACGCTGTGGCCCAGCACCACGTCGGGCTCGAAGCCCCACGACTGCCATAGCCGGGCCAGGCCCATCTCCACCGCGAACAGTGCGGGTTGCGCGTAGGACGTTTGCTGCAGCGTCGCTTCGCCGTCCGGGCCGTCCACATCGAATACAACGTCGAGCAACGGCCTTTGGAGAGCGTCGGCAACCGCGGCGGCGCACCGATTCAGCGTCTCGGCAAACACCGGCTCGCTGTCGAACAACTCTCGAGCCATGCCGGGGTATTGGCTGCCCTGACCGGTGAACAGCCACGCGGTCTTCGGTGGCTCATGCGATTCTCCGCGGAACAACCCCGGTGCCGGGCGGTCGTCCGCCAGAGCGCCGAGTAGTTCCACCGCGGATTCTCGCGAGTTGACCACCAGCGCGGCCCGCTGCTCCAGGTGTGCCCGACCCGCCCCGGCGGTGAAGCACACGTCCGCGAGGGTGGCCTCGGGGTGCGCGCTCAACCAGCTGCGGTAGTCGGCCGCGAGCCGCGCCAACGCGGCGGGCGTTCGCGCCGAAAGTGGGAGGATGCTGAACCGGCGGTGCCCGGAATGCTCGACCGGAAGCGGTGCCGGGGAGACGTGTTCCGTTTGCTCGGGAGCTTCGGAGAGAATGACGTGAGCGTTGGTGCCGGCGAATCCGAACGAGCTGATCCCGGCAATGCGCGGCTCTCCGTTGCGTTCCCAAGCGGTCGGCTGCTCGACGACCTGCACGGCAAGCCGGTCCCAGGGGATGTGGGGCGACGGGTTCTCGAAATGGAGGTGTTGCGGGATCAGTTCGTTCTCGAGCGACAGGATGACCTTGATCACCCCGGCGATGCCCGCGGCCGCTTCCAGGTGTCCGATGTTCGTCTTCACCGATCCCATCAGCAGCGGCCGGGAGGGTTCGCGCCCGGCGCCGAGCACCGCGCCCGCGGCCTGAGCTTCGATGGGGTCACCCAGCGACGTCCCGGTGCCGTGCGCTTCCAGGTACCCGACGTCGCGTGGTTCGAGGTCGGCCCGCTTGAGCGCATCGGCGATAACCCTTTGCTGCGCAACGCCATTGGGTACGGTCAGGCCACCCGAGGCGCCGTCCTGGTTGATCGCACTGCCGCGGATCACGGCACGGATCCGATCGCCGTCGCGGATCGCGTCCTCCAGGCGCTTGATCACGATGACACCGCAGCCCTCGCCGCGCACGTAGCCGTCCGCGGCCGCATCGAATGTCTTGCACCGGCCATCGGGGGCGAGCATGTGCGCGCTGGAGAACGTGATCATGGTCGCCGGGGTGAGCAGCACGTTCGCGCCGCCGGCCAGCGCCAGGTCGCATTCTCCGAGGCGCAGCGCCTGGCACGCCTGATGGATCGCCACCAGCGACGAGCTGCACGCTGTGTCGACGGCGACGGACGGACCCTGCAGTCCCAACCGATAGCTGATCCGGCCGGCGGCTGCGGCGTTCGAGGTCCCGATGGCCATGTAGGCCTCGATTTCGGGGTACGTCAGCTCGTCGGATGCCATTCCAAGGTAGTCGTGCGTGGCCAGGCCGACGAAAACCCCGGTGTTGCTGTTAGCCAGATCGGTGGGTGCGGTGCCTGAATGCTCGACCGCGCGCCACGCCGTTTCCAGCAGGATGCGGTGCTGCGGGTCCATCAGCCTGACCTCGCGGGTCGACATGCCGAAGAACGGCGCGTCGAATCCCGTTACGTCGTCGACGAAGCCGGCACGACGGGTGACGACCTTGCCGGGTGCCCCCGGTTCCGGGTCGAAGAATTCGTCGACGTCCCAGCGGTCTTGCGGCACTTCGGATATCGCGTCGCGGCCGTGCTGCAACAGATCCCAGAACTCGTCGGCATCGGCGGCTCCCGGGAATCGCGCCGCGTAACCGATGATCGCAAAACCCGATGCCGGCTCGCCCAGACCTTCGACGGATGCCATGCGCTTGTCCTCTCCTGGCCGGTCACGATCGATCCCCACGGGACGCCGGTTGCGCTCGGAAGATCATTTCCTGAAGCCGGCGCCGTCCCCGCAGCGCCGCACCACGCAACGACAGCCGGTGTGACTGCCGCCCTGCGTCCCCGTCCGGCCGTTCGATCGCCACAACGGCCCGCCGGATCCGTGAGCGAGTGTAGGCGGTGCCCCGCGCACGCCTGCGACGGCGATCACTCGGAGGGTTTATCTTGGTCTCGCCGCCAGGGTGGCCGTGGTCGTTGGAACCGAGGAGGACGAAGTTTTGCGCATCGGGAAGATAACGATCGGCGCACTCGGTGATTGGACGGTGACGCCCGGGTCGGTCATCTCCTGGCACCCGACGGCCGCGGCTACCGAAAAGGTCAGGCAGGCGCCGGTCAGCTCGGTGCCGGTCAGCTACATGCAGAGCCAGCATCTTCGCAATTACTGTGAACGGACCGCCGCGGGGTTGAACTTCTCCCGTCAGATCATCGCTACCTGTGAAGTGCCCGGGACGTGCGACGTTGCCGCCATGAACCACGCCGTCAACGCATATCTGCGCCGGCACGACACGTTTCGCAGCTGGTTCGAGCACACCGGCGACGGAGTGTTCATCAGGCATACCGTCAGCGATCCCGACGCTATCGAATTCGCCCCGATCGAGCACGGCGAGATGACGGCCGACGAAATACACGCCCACGTGGTGGCCATTCCGAATCCGCTGGAGTGGGGCTGCTTCACCTTCGGGATCATTCAAAGCCAAGACCGCTTCACTTTCTTTGCCGCCATGGATCATGTCCACGGAGACGCGACGTTGATTGGCACCACGATGATGGAGGCCAACGGCATGTACACGGCGTTGAGCGGCGGCGGGCAGGCACTTGCCCTTCCCGATGCCGGCAGTTTCGATGATTTCTGCACCCGCGAACGCGAGTACACGTCAACGCTGACCGTTGATTCCCCCGAGGTGCGCGCGTGGATCGACTTCGCCGAAAACAACGATGGTGGCTTTCCCGAGTTCCCGCTCCCGCTGGGCGACCCGCAGGACTCGAGTAGCAGCGATATGACCTCCGAACTCCTGATGGACGCGGCCCAAACCGAACGGTTCGAATCGGCCTGCGCGGCCGTGGGCGCGCGCTTTGTCGGCGGCCTGTTCGCCTGCCTCGCCTTGGTGGAGCACGAATTCACGGGTGCCCTCACGTATTACGGGCTTACCCCCAGGGATTCCCGCCAAGCCACCGACAATTTCATGACGCAGGGTTGGTTCACCGGTTTGATCCCCATCACGGTGCCCATAGCTGCCGCCTCGTTCGGCGATGCCGCGTGGGCGGCGCAGGCGTCGTTCGATTCGAATCTGGATATGGCGAAAGTTCCCTATTACCGCGTGTTGGAACTCGCGCCGTGGTTGCGCTGGCCGCAACCGAACTTTCCGGTGTCGAATTTCTTTCATGGCGGCGCCGCTCCGCTCAATGCCATTCTCGCCGCGGCCGACATGGGGCTGGCGAACAACATCGGAATCTATCCCGACGGCCGATATTCATACCAGCTGACCATTTACATATTCCGGTACGGGGAAGGCACGTTCATGGCGATCATGCATCCGGACAACCCGGTCGCCCGAAAATCGGTTGTTCGCTACATGGAGGCGATGAAGTCGGTCTGCGTGCGGGTCGCCGGCAGCGGGAGCTGGGGACGCGTCGCGTAGCGTGGAGCACTTCGATGGCTCGTGAGGCGAATTTGCGTGGTGTGACCGGGCTCGGGCGAGTGCGGCCGAGAGTCCCCGGCGGGCACGCCCGACGGCGCCGAGCGGGGATGAGGGCAATATGCGACGGCTAGCCGATTTCGTGGTGCGGTGGCCCTGGGCAGTGGTGGGGATCTGGATCGCGATCGCCGTCGCGCTACCCCTGACGTTTCCCTCGCTGGGCGAGATGGCCGAGAAGCATCCGCTTGCCATCCTGCCCAGCGATGCGCCGTCGAGCGTGACCGCTCGAAAGATGACCGAGGCGTTTCACGAGTCGGGCTCAGAAAACCTGCTGTTGGTGGTGTTGACCGACGACAAGGGACTCGGCCCGGCCGACGAGGCCGCTTACGGCAAAGTGGTGGACGCGCTGCGCCGCGACACGCGAGATATCTCGATGCTGCAGGACTTCGTTAGCACCCCGGCGTTGCGCTCCGTCGTCACCAGCAAGGATCACAAGGCGTGGGTGCTGCCGGTTGGCGTCGCTGGTGAGCTGGGCACTCCCCGCTCGTACGCCGCCTTCAACCGGATCGGCGAAATCGTCAAGGGGGCGCTCACCGGCACATCGCTGACGGCAAACCTCACCGGCCCTGCGGCGACCGTCGCCGACCTCACCGACGCGGGCGCTCGGGACCGGATGCCGATCGAGTTGGCGATCGCGGTGATGGTCCTGATCGTCCTGCTAGTGATCTACCGCAGCGCGGTCACCATGCTGCTGCCGTTGCTGACGATCGGGATATCCCTGGTGATCGCGCAGGCGGTGGTAGCGGGCTACTCCCAACTGACCGGCTCGGGCGTCTCGAACCAGTCCGTTGTGTTCTTGAGCGCCATAATGGCTGGAGCCGGAACCGATTACGCCGTCTTTCTGATCAGCCGCTATCACGACTACCTGCGGTCGGGCGCGACTCCCGATCAGGCGGTCAAGCGCGCCATGTTCTCGATCGGAAAGGTGATCGCCGCATCCGCGGCCACCGTCGGTGTCACCTTCCTGCTGATCAGCTTCGCCCGGATGGGTGTGTTCAAAACGGTCGGCGCGTCGTCGGCGATCGGGATCGGTGTGGCATTCCTCGCCGCGTTGACGTTGCTGCCGGCAGTCCTGGTGCTTGCGGGACGGCGCGGCTTGGTCAAGCCGCGGCGCGAGCTGACCGCCCGGTTTTGGCGGCGGTCGGGCATTCGCATCGTGCGGCGACCGAAGGTCAACCTGGTTGCCAGCGTGCTCGTGTTGCTCATCCTGGCCAGCTGTGCCGGCCTGGTGCGTTACAACTACGACGATCGCAAGGCGGTGCGGGCGTCCGCCCCGAGCTCCATCGGGTATGCCGCGCTGGATCGTCACTTCCCGGTGAATCAGTCCATCCCGCAGTACATCCTGGTCCAGTCCCCGCACGACCTTCGCACGCCAAAGGCGCTCGCGGACTTGGAGCAAATGGCTGACCGGGTCAGTCAATTGCCGAATGTTGCTGCGGTCAGCGGCATTACGCGTCCCACCGGGAATGTGCCCGAACAATTCAGGGCCACCTATCAAGCGGGCGCTATAGGCACCCTGCTGGCCGGCGGGTCCACCCTGATCAAAGACCACACAGGCGACCTCAATCGGCTGGTAGACGGGGCGGGGACGTTGGCCGACAACCTCGGCAACATGCGGGGCCAGGTCATCCAGCTCGCCGCCGGCGTCCAGGAGCTGGAAACCGCCTTCTCGTCGACGAAGAACCAGTACACCGGCGACGCGCTGGTGAAAGAGGTCGATCTCGCGGCCCAGCTCGTGGACCATGTCAACGCGCTCAGCAACAACATGGGCTGGAACTTCTCGGCGGCCAAGAACATGTTCGCCTGGATCGGCCCGGTGCTGGGGGCGCTGCAGGGCAACCCCCGATGCGACGTCGACGCCTCGTGCAGCGCCACCCGCGGAACATTCGAGCAACTCGTCGGTTCGCGCGATCAAGCAGACCTCGACGCCATCAATGACTTGGCCCACCAGCTGCAGGAGTACCCGGACAAGCACGCGCTGAAAGCGTCGGCAGACCGCCTGCGCGCCGCATTGGCGAAGCTCACCACCGTGCTGCATTCGCTGGGCATGGACAAACCTGGTGGCCTGCAGGCGAACCTGAACACCTTGCAAGATGGCGCTAACCGTTTCGCCGGCGGCAGCCGGCAAATCGCCGACGCGGTGGCGCAGGTCGTCGACCAAGTCAAACAGCTCGGCAGCGGGCTCAACGACTCGGCGGCGTTTCTGTTGTCGCTGAAACGCGACGCGGCGCAACCGGCCATGGCCGGATTCAACATCCCGCCCCAGCTGTTGCACCTGGCGGAGTTCCAGAAGGCCGCCAAGGCATTCATCTCGCCGGACGGCCACTCGGTGCGCTACCTGGTCCAGACCAAATTGAACCCGTTCAGCACCGAGGCCATGGATCAGGTCAACGCGATCGAAGCGGCCGCGCGGGGAGCGCAACCGAACACCGCGCTGGCGGACGCGACGGTGTCGATGGCCGGTTACACCGTCGCGCTCAAGGACACGCGCGACTACTACCAACACGACATCCGGTTCATCATCGCGGTAACCCTGCTGGTGGTGCTGGTGACCCTGATCGCGCTGCTGCGTGCGATCGTCGCCCCGCTGTATCTCGTTGCCTCCGTGGTTATTTCGTATTTGTCGGCGGTGGGGATCGGGGTACTCGTCGTGCAATACCTGCTGGGTCAGCAACTGCATTGGAGTGTGCCTCCGCTGGCATTCGTGGTTCTGGTCGCGGTGGGTGCCGACTACAACATGCTGCTCGTCTCGCGAATGCGGGAGGAGTCGCCGCACAGCATGCGTTACGGCATCATCCGGACCCTGGGTTCGACGGGCGGAGTGATCACTGCGGCGGGTCTGATCTTTGCCGCCTCGATGTGTGGTCTTTTGTTCTCCAGCATCAGCACCGTGGTCCAGGGCGGTTTCGTGATCGGGGTGGGCATTTTGCTGGACACCTTCTTGGTGCGCACCATCACGGTTCCCGCCATCGCCGCCCTGGTCGGGCGGGCGAATTGGTGGCCCTCCCGAGCGGGTGCGCCAATGGGCGCGCGGCGGCCGGCGTCGCGGTTACCGGAGGGACGCGCCGAGGCGCAGCCCGGTTAGCACCCGTAGGGGATGTGTGTGAGACTACGAGGCGGATTCGAGCGGTAGGAGTAGGGATGAAGAAACTGCTCGCAGGAGTTTCGGCGCTGGTAACCGTAGCTGCCACAGGATGTTTCGGCGTCAATACCGCGACGGCTGATGATGCGCCGATCGGCGGTCCGCCGACCCCGGGGGCGCCGGGCGACCAGACGGCGTTCGCCCTCGGCGGCGCTCACGTCCTGGGCATCCCCTACGACGAATACATCCGTCAGGAGGGTGCCCAGTGGTTTCCCGGCCAGAAGCGTGAAATCGTCCGTTATCCGGCAGGGCAGGTCCAGGGTCACGTGTTGGAGCGGCTCTTCCCAGGCATCGGCGAGGCCGGCGAAAAGCTGTTACCAGGCCTAGGCCTGGACGGCCCCAGCGTCGGCGAGTCAGTCGACGTCGGGGTGAACAACCTCGACGCCGCTATCCGGACGGGTCGGCCCGGTACCGCGATCGGCTTGTCCGAGGGCGGATTCGTGGTCGACGGCGAGCAGGCCCGGCTGGCGAATGACCCGGCCGCTCCCCCGCCGGACAAACTGAACTTCGCCACGTTCGGCGACCCGATCGGCCATCACGCCTTCGGCCAGAGCTTCCTGACCGCCATGTTCCCGGTCGGCAGCGTCGTTCCCGCGCTCGACTACACCATGCCAGCGCCGTACGAGAGCCAGTACGACACCAACCGGTTCGTCGCTGCTTACGACTCGATCGCGGACTTCCCCGACCGTCCGGACAACATGTTCGCGCTGGCGAACACCCTGCTGGGGCTGGCCACCGGTCACACGGCGGTGGCCTTCACCAACCCAAGCATGGTGCCCCCGCAGAACATCAGGACCACGATCAATTCCAGGGGGGCGAAAGACACCACGATCATGGTTCCCGAAAAGCACCTTCCGCTCGTCATGCCGCTGAAATACCTCGGGATCGACGAAGGCACGCTCAACAAGCTCGACGCAATCCTGATTCCCCGGGTGAACGCCGGATACTCACGAAACGACGATCCCGCGACCGCCCCCGTTCAGGTGGACCCGGTGCACGGCTTCGACCCAGCGGAAGTCACCGCACCGGCCAACCAGGCAACCTTCGGCGGCGGCGCTGACCCTCTTTCCCAGATACTCAGCGGGGGCACCTCGGTGTTGTCCCACGGCACCGGCTAGACAGCGCGCCTATGTCTGGATCATCGCTTCTCGCCATGCTGCACGGACGTGCCAGCCTGCGGCCCGACGAGGTGGCGTACACGTTCACCGACTACGAGGGCGACGCCGACGGCGTTCGCCAGAGCCTCACGTGGTCGCAAATATCCCGCCGGACCTTCAACGTGGCGGGCGACCTCGGCCAGCACGGGTCGCTCGGCGACAGGGCGGTAATCCTGGCGCCGCAGGGTCTTGACTACATCGCGGCGTTCCTGGGATCGATGCAGGCCGGGCTCATCGCAGTTCCGCTTCCGCTGCCGCATCGCGGCTCGAGCGACGAGCGGGTCAGCGCGGTCCTCGCCGACACGTCGCCGTCGGTCGTGCTCACGACGTCCGCGGTGGCCGAAGATGTCGCCGAATATGTCGATCGGGCGCGCATGGACGACGTCCCGAAGATCGTCGAAATCGATTCGATGAATCTGGACGCCGATCGCGAAACTACCGTCCCGGCAGCCGATCTGCCGGACGTCGCGTATCTGCAGTACAGCTCCGGTTCGACCAGGGCCCCGACGGGCGTGATGATTTCGCACCGCAACCTGCAGGCGAATTTCGAGCAGCTGATGCGCAGCTTCTTCGCCGACTCCGGCACGAAAGCCCCGTCGGACACCACGATTGTCTCGTGGTTGCCCTTCTACCACGACATGGGTTTGGTGCTGGGCGTGTGCGCGCCGATCCTGGGCGGCTGGCGGGGCGAGCTGATGAGTCCCGTTGCGTTCTTGGAACGGCCGGCCAGGTGGGTGCGGTCGCTGGCCGCCAATACCTCTTCGTGGTCGGCGGCCCCCAACTTCGCCTTCGACCTGGCGGCCCGCAAGACCAGCGACCGCGATCTGGCCGGACTCGACCTCGGCGGTGTGCTGGGCATCATCAGCGGTGCCGAACGCGTCGAGCCGGCCACCCTGAGTCGCTTCGTCGATCGGTTCGCCCACTTCAACTTTCGGGACGACATGATGCGTCCGTCCTACGGCTTGGCGGAGGCAACAGTCTTCGTGGCCAGTGGCACCTGGAGTGACTCGTCGACGGTGCACTTCGATATCGACCAGCTCTCGGCGGGCCGCGCTGTGCCGTGCGCGGCCGGGACCGGCTCGTCGCTGGTGAAATACCAACCGCCGCAATCCCCGGCACTGCGAATCGTCGACGGCGACACCAACCGCGAGTGCCCCCCGGGGGTGGTCGGCGAGATCTGGGTACGCGGCGCCAACGTGGCCGAGGGCTACTGGCGCAAGCCGCCGGCCGAACAGCGCTGCTTCGGCGCGACGCTCGTCGACCCGTCGCCGGGTACGCCGGACGGGCCCTGGCTGAAGACCGGTGACCTGGGTTTCGTCCACGAGGGTGGGCTGTTCATCGTTGGCCGCATCAAGGATCTGCTGATAATCCGCGGAAGGAACCACCATCCCGAGGACATCGAGGCGACGGTCCAGGAGATCACCGGCGGTCGGGTCGCGGCGATATCGGTTCCGGTAAACAGCACCGAGAAGCTCGTCACCGTCATCGAGTTCAAGAAGCGAGGCGATTCCACCGAGGCGGCCATGCACACGCTGACCTGCGTCAAACGCGACGTCACCTCGGCGATTTCCAATGCGCACGGCGTGAATGTGGGAGACCTCGTGCTGGTACCGCCCGGCTCGATCCCCACCACCACCAGTGGCAAGATCCGTCGTGCCGCCTGCGTCGAGCAGTACCGCCGGCAGCAATTCGCCCGGTTGGACGCCTGAGCCGAGGCTGCGGGCGCTCTCCACGATGCCGATGTTGGTCACCGTCCTGGTGATGGCGCTGGCCGTCAGCGTCGAACCGTTCCGGGTCGGAATGACCGTGGTCATGCTGAACAGGCCCAGGCCGGCGCTGCAACTGCTCGCGTTCCTGTCCGGCGGTTTCGCCATGGGAACGGCGGTGGGCCTGGTCGTCTTGTTCGCCTTCCGACGCGCCATGCCGGGCTCGAATTACTTCGCGTTGCCCAAGGTGCAGATTGTGGTCGGCCTGCTGGCGCTGACGGTCGCGGCAGTCGTGGCCGCGAATCTCCCCGCGCGGTTGGGTGCGCGGCCGACGGGATTGGCCTCGCCGGTCCAACGTTTGCTGAGCCGGCATTCGCTGGCGGTTGCCGGCATCGCCGGTCTCGGCATCGCATTGCCGTCGGTCGACTACCTTGCCGCGCTGGCCGTCATTCTGGCCTCTGGCGCGACCGCCCTGACGCAGGTCGCGGTGCTGTTGATGTTCAACGCCGTGGCCTTCGCCCTGATCGAGATTCCGCTGCTGGCCCACCTGCTGGCGCCCGAGGCGACCGCCAGGTGGGTGGCGGCGCTGCATGACTGGATTCGCTCGCGCCGGCGCGTCGACGTTGCGCTCCTGCTGGCCGCGGCCGGCTGCGCTTTCCTCGCGGTCGGCGCGGCCGGCCTTTGACCCTTCGTCAACCGACGCGTTACCGCTGAGAAGATAATGAGTCCAATCCGCACCGGCAAAGGAGCCGCGATGAGCAAGGCAAGCATCGACCGTCCGCTACGCGTGATCCAGTGGACGACCGGCAACATCGGTCGGCGTTCGCTGCACGCCATCATCGGGCGACCCGACCTGGAACTGGCCGGCGTGTACGCACACGGCGCCGACAAGGTCGGCGTCGACGCCGCCGAGCTGGCGGGCTGGCCGGAGCCGACCGGAGTGCGGGCGACCAACGACATCGATGCGCTGCTGGCCCTGGGCGCCGACGCATGTTGCTATAACCCGTTGTGGCCCAACATCGATGAGCTGGTGGGGCTGCTGGAATCCGGAGTCAACGTGTGCACCAGCGCCGCGTGGATCACCGGCGGAAAGCAGACACCGCAGGACCGCAAACGCATCGAAGATGCTTGCCGGAAAGGCAATTCGACAATTTTCGGCAGCGGTGCGCACCCCGGCATGACGAACATGGTGGGCATGGTGCTGTCCGCATCGTGTGAGCGCGTCGACGAGATCCGGATCACCGAGTCGGTGGACTGCTCGACCTACGAATCGGCGGAAACCCAGACGGCCATGGGCTTTTCGCAGGATCCCGACACCCCCGGGCTGGCCGAGAACGTCCGGCGCGAAAGCGAGGTCTTTGCGGAGTCGGCGGCGATGATGGCCGACGCGATCGGGGCGAAGCTGGACAAGATGACCTTCGACGTCACCTTCACCGCGGCCACCGACGACTCCGATCTCGGCTTCATGAAAATCCCCGCCGGGACGGTCGGCAGCGTCTACGGCTATCACCGCGGCTGGGTCGGTGACCGCAACGTCGTCAGCGTCGGGTTCAACTGGACCATGGGCAGTCACGTCGTCCCGCCCAAGCCCCTGGAGCACGGGCACGTCATTCAGGTGTTCGGGCTGCCCAACATGCGAACCGTGTTGCACTGCCTGCCGCCCAAAGACTGGACAGAGCCCGGGTTCATGGGGCTGGGAATGATATACACCGCGATGCCGGTTACCAATGCCGTCCCGGCGGTGGTGGCCGCCGAGCCGGGAATCGTGACGCTGGCGGATTTGCCGCCGGTCACCGGTCGGCTCGCCCACTAGCAGCTATGCCGTACGCCACAAGCGGTGGCCCCAGGAGGAACGCTTGCGTGCACTAAGGTTAGTATCCCTAACTGAGCAAATGTTCCGTTGACAGTGGTGTCGTCGGCGGCGGTTGGTGAGCTTTGCGGAAGGCGGTCAGGTGGTGGCTAGTCCAGACTCGGGTACCCGCCCCGGCCTTCTCAGCCGCGTGCTGAGACGAGCGTGGATCCCGCTGGTGCTGGTGGTCGTTCTGTCACTGTCGGCGCTCATCGTGTCGCGACTGCACAAGATCTTCGGCTCGGAAGATCTGAACGCAAACGCCGGCAAGGGGATCGAAATCGTGCAGTTCAACCCGAAGGTCGTCGTCTATGAAATCTCCGGTGCCCCGGGCACCACGGCGAACATCAACTACTGGGACGAGAACGCCAACACGCATCAGGTCAACAACGCCGCCCTGCCCTGGTCGACCACCATCTCGACCACGCTGCCCTCGGTGAGCGCAAACATCATGGCCCAGAGCGACGGCAGCACGATCAGCTGCAAAATCACCGTGGACGGCATCGTCCGCGACAACCAGAATTCCGCCGGCCATAACGCCCAGACCTTCTGCCTGGTGAAGTCCGCATGAGCGACGTGCACAATGAGACCGAGCGCGACCTGAGCGCCGCCGACACCGGCCCGATCGGCACCCGGGGCTTGTCGAAGGCCGAGCGCGGCCATCGGCCCTACCTTCCCCATGCGATCCGCATCTTCGCGATACCGATCATCATCGGCTGGGTCGCGATCACCGTGTTGGTGAACGTCATCGTGCCCACGCTGGAGAAAGTCGGCGAGGCGCACTCGGCGCCGATGACACCGCTCGACGCGCCGTCGATGAAGGCGATGATGCGCTTGGGCCACAACTTTCACGAGTTCGACTCCAACAGCACCGTCATGATCGTGCTGGAGGGTCAGCATCCGCTGGGCCCCGACGCCCACCAGTATTACGACAAGCTGATCCGGCAACTTCGCCAGGATCCCAAGCACATTCAGCACATTCAGGACTTCTGGGGCGACCGGCTGACGGCCGCGGGCGCGCAAAGCGCCGACGCCAAGGGCGCGTATGTGCAAGTGAACCTCGCCGGTAACCAGGGCACGACGTTGGCCAACGAGTCGGTGGACGCCGTGCGTAAGGTCATCGACGAGAACAGGGCGCCGCCCGGTGTGAAGGCCTACGTCACCGGTCCCGCTGCGCTGTCCGACGACATGCACATCATCGGTAACGCCAGCCTGGCCAAGATCACGCTGTTCACCCTTGGCGCCATCGCGATCATGCTGCTGCTGGTCTACCGGTCCATCGTCACCACGCTTGTGCAGCTGTTCATGACCTTTGTGGCCCTGGCCTGTTCGCGCGGGGTCGTCGCGGTTCTGGCGTATCACAACGCATTCGGGCTCACCACCTTCGCGGCCAACATTCTCACCATGCTGGCCATCGCCGCGGGAACGGACTACGGCATCTTCCTCGTCGGCCGCTACCAGGAGGCCCTGGCCGCCGGCGAGGATCGAGAAGAGGCCTACTACACCACATTCAAGGGCGTCGCCCCGGTGGTGCTCGGTTCGGGCCTGACAATCGCGGGCGCGACCTATTGCCTGAGCTTTTCGCGCTTGCCGTGGTTCAACACCATGGGCGCGCCCGTCGCGATCGGCATGCTGGTCGTGGTGCTCGCCGGTATCACGTTGGGTCCCGCGGTGGTCTTCGTCGGCAGCCGCTTCCACCTGTTCGAAAGGCAGGCCAAGCGTGGTCGGCTGTGGCGCCGGGTGGGCACCGCCGTAGTGCGTTGGCCCGCACCGGTTTTGGCCGTAAGCGCCGCCATCGTTCTGGTCGGCATGATCGCCCTGCCGAGCTTCCACACCAGCTACAACGACCGTCACTACCTGCCGTTGTCGGCCCCGTCCAATCAGGGGCAAGAGGCCGCGAATCGGCATTTCTCCGAAGCGCGGATGAACCCCGACCTGTTGATGGTCGAGTCCGACCACGACATGCGCAACCCGGCCGACATGCTGGTGTTGGATCGGGTGGCCAAGAACGAGATGCGCACCCTCGGCATCGCCATGGTCCAGGACATCACCCGGCCGCTGGGCATTCCGATCCAGCACAGCTCGATTCCGTTCCAGAACAGCGTGCAAAGCCAGACCACGATGCAGAACATGAGCTTTCTCAAGGAGCGCATGAACGACATCCTCAAGATGGCCGATGATCTGCAAACCCAGATCGACACCACGCAGCGCCAATACGAGGTGTCGCTGGATC
This sequence comes from Mycobacterium colombiense, assembly GCF_003284975.1. GTDB lineage: Bacteria > Actinomycetota > Actinomycetes > Mycobacteriales > Mycobacteriaceae > Mycobacterium > Mycobacterium europaeum_A. Next base: position 26,781 of record NZ_QMEU01000040.1, read on the forward strand.
TGGCCAATGCCGCCGACGACAGCGCGAAGACCACGGCGGTGACGTCGCAGATCACCGACACCCTGCGCGACCACATCGCCGATTTCGACGACACCTTCCGCCCGGTCCGGACGTACTTCTATTGGGAGAAGCACTGCTACGACATCCCGTTGTGCTACGGGTTGCGGTCCCTGTTCGACACTTTGGATGGCTTCGATCAGCTCGCCGAGCAGTTCCATTACCTCACGGGCGACATCCAGCACACCGCCAAAGCAACCCACGATCTGAATGCGTTGTTTCCCACGCTGATCACCACGCTGAAAACCACCCGGGGGATCACGCTGACGCTCTACCAGACGTTCAAGGCGATGATCAATCAGATGGAGGCGATGAGTAACACCGCCATCGTGATGGGGCAGAGCTTCGACGCGTCGAAGAACGACGACTTCTTCTATCTGCCGCCAGAAGCCTTCGACAATCCCGATTTCCAGACGGGTCTTCGGATGTTCTTGTCGCCGGACGGTAAGTCGGCGCGGTTCTTCATCACCCATCAGGGCGATCCGATGTCGCCGGAGGGCATCGCGCGGGTCGACGCCGAACGCACCGCCGCGCAGGAGGGGCTGAAGCAATCCTCGCTCTCCGATGCCCGGGTGTATCTTGGCGGAACCGCGGCGACGTTCAAGGACATGGCCGACGGCGAGAAATACGACCTGATGATCGCCGTGGTGTCGGCCCTGACGCTGATCTTCATGATCATGCTGCTGCTGACCCGCAGCGTGGTGGCCGCGCTGGTGATCGTCGGCACAGCGGCCAGCTCGATCGCGGCGTCTTTCGGTCTGTCCGTGCTGATTTGGCAGGATCTGTTCGGCATCAGGATCCACTGGATCGTGATGGCGCTGTCGGTCATCATCCTGTTGGCCGTCGGATCCGATTACAACCTATTGCTTGTTTCCCGGTTCCGCGAAGAGATCCATCGCGGGCTCAAGACCGGGATCATCCGGTCGATGGCCGGTACCGGCGGTGTGGTGACGGCGGCGGGTCTGGTGTTTGCCTTCACCATGGCGTCCATGTTGGGCAGCGATCTGCGGGTGCTCGGTCAGTTCGGGTCGACCGTGTGCATCGGTCTACTGCTCGATACGCTGGTCGTGCGCACGCTGCTGATGCCCTCGATCGCCACCCTGCTCGGGCGGTGGTTCTGGTGGCCGCAGGTGGTGCACCCCCGCGGCGATAACGCCCGGCGGCCGGTGAGCGCCTGATTCGTTGGTTGCGCCCGGAACTATTCCGGCGGCAGCGCCACGCTCACCGCGACCGCGCCCGCGCCGACATGCAGCGCGAGCACCGGTCCCAGCTCGGTGATGATCGCCGGTTCGCACGCCGGCAGCCGCTCGCCCAGCGCTGAGGCCACCTCCCGGGCGCCCTCCGGGTTGTCGACGTGATGCACCGCCAGGGCGGCGGCATCGTTGCCGACGACCTGGCAGACCCGGCCGATCATTGCCTCGGTGGCATGGCTGACGGTGCGGACCCGTTGGGCCAGAACGAGTTTGCCGTCATCGATACGCAACAGCGGCTTGAGCGCCAGCGCGGTGCCCAGCCACGCCTTCGCCCCGCCTATGCGTCCGCTGCGGCGCAGGTTGTCCAGGCGGTGCACCACGATAAAGGCATGCCCGCGGTCCACGGCCGCGCGCGCGGCGTCCGCTACGGCGTCCAGGCTTGCGCCGTCGGCCGCCGCCCGCGCCGCGGCCAGCGCGACGAAGCCGGTGCCCATCGCGGCCGACTTCGAGTCGACGACGCGCACGTTCGGATCCAGGTCGGCCGCGGTGCGTTCGGCGGCCCGGCACGTTCCCGACAGCGCCGACGAAATGTGCACGGCCACTACGCCGTCGGCGCCGCTGTCGGCCAGCGCCTGCTGATAGGCGTCGGCGAGTTCGGCCGGGGTGGCCGCCGCAGTGGTGGCCGCCAGTTTGTAAATGTCATCGGGGACGTCGTCCACACCGTCACGCAGATCGGCGCCATCGAGCAAGATGTGCAGCGGAACGACCCGGATTCCCCACTTTTCGAGCAGGTCGGCCGGCAGCCGTGCCGACGAGTCGGTCACCACCACGACGCTCACAAGCGCTACCCTCGCGGCTTCTCGTTGGGCACGCCGGCCTGATTGCGCGGCGCCTCCTCATCGCGCTGCGCGTCCCCCGCAAGCGGGAGGTGCCCCCGCTGCATCGTTGCCACGCCGGCCTCGGCGAGCGCCTTGAGCATCAATTCCGCGACCGCCTGGTGGGCTTCGAAGTTCCAGTGAATCCCGTCGGGGTTTCCCCGACCGCTCATCACCTGTTCGGCGACAGCGGCTTTCAGATCGACCAGGGGCACGTTGTGGTTTTGCGCCCAATCGGTGATGGCAGCCGCCGTCCCCGCGCGGCCGTGGTGGGCCCGGCCGTAGGTGTCGGCGATGTGCACGGACGGCAGCGAGGCCACGATCGGGATACCGGGTCGGTTGACATCGATTGCGCCACGGGTCTGTTCGAGGTAGTCCGCACTCAGGTGCGGTGGTAGCGCCGATCTGGCCACTGGCGAGAGCCTGGGCTGCAGCCAGCCATAGCCGTCGCGGACCCAGCGACGCAGCCACGGCGGCCGCACATAGCGGATCAGCTCGCGCAGCGCGGTGGGCAACACCGACGGCAGCGAATCCATGCCGCAGGTCGCGAAGATGACCGCGCCCGCCTTCGGTAGCGCCGCCCACGCCCGCGGGTCCTGGGTCGCCGCCCACCAGATGTCCCGGCACGTCCACCCGATGCGGCCGATCAGCTCGACATCCCAACCTAGCTGCGCCGCAACGATATTCGGCCAGATCCGGGGGTCGTCGGCGGGCAGCCCGCCCGTCGGGCCGTAGTAGGCCAGGGAGTCGGCGAATATCAGCAGGGCGGGCTTCGGCGGGTGCTCAGAGGACATCGTTGGACACCTGCGCCGAAGCGTTCCACACATCCAGACGCCAACGGATGCTGTCGAATTCGTCGGCCGGATCGTCGCTGTGGCCGGACAACTGCACCCAGCTGGCATTGCCCATGCCACCCAGGATCGGCCAGTTGGCGACGGGAAGCTTCAGCAGCGCGGCCGACAAAGCGGCGATCAGCCCGCCGTGGGCCACCAGCACCACCGGGCGATCGGGCCCGTCGGGCTCGCCCCACTCCGGCTCGCCGGTCACCAGTTCGGCAACCAATGGCACGCTGCGAGCGGCGACGTCGACCCTGCTCTCACCGCCGTGCGGCGCCCAGGTGGCGTCTTCGCGCCAGGCCAGCCGGGCGCCGGGGGCCTGCGCGTCGACCTCGGTGTGCGTCATTCCCTGCCAGTCGCCGAGATGGGTTTCCCGCAACCGCTGGTCGACCCGGATCGGCAGGCCGGTGAGCTCCCCCAACCTGACCGCCGTGTCGTAGGCGCGATGCAGATCCGACGACACGATGAGCAACGGCTGCAGTTTGCCCAGCACCTCGGCGGCCGCGATCGCCTGGGCCCGGCCGAGCTCGCTGAGTTCGGAATCCAGCTGACCCTGCATCCGGCTGCCGGCGTTGAACTCGGTTTGCCCGTGCCGCAACATGATTAGACGCCGGACCCTCATGACGCACCCGACTCTTCGGAGTTGGTGCGGCCCTCATCGAGGTCTACCGGCACCACCGGGCAGTCACTCCACAGCCGGTCGAGGGCATAGAAGTCGCGGTCCTCCTGGTGCTGGATGTGCACGACGATGTCGCGATAGTCCAGCAGCGTCCAGCGGCCCTCCCTCGTGCCCTCTCGACGCGCTGGCTTGTAACCGGCCTTGCGCATCTTCTCCTCGACCTCATCGACAATGGCGTTGACCTGGCGCTCGTTGGAGGCCGAGGCGATCACGAAGCAGTCCGTGATGGCCAACTGCGCGGAGACGTCGATGACGATGACATCGTCGGCAAGCTTCGAAGCGGCGGCGCCGGCGGCCACCGTCGCCATGTCGATGGCCTCCTGGGTGGCGCTCATGGGTGATCCCCTGCGCTCAGGCGTGTTTCGCTGGTCGGCACCGGCGGCACGACCTCGTCGCGGTAGAGCCGGCGCTTGGAGACGTACTGCACGACGCCGTCGGGCATCAGGTACCACAACGGGCGGCGCTGCGCCGCGCGGCCGCGGCAATCGGTCGAGGAGATGGCCAGCGCCGGGATCTCGACGAGGGTCAGCGCGTCGTCGGGCAGCTCGCCGAGCACGCCGGTGACGTGCTCGCGGCGCAGCTCGTAACCGGGCCGGCTGACCCCGATGAAGCGGGCCAGCTCGAACACCGTCTCCCAGCCCTGCCACGACAGGATGGAGGCCAGCGCATCAGCCCCGGTGATGAAGTACAGCTCGGAGTCCGGGTTGAGGGCGTGCAGGTCGCGCAAGGTGTCTTTGGTGTAGGTGGGGCCCGCGCGGTCGATGTCGACGCGGCTGACCGTGAAACGGGGATTGGACGCCGTGGCGATCACCGTCATCAGGTAGCGGTCCTCGGCGGCCGAGACGTGCCGGTCCTTCTGCCAGGGCTGACCACTGGGCACGAACACCACTTGGTCGAGGTCGAACAGGTCGGCGACCTCGCTGGCGGCAACCAGGTGGCCGTAATGGATGGGGTCGAACGTCCCACCCATCACTCCTAACCTGCGAAGCTGCTTTTGCACGATTTGCCAGCTTACTTGAGCCGGTGTTACGGCCCGATTTCCCTGGTCGGGCGGCGGCGCTGCAACCCTATCCCGGCATCGGGTCGATCGGTGAGACTGGTGTACCCCCAGCTTCGATCGCTTCTCCGGCGGCCAGACAGAGGTCCTCGCGGTAGCGGCCTGCAACGATTTGTACGCCGACCGGCGTGCTGCCGAGCAGACCGGTCGACACGGTCAGCGCCGGCAGCCCGAGGTAGGGCAAACCGAGCTGGGTGAGCTGTGCGGCCCAGACCCGCGCGAAGGCGGCGTCGCCTTGCATATCGAGATGGTTCGCGAAGGGCAGCTCGGCGCTGACCGGTATCACCAGGACAGAGTAATTCTCGAACAGCGTCAGCCAGTCACGCAGAAGTGTGGCTCGGCGACTCAGCAACCTGGAGAACGCGGTCAGGTCGAAAGCGATGGCTTGCTCGCGCAGACGCTCCAGCACATTCAACGCGCCCGCGTCGCCCTCCCGTTGGGCGGCCGCAAGCTTGGCGTCGTACCCGTCAAGGAAGGCGAGTTTAGTTTGGGCATCGGCTGCTTCGGCGAGTGGCGGGGTGGTGGCCAGCTCGTCCACCTCCCACGCCGCGGCTTCGAGCCGCTCGGCCGCGTCGCGGACCGCTTGCGCCACTTCAGGTCTGGTGCGAAGCCCGTCCGGTGCCAAGCAGAAAGCCGCTCGCTTGACCACAGGGGGCGGACCTGACAAGGGCGCGGCCACCCACCACGGGTCGCGGGCGTCTCGAGCCGCCATCGCCGCGAATGCCAGCCGGATGTCGGCGACGCTGCGCGCCAACGGGCCTGAAACTCGCCCAAGCTGGGCGCCGATAGTGGGTTCGGGGAGAGAGGCGTTGAACGCGGGGACGCGGCCAAGTGTCGGGCGCAACCCGTGTATCCCACACGCGTACGCCGGATAGCGGATCGAACCGGCGATGTCGGTTCCGTGCGCAATCGCGCCGATGCCCGCCGCGACTGCGGCGGCGGCCCCGCCCGACGAGCCACCCGGGGTTAGGTCCACGTTCCGTGGGTTGCGGGTTTCCCCGTGCAATCGATTCGAGGTGAACCAACGGAGGCAGAATGCGGGCGCATTAGTCCGGCCAATGAGCACTGCACCGCTCTTCAAAAGATTGTCCACGACGGGGCTGTTAGTTTCGGCGATGAGGTCACGCTGTAGCGTCACGCCGTCGGTGGTGGCGTAGCCGGCCTGGTCGACGTTGATCTTCACCGTTACGGGCACACCGGCCAGCGGTCCAACGTCATCGCCGTGGCGCAGTCGATCGTCGATCATGGCGGCGGCGGCCAATGCCTCGCCGCGGCGATAATCAACCACCGCATTGATCGCACCGTTGACGTCATCGAGCCGATCCAAGGCCGCCTCAGCGACCTCGCGCGCCGAGACTTCGCGCGACCGGACCAAGCGGGCGAGCTCGGTCGCCGGAAGTTGCCATAGAGGCACTGGCGAAACTCCTTTGTCCGTCGCGGGTGCTGCACGTACAACTCGGTAATCGTCGCCTTTGCACATGACGACTTGCAATGACGATGACGCGGGCCACCCGCGAGGTCGAGGCCTGCGAGTGGGGATTGGGCCTGAGCAAGCTGCTGGCCGCCGCGGTGCTCGACTTGGTAATTGCACCGCGATTGGCGCCCGGAGGCCGGGAAGATGCGCGCCCTCCACCGCAGTGGAGCATACGACCATGCGACGAGAGCTTCGGTCTATACGGGCAGCAGCTGGTCGATCACCGCGGCCAGCTGCTTGGCGGACCGGCACTCGTGCATGGCGATGACATCTTGATAGCGCGGCGCCGCCGAGTCACCGCTGCCCCACAGGTGCTTGGGCTCGGGATTCAGCCAGTGCGCGTGCCGGCTGGCGGTCACCATGTGACTGAGCAGCTCGATCTCCGGATTGCGGTAGTTGGTGCGGCCGTCGCCGAGCACCAGCAGCGAGGTGCGCGGTGAGAGCACATTGGGGAACGCCTGCACGAACGACGCGAAGGCGTTGCCGTAGTCGGAGTGGCCGTCGCGGCTGTAGACGCCGGACTCGCGGGTGATCCGCTGAATCGCCACGGCCAGATCGGCTTCCGGGCCGAACATGTGGGTCACCTCGTCGGTGGTGTCGATGAAGGCGAACACCCGAACACGTGAGAATTGTTGGCGCAGAGCGTGAACCAGCAACAGGGTGAAATGGCTGAAGCCGGCGACCGAACCGGACACGTCGCAGAGCACCACCAGTTCCGGGCGCGCCGGACGGGGCTTGGCCAGCACGACGTCGATCGGCACCCCGCCGGTGGACATCGACTTGCGCAGCGTTTTGCGCAGATCGATCGATCCCGCCCGGCTGCGCCGCCGGCGCGCGGCCAGCCGGGTCGCCAAGGTGCGGGCCAGCGGCGCCACCACCCGACGCATCTGGCGCAGCTGCTCACCGGAGGCGCGCAAGAATTCTACGTTCTCCGAAAGCTGCGGGATGCCGTACATCTGGACGTGATCGCGGCCCAGTTGCTCCGCGGTGCGCCGTTTGGTCTCAGCGTCGACGAGCTTACGCAACTGGCTGATACGTTGCGCGGCAAGCGCTTTGGCGATTTCTTCCTGGCTGGGAGTGGGTTCGTCGCCGTACGAGGCGAGCAGTCCGGCCAGCAGCTTGCCCTCGAGTTCGTCGAGCGCCATCGCCTTGAGCGCCTGATACGACGAGAACGACGGGCCGCGGCTGGAGCTGTATTTGCCGTAGGCCTCGACGATCCGGGCGATCATCGCGACCAGGCGCTCGTCCAAGTCGGCGAGGTCGGGGTTCTCGGTCAGCAGATCGGCCAGCATCTGGCGCATCGCCTCGACGTCGTCGGGCGGCAACGCGCCGTCGTCGGACGAGTCGTCGACCTCGTCCTCGGTGACCACCGCGCGTGCGCCCAGCGCCGCCGGGAACCACAGGTCAAACATCGCGTCATAGGTCTCGCGGTGATCCGAGCGGCGCAGCACGGCGCACGCGAGGCCCTCGCGCAGCACCATGCGGTCGCCCAGGCCGAGCGTCGCCATCACCCGACCGGCGTCCACCGTCTCCGAGGGGCCGACCGAAATCCCCGCTCCGCGAAGGGCTTCCACGAACCCCACCAGGTGGCCCGGCAGCCCGTGCGGGGCGAGCGGCCGGGTGGGTCGGACACGGCGGGTGGCCATCGCATACTTCCTAATTCAGCCGCAGCTCGCCGGTCGCGCGCTGCTGGTCGGATTGATGTTTGAGCACCACGCCCAGCGTGGCCGCCACGACGGCGTCGTCGATCGTGTCCAGGCCCAGCGCGAGCAGCGTGCGACCCCAGTCGATGGTCTCGGCGATCGACGGCACCTTCTTGAGCTGCATCCCGCGCAGCACGCCGATGATGCGCACCAGCTCCTCGGCCAGGTGCTCGGGCAGCTCGGGGACCCGCGACAGCAGGATGCGGCGCTCCAGGTCGGGACTGGGAAAGTCGATGTGCAAGAACAGGCACCGACGCTTGAGCGCCTCGGACAGTTCGCGGGTGGCATTGGAGGTAAGCACCACCAGCGGCGTCCGTTCGGCGGTGATGGTGCCCAGCTCGGGAACGGTCACCGCGAAGTCCGACAGCACCTCCAGCAGCAGGCCCTCAATCTCGATGTCGGCCTTATCGGTCTCGTCGATGAGCAGCACCGTGGGCTCGGTGCGTCGGATGGCGGTCAGCAGCGGACGCTGCAGCAGGAACTCCTCGCTGAACACGTCGTCTTTCGTCTGGTCCCAGTCCCCCGACCCGGCCTGGATACGCAGGATCTGCTTGGCGTGGTTCCACTCGTAGAGCGCGCGGGCCTCGTCGACGCCTTCGTAACACTGCAGGCGCACCAGGCCCGAGCCGGTGGCCTGCGCGATGGCGCGGGCCAACTCGGTCTTGCCCACGCCGGCCGGGCCTTCCACCAGCAAAGGCTTGCCGAGCCGGTCGGCCAAGAACACCGCCGTCGCGGTGGCGGTGTCGGGCAGGTAGCCGGTCTCGGCCAACCGCCGCGAGACGTCGTCGATGTCGTCGAACAACGGCTTGGACCGGGCGGGCACACTCACAATCGGTTCTCCTAAAGCACTTGCTGCACGCGGGGCATCAGACCGGACGGGTCTGTCCGTCTCCCCACGCGATCCATTTGGTCGAGGTCAATTCGGGCAGCCCCATCGGACCGCGGGCATGCAGTTTCTGGGTGGAGATGCCGATTTCGGCACCGAAACCGAACTGCTCGCCGTCGGTGAAGGCGGTGGACGCGTTCACCATCACCGCGGCGGCGTCGACACCGTCGGTAAACTTCTGCGCAGCAGCCATATTGGTGGTAACGATGGCCTCGGTGTGTCCAGTGCCGTACTCGTTGATGTGAGCGATCGCGGCGTCGATGCCGTCGACCACCGCCACCGCGATGTCCATCGACAAGTACTCCCGGCGCAGGTCGTCCTCGTGCGCATCCTTGGAGAATCCGCCGTGCACCGTCACGCCGGCGTCTTGCAGGGCGTTCACCAGCCGGGGCAGCGCCTCTTCGGCGATCGAGACGTCGACCAGCAGCGTCTCGGCGGCGTTGCAGACGCTGGGCCGACGGGTCTTGGAATTCAGCAGGATTCGCTCCGCCACGTCCAGGTCGGCGCCGTCGTGCACGTACACGTGGCAGTTGCCGACGCCGGTCTCTATGGTGGGCACCTGCGCGTCGCGAACCACCGCGTTGATCAGGCTCGCGCCGCCGCGCGGAATCACCACGTCGACCAGGCCGCGCGCCTGGATCAGATGCGTCACGGTCGAGCGATCATCGGCCGAAAGTAGTTGCACCGCATCGGCGGGCAGGTCCTCGCTGACCAGCGAGGCCCGCAGCACCTGGACGAGCGCCTGGTTGGACCGGGCCGCCGACGAACTCCCGCGCAGCAGCACGGCGTTGCCGGACTTCAGCGCCAGACCGAAGGCATCGACGGTCACGTTGGGCCGGCCCTCGTAGATCATGCCGACGACCCCGAGCGGTACCCGCTGCTGACGCAACTGCAGCCCGTTGGGCAACGTATAGCCGCGCAACACCTCCCCCACCGGGTCCGGCAGCCCGGCGACCTGGCGCAGGCCGGCGGCGATGCCCTCAACGCGCCTGGAGTCCAATGCCAACCGGTCCAGCATCGCCGCGGGCGTCCCGGCGGCCCGGGCGGCCTCGAGGTCTTCGGCGTTGGCCGACAGGATCAACTCGGTGTGGGCGGTGATCGCGTCGGCAGCGGAGCTCAGCGCCTGGTCCTTGGCAACCGTCGGCAACAACGCCAGGACACGGGATGCGGCCCTGGCGCGGCGTGCGGCGTTGTGCACCTCCTGGCGCAAGTCAGGAAGCGATGGTGCTTGCAGACTCATTGAACCAGGGTATCCGGCGAATAAAGCCAGGGTGAGGCGGCCCGTTACCCCGACGGCGGCCGACCCGCATCGCCCGGCACCACCGCGCTCGCGATCGCCACTACCTCCGATGGTGGCGACCCGCATCGC
>NZ_QMEU01000041.1 GCF_003284975.1 Mycobacterium colombiense
GAGGCACGCTGACCGGCAGGCCGGCCGGCATCGCCGGCATGTTGACCTGCGCCTGCGGAAGCTGCGGAGCCGGCGGAGTGGCCGGTGCCGCGGGTGCCGACAGACCCGGGATCGTCGGGAGGCCCGGGATCGACGGAGCGGCCGGAGCGGCGGGACCCGCAGCCGCCGGCTGCGCACCCGTCAGGCCCTGGATCATCCCCGGGATGCCGCCGGTCGCCGAAGACGGCGCGGCGGGCGTCGCCGACTGCGCCAGCCCCGGAAGGAAGGGGTTGGCCGCCGGAGAAGGCACCTGGGCGGCGGGGCTGGTCGGCGAGGTCAGTCCGGGAATCGACGGAAGACCCGCCGCCGGAGCCGCCGGCGTTGCCGGCGAGGTGGCCGCCGGGACACCCGGGAAGCTGATGCCCGGAGTGGCCGGAGCCGCCGGTGGCGTGGCGCCGAGTGCGGTCGCGAGGTTCTGCAGGATCTGCGGTGCGTTGGCCGCAGAACTGATCAGCTGTTGCGGAATGTTCGGCATGGCCGGGGCCGGCACCGGATCGGCGTGGGCGATACCGCCCGTCAATAGCGCTGCGGACGAACCGACCACGACGGCGGCTGCACGCATGTAATTCCAGATGGTTGGCATGACTCTCCCTGATTGATCGATTACAGGTTCGGCGCTGAAGTTACTTTGATGCGGATGGGACTCAAGTGACACGTGTGGCATTTATGAACTCGTTACGGATACGAGTGAGACCGGTGACCGAACGCGCGAAATGGGCGCTCCTAGGGGTGATGTGCGGCCCGACGGCGCCGCGCCGCCCCGTCGTGCTCGCTAAAGTCGGGCGGATAGACACCACCTCGGCCGCTCCGGCGGCACCCCATGCGCAGCGGTTGGCGAGTCTGCTTGCCGCGGCCGCGCCGATGCTGCTCATGGCGAGCATCGCCGCGCGGCTGGCCTGGACGTACCTGGCCCCCAACGGCGCGAACTTCGTCGACCTGCACGTGTACCTCGGCGGATCCGCCGCCATCGACCACCCCGGCAGCTTGTACAGCTACGTCTACGCCGACCAGACGCCCGACTTCCCGCTGCCGTTCACCTACCCCCCGTTCGCGGCCGTCGTCTTCTACCCGCTGCACCTGGTGCCGTTCGGACTGGTGGCCTTCCTGTGGCAGATCGCCACCATGGCGGCGCTGTACGGCGCGATCCGGCTCAGCCAGCGCCTGATCGGCATGCCCGCCGGCGCCACCGGCCGGCGTGTCGCGATGCTGTGGACGGCGGTCGCCATCTGGATCGAGCCGTTGCGCAGCACCTTCGACTACGGACAGGTCAACGTGTTGCTGATGACCGCGGTGCTGTGGGCGGTGTGCAGCACACGGTGGTGGCTGTCGGGGTTGTTGGTCGGCGTGGCGGCCGGGATCAAGTTGACCCCCGCGATCTCCGGCCTCTATCTGGCCGGCGCGCGCCGGTGGGGTGCCGCGGTGTTCTCGGCCGTCGTTTTCGTTGCGACCATTGGGATTTCGGTCCTGGTCGTCGGCGATCAGACGCGCTACTACTTCACCGACCTGCTGGGCGACGCCCACCGGGTGGGCCCCATCGCGACGTCGTTCAATCAGTCCTGGCGCGGGGGCATTTCGCGGATCGTGGGCCACGACGTGGGATTCGGGCCGCTGCTGGTGGCGGCCCTTGCCGTCACCGCGGTGCTGGCCGTGTTGGCCTGGCGCGCCCTGGATCCCGCCGATCGGCTGGGCAGGCTCTTGGTGGTCGAGCTGTTCGGGCTGCTGCTCTCACCGATCTCCTGGACCCATCACTGGGTGTGGCTGGTGCCCCTGATGATCTGGGCGATCCACGGGCCGGTGCGCGAGCAACCGGGAGCGCGCATCGTCGGCTGGGGCTGGCTGGCCCTCACGGCGCTCGGCGTCCCGTGGTTGCTGAGCTTCGCCCAACCGACGATCTGGCAGATAAGCCGCCCGTGGTATCTGGCCTGGGCCGGGTTGATCTACATCCTCGCTACGGTGGCGACGCTGATCTGGATCGCCACCACCCGCGCGCCGCGCCGCGGGGGCCGCGCCGAGCGTCACCCCGGCGCGAAGGCCGACAACGCGCGTCCCGCCGGCGTGAGCGCCGACGCAGGCGAGGGCGCAACGACTAGCTGTCGACGATGCCGTTGATGTCGCGGGCCATGTCGATGTCGTTTTGGGTGATGCCGCCCTCGGAGTGCGTGACAAGTGCGAAAGTGACTGTCCGCCAACGAATGTCGATGTCCGGGTGATGGTCCTTGCTCTCGGCGTGCTCGCCCACCCGGCGGACGGCGTCGATGCCGGCCAGGAAACTCGGAAATTTGATCGAGCGGCGCAGGGCGCCGTCGGCCCGCTCCCATCCATCCAGCTCGGGCAGCGCGGCGTCCACTTGCTCGTCCGTTAACACGGCCATAGGGGACTCGTCCTCTCGGATTACGGGTTGATCGAGGGGCGGCTTGACCTCCCCGCGAAGGTGGTCAGCTACGAGGCTACGGCGGGGGTGCCCGGTGTTTGGGTCTTCTGGTCCAGCGCCACCACGACGCCCGGGGCCGGCAGGCTCTGTCGTTGCTGGTAGGCGGACTCCAGGCTGGCGGGAACCCCCTGGAGATCGCGGGCGACGCCCATCAATTCTTCCAGAATCATGATCCGTTGCTGATTCGCCTCGTCCATCGCCCGGTGCGCTCGCTCGTCGAATTCGTGAGCTTTCTGCTTCGCGTCCGCGAGCAGCTGCTCACGGTCGTGCTGGGCCTGCTGCCACGCCTCATCGATCAACGACTGGGCTTCGTTTCGCATCCCGGCGAGGTCGGCGTCGAGCTTTCTCCTGGTCTCCTCACATTCGGCTTCGAGCGCCTTTCGCTGCGCGGCCATGTGCTCCAACAACTCTCGGTGTTCTCGGCGCGCGGCCTCCACCTCGGCCGCGGCATCCGCGAGCAGGGCATCCGCCTCGGCGCGGGCCTCGGCCTGCATCCGGGAGACCTCGTCGAGGGCACGCCGCAGCAGCTTCGCCATCCGATGTTGCATCGCGTAGGGCGTCGGTGACGTGTCCGACAGGGCGGCGACCTCATCTTTGAGGCAGGCGACCTCGATCCGCAGCGCGGCCGCTCCGTTGCTGGATTCGTCTCGCTGGGACCGCAGGTTCAGGACTTCGTCGATCAGCAACTTCTCCTTGGCGAGCAACGCCTCGATGTAGGGGTCGACCAGAGCCGGGTCATAGCCCCGAAAGATTCGAGTGAACGACTTGGTGGGTTCGGTGATCATTGCCAACTCCCCTCATTGGAAGTGCCTGTAGTGGTCGTGACCGACTAGGGTCGAGTATTCCACGGCTGCGCCCAAACCGTAAGAGAGCCGTTGTGTCCCAAGGGAATTCGACCGATTTGTCGGCCCCAATGGCTGTCCGCGCGCCATTTTGCCGCCGGGGGTCCCATCGCCGTTGCCGCGAGGGCGGCACGGCGTCGGCCATCGCATCCGGTCCCGAACTCGTCGGGATCCCGACGGCGTTCCGAGCGGTGGGCGCGTCGCAACCGCCGTATACCGTGACTGGCCATGCCGACCCAGATCGTCGTCGCCGGTGCCCTCATCCGCGACGCCAAGGTCTTGGTGGCACAACGCGTCCGTCCGCCGGAGCTGGCCGGCCGTTGGGAGCTGCCCGGCGGCAAGGTCGGGCCCGGCGAAACGGAGCGCGACGCGCTGGCCCGCGAGTTGGCCGAGGAGCTGGGGCTTGGGGCGCGCGACGTCGCGGTGGGCGGCCGACTCGGCGACGACATCGTGGTCGACGGCGGGTTCACGCTGCGCGCCTACCGCGTGCGCCTGGTCCGGGGCGAACCCGACGCGCGCGACCATCGGGCGTTGCGCTGGATCACCGCCGCTGAGCTGCACGATCTGGACTGGGTGCCGGCCGATCGCGGCTGGCTGGCGGACCTGACCGCAGCTCTCTAGGAGCTAGCTCGTAACAAGTCCACAGAGTTCCGGCAGCTTATGTACAGCCGCGTTGCAGGTCCTCGCAGTGAACTGAATAGAACAATATGACTTGTAATAACGACGCCACACGAAGCTGCCTGGATGTGCGTGCCGATAGCGAGCCGAATGCGTGTTCAGACCGTGCCGTCGCGACCGCGGTGCTCCGACGGCAGGCTTTGCACTGCACCAAAACCACTGCTCATGACGCCTTTTCCGAACGATCGCCCGCGCACGGCGAACCGGATTTCATCCCCCACCCAGACCTATGCTGGTGCTGTATCGCCGCCCAGCCCGCGGGCCCGACATGCCGAGCGCTGAGCCGATCCGAGCTGGTGCTGGCGGGCGGATCAGTGGGCTGACTGCCAAACACGACGCACGTGGGGTCGAACGCACGGCCCGGCGACGAGGCGCGACGCTACCGAATCGGAGGAGTACCTCTTGACTGTCACACCTCACATCGGCGGAGTGCTCGAGGAACTCCTGGAGCGCAGCGGGCGGTTCTTCACCCCCGGCGAGATCTCGGCCGACCTGCGCACGGTCACCCGGGAGGGCGGCCGTGAAGCCGACGTGTTCTACCGCGACCGGTGGAGCCACGACAAGGTGGTTCGCTCGACGCACGGGGTGAACTGCACCGGATCGTGCTCGTGGAAGATCTACGTCAAGGACGGGATCATCACCTGGGAGACCCAGCAGACCGACTACCCGTCGGTGGGCCCGGACCGACCCGAGTACGAGCCGCGCGGCTGTCCCCGTGGCGCGTCGTTCTCGTGGTACAGCTACTCGCCCACCCGGGTGCGCTACCCCTACGCCCGCGGCGTGCTGATCGAGATGTACCGCGAGGCCAAGGCGCGCCTCGGCGACCCGGTGCTGGCCTGGGCCGACATCCAGGCCGATCCCGAACGACGTCGTCGCTATCAGCGGGCCCGCGGGAAGGGCGGGCTGGTTCGGGTCACCTGGGCCGAGGCCACCGAGCTGATCGCCGCGGCCCACGTGCACACCATCAAGGCCTATGGACCGGATCGGGTCGCCGGATTCTCTCCGATTCCGGCGATGTCGATGGTGTCCTACACCGCGGGCTCGAGGTTCTTCGAGCTGATCGGCGCCCCCATGACGTCGTTCTACGACTGGTACGCCGACCTGCCGGTCGCCTCGCCGCAGGTCTTCGGCGACCAGACCGACGTGCCCGAATCCGGGGACTGGTGGGACGCAGCGTATTTGATGATGTGGGGCTCCAACGTCCCGATCACCCGCACGCCCGATGCGCACTGGATGGCCGAGGCGCGCTACCGCGGCACCAAGGTGGTGACCGTCAGCCCGGACTACGCCGACAACACCAAGTTCGCCGACGAGTGGATGCCCTGTGCGGCCGGCACCGACGGTGCGCTGGCCATGGCGATGGGCCACGTCATCCTCTCGGAATGCTATGTGCAAAAGCAAGTTCCGTTCTTCACCGACTATTCCCGGCGCTACACCGACCTGCCGTTCCTGATCAAGCTCGAAGAGCGCGGCGACATGCTGGTGCCGGGAAAGAACCTCACGGCGGCCGATCTCGGGGAGGCAGTCGAGAACGCCGCACTCAAGCCCGCGGTGCTCGACCAGATCACCGATTCGGTCGCGGTGCCGCACGGCTCGCTGGGATTCCGGTACGGCGAGTCGGGTGTCGGAAAGTGGAACCTCGACCTGGGCGACCTGACGCCCGCGCTCAGTGTGCGAGACACTAAAGGACGCAACGGAGATGACGACACCGCGCTCGTTCACCTGCCCAGCTTCGACACCGTCGACGGCGAGGGCACGACGGTGGCGCGCGGCGTCCCGGTGCGCCGGATCGACAAGCACCTGGTGTGCACCGTCTTCGACCTGATGCTCGCCCAGTACGGGGTGGCACGCCCCGGCCTGCCCGGCGAATGGCCCACCGGCTACGACGACGCCACCCAGCAGAACACCCCGGCGTGGCAGGAGGCGATCACCGGCGTGTCGGCCGCCCAGGCCATCCGGGTGGCAAGGGAATTCGCGCACAGCGCCGAGGAATCCGGCGGCCGCTCCATGATCATCATGGGTGGCGGCATCTGTCACTGGTTCCACAGCGACGCGATCTACCGGGCGGTGCTGGCGCTGCTGATGCTGACCGGATCGATGGGCCGCAACGGCGGCGGCTGGGCCCACTACGTCGGCCAGGAAAAGGTGCGCCCGCTCACCGGATTCCACACGATGGCGATGGCGACCGACTGGGTGCGCCCGCCGCGGCAGGTGCCTGGCGCCTCCTATTGGTACGCACACACCGACCAGTGGCGCTACGACGGATACGGCGCGGACAAGCTGGCCAGCCCGGTGGGGCGGGGCAGGTTCGCGGCCAAGCACACCATGGACCTGCTGGCATCCGCGGTGGCGATGGGGTGGAGCCCGTATTACCCCCAGTTCGACCGATCCAGCCTGGACGTCGCCGACGAGGCGCGCGCCGCCGATCGCGACGTCGCCGACTATGTCGCCGAACAACTGGGCCAGCGCAAGCTCAAGCTCGCTGTGACCGATCCCGACAACCCGGTCAATTGGCCACGGGTGCTTACGGTTTGGCGGGCCAACCTGATCGGCTCGTCGGGAAAGGGCGGCGAATACTTCCTGCGCCATCTGCTTGGCACCGATTCCAACGCCTCGGCGCTGCCGCCGGAGGACGGCGTGCGGCCCACCGGCGTAACGTGTGAGGGCGACATTCCCGAGGGCAAGCTCGACCTGATGATGTCGATCGACTTCCGGATGACCTCGACGACGCTGGTGTCCGACATCGTGCTGCCGGCGGCAACCTGGTACGAGAAGGCCGACATCTCCAGCACGGACATGCACCCCTACGTGCATGCGTTCAGCGCCGCGACCGATCCGCCCTGGGAAACCCGTTCGGACTTCGACGCTTTCGGTGCGATCGCGCGCGCCTTCAGCGCCATGGCCAAGGACCATCTGGGCACCCGCACCGACGTGGTGCTCAGCGCGCTGCAGCATGACACCCCGGACGCGATGGCCTATCCCGACGGCACCGAATCCGATTGGCTGCACTCGGGTGCGACGCCGGTGCCCGGCCGGACGATGGGCAAGCTCACCGTGGTGGAGCGCGACTACGGCGCCATCTACGACAAGTGGCGGACCCTGGGTCCGCTGGTGGACAAGTTCGGCCTGACCACCAAGGGCGTCACGGTGCACCCGTTCCGTGAGGTCGAGGAGCTGGCCGCCAAGTTCGGTGTGCTCAATTCCGGTGTGGCAGCGGGTCGTCCAGCCGTCACCACCGCGTCCCGAATGGCCGACGTGCTGCTGTTGCTGTCCGGCACGACCAACGGGCGGCTGGCGGTCGAGGGGTTCCACGAGCTGGAGAAGCGGACCGGTCAGCGGCTGGTGCACCTGGCCGAGGGCAGCGAGGACAAGCGCATCAGCTACGCCGATACCCAGGCCCGTCCCGTTCCGGTGGTCACCAGCCCGGAATGGTCCGGCAGCGAAACGGGTGGGCGTCGCTACGCGCCGTTCACCATCAACATCGAAAACCTCAAGCCGTTCCACACCCTGACCGGGCGGATGCACTTCTATCTGGCCCACGACTGGGTCGAGGAACTCGGCGAGCACCTGCCGGTGTTCCGCCCGCCGCTGGACATGGCGCGCCTGTTCGGCCAGCCAGAGCTGGGCCCGACGCCGGACGGCAATGGCGGCATCGGGCTCACGGTGCGCTACCTGACGCCGCACTCGAAGTGGTCGTTCCACTCCACCTATCAGGACAACCTCTACATGCTCTCGTTGTCCCGCGGTGGCCCGACGATGTGGATGAGCCCGGGCGATGCGGCGAAAATCAATGTGCGCGACAACGATTGGGTCGAAGCCGTGAACGTCAACGGCATCTACGTGTGCCGGGCGATCGTCTCGCACCGGATGCCCGACGGCGTGGTGTACGTCTACCACGTCCAGGAACGCACGGTGGACACCCCGCGCTCCGAGACCAACAACAAGCGCGGCGGCAACCACAACGCTCTGACCCGGGTCCGCATCAAGCCCAGCCACCTGGCCGGCGGTTACGCACAGCACGCGTTCGCGTTCAACTACCTGGGTCCGACCGGCAACCAGCGCGACGAGGTCACGATCGTCCGTCGTCGTAGCCAAGAGGTGGTGTACTGACATGAAGGTCATGGCTCAGCTGGCGATGGTGATGAACCTCGACAAGTGCATCGGCTGCCACACGTGCTCGGTCACCTGCAAGCAGGCGTGGACCAATCGCCCCGGCACCGAGTACGTGTGGTTCAACAACGTGGAAACCCGTCCCGGACAAGGCTATCCGCGCACCTACGAGGACCAGGAGCGCTGGCGCGGCGGGTGGATTCGCGACAAGAAGGGCCGGCTGCGGCTACGCGACGGCGGGCGGCTGCAAAAACTGCTGCGCATCTTCGCCAATCCGAAGCTGCCGGTCATCGGCGACTACTACGAGCCCTGGACCTACGACTACGAGAACCTGACCACCGCCCCCGCGGGTGACACCTTCCCGACCGCCGCGCCCCGAAGCCTGATCAGCGGTGAGCCGATGAAGGTTTCGTGGGGACCGAACTGGGACGACAACCTGGCCGGGTCGCCGGAGATCCTGGCCGGGGACCCGATCCTGAAGAAGGTCAGCGAAGAGGTCAAGCTCTCGCTCGAAGAGACCTTCATGTTCTACCTGCCCCGGATCTGCGAGCACTGCCTCAACCCGTCCTGCGTGGCGTCGTGCCCGTCCGGCGCGATGTACAAGCGCAGCGAGGACGGCATCGTGCTGGTCGACCAGGACCGCTGTCGCGGCTGGCGGATGTGTGTGTCCGGATGTCCTTACAAGAAGGTCTATTTCAACCACAAGAACGGCAAGGCCGAGAAGTGCACGCTGTGTTATCCGCGGATGGAGGTCGGGCTGCCGACCATCTGCTCGGAGACCTGTGTGGGGCGGCTGCGCTACCTGGGCGTGGTCCTCTATGACGTCGACCGGGTGCTGGAAGCCGCGTCGGTGGAAAAGGACACCGATCTCTATCCGGCGCAGTGCGAGATCCTGCTCGACCCGCACGATCGGGACGTCATCGCCGGTGCGCGCGCCGAGGGGATTTCCGACGAGTGGATCGAGGCCGCCCAGCGTTCCCCGGTGTACGCGCTGATCCACACCTACCAGGTGGCGCTGCCGCTGCACCCGGAATACCGGACCATGCCGATGGTTTGGTACATCCCGCCGCTCTCGCCGGTGGTCGACGCGGTCAGCCGCGACGGCCACGACGGGGAAGACCTCGGCAACCTGTTCGGTGCGCTGGACGCGCTGCGCATTCCGATGCAGTACCTGGCCGAACTGTTCACCGCCGGCGACACCGCCGTGGTCGAAGGCGTGTTGCGCCGGCTTGCGGCGATGCGCTCCTACATGCGCGACATCAACCTCGGGCGTGAAACCCAGCCGCACATCCCGCATTCGGTCGGCCTGACCGAAGAAGAGATCTACGAGATGTACCGGCTGCTGGCCATTGCGAAATACGAAGAGCGCTATGTGATTCCGACCGCGTTCGCGCCGCAGGCCCGAGACCTCGAGGAGATGGCGGGCTGCTCGTTGACCGGCGACGGCGGGCCGGGCATGTACGAGTCCGATCCGGTGCCGGTGTCAGTAGAGACCTTCCACACCCTCAAGCAGCGCGGTGCGGACCCCGGCAACGGGCGGCGGTCGACGCGGGTGAACCTGCTCAACTGGGACGGCGGTCAGGTGCCCGCCGGCATGTTCCCCGAAGGGCGGCAGCGATGAAGCTGCTTTCGGCGCTGCGCGAGCGCTCCACCACCCGCGCGATGCAGGATCGCCTGGTGTGGCAGGCGGCCTCCCTGCTGCTGGCCTACCCCGACGACGGGTTGGCCGGGCGCCTGGACACCGTCGAGGAGCTGCTGAGCCATGTCAGCGGTCCGTCGGCGACGCTGCTGGGGCGCACGGTCGCGGCGCTGCGAGCGGTCGAGCCGATGACCGCGGCGATGGACTACGTCGCGACGTTCGACATGCGCCGGCGCGCCACCATGTACCTGACCTACTGGACGGCGGGGGATACCCGCAACCGCGGCCGGGAGATGCTGGCGTTCGCCACCGCCTACCGCGAGGCGGGGGTGCAGCCGCCGGGCGGTGAGGCGCCCGATCATCTGGCCGTGGTGCTCGAATTCGCCGCCACCATCGATCCCGACGCCGGGCGGCGACTGCTGAGCCGGCACCGCGTGCCGATCGACGTGCTGCGCGGCGCACTGGCCGACGCCGCGTCGCCCTACGAACCGGCGGTGGCGGCGGTCTGCGAGACCCTGCCGGACGCGACCGATCAGGAAGTTCGCCGCGCCGAGCGCCTGGCCCAAGCCGGGCCGCCAGCGGAAGCCGTTGGCCTGCAACCGTTTACCTTGACCGTGCCACCCCGCAAAGGATCGCCAAGTGTTTAGCAACGTCCTGTTCTGGGACATCGCGCCCTACGTCACGCTGTCGGTGCTGATCGTGGGCACCTGGTGGCGCTACCGGTACGACAAATTCGGCTGGACCTCGCGGTCGTCGCAGATCTACGAGTCGCGACTGCTCAGCATCGCCAGCCCCATCTTTCATTTCGGCATCCTGGCGGTGTTCGCCGGACACGTGATGGGCCTCTTCATTCCGCCGAAGGTCACCCAGATGATGAAGATGAGCGACCACTTCTATCATCTGCAGGCGGTCATCGCCGGGTCGATGGCCGGCGTCGCGACGCTCGTCGGCATCGGGTTACTGATCTACCGGCGGTTCACCCGCCCGGCGGTCTCCATGGCCACCAGCCGCAGCGACAAGGTGATGTACACGGTGCTGGTGCTGGCGATCGTGGTGGGCCTGTACTGCGACCTGATCGGCACCGGCCCGCACGGCGGGGAGTTCCACTACCGCTACACGGTCGGCTTGTGGTTCCGCCGGATCTGGATCCTGCAACCGCACGGCGAGGTGATGGTCAACGCGCCGCTGGACTACCAGTTGCACGCCCTGATCGGCATGGTGTTGTTCACGCTGTGGCCGTTCACCCGGCTGGTGCATGTGTTCAGCGCCCCGGTCGTCTACCTGTTCCGGCCCTACATCGTCTACCGCAGCCGCGAGGCGGCGGGTAAGGGTCAACTCGTCGGCACGGCGCCGCGCCGGCGGGGCTGGTAAGGGACCGGCGCAGCGCGCCCGGTCACCAGCCGGTTCGGTAGCCGGTTCGCTTTGAAAGGCCCCCGCTGCCACAATCACCGACGTGCTATTTCGCAACGTCGCCATCGTCGCCCACGTCGACCACGGAAAGACCACCCTGGTCGACGCGATGCTGCGGCAGTCGGGCGCGCTGCACCACCGCGGGGACGACGCCGTCGAGCGCCTGATGGACTCCGGGGACCTGGAGAAGGAAAAAGGCATCACGATCCTGGCCAAGAACACGGCCGTGCATCGCAAGAATGCGGACGGAACGACGACCGTCATCAACGTCATCGACACGCCCGGCCACGCCGACTTCGGCGGCGAGGTGGAGCGCGGCCTGTCGATGGTGGACGGGGTGTTGCTGCTGGTCGACGCCTCGGAGGGGCCGCTGCCGCAGACCCGGTTCGTGCTGCGCAAGGCCCTGGCCGCCCACCTTCCGGTGATCCTGGTCGTCAACAAGACGGACCGGCCGGACGCCCGGATCTCCGAGGTCGTCTCGGAAAGTCACGACCTGCTGCTCGACGTGGCCTCCGACCTCGACGAGGAAGCGCAGAAGGCCGCCGAGCACGCCCTGGACCTGCCGACGCTGTACGCCTCGGGTCGGGCGGGCATCGCCAGCACCACCGAGCCGGCCAATGGCGAGAACCCCGAGGGCGACAACCTCGATCCGCTGTTCGACGTCCTGCTCGAGCACATCCCGCCGCCGCAGGGCGATCCCGAGGCGCCGCTGCAGGCGCTGGTCACCAACCTCGACGCCTCGGCCTTCCTCGGCCGGCTCGCGCTGATCCGCATCTACAAGGGCCGGATCCGCAAGGGCCAGCAGGTCGCCTGGATGCGCGAGGTGGACGGGCATCCCGTCATCACGAACGCCAAGATCACCGAACTGCTGGTGACCGAGGGGGTGGAACGCACGCCCACCGACGAGGCCATCGCCGGCGACATCGTCGCCGTCGCGGGCATTCCGGAGATCATGATCGGCGACACGCTGGCCGATCCGGACCACGCGCACGCGCTGCCGCGCATCACCGTCGACGAGCCCGCCATCTCGGTGACCATCGGCACCAACACCTCGCCGCTGGCCGGCAAGGTGAAGGGGCACAAGCTGACCGCGCGCATGGTGAAGTCGCGCCTGGACGCCGAGCTCGTCGGCAACGTCTCGATCAAGGTCGTCGACATCGACCGGCCCGACGCCTGGGAGGTGCAGGGCCGCGGCGAGCTCGCGCTGGCGGTGCTCGTCGAGCAGATGCGCCGCGAGGGCTTCGAGCTCACCGTCGGCAAGCCCCAGGTGGTCACCCAGACGATCGACGGCAAGCTGCACGAGCCCTTCGAGGCGATGACCATCGACTGCCCCGAGGAATTCGTCGGCGCCATCACCCAGCTGATGGCCGCCCGCAAGGGGCGCATGGAAGAGATGACCAACCACGCGGCGGGCTGGGTCCGGATGGACTTCATCGTCCCCAGCCGCGGCCTGATCGGGTTCCGCACCGACTTCCTCACGCTGACCCGCGGCACCGGGATCGCCAACGCGGTGTTCGACGGCTACCGGCCGTGGGCGGGGGAGATCCGCGCCCGCCACACCGGCTCGCTGGTCTCCGACCGCGCGGGCACCATCACCCCGTTCGCCATGATCCAGCTCGCCGACCGCGGCCAGTTCTTCGTCGAGCCGGGCCAGGACACTTACGAGGGCATGGTCGTCGGAATCAACCCGCGCGCAGAGGATCTCGACATCAACGTCACCCGCGAAAAGAAGCTGACCAACATGCGGTCGTCGACCGCCGATGTCATCGAAACGCTGGCCCGCCCGCTCGAACTCGATCTCGAGCAGGCCATGGAATTCTGCGC
Source organism: Mycobacterium colombiense (assembly GCF_003284975.1). Classification (GTDB taxonomy): domain Bacteria; phylum Actinomycetota; class Actinomycetes; order Mycobacteriales; family Mycobacteriaceae; genus Mycobacterium; species Mycobacterium europaeum_A. The sequence goes on from NZ_QMEU01000041.1 coordinate 12,974, forward strand.
GCAAGACGAATGCGTCGAGGTGACCCCGGAGATCGTGCGGGTGCGCAAGGTCGAGCTGGACGCCACCGCCCGGGCCCGCAGCCGGTCGCGCGCCAAGGCGCGGGGTTAACACCGGGGTGGTCGGACGGGCTGCTGTGCGGTTGCTCGATACCCTGATCAGCGTGCCGAGACGAGTCCGCCGTTGGTTCATGGTGCTGGGCGGACTGATCTTTTTGGTCGGACTCGTGCTCTCGGCCTGTACGGTCAACCCGCCGCCGGCGCCGCAGAGCACCGATACGCCGCACAACTCCGTGCCGCCGCCACCGCGGGTCAGCGAGATCATCATGGGCATCGACTCGATCGGGGCCGGCTTCAACCCACACCTGCTGTCCGACCTGTCCCCGGTGAACGCGGCGATCAGCGCGCTGGTGCTGCCGAGCGCCTTCCGGCCGGTCCCCGACCCCAACATGCCGACCGGTTCCCGCTGGGAGATGGACCCGACCCTGCTGGTGTCGGCCGAGGTGACCAGCCAGAACCCGTTCACGGTGACCTACAAGATCCGGCCGGAGGCGCAGTGGACCGACAACGCGCCGATCGCCGCCGACGACTTCTGGTACCTGTGGCACCAGATGGTCAGCCAGCCCGGGGTCGCCGACCCGGCCGGGTACGACCTCATCACCGGCGTGCAGTCCCTGGAGGGCGGCAAGCAGGCGGTGGTCACCTTCGCCGAACCGTATCCGGCGTGGAAGGAGTTGTTCAGCAACATCCTTCCGGCCCACATCGTCAAGGACGTGCCCGGCGGTTTCGCCGCGGGTCTGGCCCGGGCGCTTCCCGTCACGGGCGGCCAGTTCCGGGTGGAAAGCATCGATCCGCAGCGTGACGAGATCCTGGTGGCCCGCAACGACCGCTACTGGGGACCGCCGGCCAAACCCGCGCTCATCTTGTTCCGCCGCGCCGGTGCGCCGGCCGCGCTCGCCGATTCCGTGCGCAACGGCGACACCCAGGTGGCGCAGGTGCATGGCGGTTCGGCAGCCTTCGCGCAGCTGTCCGCCATCCCCGACGTCCGGACCGCCCGGATCGTGACGCCGCGCATCATGCAGCTCACGCTGCGGGCCACCGAACCCAAACTGGCGGACACGCAAGTCCGTAAGGCGATCCTGGGGCTGCTCGACGTCGACCTGCTCGCGGCCGTCGGCGCCGGTAGCGACAACACCGTCACCCTGGACCAGGCCCAGATCCGGGCGCCGAGCGACCCGGGCTACGAGCCGACCGCGCCACCGGCGATGACGACCCCGGCGGCGCTGGCGTTGCTGGAGGGGGCCGGCTACAAGGTCGACCCCAACACTTCGGCTTCGGCGGCGCCGCCGCCATCAGCCCCGCCGAACACCGGGCCGCCCGAGGTCATCCGCGGCCGGATCAGCAAAGACGGCCAACAACTCTCACTGGTGATCGGGGTGGCGGCGAACGATCCCACCTCCGTCGCGGTGGCCAACACCGCCGCCGACCGCCTGCGCAACGTCGGCATCGCCGCGACCGTCCTGGCGCTGGACCCGGTCACCCTCTATCGCGACGCGCTGAACGACAACCGGGTGGACGCGATCGTCGGCTGGCATCAGGCGGGTGGCAACCTGGCGACGCGGCTAGCCTCCCGATACGGTTGTCCCGCACTGGAATCCACCCAAGTGCCGATCTCCAACGGGCCGGCACCCGCGCCGTCGGCCCCCGCCGGTCCCACGCCGTCCAGCGGGGCGCCCGCCACGCCGACGACGCCGACGACCACGCCGCCGCCCAGCCGCCCGGCCGATCCCAACGCCCTGGTGCAGGCGCCGTCGAATCTCACCGGGATCTGCGATCGCAGCATCCAGTCGAACATCGACGCCGCGCTGGCCGGCACCAAGAACATCAACGACGTGATCACCGCGGTCGAACCGCGCTTGTGGAACATGGCCACCGTGCTGCCGATCCTGCAGGACACCACGATCGTCGCGGCCGGCCCGAGCGTGCAGAACGTCAGCCTGTCCGGTGCGGTACCGGTCGGCATCGTCGGCGACGCCGGCCAATGGATCAAGACGGGGCCATAACGCCCGCGCGGTCAATCGGCGGGACGCGCCCCGCGCGGCGGGATCACGGTGTCGACGATGAGCGCCAGCTCGCGCCGGTTCGGCGGCGACCCGTTCAACAGGAAGTGCTGGTTGATCAGAGCCGACCCGATGCGCGCGGTGAGCGGGGTGACCGTCGTCGGGTCGAGGTCACCGTCGTCAATGGCCGCCTGCAGGATCGATTCCACGATTTGCATGCGCGGCCGCACCACCGCGTCGGCGAAGATGGCCCGCATCTCGGGCTCGTGCAACAACTGATGGATGACGTCCAGGCCCGGGAAGCCGGTCTTTCCGGCCAGCAGGTCGCGCTGCGCGGTGAACATCGCCAGCAGGTTCTCCCTGGCCGACCGGCCGGAACGCAGCTCGGGCAGCGGCGGTAGCGCGAACACTAAAGCGGCGTGCACCAGCTCGCACTTGGTGTCCCAGCGCCGGTACAGGGCGGCCTTGCCGGTATGGGCGCGCGCCGCGATGCCCTCCATGGTCAGGCTGCCGTAACCGACCTCGGTCAGCTCGGCCAGGGTGGCCTCGTACAGGGCGCGTTCGAGGACCTCGCCGCGCCGGCGGCTTCGGCTGCCGGTCTGGTCTGCGTCCGTGAGCTGGGGCACTCCTTGATAGTAGCCGTGCGCGTTCCTACCTGCCGCTTACCGGTGGGTAGCCGGCGAACTGCCCGAATCGTCGCGGCTGCCGGTAGGGTGCCGTCCATGCCTGAGACGCCGCGGCTGCTGTTCGTCCACGCGCACCCCGACGACGAAAGCCTCGGCACCGGCGCCACCATCGCCTACTACGCCGCCCGCGGTGCCGATGTCCGCGTGCTCACCTGCACGCTGGGCGAGGAGGGCGAGGTGATCGGTGAGCGATGGGCCGAACTGGCCGTCGATCGCGCGGACCAACTCGGCGGCTACCGGATCGGAGAATTGACCGCCGCGCTGCTTGCGCTGGGCGTGGGCGAGCCGCACTACCTCGGCGGCGCCGGCCGGTGGCGCGATTCGGGGATGCGCGGCACGCCGGCGCGGCACCGGCAACGCTTCATCGACGCCGACGACCGCGAGACCGTCGGCGCGCTGGTGGCCGTCATCCGCGAGCAGCGCCCACACGTCGTGGTGACTTACGACCCGGCCGGCGGCTACGGCCATCCCGATCACGTTCACGCGCACCGCATCACGGTCGCCGCCGTGGCGGCGGCGGCTCCCGGAGCCGGCGCCGCCGACTTTCCCGGCGAGCCCTGGGCGGTGCCGAAGTTCTACTGGTCGGTCTTCGCGACGAGCGCCTTCGAGGCGGCCATGGACGCGCTGACGCCCGAGGATCTGCGGCCCGAATGGTCGATCCCGTCGAAGGAGGAGTTCACCTTCGGCTACGCCGACGAGGACATCGACGCCGTCGTCGAGACCGGCCCGGAGGCCGTGGCCGCCAAGCGGGCGGCGCTCGCCGCGCACGCCACCCAGGTGGTGGTCGGGCCGACCGGCCGCGTCTGCGCGCTGTCGAACAACGCGGCGATACCGATCCTGGGGCAAGAGCACTACGTCCTGGTCGGCGGCGCGGCGGGGGAGCGCGACGGGCGGGGCTGGGAAACGGACCTGCTCGCAGGGCTTGAGTTTCCGCCGGCCCCGACGCGGTAGGCTGCCAATCAGGCAGCCACGGAAGGAATTCGCATGGACCCCGACCTGGACCCTAATCAGCAACACTGGCAGGACCGGCTGGACAGCCTGCAGTGGGTTATCGGCTCCATCATGTCCAACTTCGACAGCGTCCCGACCTGACCGAAACCAAGCCACGCGTCGCCTCCGTTGACGACAGCGGCGCGACCGACCCCGCGATCCGGTTCGTCGTATTGGCCCTCTTGGCGGTCGACGGGGTGCTCTCCGCACTTGCCGGGGCCCTGCTGCTGCCTCTCTATATCGGGTCGGTCCCGTTTCCCATCAGCGGACTGATTTCCGGACTGGTCAACGCGGCGCTGGTGTGGGCCGCCGGCCGCTGGACCCGCTCGCCCCGGTTGGCGGCGTTGCCGTTGTGGACGTGGCTGCTGACCGTGGCGGTGATCAGCATGGGTGGCCCGGCCGACGACGTGATCCTGGGCGGCCGCGGCCTGATGGCCTACGCGGCCTTATTGCTGCTGGTCCTGGGGGTGGTACCGCCGGTCTGGGTGCTGTGGCGGCGCGGGCAGGGCGTCTGACGGTCGGCCGGGATGTCGCCCGCTTGCCGACGCGGGGGTGCCGCTACTGTTGACTGTTGCCCATACGGGACCCGCCAACGGGTGCCACGATTTCACATGTTGGGACGCGCGGATGAAATTCGATCGTGGGGAAGTTACACCAAGGTGCTGTTGACTCCGGGCGAGGAGCCTACCGCTCTGCCCAACCCTGTGGTGCCGGCCAAGGTTTCTCCGGAAGCCCCGCCTAAGGCCGGTGCATCGGCGTTGCGGCGGGTGCTGCGACGGGCTCGAGACGGCGTCGCGCTGAACGTCGACGAGGCCGCGGTCGCCATGACCGCGCGCGGCGCGGACCTCGCTGACCTGTGTGCCAGCGCGGCCCGGGTGCGCGATGCGGGTCTGGAGTCGGCCGGGCGGCGCGGCCCGGGCGGCGGCCTGCCGATCACCTACTCGCGCAAGGTTTTTATCCCGGTCACTCACCTGTGCCGAGACACCTGCCACTACTGCACCTTCGTCACCGTCCCGGGCAAGCTGCGCGCCCAGGGCGCCGGCATGTATCTCGAGCCCGACGAGATCCTCGACATCGCCCGCCGCGGTGCCGAACTCGGTTGCAAGGAAGCGCTATTCACCCTCGGCGACCGGCCCGAGGATCGCTGGCCGGAGGCCGTCGAGTGGCTGAGCGAACGCGGTTATGACTCCACGCTGTCCTACGTGCGCGCGATGGCGATCCGGGTGCTCGAAGAGACCGGGCTGCTGCCGCACCTGAACCCCGGTGTGATGAGCTGGTCGGAGATGGCCCGGCTCAAGCCGGTGGCCCCCTCGATGGGCATGATGCTCGAGACGACGTCACGGCGGCTGTTCGAGACGAAAGGGCTTGCGCACTACGGCAGCCCGGACAAAGACCCGGCCGTGCGGCTGCGCGCCCTGACCGATGCGGGCCGGTTGTCGATCCCATTCACCACCGGCCTGCTGGTCGGCATCGGCGAGACGCTCGCCGAGCGCGCCGACACCTTGCATGCGATCCGCAAGGCGCACAAGGAGTTCGGTCACGTGCAAGAGGTGATCGTGCAGAACTTCCGGGCCAAGCAACACACCGCGATGGCCGCCGTTCCCGACGCCGGCATCGAGGATTACCTGGCGACGGTGGCGGTCGCGCGCCTGGTCCTCGGCCCCGGGATGCGGATTCAGGCGCCGCCCAACCTGGTGTCGCGCGACGAGTGCCTGGCGCTGCTCGGCGCCGGGGTCGACGACTGGGGCGGGGTGTCGCCGCTGACGCCCGACCACGTCAACCCCGAGCGGCCGTGGCCGGCGTTGGACGACCTGGCCGCCGTCACCGCCGAAGCCGGTTACGAGCTGGTCCAGCGGCTGACCGCGCAGCCGAAATACGTGCAGGCTGGCGCGGCGTGGATCGACCCGCGGGTGTCCGGACACGTTGCGGCGCTGGCCGATCCGGCGACCGGTCTGGCGCGCGACGTCAACCCGGTGGGGCTGCCCTGGCAGGAGCCCGACGACGTCGGCTCCTCGGGCCGGGTCGACCTCAACGCGGCCATCGACAGCGAGGGCCGCAACACCGAGACCCGCAGCGACATCGACAGCGCCTTCGGCGACTGGGAATCGATCCGCGCGCACGTCCACGAGCTGGCCGCGCAGGGCGCCAAAGCGCCAGAACGCCTGGACACCGATGTGCTGGCCGCGCTGCGGTCCGCCGAACGCGACCCCGCCGGCTGCTCCGACAGCGAATACCTGTCACTGGCCACCGCCGACGGCCCCGCGCTGGAAGCGGTTGCCGCGCTCGCCGATACGCTGCGCCGCGAAGCCGTGGGCGACGACGTCACCTTCGTGGTGAACCGCAACATCAACTTCACCAACATCTGCTACACCGGTTGCCGGTTCTGCGCGTTCGCGCAGCGCAAGGGCGACGCCGACGCGTACTCGCTGTCCACCGAGGAGGTTGCCGACCGCGCGTGGGAGGCGCACGTGCAGGGCGCCACCGAGGTGTGCATGCAGGGCGGCATCGACCCCGAGTTGCCGGTCACCGGCTACGCCGACCTGGTCCGCGCGGTCAAGGCGCGGGTGCCGTCGATGCACGTGCACGCGTTTTCCCCGATGGAGATCGCCAACGGGGTCACCAAGAGCGGCTTGAGCATTCGCGAGTGGCTGATCAGCCTGCGCGAAGCGGGCCTGGACACCATTCCGGGCACCGCCGCCGAGATCCTGGACGACGAGGTGCGCTGGGTGCTGACCAAGGGCAAGCTGCCCACGTCGCTATGGATCGAAATCGTCAGCACCGCTCACGAGGTGGGGCTGCGGTCGTCGTCGACCATGATGTACGGCCACGTCGACAGCCCGCGGCACTGGGTCGGCCACCTCAACGTGCTGCGCGACATCCAAGACCGCACCGGCGGTTTCACCGAGTTCGTGCCGTTGCCGTTCGTGCACCAGAGCTCACCGCTGTACCTAGCCGGTGCGTCGCGTCCCGGACCGACCCATCGGGACAACCGCGCCGTGCACGCGCTGGCGCGAATCATGTTGCACGGCCGCATTTCCCAGATCCAGACCAGCTGGGTCAAGCTCGGCGTCGAGCGCACGCAGGTGATGCTGCGCGGCGGCGCCAACGATCTGGGCGGCACGCTGATGGAGGAGACCATCTCCCGGATGGCCGGTTCGGAGCACGGCTCGGCCAAGACGGTGGCGGAGCTCGTCGCGATCGCCGAGGGCATCGGCCGCCCGGCGCGGCAGCGCACCACCGACTACACGACGCTGGCCGCCTAATTCGCCTTCTTGTCGGCGCCGTCGGGTATACCGGGGGTCGTGAAGCGACAGATTGACGACGATCGATTCCCCGAGTGGCGGCCGTTCGCGGATGCGGTGCGCCGGCACGGACCCGACGCCGGCACCTGGTGTGAGGCCTGGACGGTGCGCGACATCGTCGTCCACCAGGCCGGAAACGCCGAAGAGCTCGCGCGGGTGCTCGCCGCCCACCTGGACGGCCAGCCCGTCGCCACCCGCGGCTTCGAGGAACGCGAAGGGCCTTTGCGCGCCCTGAACGACGCGGACCTGTGGGACGCCCTGCTGGACCGGATGGCCACCCTCACCGAGGTCGCGGTGGCGGCCGAAGCGCTGCCCGCCGACACCGACGTCGCCTGGACCGGGCGCACCATGAAGGTGCCCTGGTTCGCCGAGCACATGCGTGAAGAGTTGGTCCTGCACAGCTGGGACATCACCGGGGACGAACCGGCCGCCCAGGCCCAACTGGCCGAGCCGTGGATGACCACGCACAGCGTGCTCGCGGTGGGCAGGCCGCTGCTGGTGAAGGGCGCCAAGCAGCTGAAACCCGGCGAGCGCATCGACGCCCGGCTACGCGCCGACGGCACCGACGACGTCGTGCTGGCCGCGGACTCGGATCAGATCACCATCGGGCTCGCCGAGCCGGACGGCCCGGCCACCCTGGAGACCGACGCGGCCGCGCGCGTGCTGCTGCTGTGGGGCCGGCGGCCCGCCGATCCGTCACGCATCCGCAGCCGCGTCGGACCGGAGACCCTGGGGCGCGTGCGCCGCCTGCTCGGCGGCTACTGAACCGCTTCGTGCGAAGCGATCGGCTCAGTAGTTGTTACAGGTGACCGCGACCTGGTTGATGTCGTCGTAGTACTTCTGCGCCGACGGCATGGCCTGGATCTGCTGGGCCATCTGCTGACGCTTCGGCGGCGGCGAGGCCAGGAAGTTGCGGATGTAGGACTGAGCCACCGGCGACGAGTTCAGCTGTTGGGCAGCTGCCGGGTCGGTCGCGTTCAGCGCCGCGATGACCTGCCCGTAGTTGCAGGTGGTGTTGATGATCGCGTCGGTGGGATCCGCGGACGCGATCCCGGCCGCGGCGCTCAACGCCACCGCCGCGCTGCCAACCGCAACGCCCAATTTGCTCAACGACAGCCTCATGTGTGGACACCTTCCCCAGTTAATGCACCGCTATCACGGCGAGAACATCTGCCCAGCGGTTGCCGTCTTTGAAGTTGAGATTACCAGGCCCCGCGAGCGTGCCTGCAACACAACGGACATCGCACGCCACCGCCCGGGCGTTACTCTTAGCAGGTCAGCGGCTTGTCAGCGGTGTTCGCCATCGGCGAAACGGGGGCCGGTCACAGGCTCCGAGACTGTCGGTCTTAAATCGGTATTTCGACAGGCGCGCCAAATGGTTGACCTGTATCTGCAACGTCTAGTATCAGTAACCGAAAGCTTCACCGGATGCGGTCGGACGCGCGCCGGTGCGAGCTGAACAGCAGCCCGCAGTTGAGCCCATCAGATGGCAGCCCATCAGATGGCTTAGTACATGGAGGAGACGTCTGTGACGTACACGATCGCCGAACCCTGTGTCGACATCAAGGACAAAGCCTGTATCGAGGAGTGCCCCGTCGACTGCATCTATGAAGGCGCTCGGATGCTCTACATCCACCCCGACGAATGCGTCGACTGCGGGGCGTGCGAGCCGGTGTGCCCCGTCGAAGCGATCTACTACGAAGACGATGTACCGGACCAGTGGAGCCAGTACACGCAGATCAACGCCGACTTCTTCGCCGAGCTGGGATCGCCCGGCGGCGCGGCCAAGGTCGGCTTGACGGAGAACGACCCGCAGGTCGTTAAGGATCTGCCGCCGCAGGGCGAGGGCGACTGAGCGGCCCGGTGCCCCACCAGCTCAAAAAGCGCCGGCCGGCGGTGTCGGCGGCCCTGCCGGAGTTTCCGTGGGACACGCTGGCCGACGCGAAGGCGCTTGCCGGCGCCCACCCGGGCGGCATCGTCGACCTCTCGGTCGGCACCCCGGTTGACCCCGTAGCCCCGGTGATCCAGGAGGCGCTGGCTGCCGCCGCGTCGGCGTCGGGCTATCCCGCCACGGCCGGCACCGCCCGGCTGCGCGCATCGGCGGTCGCCGCGCTGGACCGCCGGTTCGGCATCACCGGGCTCCGCGAGGCGGCCGTGCTCCCGGTGATCGGCAGCAAGGAGCTCATCGCCTGGCTGCCCACGCTGCTGGGCCTGGGTCCCGCGGACGTCATCGTGGTGCCCGAGCTGGCGTATCCGACCTATGACGTCGGGGCCCGGCTGGCCGGGGCGCGGGTGCTGCGCGCGGATTCGCTGACCCAGCTGGGTCCGCAATCGCCGTCGTTGTACTACCTGAACTCGCCGAGCAACCCGACCGGACGTGTCCTGGGCGTCGATCACCTGCGCAAGGTGGTCGGCTGGGCCCGCGACCGGGGCTGCCTGGTGGCCTCCGACGAGTGCTATCTGGGGCTGGGTTGGGACGACCAGCCGCTGTCGATCCTGCACCCTTCGGTCTGCGACGGCGACCACACCGGTCTGCTCGCGATCCACTCCCTGTCGAAGAGCTCGTCGCTGGCCGGCTACCGGGCCGGTTTAGTCGCCGGGGACCCCGAGCTGGTCGAGGAGTTGCTGGCCGTGCGCAAGCACGCCGGGATGATGGTGCCCACGCCGGTGCAGGCGGCCATGGTGGCGGCCCTCGACGACGACGCCCACGAGCTGGCGCAGCGGGAGCGCTACGAGCGGCGCCGCGCTGCCCTGCTGCCCGCGCTGCGCTCGGCCGGCTTCACCGTCGACCATTCCGAAGCCGGCCTGTACCTGTGGGCCACCCGCGGCGAGCCATGCCACGACAGCGTCGCCTGGCTGGCGCGGCGCGGCATCCTGGTGGCGCCGGGTGATTTCTACGGCCCGCGCGGTGCGCGGCACGTGCGGGTGGCGCTGACCGCCGCCGACGAGCGGATCGCCGCCGCCGTGCAACGACTCGCGTAGCGGGCGATCCGGCCCGGCCTTTCCGCACCGCCCGGCCCCCCGGACGGCGGCGAGCGTGCACAATGCATCTTCAGGCGTTCCACGTTCTCGACCTCGGGTAAGGACGGTGCTCGTGACCAGTTCGACCGGCAAGCTGCGCATCCCGCTCTCGCTGGGGGACATCGCCAAGCGGGTGTTCCTGGGCAAGCCGCTGATCACCGAGGACATCGCATCCGAGAAGTTGTCGAATCAGGTTGCGCTGGGGGCGCTTTCGCCCGACGCGGTGTCCTCGGTGGCGTACGGCCCCGAGCAGATCCTGATCGAGCTGTTACCGCATGCGGGGCTGGCCGCCTTCCTGCTGTTGCTGCCCATCACCGGCGTGATCCTGCTGATCTTGGTGCTGGTGGCCGCCTCGTATCGGCAGGTGGTCATGGCCTACACCCGGGCGGGCGGCTCTTATATCGTCGCGCGCGACAATTTCGGACCGCGGGTCGCGCAGATCGCTGCCGCGGCGCTGCTGATCGACTACGTGGTCACGGTCGCCGTGCAGTCGGCGGCGGGGACCGTCGCGGTGGTCTCGGCGATCCCCGCGCTGGGCCCCTACAGCCTCGAACTCACCGTCGCCGTGGTGCTTCTCATCTGCTACGCCAACCTGCGCGGCCTCAAGGAGGCGGGATTGCCGTTCGCGGTGGCCACGTATTCCTTCGTCGTCATGGTCGGCCTGACCATCGTGGTCGGCGTCGTGCGCGCGGTCATCGGAAACCTGCCGATCTACGACCCCACGCATATGGCCGGGACCGTCCCGGTGCACCAGGGCGACGGGCTGGTGCTGGGAGCCACGATCTTGGTGCTGCTGCGTGCGTTCGCCAACGGTGGTTCGTCGCTGACCGGGGTCGAGGCGATCTCCAATACGGTCGAGTACTTCCGAAAGCCCCAGGGGCGCAACGCTCGCCGAGTGCTGACCGCGATGGCGACCATCCTCGGCCTGCTGCTGGCGGGCGTCGCCTACCTGGCCCACGTCACCCACGCCACGCCGTACCTGACCGAGTACCCGTCGGTCCTGTCGCAGATCGGCCGGGCCGTCTTCGGCAACGGCGTTGTCGGCGACGTCTGCTACGTCCTGGTGCAAGCGGCAACGGCCGCCATCTTGTTCACCGGCGCCAACACCAGCTTCAACGGCTTTCCGGCGCTGGCCAGTTTCGTCGCCGAGGACCGCTTCCTGCCCAGGCAGCTCACGAAACGTGGCCACCGCCTGGTGTTTTCGAACGGGATCATCACGCTGACGGCGCTGTCGGTCGCGTTGCTGGTGGCCACCGGCGGGTCGGTGAACGCGCTGGTGCCGTTTTACGCGATCGGGGTGTTCACCGGGTTCTCGATGGCCGGCTACGGCATGACCAAACACCATCTGACGCATCGGGAACCGGGCTGGCGACGCCGGCTGGCGATCAACCTGTCCGCGGCGGTGCTGTCGACGATCGTGGTGGGCATCTTCGCGGTGGCGAAATTCACCGAGGGCGCCTGGCTGGTGGTCATCGTGTTCCCGCTGCTGGTATTCATGCTGACCCGGCTCAACCGCGAATACCGGGCCGAGGCGGCCATTCTCGAGATGTTCCGCACCGATCGCCCGGAGCTGGTGAAGTACGCGCGGCACCGGGTGTTCGTGTTCGTCGACTCGGTCGATCTGGCGGTGATCGAGGCGCTGCGCTACGGCAGGGGGTTGCGGGCCGACGAACTGATCGCGGTGCATTTCATGGTCGACCCGGCCCACGCCGCGCTGCTGCGAAAGCGTTGGGACCATTTCGAACTCGACACCCCGCTGCGCATCGTGGACTGCCCGGACCGTCGGATCAGCCGGGCCGCGCAGCTGCTGGTCGCCAAGGCGCGTGATGAGAACGCGCGTACCAATGTGACGGTGCTGCTGCCGCGGCGAACCTTCGCCCGGCTGCTGGGGCGCGTGCTGCACGACCGCACCGCCGACAAGATCTCGCGAGCGGTCAGCCTCATTCCCGACGCCGCGGCGACGATCGTGCCCTACGACGTCGAATCGCGGATCAGGGAGGCCTACCCCGACACCTTGGAGCAGCGGATCGGGCAGGGGATCGACAAGCTCGAGGCGTGGGTGTCCCAGGACGAGGACCGGAAGGTCGACGCCTACGAACACCCGCAGCGACCGCGATCGGTGGTCATGGTGGCCGGCCTGATCTCCGGGCAGCGCGCCAGCGTCGAAGGTCGGGTCAGCGAGGTCGAAGACGTCACCACCCGAGGCCGCACTCACCGGCAGGTCGTCATCGGGGACAGCACCGGCGAAATGACCGTCACCTTTCGTCCGGGCCACGGCGGCGCCGACATCCAGCCCGGTCAGGTGCTGCGGATCACCGGGAAGGCCCGCCAGACCGGCACCCGGGCCATCTCGATGGTCGATCCGGCCTATCAGGTCATCGAGGACCCCGCGAACGACACCGAGTCCGAAGAGTCCGAAGAGACCAGCGACACGTAGCGACCCGCCGAATCATGAATTGCCGTGTGGGTGAGGCGGTTCGATGACTCCACCGGCCGGCTGTACACGACCGGTGGCGGCCGGATGTCGCGGCGCCCCGGTGGGCCGGCACGGGCGCAATTACGTAGTCACGGCGCGGGTTTCGCGGCCCCTCGGCCGTCGCGGCCTGTTTTCGCAAGGCCGACCCGAAATTGTTTACTCCCGCTAAGCTGACCTGGTCCGAAGCTAAACTGACATCTGCATAATAGGCGCCTCAAAGATCGGGCAAGGATAGGGGACTCGCACTTTGTGTGCCGTGAACGCCACACCGGTCGCCGTCATAGGGATGGCCTGCCGGCTTCCCGGCGGGATCGACTCCCCGCACCGCCTCTGGCAGGCGTTGCTGCGCGGTGACGACTTTGTCGGCGAGATTCCCGCCGACCGGTGGGACGCCGACCTGTTCTACGATCCCGAACCCGGCGTGCCCGGCCGATCGGTGACCCGGTGGGGGGCGTTCCTCGACGATGTCGGCGGCTTCGACTGTGACTTCTTCGGGATGACCGAGCGTGAGGCCATCGCGATCGACCCGCAGCACCGCCTGCTGCTCGAGACGTCGTGGGATGCCGTCGAACATGCCGGCCTGGACCCCGCGTCGCTTTCCCAATCGCAGACCGGGGTGTTCGTCGGCCTGACCCACGGTGACTACGAGCTGCTGTCCGCCGACTGCGGTGCGGCCGAAGGGCCGTACGGATTCACCGGCACGTCCAACAGCTTCGCGTCGGGGCGAGTCGCGTACGCCCTCGGACTGCACGGCCCGGCGGTCACCGTGGACACGGCGTGCTCGTCGGGACTGATGGCCGTGCACCAGGCGTGCGGCAGCCTGGGCAGCGGCGAATCCGACCTCACCCTGGCCGGGGGCGTGGTGGTGACGCTGGAACCACGCAAGTCCGTCACCGGTTCACTGCAGGGCATGCTGTCCCCGACCGGCCGCTGCCACGCCTTCGATGTGCACGCCGACGGCTTCGTGTCAGGCGAGGGCTGCGTCATGCTGTTGCTCAAGCGGCTCGACGACGCCCAGCGCGACGGCGATCGCATCCTGGCGGTGCTGCGCGGCACCGCGGCCAATCAGGACGGCCGCACCGTGAACATCGCGGCGCCCTCGCAAACGGCTCAGGTCGCCGTCTACCGGAAAGCCCTGCAGATCGCAGGCGTCGACGCGGCCACGGTCGGTCTCGTCGAGGCGCACGGCACCGGCACTCCCGTCGGCGACCCGATCGAATACACCAGCCTGGCCGCCGTGTACGGCGTCGGCGGTGCCTGCGCCCTGGGATCGGTGAAGACGAACTTCGGCCACCTGCAGTCGGCCTCGGGGCCACTGGGCTTGATCAAGGCGATCCTCGCGCTGCAGCACGCCGTGGTACCGCGGAATCTGCACTTCACCCGGCTGCCCGACGAAATGGCCCGAATCGAGACCAATCTGTTTGTGCCGCAGAGCAATACGCCATGGCCCAGCAAGGGGCACCCGCGCCGTGCCGCGGTGTCGTCCTACGGGATGTCGGGCACCAACGTGCACGCCATCGTGGAACAGGCACCGGAACGGGCGCCGGCCCAGGCGGCCGACCTACCGCGAGGGCCGCTGCTGTTTCCCCTGTCGGCCACCTCCGCCGAACAGCTGCGCGTCACGGCGGCCCGCCTGGCGGTCTGGCTCGACGAGCACGGCGCTGCCGACGGCGAATGTGGCTCGTTGCTCAGGGATCTGGGCTACACGCTGTCGCGGCGGCGCGCGCACCGCCCGGTGCGTACCGTGATCTCGGCCGGCACCGTCGACGAGTTGGGTGCCCAGCTGCGCGCGGTCGCGGCGAGCGACATCCCGTACCCGCCCGCGGTGGGGCAAGGCGACCGCGGACCGGTGTGGGTCTTCTCCGGCCAGGGTTCGCAGTGGCCGAAGATGGGCGCCAAACTGCTGGCCAACGAGCCGGTCTTCGCCGCGACGATCGCCGCCATCGAACCGTTGATCGCTGCGGAGTCGGGCTTTTCGGTCACCGCGGCCATGTCGGCACCCGAGACGGTGACCGGCATCGACCGGGTGCAGCCGACGCTCTTCGCGATGCAGGTCGGGCTCGCCGAGACGATGAAGTCCTATGGCGTGCGTCCCGGCGCCGTCATCGGGCATTCGCTCGGCGAATCCGCGGCCGCCGTCGTCGCCGGCGGGTTGGCGGTGGCCGACGGTGTGCGCGTCATCTGCCGTCGCTCGAAGCTGATGGCGCGGATCGCGGGCAGCGGCGCGATGGCAGCGGTGGAACTGCCGGGCCAACAAGTGTTGTCGGAACTGTCGATTCGCGGCATCTCCGACGTCGTGCTGTCCGTGGTCGCGTCGCCGACGTCGACCGTCGTCGGCGGCGACGCCCAGGCCATCCGCGATCTGGTCACGGCCTGGCAGGAGCAGGACGTGCTGGCGCGCGAGGTGGCGGTGGACGTCGCCTCGCATTCGCCGCAGGTGGAGCCTATCCTCGACGAGCTGGTCGAGGACCTCGCCGGCCTGCGACCGATGGCGCCCGAGGTGCCCTACTATTCGGCGACGCTGTGGGACCCGCGCGAACGGCCCTCGTTCACCGGCGACTACTGGGCTGAAAACCTGCGCTACACGGTGCGATTCGCGGCCGCCGTGCAGGCCGCCCTCAAGGACGGCTTCCGCGTCTTCGGTGAGCTGGCGCCGCACCCACTGCTGACGCACGCCGTCGAGCAGAACGCCGGCAGCCTGGACATGCCCATCGCCGCCCTGGCGGCCATGCGCCGCGACCTGCAACTGCCGATTGGCTTGCGCGGCTTCGTCGCCGACGTGCACAGCGCGGGCGCGGTGATCGACTTCTCCGTCCCATACCCGGCCGGCCGTCTGGTGGATGCCCCGCTGCCGACGTGGACGCATCGCCGGCTGATGCTCAGCCGCGAGGCCACCGGGCAGGCACGCGGCGCCCCGGTCCAGGCCGTACACCCCCTGCTCGGTGCGCACGTGCATCTGCGGGAGGAACCCGAGCGTCACGTCTGGCAGGGGGAGGTGGGCACCGACGCCCACCCGTGGCTGAGCGATCACCAAATCCATGGTGTCGCAGCGTTTCCCGGCGCGGGGTATTGCGAGATGGCGCTCGCGGCCGCCCGCGCGGCGCTCGGTGAACGCGCCGAGGTCCGCGACGTCAAGTTCGAACAGACACTGCTGCTGGCCGACCAGACGCCGGCCTCCTCGGCCGCCACACTGGCCGCCCCCGGTGTTCTCGACTTCACGGTGGACACCCACGAGGACGGTGAACGCACCCGCCGGGCCAGCGCGGTGCTGTGCGCCCTACCCGGTGACGACGCGGATTCACTCGGGCCTGCGCAGCCGCCCGCGCACGACCTGGCGACGCTGATCGCCGCCCACCCATCCCGCCTGGACGGCGCGGAACTGCGAAAGGCGTTCGACGCTGCGGGAATTCAGTACGGGCCGGCGTTTTCGGGGCTGGCCGCGGTGCTGGTCGCCGACGGGGGCATCACCACGATGCTGGCCGAAGTCGCGCTGCCGGGCGCGATCCGCTCGCAGCAGCCGGCCTACGCCGCGCACCCGGCGTTGCTCGACGCGTGCTTCCAGGCGGTCGTCGTATCGCCCGAGGTGCAAAAGGCCGGCGCCGGCGGTCTGCTGTTGCCGGTCGGGGTGCGCAGGCTGCGCAACTATCACTCGACGCGCAACGCGCAATATTGCCTGGCCCGGGTCACGTCCTCGAGCCCCGGCGAGTGCGAGGCCGACGTCGACGTGTTGGACCAGTCCGGAACGGTGCTGTTGAGCGTCGAGGGGCTGCGGCTGGTCGGCGGCGCCTCCGCACACGAACACGCCCGGCGACTGCTCAACGAGCGGTTGCTGACCATCGACTGGGAGCCCAAGGAACTGCCCGACGCGACGCAGGCCGAGCCTGGTCGCTGGGTGCTGCTCGGCGCGTCGGAAGGTCCCGACCCGTTTGCGGCGCGACTGGCAGAAGTCTTGAATACCGATGGCGGACAATGTGTCTCGGCGTGCGATCCCGTCGGGTCCGCGCACACCACGCGGCTGCGCGCGCTGTTGTCCGGCGCCGGGCAGCCCGCCTCCCACGGGCCGCTGAAGGGGCTCACCGGCGTCGTCGTGGTCACATCGGATGGCGCCGCGGCTGATCCGCAGGCGGGGCGGCGCGGTCGGGACTACGTGTCGCACCTCGCGGCCGTCGCCCGTGAGCTCTCGGAGCTGCCCAGGGAGTCGCCGCGGCTGTACCTGGTGACCCGAAACGCGGCCACCGTGACCGCCGGTGATGTGGCGAACCTGGCGCAGGCCGGGCTGCGGGGCCTGATGCGGGTGATCGACTCCGAGCACCCGCATCTAAACGCCACCCAGATCGATGTGGACGACGCGACGGACCCCGAACGGGTTGCGCTGCAGCTGAAACGCGGCTCGGCGGAAGACGAGACCGCCTGGCGCGGCGGCCAGTGGTACGCCGCGCGGTTGCGGCCCGGCCCACTTCGCCCGGCCGAGCGGCGCACCACCGTCGTCGATCACGAGCGGGACGGCATGCGCGTGCAAATCCGCACTCCCGGTGACCTCGAATCGCTGGAGTTCACCGCGTTCGACCGGGTGCCGCCCGGGCCGGGGGAGATCGAGGTGGCGGTGACCGCGTCGACCGTCAACTTCGCGGATGTCCTTGTCGCCTTCGGGCGCTATCCCACGTTCGAGGGCTACCAGCAGCGGTTGGGCGGTGACTTCGCCGGCGTGGTGACCGCCGTCGGACCGGACGTCACCGAGCATCAGGTCGGCGACCGTGTCGGCGGCATGTCGCGCAACGGGTGCTGGGGCACCTTCGTCATCGCCGACGCCCGCCAAACGGTCACGCTGCCGCCCGAGGTACCACTCGAAGACGCAGCCGCGGTGCCCACCGCGGCCGCGACCGCGTGGTATAGCCTGCACGACTTGGCCCGCATCTCGCCGACCGACAAGGTGCTCATCCACTCCGGCACCGGGGGTGTCGGCCAGGCGGCCATCGCGATCGCCCGGGCCGTGGGCTGTGAGATCTTCGCGACCGCGGGCAGCCCGCAGCGCCGGAAACTGTTGCAGAACATGGGTATCGAGCACGTCTACGACTCGCGCAGCACGGAATTCGCCGACCAGATCCGCACGGACACGCAGGGATACGGCGTCGACGTGGTGCTCAACTCGCTGCCCGGTGCCGCGCAACGCGCGGGAATCGAACTGCTGGCCTTGGGTGGGCGCTTCATCGAGCTGGGCAAGCGTGACATCTACGGCGATACCCACCTGGGGCTGTTCCCGTTTCGCCGCAACCTGTCGTTGTTCGCCGTCGACCTCGCGCTGCTGACTTTCAGTCACCCGCACACGATTGGGCGGTTGTTGACCACCGTGTACCAGCGCACCGCCGCCGGCGAACTGCCGATGCCGAGCACCACGCACTATCCGATTCGCGACGCCGCCGCCGCGGTGCGCCTGGTCGCCGCCGCCGGGCATACCGGCAAGGTGGTGCTGGACGTGTCGCGGGCGGGAAGCAGTGTGGCCGTCGTGCCGCCGGAAACGGTGCGGCCGTTCCGGTCCGACGGCGCCTACATCATCACCGGCGGCATCGGGGGACTGGGCCTGTTCCTGGCCGGCCAGATGGCCGCTCGCGACGCGGGTTGCGGGCGGATCGTGCTCAACTCGCGCTCGCAACCCGACGAGCGGGCGCGCGAAGCGATCGAGCGTCTGCGCGCCGCGGGGGCCGACATCGCGGTGGAGTGCGGTGACATCGCCGAGCCGCAGACGGCCGAGCGGCTGGTGGCGTGTGCCACGGCCACCGGACTGCCGGTTCGGGGCGTGCTGCACGCGGCGGCGGTGGTGCAGGACGCCACTTTGGCGAATGTCACCGACGAGCTCGTCGATCGGTGTTGGGCGCCAAAGGTTTACGGCGCGTGGAACCTGCATCAAGCCCTGCGGGAGGACGACACCGGGCGGCCACTGGACTGGTTCTGCGCGTTTTCGTCGGCCGCCGCGCTGGTGGGCTCGCCGGGGCAGGGCGCCTACGCCGCGGCCAACAGCTGGCTGGACGCATTCGCCCACTGGCGCCGGGCCCGCGGTCTGCCGGCCACCTCGATCGCGTGGGGGGCGTGGTCGGAGGTGGGCCGCGCGACGGCGCTGGCGCAGGACGCCGGCATCGCGATCGCGCCGGCCGAGGGGTTCCGCGCCTTCGAAACGCTGCTGCGCCACGACCGCCCCTACTCGGGCTACGCGCCGATCATGGGGACGCCCTGGCTGGCCTCCTTCGCGCAACGCAGCAGCTTCGCCGAGGCGTTCGGCTCGACGGACGGCAAACCGGACACCGGCAAGTTCCTCGCGGAGTTGCGGACGTTGCCGCGCGAGGAGTGGCCGTCGGCCATTCGGCGGTTGGTGTCCGGCCAGATCAGCCTGCTGCTGCGGCGCACCATCGATCCGGACCGGCCGCTGTCCGACTACGGTCTGGACTCGCTGGGCAACTTGGAGCTGCGGACCCGCATCGAAGCCGAAACGGGTGTGCGCATCAGTCCGACGAAGATCACCACCGTCCGCGATCTGGCCGAGCATTTGTGCGACGAGCTGGCCGATCTGGAAGCCGCGCCGTCAGCGCACTGACCCGCCCACGCGTTGCGGGCGGAAGGGTAAATAAAATTTCGCCGGTCTTTATCCTTCCGCCGCGCCCCATCGGGCCGCCGCGATCGCCTGCCGGGCCGGTCGAACGGGCGCGATGCGGCGGTGCTTGCCGGATCGCCCCAGCACAGCGACAAAGTCTCCTAAGTTGACCATCTTTAGTTGTGGACTGGTTCTGATCCGGATTGATTGATAAACAATATGGTGACGGCGTGTGGCCAGGATCGATGCGGCGGGCGAGAATCCGTGCGCACGCGTCCATGCGCGGGGCGAAACGTTGTGAACAGGAGCTGGGAATGGCCAACAACATCACGTGGCATGAGCATCAGATAAGCCGCGCCGAGCGCGAGAGCCTCAACGGGCACAAAGGCTGCGTCATCTGGTTCACCGGGCTCAGCGGCAGCGGCAAGAGCACCGTGGCCAACGTCGTCGAGCAGAAGCTCTACGAGCGGGGCATCCGCAGCTTTCTGCTGGACGGGGACAACGTCCGCTACGGGCTCAACGCCGGCCCGGAACTTCTCGAAGAGCGGCACGGATCGGAGTTCGCGAAGCGGTTCGGCCTCGGTTTTTCCGCCCAGGACCGCGAGGAGAACATCCGCCGCATCGGCGCGGTCGCGAAGCTGTTCTGCGAGTCCGGCGTGATCGCCTTGACGGCCTTCATCAGCCCCTACGTGCGCGATCGCGACGCCATTCGGGCCACCCTGAACGACGGCGATTTCCACGAGATCTTCATCGACACCCCGATCGAGATTTGCGAGCAGCGCGATCCCAAAGGCCTGTACAAGAAAGCCCGGGCCGGCGAGATCAAGGGGTTCACCGGGATCGACGACCCGTACGAGGCGCCGGCACAGCCCGAGTTGCGCCTCGAAGGCGGCAACAAGGACGCGGACACGCTGGCCGAGGAAGTGATCGCCCATCTCGAGCGGGTGGGCGTCATCGCGGGAGCGATCCAGGACGCCTAGCGGACGGGTCGGCGACGGCGGCGTCGGGAGCCGTCCACCGCACGGGCAAACCGCTGTTTACGCGAAACGAGGTCAGTTATATGAGCTACCAAGGTCATAACGGCAAGCCGATCGTCGAACGAGTGTCCACCGAGAATGCGGCGAGCCGGATCGACGGGTTGCCGCGCATCCCGATCTCGAAGGCCACCGCGCACGAGGTGATCAGCCTGTCCTACGGCTTCTTCACCCCGCTCACGGGGTTCATGGGCCGGCGCGAAGTGGATGGCACGCTGGACGACTTCCGGCTGCCCGACGGCACGCTGTGGAGCATCCCGATCGTGTTCGATCTGTCCGCGGAAGACGTCGAGAAGTTCGGGGTCAAGGAGGGCGAAAGCGTCGTCCTCGAATATCTCGACGCCCCGATGGCGCTGTTCGAGGTCTCCGAGATCTACGAGTACGACTTGCAGCGCATGGCCGAAAAGACTTATGGCACTACCGATTCCCGGCATCCGGGCGTCAAGAAGACGTTGGCCTATGCGGATCGTTTCATCGGCGGCGACATCACGCTCATCAACGAGCCGGTGTTCAACGAGCCATTCAAGAGGTTCTGGCTCACACCGCGGCAGCACAAGGACGCGCTGGCGAAAAAGGACTGGAAGCGCGCCGTCGCCCATCAGACCCGAAACGTTCCGCACACCGGCCACGAGGCGTTGATGAAGCAGGCGTGGCTGGCGGCCAATGAGGACCAGCCCGTCGACAGCTTGAACACGGGCGTGCTGGTCAACGCGATCATCGGCCAGAAGCGGGTCGGGGATTACATCGACGAAGCAATCCTGTTGGCGCAGAACGAGTTGCGGACCAGCGGATATTTCCGCGAGGAAGTCCACCTGGTGTCGTTCACGCTGTGGGACATGCGCTACGCGGGGCCGCGGGAGGCCATTTTTCACGCGATCCTGCGGACGAACCTGGGCTGCACGCATCACATGTTCGGGCGCGACCATGCGGGCGTGGGCGATTTCTACCACCCCTACGATTCCCAGAACATCCTCAAGCAATATCGCAGCAAGCTGGGGATCAAACCGGTGTTCCTGCGGGAGAACTGGTACTGCCCGGTGTGCCAGGAGGTCACCAATTCGGCTCTGTGCGGTCATGACGATCAGTCCCAAAGCTTCAGCGGCAGCCTGATTCGAAGCATCCTGACCGACGAGGTCAAGCCGACCCAGAAGGTGATGCGGCACGAGGTCTTCGAAGTCGTGATGGACAGCGCAGCCAAGTACGGCCAGGGTTCGCCGTTCGTCACCGAGGAGTACCTCAAAGACAGACTGCCGGTCTTCACGCTGAACCAATTGGAGAACTCATGAGCACCGCCGAGAAGAAGATCAAGGTCAACGTCTGGATCAACGAGGAACGGTTGGCAGCCCTGGCGAATGCCGGAATGGCCGACCGGGCCATCGAGGCGTTCGCCGGCATGAAGCTGCTCGAAATCTACACCACCGAAGAGCAGAAAGATGTTCTCTTGCAGCGCTTTCCGGGGGCGAAATACGACTCGGCCACCACCCGCTCGATCGAGTTGCTGCCCAAGCAGGTCAAGGACAGGCTGCTCGAGCTGTCCATCAAGTTGCACTCCAACGGCCCCGATGTGGTGGGTCACTTCCTCGAGGAAGCCCAGACCGCCAACAGCCAGTAGGGCTAGGCGTCCAACCGGGCGAACCGTAGGCGACGGTACTGCTCGACGCACGCGGCCCGCCGGATCTTGCCGCTCGTCGTGGTGGGAATCGATCCCGGTTCCACCAGCACCAGGTCGGCGACGTTGAGCCCATGTGAGTTCGATATCGCCGCGGTGACGTCGTTCTTGACGACGTCGAGCCGGTGGCGCACGTCCTCGTCGGATTCGCCGCGCTTGCTGAATTCGATGATGGTGACCAGCTTTTCGGTCTCGTCGACCGGCACCGCGATCGCCGCGACCCGGCCGCCGGTGATCCGTTGCACCGTCGACTCGATGTCCTCGGGGTAGTGGTTGCGGCCGTAGACGATCAGCAGGTCTTTCATCCGGCCCACGATGAACAGTTCGTCGTCGCAGACGAAGCCGAGGTCGCCGGTGCGCAGCCACGGGCCCTCGGGGGTGCCGGGCGGCGGGTCGGCCAGGACGCCGCCGAAGGTGCGCCGGGTTTCCTGCGGCTTGCGCCAGTAGCCGTCGGCGACATTGCCACCGTTGACCCAGATTTCGCCGACCGTTCCGGTCGCGCAGCCGGTGCAGGTGTCGGGGTCGACGATCCGCACCGACGGCGACGCCGGCGTGCCGTAGCTGAGCAGCGGTGACCCGGTTTCCGGCGAGCACGGCTGCGCGCTGCCCTCCGACAGCCGCTCCGGTTCGAAGTGGACGACGCGCGGGCCGCCGGGCCTGGCACGGCTGGCCACATAGACGGTCGCTTCGGCCAGGCCGTAGGACGGCTGCATCATTTCTTCGCGAAAGTTGTACGGGGTGAACCGTTTGCAGAATCGGTCGAGCGTGGCGGGATGGATCCGCTCGGCGCCGCTGACGATGCTGATGACGTTGCCCAGGTCGACTCCGGCCAGGTCCGCCTCGGTGGTCTTGTGGACCGCGAGCTCGAAGGCGAAGTTGGGGGCGGCCGAGAAGACCGGATTAGGTTGCGACATCGCGTGAATCCAGCGCGCCGGGCGTTGCAAGAACGCGACCGGGCTCGTCAAGTCGCCCAGGTAGCCGCCGAGGATGGGCGCGATGACGCCCTGCATCAAACCCATGTCGTGGTAGAACGGCAGCCAGGACACGCACACGGTGTCGCGTGGGGCCACCCCGTTGAAGTCGGGGAAGTACGCGGCCATCAGCTGCTGGAAATTCACCGCAAGATTGCGGTGCGACACCATCACCCCGGCCGGAACCCGCGTGGAGCCCGACGTGTATTGCAGGTATGCGATGCTCGGGTCGCCGCTGATCCGGATGCCCGTCGACGGCGATAAGTCCGGACCCAGCGCATCGACGGCGATGACCGTCGGGGCGGGGTCTGCGGTGGCCGAGTCCGTGCGGTGCAGACACTCGTCGACGGCCGCGGCGGCCGCGGCCGTGGTGAGGACGACGGTCGGCGTGGTGTCGGCCAGGACGGCGGCGACGCGCTGGTCGTGGGAGCCCGGCTGCGGCACCGAGAGCGGGACCGCGATCAGCCCGGCCTGTATCGCGCCCAGGAACGCGACGATGTAGGACAGGCCCTGGGGGGCCAGGATGACGGCGCGGTCCCCGGTACCGGCGTGCCGCCTCACCTCGTGCGCCACGGTCAGGGTCCGCCGATACAGCTGTGCCCACGTCAGGGTCTCGGTGACGCCCGCCCAGTCCTGCTCGTAATCGGTGTACCGGAACGCCAAGTCGTCGGGTTGCAGGCCGGCGCGCTCCCGTAGCAGGCCGACAACCGACGAACTTTGCATGCGGGCTAGGTTACCGCCTCGTGCTTTTCGCGCCTGCCGATCGCATGGGGCGATGCTGTGGGTCGGGCCGCAGCGCTCGGTGCGAGCCAAAAGGCCGGTACTCCTTAAGGTTTCGACGCTGTCGGATCGGAGCCCCAGGTGCCCGGCAGCAACGGCATGCGCGGCCTGTCGTCGGGCTCGCCGACTGCCAGCGCGTTCAATCCGGCCGGTCCGGTGGCCGCCCTGGTGGCGATGGTTCCGGCGAACCCCATCGCCGGCGCGGGCCGGTCGGAGGCCGTCGACGGCTCGAGATCCATGTATTCGTACCCGCGGCCGAGTTCGGTGACCTTGACCCGGTGCCGGCGCGTCTTCGTCGCCTCGTCCTGTGGCAGCGCCACCGCCTCTTCTTCGGCGGCGTCGG
>NZ_QMEU01000042.1 GCF_003284975.1 Mycobacterium colombiense
GCCCAGGCCGCGTCCTTGGAGGCCGAGCACCAGGCCATCGTTCGTGATGTGCTTGCTGCCGGCGACTTCTGGGGCGGTGCGGGTTCGGTGGCATGCCAGGAGTTCATCACCCAGTTGGGTCGCAACTTCCAGGTCATCTACGAGCAGGCCAACTCCCACGGACAGAAGGTCCAGTCCGCGGGCAGCAACATGGCCAGCACCGACAGCGCCGTCGGGTCCAGCTGGGCCTGACGCCTTCTCTCGACGCCGGGGCCGCGCACCGATCTGGTGCGCGGCCCCGGTTCTCGTATGCGGGTAGCCCAATCCACCCGTGCCGCAACGGCACTGACGAACTCGGCGATCCGGCCGCCGAGTAATCCGGAATCGGCAAGGGCCGCAACCCGATCCGGCGCGGCGCCGCGCCGGGTTCGCACCGGACCGGGGTGGGAGAACGGCCTCCCGCCGTGGCCGACGAGGGTTTGCCACATTTGAGAACTCTATGAACTCCGTGACAATCCTGTATGTGCCTTGCCACAATGTAGGAACATGACCGTGATGTCGGAATACTCCAGTTCGCAGCGCCCACGCCAGGCCATCCTGGGCCAG
Source organism: Mycobacterium colombiense (assembly GCF_003284975.1). Classification (GTDB taxonomy): domain Bacteria; phylum Actinomycetota; class Actinomycetes; order Mycobacteriales; family Mycobacteriaceae; genus Mycobacterium; species Mycobacterium europaeum_A. The sequence goes on from NZ_QMEU01000042.1 coordinate 586, forward strand.
CTGCCCAGGATCTCCCGCGCCGACGGATCCCCCATCAGGGTTTTGCTGGTCGACGACGAGCCGGCGCTGACCAATCTGGTCAAGATGGCGCTGCACTACGAGGGCTGGGTGGTCGACATCGCCCACAACGGGCGCGAGGCCATGGCCAAGTTCGACCGGGTCAGCCCCGACGTCCTCGTCCTCGACATCATGCTTCCCGACGTCGACGGGTTGCGGATCCTGGAACGCGTCCGCCAGTCCGACGCTTACACTCCCACCCTCTTCCTCACCGCGCGGGACTCGGTGATGGACCGGGTCACCGGTCTGACCGCGGGCGCCGACGACTACATGACCAAGCCGTTCAGCCTCGAGGAACTGGTCGCCCGGCTGCGCGGGCTGCTTCGCCGGTCCGGCCAGCAACCCACGCCGACCGCCGAAACCCTCAAGGTCGGCGACCTCAAGATCGACAGCGCGAGCCGGGAGGTCACCCGGGCCGGCGACAAGATATCGCTGTCCTCCACCGAGTTCGAACTGCTGCGCTTCCTCATGCGCAATCCCCGTCGCGCGCTGAGCCGCACCGAGATCCTGGACCGCGTCTGGAATTACGACTTCGCCGGGCGCACCAGCATCGTCGATCTGTACATCTCGTACCTGCGAAAGAAGATCGACTCCGGGCGCGAACCGATGATTCATACCGTGCGCGGGGTGGGGTACATGCTGCGGCCGGCGGAATGACCCGAGTCCGGGGCACCGCCTCCGGGGATTTTTCCCGGTGGTTTCCCCACTCGCTGCGCCGCCAGTTGTTGCTCGGTGTGCTGGCTGTGGTCAGCGTGGTGCTGGTGACGGTCGGCATCGTCTCGGTGCTGAGCCTGCGCGGCTATGTCAACATCATGAGCGATGCCGACGTCGCCGAGTCCCTGGACGCGTTCAGCCATCAGTACACGAAATACCAGCACGGCGAACATGTTTCGTCGCATCCCGGCACCCCGCCGATCGACCAGGCGATGCTGGAGTTCACCGGGGAGACGCCGGGCAACCTCATCGCCGTGCTGCACAACGGCACCGTGATCGGGTCGGCGGTGTTCTCCGAGGATGAACCGAGGCCCGCGCCGCCCGACGTCGTCCGGGATCTGCAAGCGCAATCGTGGGGCGATGGACCGCCGCGCACCGAGATCCTCGGCCGGCTCGGGCCGCATCGCGTCGACAGCACCGTCGTCGGGTCCGACGTCCTGATCGTCGGGGTGTCGCAGAACCTCGCCGACCGCATCATCGCGCGCAAACAGCTCACCACCACCGTGCTCACCGCGACCGCGTTGGTGATCACCGCCGGGCTCACCGTGTGGGTGGTGGGCTACACGCTGCGCCCGCTGCGCCGGCTGGCGTCGATCGCCGCCGACGTCGCCGCCATGCCGCTCACCGGCGACGACCACCGGATCAGCGTCCGAGTCCCCCCGCAGGACACCAACCCGCAAAACGAGGTCGGGATCGTCGGGCACACGTTGAATCGCTTGTTGGACAACGTCGACAGCGCGCTGGCGCACCGGGTCGAGTCCGATCTGCGGATGCGCCAGTTCATCACCGACGCCAGCCACGAATTGCGCACACCGCTGGCCGCCATTCAGGGCTATGCCGAACTCACCCGGCAGGACAGCTCGGCGCTGCCGCCCACCACGGAATACGCGTTGGCCCGCATCGAGTCCGAGGCACGGCGGATGGCCTTACTCGTCGACGAATTGCTCCTGCTGTCCCGGCTGGGCGAAGGCCAAGACCTGCAATCCGAGGACGTCGACCTGGCCGAGGTGGTCAGCAATGCGGTCAACGACGCGCGGGTGGCCGCGTTGACGCACCACTGGGTCAAGGAACTGCCCGACGGGCCGGTGTGGGTGCGCGGCGATCACGCCCGGTTGCATCAGCTGGTCAGCAACCTGCTCAGCAACGCCCGCGTGCATACCCCGCCCGGGGTGACGGTGACGACCGGAATCACCTGTCGCCGTGACGGTCCCGCAGCGTATGCGGAAATAACCGTCGCCGACGACGGCCCGGGCATCGACGAGGACCTGCTGCCCAGGTTGTTCGAGCGGTTCGTCCGGGCCGACAAGTCGAGATCCAACGGCTCGGGCAACGGTTTGGGCCTGGCCATCGTCAGTTCGATCGTCAAGGCCCATCATGGTTCGGTCACGGCCGAATCCACCGAGGGCCGCACGGTTTTCCGGGTGCGGCTGCCGCTGGTGGACGATCCGGCCCACCCCGCGTCGAGCCGGTAATTCAGCCGGCCCCTCCTCGCACTTTGTCTGCGCATTTACCGGGTCGGCGGGCCGTAAAGGAAACGTAAAGAGCCGCTGCGGCGCTGTTAGGAAAGCGTCAACCCAAAGCCCGTTGCCCGCGTACCCCAATTAGTTTCGAGCTGACTTGGCCGGCGCGCGGTGGCTGGCTCGTCGAGGTCCTTTCGTATGCAGGCACGGGACGGAGAAGAGATGGGCGCGGTGGTGTATGTCGTGCTGACTGTGGCGGTGTTCGCCGCACTCGGCGTGGCCCAGAAGTTGGTCGAGCGACTGTGAACTACCAAAACGCGGTCGGCCTGGTGCTTTCGATCCTCGTTGCGCTCTACCTCGGGGTCGCGCTGCTGTTCCCGGAAAGGTTCTAAGTGAACACGACAACGGCCGGGGTCCTGTTCTTCGTCGTACTCGTGGCGGCGGTGGTGGTGGTGCATGTGCCCTTCGGCGACTACATGTTTCGCGTGTACACGTCGGAAAAAGACCTCCACGTCGAACGGCTGATCTACCGAGTGATCGGCGTCGACGCCCGCTCCGAGCAGACGTGGGGCGCCTATGCGCGCAGCGTGCTGGCGTTCTCGTCGGTCAGCGTCCTGTTCCTGTTCGGATTCCAGCTCGTGCAGGACAAGTTGCCGCTGCATCTGCACGATCCCGCCACGAAGATGACGCCCTCGCTGGCGTGGAACACCGCGGTCAGCTTCGTCACCAACACCAACTGGCAGGGCTACTCCGGTGAAACCACCCAGGGCCACCTGGTGCAGATGGCCGGCCTGGCGGTGCAGAACTTCGTGTCGGCCGCCGTCGGGATGGCGGTGGCCGTCGCGCTGGTGCGCGGGTTCGCCCGCCGACGCACCGGTGAGCTGGGCAATTTCTGGGTGGACCTGGTCCGCGGAACGCTGCGCATCCTGCTGCCCATCGCCGTCCTCAGCGCGATTCTGCTGGTGGCCGGGGGGGCGATCCAGAACTTCCACCTGCACGACCAGGTGGTCACGACCCTCAACGGCACCCAGCAGACCATCACCGGCGGCCCGGTGGCCAGCCAGGAGGTCATCAAGGAGCTCGGCACCAACGGCGGCGGCTTCTACAACGCGAACTCCGCGCACCCGTTCGAGAACCCGACGGTGTGGACCAACTGGCTGGAGATCTTCCTGATCCTGGTGATCGGCTTCTCGCTGCCACGCACCTTCGGGCGCATGGTGGGTAACACCAAGCAGGGCTTCGCGATTGCGGCCGTGATGGCGACGCTCTACACCACCAGCACGGCGTTCATGCTGTGGTTCCAGGCGCAACACCACGGCACGGTGCCGACGTCGGTCGGCGCGGCGATGGAGGGGGTCGAGCAGCGCTTCGGCGTCACTGATTCCGGGGTGTTCGCCGCCGCGACCACGCTGACCTCCACCGGCGCGGTCGACTCCACCCATGACTCGCTGACCAGCCTCGGCGGCATGATCGCGATGTTCAACATGCAGTTGGGCGAGGTCGCCCCCGGCGGCACCGGGTCGGGCCTGTACGGCATCCTCGTGCTGGCGGTGATCACCGTCTTCGTGGCCGGCCTGATGGTCGGGCGCACGCCGGAGTACCTCGGCAAGAAGATCAACCCGCGCGAGATCAAGCTCGCCGCAAGCTATTTCCTGGTCACCCCGTTGATCGTGCTGACCGGCACCGCGATCGCGATGGCGCTGCCGGGCGAACGGGCCGGCATGCTCAACGGCGGACCGCACGGGCTTTCGGAGGTCCTCTACGCGTTCACCTCGGCGGCCAACAACAACGGGTCGGCCTTCGCGGGCCTGAGCGCCAACACCGACTGGTACAACACGGCTCTCGGCCTGGCCATGGCGTTCGGCCGGTTTCTGCCCATCGTGCTCGTTCTGGCGTTGGCGGGGTCGCTGGCCAGGCAGGGCAGCACACCGGATTCCGCGGGCACCCTGCCCACCCACCGACCCCAATTCGTGGGCATGGTCGCCGGCGTCACGTTGATTGTCGTTGCCCTGACGTTCCTGCCCATGCTCGCGCTCGGGCCTCTCGCCGAAGGAATCCACTGATGACCGCGACCGCGATCCACCCCGCCGAGCAGCAGACCCAGCCGACGCCGCCCACCGGCAGGAAGCGGGTGCAGGGCGGGCTGCTCGACCCGAAGATGCTGTGGAAGTCCGCCCCGGATGCGCTGCGCAAGCTCGACCCGCGCAGCCTGTGGCGCAACCCGGTGATGCTGATCGTCGAAATCGGCGCCGCCTGGAGCACCGCGCTGGCGATCATCGACCCGACGTGGTTCGCCTTGCTGACCGTGATCTGGCTGTGGCTCACGGTGTTGTTCGCCAATCTCGCCGAGGCGGTGGCCGAAGGCCGCGGCAAGGCCCAGGCCGAGACGTTGCGCCGCGCCAAGACCCAGACCTTGGCGCGCCGCCTCAAGGAGTGGGCGCCCGGCGCGGCCGCGGTCGAGGAAGCGGTCGCCGCGCCGCAGTTGCAGCAGGGCGACGTCGTGGTGGTCGAGGCGGGACAGGTGATCCCCGGCGACGGCGACGTGGTGGAAGGCATTGCGTCGGTGGACGAATCGGCCATCACCGGCGAATCGGCCCCGGTGATCCGCGAGTCCGGCGGCGACCGGTCGGCGGTCACCGGCGGCACCACCGTGCTCAGCGACCGCATCGTCGTGCGGATCACCCAGAAGCCCGGGGAGAGCTTCATCGACCGGATGATCGCGCTCGTCGAGGGCGCCAACCGGCAGAAGACCCCGAACGAGATCGCGTTGAACATCCTGCTGGCCGCGTTGACGATCATCTTCGTGTTCGCCGTCGCGACCCTGCAGCCGTTGGCGATCTACGCCAAGGCAAACAACCCGGGCGTCCCGGATGGCCAGGCGCTGGACGCAAGCGGTGTCACCGGCATCGTGATGGTGTCGTTGCTGGTGTGCCTGATCCCGACGACGATCGGTGCGCTGCTGTCGGCCATCGGCATCGCCGGCATGGACCGGCTGGTGCAGCGCAACGTGCTCGCCATGTCCGGGCGGGCGGTGGAGGCCGCCGGCGACGTCAACACCCTGCTGCTGGACAAGACGGGCACCATCACGCTGGGCAACCGGCAGGCCGCGGCCTTCATCCCGCTCGACGGCATCTCCGCCGAGCAGCTGGCCGACGCCGCCCAGCTGTCCAGCCTGGCCGACGAAACACCCGAGGGCCGTTCGGTTGTCGTGTTCGCCAAGCAGCACTTCGGGCTGCGTGCGCGCACACCGGGTGAGCTGTCCCAGGCCCAATGGGTGACGTTCTCGGCCTCCACCCGGATGTCGGGCGTCGACCTCGACGGTCACCTGCTGCGCAAGGGCGCGGCGAGCTCGGTCGCGGAATGGGCCCGCGCCCAAGGCGGCAAGGTCCCCCCGCAGCTCGGTCAGGTCGTCGACGGCATCTCCGCCGGGGGCGGCACCCCGCTGGTCGTCGGCGAATGTCGGGGCGGCGAGGCGAGAGTGCTGGGGGTCATCCACCTCAAGGACGTCGTCAAGCAGGGCATGCGCGAGCGGTTCGACGAGATGCGCAAGATGGGCATCCGGACGGTGATGATCACCGGCGATAACCCGTTGACGGCCAAGGCAATCGCCGACGAAGCGGGCGTGGACGACTTCCTGGCCGAGGCCACGCCCGAGGACAAGCTCGACCTGATCAAGCGCGAGCAGGAGGGCGGCAAGCTGGTCGCGATGACGGGCGACGGCACCAACGACGCACCCGCACTGGCTCAGGCCGACGTGGGGGTGGCGATGAACACCGGCACGTCGGCCGCCAAAGAGGCCGGCAACATGGTGGACCTGGACTCCGATCCCACCAAACTCATCGAGATCGTCGAGATCGGCAAGCAGCTGCTGATCACCCGGGGCGCGCTGACCACCTTCTCGATCGCCAACGACATCGCGAAGTACTTCGCGATCATCCCGGCGATGTTCGTCGCACTGTTTCCCGGCCTGGATCTGCTCAACGTGATGCGGCTGCACAGCCCGCAATCGGCCATCCTGTCCGCGGTCATATTCAACGCGATCATCATCGTGCTGCTGATCCCGCTGTCGCTGCGCGGCGTGCGGTACACGCCGAGCAGCGCGTCAAAGTTGTTGAGCCGCAACCTCTATGTCTATGGCCTCGGCGGCATCGTCGCCCCGTTCATCGGAATCAAGGCGATCGACCTGATCGTCCAATTCATCCCAGGGATGTCCTGACATGACGTTCTCGAACTTCGTCCGCCTGCACTGGGCGGCACTGCGCACGCTGCTCGTACTGACCGCGATCACCGGCCTGGCCTATCCCCTGTTCATCTGGGTCATCGCGCAATTTCCCGGGCTGCGCGACCAGGCCGAAGGGTCGATTCTGACCGCCAACGGAAAGCCGGTGGGCAGCAGACTGATCGGCCAATCGTTCACCGATTCCAGCGGCAACGCGCTGCCGCAGTACTTCCAGAGTCGCCCGTCGGCCGCCGGCATCGGGTATGACCCGACGTCGTCGGGCGGCAGCAACCTGGGCCCGGAAAGCATCGTCGACACGCCCGCCGACCCGGCCCAACTGGCGGCCGGAAAGTCGGCGTCGGATGCGGGCTTCAAACCGAGCCTGTTGACGACGGTGTGCGCGCGCAGCGCCGCGGTCGGCAGGCTGGAGGGGGTCGACGGGTCGCGACCGTTCTGCACGGGCGGCGGCGTGGGTGCGGTGCTGTCGGTGATCGGCCCGCGGGACACGCGCGGCAGCGTCATCCGTCCGACCCGGGTGGTCAGCGTGAACGAGCCGTGCGGATCGACAGCCGCCCCTTTCCTCACCGTCTACCAGGGTGTGCGTGTCGAATGCGCCAAATACGGCGAAGACTATTCGATCGGCCAGATCGTGCCGATCCGCGGCGCCGCCCCGGCCGTCCCGGCGGTGCCGGCCGACGCGGTGACCGCCAGCGGCAGCGGCCTGGACCCGAACATCTCTCCCGCCTACGCCGAGATTCAGGTGGCACGGGTGGCCAAAGTCCGCCACGTCAGCGCAGATCAGATCCGTGCAGTGGTCGCGCGGAACCAGAGCGGGCGCGGACTCGGGTTCTTCGGCGAACCGTGCGTCAATGTGCTGCAACTTAATCTGCAACTCGACCGCCGGTATCCGGTCACGAGCTAGCGGCGAGGGGGATGATGGTTGACGTGAGTGACGTCAGCCTCCGCGACCACCATCCCAAGCGCGGGGAGCTACGCATCTACCTCGGTGCGGCTCCGGGCGTGGGTAAGACGTACTCGATGTTGGGCGAAGCGCATCGGCGGCTGGAACGCGGCACCGATCTGGTGGCGGGCGTGGTGGAAACCCACGGGCGCTCGAAAACCGCTGAGCTGCTTGAGGGCATCGAGGTGATCCCGCCGCGCCATGTCGAATATCGCGGCGGCAGCTTCCCCGAACTCGACGTGCCGGCCGTGTTGGCGCGACACCCCCAGGTCGTGCTGGTCGACGAGCTTGCGCACACCAATACGCCGGGCAGCAAGAACCCCAAGCGGTGGCAGGACGTCGAGGAACTGCTCGACGCCGGCATCACCGTGATCTCCACCGTCAACGTCCAGCACCTGGAAAGCCTCAACGACGTCGTCGCGCAGATCACCGGCATCGAGCAGAAGGAGACCATACCGGACTTCATCGTGCGCCAGGCGTCGCAGGTCGAGCTCATCGACATCACGCCGGAGGCGTTGCGGCGCAGGCTGTCTCACGGCAATGTCTACGCGCCCGATCGCATCGACGCCGCGCTGTCGAACTACTTTCGCCGTGGAAACCTCACCGCGCTAAGGGAATTGGCGCTGCTGTGGCTGGCCGACCAGGTCGACACGGCCCTGGCCAAATACCGGGCCGAGAACAAGATCACCGACATGTGGGAGGCCCGCGAACGGGTCGTCGTCGCGGTCACCGGTGGCCCCGAGTCCGAAACGCTGGTACGACGGGCATCCCGGATCGCCTCGAAGTCGACCGCCGAGCTGATGGTGGTGCACGTCATCCGCGGCGACGGGCTGGCCGGGTTGTCGGAGTCGCGGATGGCCAAGATCCGGGAACTGGCCAGCAGCCTGGACGCGTCGATGCACACCGTGGTCGGCGACGAGGTACCCACGGCGCTACTGGAATTCGCCCGCGAGATGAACGCCACACAGCTGGTGATCGGCACCTCGCGGCGGTCGCGCTGGGCGCGGCTGTTCGAGGAGGGCATCGGCCCGCGGATCGTCGAGCTGTCGGGAAAGATCGACGTGCACCTGGTCACCCACGAGGAATCCAAGCGCGGATTCCGCGCGTCCTCGCTGGCGCCCCGGGAGCGCCGGGTGGCGTCATGGCTGGCGGCCTTGATCGTGCCGTCGGTCATCTGCGCGATCACGGTGACGACGCTGGACCCGTATCTGGACACCGGCGGCGAGAGCGCCCTGTTCTTCGTCGGCGTGCTGCTGGTCGGGCTGTTGGGGGGCATTGCGCCCGCGGTGCTTTCGGCCGTGCTGTCCGGGTTGCTGCTGAATTATTTCCTGATCGCCCCGCGGCACAGCTTCACCATCGCCGAACCCAACAGCGCCATCACCGAATTGGTGCTGCTGCTCATCGCGGTCGCCGTCGCGGTGCTGGTCGACTTCGCCGCCAAACGTACCCGGGAAGCGCGGCGCGCCTCGCAGGAGGCCGAGCTGCTGACCCTGTTCGCCGGTTCGGTGCTGCGCGGCGCCGATCTGGAAACGCTGCTCGAGCGAGTCCGTGAGACCTACGCACAGCGGACCGTCAGCATGCTGCGCGAGCCCGACGACCAAGCGCGCGCCGGCGGCAAGAAGAGTGAGGTGGTGGCGTGTGTGGGCCGCGATCCCTGTGTGACAATCGATTCCGCCGACAGCGCGATCGAGGTCGGTGACGACGAGTTCTGGATGCTGCTGGCCGGCAGGAAGCTTTCCGCGCGCGACCGGCGGGTGCTCGGCGCGGTGGCCAGGCAGGCCGCGGGTTTGATCAGGCAACGCGAGCTCGCCGAGGAAGCCAGCCGCGCCGAGGCGATCGTGCGGGCCGACGAACTGCGGCGTTCCCTGCTGTCGGCGGTCAGCCACGACCTGCGGACCCCTCTGGCGGCGGCCAAGGTCGCGGTCTCGAGCCTGCGCGCCGAAGACGTCGCCTTCTCCCCCACCGACACCGCCGAATTGCTGGCCACCATCGAGGAATCGATCGACCAGCTGACCGCGCTGGTCGGAAACCTGCTTGACTCATCGCGTTTGGCTGCCGGGGTCATCCACCCGGACCTGCACGTCGTGTATTTGGAGGAGACCGTGCAGCGGGCCCTGGTCAGCATCGGGGCGGGCGCCACCGGTTTCTTCCGGTCCGCGATCGACCGGGTCAAGGTCGACGTCGCCGATGCGATGGTGATGGCCGATGCGGGGCTGCTAGAACGGGTGCTCGCCAATCTGATCGACAACGCGCTGCGTTACGCGCCCAACTGTGTGGTGCGGGTCAACGCCGGACGGGTGGGCGATCGCGTGCTGATCAACGTCATCGACGAAGGTCCCGGAATCCCGCACGGGGCCGAGGAGCAGATGTTCGCAGCGTTTCAGCGGCTCGGTGATCACGACAACACCACCGGCGTGGGCCTGGGGATGTCGGTGGCGCGGGGCTTCGTCGAAGCGATGGGCGGGACAATTACGGCCACCGACACCCCGGGAGGCGGCCTGACCGTGATCGTGGATTTGGCTGCGCCGCACCACATGGGCGCGCTGTGACTCGCGTTTTGGTGATCGACGACGAGCCGCAGATCCTGCGCGCACTGCGCATCAACCTGTCCGTGCGGGGTTATGAGGTGATCACCGCGTCCAGCGGCACCGGGGCATTGCGGGCCGCCGCCGAACACAAGCCCGACGTGGTGATCCTCGACCTCGGCCTGCCCGACATCTCCGGGATCGACGTGCTGGCGGGTCTGCGCGGCTGGCTCACCGCGCCGGTCATCGTGTTGTCGGCGCGCACCGATTCGTCGGACAAGGTCGAGGCGCTGGACGCCGGGGCCGATGACTACGTCACGAAACCCTTTGGCATGGACGAGTTCCTGGCGCGGCTGCGCGCTGCGGTCCGGCGCAACACCGCGGCCTCCGAACTCGAACAACCGGTCATCGAGACCGAATCGTTCACCGTCGACCTGGCCGCCAAGAAGGTAACCAAGAACGGCAGCGAGATTCACCTCACCCCGACCGAGTGGGGGATGCTCGAAGTCCTCGTCCGCAACCGCGGCAAGTTGGTCGGCCGCGAGGAGCTTCTCAAGGAGGTGTGGGGGCCGGCGTATGCCACCGAAACCCATTACCTGCGCGTGTATCTCGCGCAGCTGCGCCGCAAACTCGAGGATGACCCCTCGCATCCCAAGCACCTGCTGACCGAGTCCGGGATGGGGTATCGGTTCGAGGCGTGAGACGTGCGGCGTTTGTCTTGCGGCCGGCTGGGCGCCAGATTCACTGCAGCCACTCTGGCCTCCGCGCGGGTAGGTCAGTTCATTGCCCGCCTCGCAGCGACAACTTGGCCTCCTCACGCAGCGCCAGCACGCGCTGATGGATCCGATGTTCGGTGCCGCGCGGCATGTACCCGGGCCCGTACCGGCCCCGCCCGAGGCGCCGCACCCGGCCGCGTTGGATCTCCCAGCGCAGGGCATCCGAGATCGCCTTCGATGGCCTGCCGCGCACCCCGAAGCTGTGCCAGGTGAGCGCCTCGATCAATTCCGCGATGGTCGCCGGGCCATGCACCGCCAGCTGCATCGCCAGCACGTAGCGCAGTTCGATTCCTTTGAGTGAATAGCCCATCCCCGGACGGTCGCACACGGGTAGGACACCGACCGAGTTGTCGCTACGAGGCGGGCAAAAGACATGTCCACTTTTGTAGGGGCCGGTGTGTCGGATGTGACCTACCCGGCGATGGACAACACGATGCCGTCCAGGATGTCGTGCTCGCTGACGATCAGCTCGTCGATGCCCGCCCGGGCGCGCAGCTCGCGGGCCAACTCCTCGACCACGATGGCTCCCCCGGCGATCACATCGGCGCGCCCCGCATGCATCGGCGGCAGCGCCGCGCGCTCGGCCCGCGTCATGCCGATCAGCCGTTCGCACACCGCCAGCAGGTCGTCACCGGCGACGCGCGAAAGATGGATGGCCGCAGAGTCATACGTCGTCAGGTGGTGGGCAACCGCGGACAGGGTGGTCATCGTCCCGGCCAGCCCGACCCAGGTCTTCGCCCCCTCGACGGGCACCACACCGAGCGCCACCTCGAGCCGCTCGCGCACCACCCGGCGCGCCGCCGCGACTTCCTCGGGCGTCGGGGGGTCCGAATGCAGGCACCGTTCGGTCAGCCGCACGCAGCCGATGTCGGCCGAGTAGCTGGCCGTCACCGCATGGCCGCCGGTGACGATCTCGGTGGAGCCGCCACCCAGGTCGACGACGACGAAAGGCCCTGCCGCGGCGTCTAACTCGCCGACGGCGCCGCGGAACGACAGCGAGGCCTCCTCGGCGCCGGTGATCACCTCCGCCACCGCCCCGGGCAGCACCGCGCCCAGCACGTCGGCGGTCATCGCGAAGAACGCGTCGCGGTTGGCGACGTCGCGAGCTGCGGAGGTGGCTACCATCCGCACCCGTTGTGCCCCATGGCGTTTCAGCAGCGACGCGTAGTCGGTGAGCGCCGCGCGGGTGCGGGCTATCGCATCGGCCGCGAATTCACCGGTCGCGTCGACACCCTGGCCCAGCCGCACGATGCGCGTCTCGCGGTGCACGTCACGCAGCCTCCCACCGTCGACGTCGGCGATCAGCAATCGAATCGAGTTGGTGCCGCAGTCGATTCCGGCCAGCCTGCCGTTCACCATCGGCCGTTCTCCAAGATGCCGGCCATCGCGGGCTCGCCGGCCAGGATCGCCAGTGCCTCGTCGCCGAACGGGTTCACACCGGGCCCCTTGGCCAGCGAATGGGCGATGAGCACGTGCAGGCACTTGACCCGGTCGGGCATTCCGCCGCCGGAGAAGGTGGTGCCCAGCGATTCGATCGCGTCCCGTTCGGCCAGATACGACTCGTGGGCGCGCCGGTAGGCGGCCGCCAACTCCGGGTCCTGGCCCAGCCGTTCGGTCATCTCGCGCATCAACCCCGTCGTCTCCAGCCGGCTGGCGGCCGCCGTCAGCGCCGGATGGGTCAGGTAGTACAACGTCGGAAAAGGCGTGCCGTCGGGCAGTTTCGGTGCCGTCTTCACCACCCCGGGCTCACCATTCGGGCAACGGTAGGCGATTTCGATAACCCCGCGCGGCTCGCGCCCGAGCTGGCGCGCCACCGCTGCCAGGTCGGCACGATCAACCACCGGGACCCGGGGGATTCGGTGCGGTCACCGGACCGGGAGAGCCCGGTTCGGCCGGAGGCGGCGGGCTCTGCGGCGCAGGCGGATTGGCCGGCGGCAGGTGCGGGGCGTCGGCGATGGTGTGCCACAGCGACGTGTACCAGGGGTCGGTGTTGGCCGGCTTCGTCGACGGGGATCCGGGCTGCGTCGGCTCGGCCGCCGTCGGCGGAAGCTGCACCTGGAATGGGATGTCACCGGGCTTGACGAAGCCGAGCCGCTCGCGGGCCTGCGCCGCAATGTAGGCCGGGTCACCGAGTTTGGCCTTGCGCTGCTCTAAGTCGGCGACCTGACGGCGCAGCGCCGCCTCGGTGGCGGCCAGCTGGTTCATCTCGGTGCGCTGGGCGAAGTAGGTGCGCACCGGTCCGGCGATGGTCAAAGTCAGCACGCAGATCACCGCGGCAAGCACCGCCGCCCGGCGCGCGGTGAAACCCAGCCGCTGCTCGGAGCGCTGCTCGACCGATTCGGCGGCCTGACGCACGATGGGCTCGACGACATGTTCTTGCTGCGTTCGCGCCGTGGCGCGGCCGGCCTGGTTCGCGGTGGGCGATGTCCGCGACGACGGCTTGGAGGACGGCTTGGCTGAGCGACGGCGCCGACCCGTATCACCGGCCTTCCCGGGGCGTGATGCCGGGGAGCGCCGTTTGGAGTCGGGCCGTTTCGCGTCAGCCATGTCAACCGTTGCGCGTCAAGCTATTTCGCCTCCACGGCATAACGCGGGAAGGCCAGGTCGCCGGCATAGCGGGCGGCGTCACCGAGCGCCTCCTCGATCCGCAGCAGCTGGTTGTACTTGGCGACGCGCTCGCTGCGGGCCGGTGCGCCGGTCTTGATCTGCCCGCTGCCCACGGCCACCGCCAGGTCGGCGATGGTGGTGTCCTCGGTTTCGCCGCTGCGGTGGCTCATCATCGTGCGATAGCCGCTGTGGTGGGCGAGCGCGACGGCGTCCAGCGTCTCGGTCAGCGTGCCGATCTGATTCACCTTGACCAGCAAGGCGTTTGCCACGCCCTTGTCGATGCCCTCTTCCAGGCGTTCGGGATTGGTGACGAAGATGTCGTCACCGACCAACTGCACCCGGTCACCGATCGACGCGGTCAGGGTCGCCCAGCCGTCCCAATCGTCTTCCGACAGCGGGTCTTCGATGGACACCAGCGGATACGAGCCGAGCAGCCCGGCGTAGAAGTCGGCCATCTGCGCGGCGGTGCGGGTGCTGCCCTCGAACTTGTAGCCGGTCTGATCGGTGAAGAATTCGGTGGCCGCCGCGTCGAGCGCCAGCGCCACGTCGGCACCGGGTTTGAAACCGACCGACTCGATGGCCCGGCTGATCAGGTCCAGGGCCGCGGTGGTGCCCGCCACGTCGGGGGCGAAGCCGCCCTCGTCGCCCAGGCCGGTGCTCAGGCCCTCCTTCTTGAGCACCGACTTCAGCGCGTGATACACCTCCGCACCCCAGCGCAGCGCCTCGGCGAAGCTGGGCGCACCGATCGGCGCCACCATGAACTCCTGGATGTCGACGGCGGTGTCGGCGTGCGCGCCGCCGTTGAGGATGTTCATCATCGGCACCGGCAGGATGTGCGCGTTCGGGCCGCCGAGATAGCGGAACAGCGGCAGCTCGGCGGAATCGGCGGCGGCCTTGGCCACGGCAAGCGAGACGCCCAGGATCGCGTTGCCGCCCAGCCGCGACTTGTCGGGCGTGCCGTCCAGATCCAGCAGCGCCTGGTCCACCAACCGCTGATCGTCGGCGTTCAGGCCGATCACCGCCGGGCCGATCTCGTCGAGCACGGCCTGCACCGCCTTCTGCACGCCCTTGCCGCCGTAACGCTCGCCGCCGTCGCGCAGCTCGACGGCCTCGTGTTCGCCCGTCGACGCGCCGGAGGGCACCGCGGCGCGGGCGAACGTTCCGTCGATCAGGGCAATCTCGACCTCGACTGTCGGGTTTCCGCGGGAATCGAGGATTTCGCGGGCCCCGACCTGCTCGATAATCGGCACTGAGTTCTCCTTGCGTCGTAGCCGGTGCGTGCTTCGCCGGTCAGCGATACATCCTGCTACAGCGGGTGACCTTTCGCGTAGGCGGTGGCCCAATCGCGGACCGCCCGGGCGTACACCCCGGAGTTGTTGTAGGCCCGCAGCGCGGTGATCCAGCCGCGCGGGGTGGCGAGATCCTTTCCGCGCCAACACAGGTAACCGGCCGCGGCGAGCGCGGCGTCGTCGATGTTGTCCGGGCTGACGCGACCGTCGTTGTGAGCGTCGACCCCATAGAGCCGCCACGTCTCCGGGATGAACTGCATCGGCCCCATGGCGCGCGTCACACCGTCGTCGTCGGTGACGGCTTCCTCGGTGTCAACGATGCGTAGCGTGCCGCCGCTGCCGTCGAGCCGGACACCCCGAATCGGGGGGCTCACATCGCCGTTGGGTGCCAGCCGCGCGCCGCGGTAGGTGCCGTGGTGGCTCTCGACCTGGCCGATGCCGGCCAGCGTGGTCCACGCGATGTGGCATTTCGGGTTCTCGACTTCGGCAACCCGCGCCGCGTAGGCGTAGGCCTCGAGCGCGATCACCGGGATTTCGAGTCCCGCCGACCGCTGCGCCGCCCAGTCCCGCAACTGATCCGCGGGCCGGCCGCTGGCATGGGTGTCCACGGCGGGCACCGGATCCCCGGCCGGTGGCGGCACGCCGTCGGGGATGAACAGGCTGAGCTGCCAGGTGCAGCTGGAGGCCAGAACGATCGCGGTCGCGCCGATCACGGCGGCCGCGCGCATCCAACGCCTCGGCGACACCATGCTTTCCTGAGCTCCCCTAAACTCGCCTGCACCAACTTCCGCCACACCATCGTCCCATGCGTCCGGGAGCTGCCCGGCCGCCTCGGGCCCCGGCGCACCGACTTTCCGCCGGTTTCAGCTAATCCCCGGTTAGCTGTTGGCCGCGTCGGCTAGCACGGCCAGACCGTCGCCAACCACGGGGATTCGCAACCTCATCGGCGATATTACCCAGCCCGGGCGGACAAATCGGGCAAACATTCCGGCGGTCGCTCTCCACCACGGCCGAAACTGCGAATTAGTGGCTGGTGGCGCCGCGGTAAGGGCGGCGCGGCCCGTCAGGCGTCGTCGGCCGCGTCGTCGGCGGTGGGCCCCTCGTCGACAGGCGGTACGGCGGTCGGCCAGTGCTCGCGCCAGTCCTGCTCGGAGATCTCACCGAGCGGGACCACGTCGAACGCTGAAGGAACGCCGGCGCCGCGGCGCGCCGCCGCGATCGTCCGCTCGACTCCGCGGACCGTCTCCACGAAGTCCAGAACGGCGGTCCGCAACGCACTTTCGGCGTCGACGTCGGCCGACACCGAGACCGAGGTGATCTCGTCGGGGATCAGGTCGGCGGGAAGGCCCGCTTTGCCGGCGCGGGCGATGACCTTCTGGGCCAGCGCCAAAGCCGGTTGCCCGGTGTGCACGTCGTCCATCACCGACTTCCGCGGCTTCTCGGCCGCCTTCCGCTCTTCCCACTGGGCCAACTGCTCTTCAAGCGAAATCGCTTGTCCGGCAAGCACTCCCGGCACGCGGTTGCCCAGTTTGCGCATCAGCGCGGCGGCGACATCGTCGATGGTGAAGGCGGAGTGCGGCGCATCCTCGGCGATGCGGGCGTGAAAGAGCACCTGCAGCAGCAGGTCGCCGAGTTCGTCGCGCAACTGCTCGGCGTTGCCGCTGCCGACGGCGTCCAGCAGCTCGTAGGTCTCCTCCAGCAAAAACCTGCGCAGCGAATCGTGGGTCTGCTCGCTTTCCCACGGCCCGGCGGTGCGCAGTTTGTCCATCATTGCCACCGCATCGACCAGCCGCTCACCGCGGGGCGTCTCCGGCGCCGAGATCAGCCGCGCGCCGGCCGCCAGCCGGGCGGTGACGGCGGGGTGCTCGGGATCCGACGACAGCAGCACCGGGGCGTCCGCACCGGAGTGCACCGGGCGCGCCGCGGGCAGCGACCAGGGCACCGCGACGGGCATCTCTTCGGTGTATTGCACCTCGCCGGTCAGGTGCTCGACGGCCTCGACGGGCACCAGCGAGGGGCGGCGGGGGTCGAACAAGACGACGATGGAGGTCATCGCGCTCGTCGCTCCTCACTTCTCGCGGGTTCTGAGCTCGTTATATCAACGTCCGTCTGGGGCTTACCTTGCAGTGCCGTGACCAGGTTGGCCACCATCTGCACCAGCTCGACATCGCGCAGCCGCGGCGCGCCCACCCCGCCGGCGCGCGGAATCGGAACCGACACCGTGGACGTCGTGGCGCGGTAGTTCGCGGCCGGATACATCCGCTTGAGCCGCACCTGCGCCGAATCCGGCAGGGTCATCGGCGAGAGCCGCACCGTGGCCGCCGACGGCGCGGACACCTCGGTGATGCCGGCGCCGCGGCACAGCAGCCGCAGCCGCGCCACCGCGACCAGCCGCAGGGCCGGTTCGGGCAGCGCCCCGTACCGGTCGACGAGTTCCTCCACGACCGCGTCGATCTCGGCGTCGGAGGTCGCGGCGGCCAGCCGCCGGTACCCCTCCAGCCGCAGCCGGTCGCTGGCGATGTAGTCCGGCGGCAGGTGCGCATCGACCGGCAGGTCGATCCGCACGTCCTTGGGTTCCTCGGCGGTGGTGACGGTCTGACCGTCGGCGGCGGCCCGGTAGGCCTCCACCGCCTCGCCGACCAGCCGGACGTACAGGTCGAAGCCGACGCCGGCGACGTGCCCGGACTGCTCGACGCCCAGCACGTTGCCGGCCCCGCGGATTTCGAGGTCCTTCATCGCGACGGCCATGCCCGCGCCCAGCTCGTTGTTCTGCGCGATGGTGGCAAGGCGGTCATACGCCGTCTCGGTGAGCGGCGAATGCGGCGGATAGAGGAAGTAGGCGTAGCCGCGCTCCCGGCTGCGGCCGACCCGGCCGCGCAGCTGGTGCAGCTGGGAGAGGCCGAAGGTGTCGGCGCGCTCGACGATCAGGGTGTTCGCGTTGGAGATGTCCAGGCCGGTCTCCACGATCGTGGTGCACACGAGGATGTCGTACTCGCGGTTCCAGAACCCCTGCACCGTGCGTTCCAGCCGTTCCTCGGGCATCTGCCCGTGCGCGACGACCACCCGCGCCTCGGGCACCAGCTCGCGGATCCGGGCCGCCGCCCGGTCGATCGAGCTGATCCGGTTGTGCACGTAGAAGACCTGCCCGTCGCGCAGCAACTCGCGCCGCAGGGCCGCCGCGACCTGCTTGTCGTCGTGCGGGCCCACATAGGTCAGCACCGGATACCGCTCTTCGGGCGGCGTCAGGATGGTCGACATCTCCCGGATGCCGGCCAGGCTCATCTCCAGCGTCCGCGGAATCGGGGTGGCGCTCATGGTCAGCACGTCGACGTGGGTGCGCAGGCTCTTGATGTGCTCCTTGTGCTCGACGCCGAACCGCTGTTCCTCGTCGACCACCACCAGGCCCAGGTCCTTCCAGCGCACCCCGGTCTGCAACAGCCGATGCGTGCCGATCACCACGTCCACCGATCCGTCGGCCAGGCCCTCGATGACGGCCTTGGACTCCGCCGGGTCGGTGAACCGGGACAGGCCCTTGACCGTGACCGGGAACCCGGTCATCCGGTCGGTGAAGGTCTGCAGATGCTGGTCGGCCAGCAGCGTGGTGGGCACCAGCACCGCGACCTGCTTGCCGTCCTGGACCGCCTTGAACGCCGCCCGCACCGCGATCTCGGTCTTGCCGTAGCCGACGTCGCCGCAGATCACCCGGTCCATCGGGATCGGCTTTTCCATGTCGGACTTGACCTCGGTGATCGCGGTGAGCTGGTCGACGGTCTCGGTGTAGCCGAAGGCGTCTTCCATCTCGGCCTGCCACGGGGTGTCCGGCCCGAACGCGTGGCCCGGGCTGGCCTGCCGCTTGGCGTACAGCGACACCAGCTCGCCGGCGATCTCGCGCACCGCACGCCGCGCCTTGGTCTTGGTGTTGGTCCAGTCGCTGCCGCCCAACTTGCTCAGCGCCGGCGCCTGCCCGCCGACGTACCGGGACAGCTGGTCCAGCGAATCCATCGGCACATACAGCTTGTCTGTGTTTTTTGCCGCACCACCACGGTTCTTAGTGGAGGCGTATTCAAGCACCAGGTACTCGCGGCGCGCGCCGCCGACGGTGCGTTCGACCATCTCCACGAACCGGCCGATGCCGTGCTGATCATGCACCACGAGATCACCGGCTGTGAGCGCCAACGGGTCGACGGTGTTGCGCCGCTTGGCCGCCAGGCGTTTGCCCTCGACGGCCGTCACCCGGCTGCCGGTCAGGTCGGACTCGGTGATCACCACCAACGTGGCGCCGGGGATGATGACGCCGTCGTGCAGCGGGCCCTTGAGCACACCGACCACGCCGGCCTTGGGGGCGGCGCCCGATTCGAGCATGGCGGCGGGGGTGTCGCATTCGGCCAGCCGTTCCACCACGCGGTGCGCGGTCCCGGTCCCGGGTGCGACGACGACGGCGTAGCCGCCGGTGGAGACGTGCGCGCGCAGCATCGCGAAGATGCCGTCGATGTCGTGCTGATGCCCGCGCGCCGACGGCGCCGCCCGGATCTCCAGTTCCACGGCCGACTCGTCGGACAGCTGGCTCAGCGTCCACCACGGATGCCCGGCGCGGGCCGCCGCGGCCCGCACGTCGTCGAGTTCGGCGAATCCCGACCCGCCGAACTGCGCCACGTCGACCGGGGCGTCGGTACCCAGCGCGGCCACCGACCACGACGCTTCGAGGAATTCGCTGCCGGTCTTGATCAGATCCGCGGCCCGGGTACGGACCTTCTCCGGGTCGCACACCAAAACCGGTGTGCGCTGGGCCAATTGGTCGGTGAGCAGCACGTGCTCGCCGGGCCGAAGCACCGGCAACAGCGCCTCCATGCCGTCGACCGAAATGCCCTCGCCGATCTTGGCCAGCATGTCGGTGACGCTGCCGGTGATGGCGGGCTCGGTGGTGCGGTGCCGCGCGGCCAGTTCGGCGGCGCGCCGCCGCACCTCATCGGTCAGCAGCAGTTCCCGGCAGGCGACCGCGATCACGGTGTCGACCTCGATCTCGGGGATCGAGCGCTGATCGGCGACCGAGAACATCCGCATCTCGCTGACCTCGTCACCCCAGAACTC
This sequence comes from Mycobacterium colombiense, assembly GCF_003284975.1. Classification (GTDB taxonomy): domain Bacteria; phylum Actinomycetota; class Actinomycetes; order Mycobacteriales; family Mycobacteriaceae; genus Mycobacterium; species Mycobacterium europaeum_A. The sequence continues at coordinate 20,282 of NZ_QMEU01000042.1, forward strand.
GATGCGCACGGGATGCTCGGCGGTCGGCGGGAAGACGTCGAGGATGCCGCCGCGCACGGCGAATTCGCCGCGCCGGCCCACCATGTCGACCCGGGTGTAGGCCAGCTCGGCGAGACGGGTGATCACGCCCTCGAATTCGATCTCGGCGCCGACGGTCAACGTGACCGGCTCCACCAGACCCAGCTGCGGCGTCATCGGCTGCAGCAGCGAACGCACCGCGGTCACCACCACCTGCAGCGGCGGGCCCAGCCGCGCGTCATCGGGATGGGCCAGTCGGCGCAGCACCGTCAACCGGGCGCCGACGGTGTCGACGCCGGGCGAAAGCCGCTCGTGCGGCAGCGTTTCCCAAGACGGGAACACCGCGACGGCGTCGCCGAAGACGCCGCGCAGTTCGGCGGTCAAGTCGTCGGCTTCGCGCCCGGTCGCGGTGACTACCAGCAGAGGGCCCAACCGCGCCAGCGCGCTGGCGACGAACAACCGTGCGCTGGCTGGACCCACCAGGCTCAACTCGGCCGGCGACGCGGCCGCGCTGTCGATCAGCTGCTGGAAGGTCGGCGCGGTGAGCGCCAATTCAACGAGCCCCGCGATCGGGGTTTCTGGGCGAGCAGCCCCCGGTGCGGTCATGATGAATTCCATTCTAGGGGCCCTCAGCGACAGGGCCGGACACGCCGAACCACGTCAAAATCGGGCTCGCCGCCGTCAAAGGATCGTAAGAAAACCACCACCGGACTACCCGGGGGCGCACGTTGAATTCATGACACTGCTGGACATCCTGCCGTCCCTCGGTCACGCGGCTCCCCCGCGTTTCGATCCCGCGATCTGGCCCGTCACCGCCCACCCCGACGAGGAGGGCAGGCTGTGCGTCGGCGGAGTACCCCTGGCCGACATCGCCGACGAGTTCTTAACCCCGGCCTACGTCGTCGACGAATCCGACTTCCGGCATCGCGCCCGCCGTTACCGCAAGACCCTGCGCGGCGTCGAGGTCGTCTACGCCGCAAAGTCGCTGCTGAGCACCGGGGTGGCCCGCTGGGCGCGCGAGGAGGGACTCGGCGTCGACGTCTGCTCCACCGGCGAGCTGGCCGTCGCCCTCGCCGGTGGAGTCGACCCGGACCGCATCGTCATGCACGGCAACGCCAAATCGCCCGAGGAGTTGCATGAAGCGGTGCGCGTCGGCGTGGGGCGCATCGTGCTGGACTCCGGCATGGAGATCGCTTACCTCGCCGGCCTGGCGCAACGCCGCCAGCCGGTGCTCATCCGGGTCACCCCCGACATCGACATCCACGGCCACCGCGCGGTCACCACCGGCGTCAGCGACCAGAAGTTCGGATTCACGCTGCACGGCGACCGGGCCGACGTCGCGGCCCAGCGGGTGCTGTCGCACCCCATCCTCGACTTGGTCGGGCTGCATTGCCATATCGGCTCGCAGGTCACCGACCCCGCCCTGTACGGCGAAGCGATCCGCCGGATGATTGCTGCAATGGCCGACATCCGGGCCCGCCACGGCGTCATCCTCACCGAGCTGAACATCGGCGGCGGGCACGGCATCCCCTACGTCGCCGGCGATCCCGAACTGAATCTCGAGCAACTGTCCGACGTCATCGAGAACTCAGTCGACGAGGCCTGCGCCGCCGAACGTTTCCCGCGGCCGCAGATCGTGGTGGAACCCGGCCGGGCCATCAGCGGGCGGGCCGGCGTCACGCTGTACCGGGTGTGCTCGATCAAAGCCCAGCCGGGTGGGCGCACCTTCGTCGCGGTCGACGGCGGCATGAGCGACAACCCGCGGGTGTCGTTGTACGGCGCGCGATACACGGTCGCGCTGGCGAACCGGCACCCGCTCGGCCTCAAGCAGCGCGTCACCGTGGCCGGACGGCACTGTGAGTCGGGCGACGAGATCGCCCGCGACGTCGAGCTTCCCGCGGACCTGCACCCCGGCGACCTGCTGGCGGTGGCCTGCACCGGCGCCTATCACCACAGCATGGCGTCGAACTACAACATGGTCGGGCGCCCGGCGCTGGTGGCGGTCAAGGACGGGCGGGCCCGCGAGCTGGTTCGCCGCGAGACGGTGGCCGACCTGCTGGCCCGCGACTGCGGCTAGCCGGGCGGGCCGGCTGACGGCACCTGCCGCCTACTCGTCCTGCAGCCGGGGATCGGCTTCCAGGTGGGTCAGGCCGTTCCACATCAGGTTGACCAGGTGCGCGGCCACCACTTCCTTCTTCGGCTCGCGGGTGTCGAGCCACCACTGCGCCGTCATCGACACCGAGCCGACCAGCGCCTGCGCGTATAGCGGCGCCAGCCCGGGGTCCAGGCCGCGGCGGGAGAAGTCACCGGCCAGGATCGAGCTGACCTGATTGACGGCGTCGTTGAGCAGGCTGGAGTAGGTGCCGGAACTGATCGCGGCCGGCGAGTCGCGGATCATGATCCGGAACCCGTCGGTGCGCTCTTCGACGTAGGTAAGCAGCGCCAGCGCCACCCGCTCGATCCGCACCCGCGACCGGTTGTTGGTCAGCGACGACGTGATGCCGTCCAGCAGCGCCGACATCTCCCGGTCGACGACCACGGCGTAAAGGCCTTCCTTGCCGCCGAAGTGCTCGTAGACGACCGGCTTGGACACGTTGGCGCGCAGCGCGATCTCCTCGATCGAGGTGCCCTCGTACCCGCGCTCGGCGAACAGCGTGCGTGCGATGCCGATCAGCTGTTGGCGGCGCTCGGTGCCGGTCATCCGCGCGCGCGGCGCCCGCACCTCTTTGTCCGGGTCCTTCTGCGTTTGGGGGTCCAGCACGGCCACGTCAATCAGCGTATCGGTCGACAGCGGGCAAGCGGCCCGCATCGGCGTCGGACTGCGCCGGGATTTGCCGGACTCCGGCTCAGCCCGCAAGCGGCCCGCACCCCCGTCGGACTAAAGTCATCTTGGCGCGAGCGGCCCAACCCGCCGCTCGCCGTGGGTTAGCGATCCGTCGTGGTGTAATCGGCAGCACCTCTGATTTTGGTTCAGATAGTTCAGGTTCGAGTCCTGGCGACGGAGCTTCGTCCGCATCGAGTGTGGGGCCTGGGCACGAAACGACCGAAGTTTCCCTACGCAGGGCCCACAGTCGACGGGTTGACCTGAAGAGTCGTTCTACGGCTCAAGTTTTTTGCCTTCACCGCAGCTGAGGTGACACGCTTGACGGCGTGTCGGCGCTTGACGCGCGCAGCCCGCGCGGACAAACCCAACGAGGAGGGTCGATGTCGTCTCCTGGTGACACCGCGGTCCTGGTGCTAGCGGCCGGGCCCGGCACCCGGATGCGGTCGGACACCCCGAAAGTCCTGCACACCATCGGTGGGCGCAGCATGCTGGCCCACCTGCTGCACGCGATCGCCAAGGTGGCTCCCCAGCACCTGGCCGTCGTGTTGGGCCACGACCACGAGCGCATCGCGCCGCTGGTCGCCGACTGGGCCGACGCCCTGGGACGTCCGATCGACGTGGCGCTGCAGGACCGGCCCCGCGGCACCGGAGACGCGGTCCTGTGCGGGCTGCCCGCGCTGCCCGCCGACTACGCCGGGGTGCTCGTCGTCACCTCGGGGGACACCCCGCTGCTCGACGCCGACACCCTGGCCGACCTGATCGCCAGCCACAGCGCCGCGCCGGCGGCGGTCACGGTGCTGACCACGACGGTGAGCGACCCGAGCGGCTACGGCCGCATCCTGCGCACGCAGGACAACGAGGTGATGGCGATCGTGGAACACGCCGACGCCACGCCCTCGCAGCGCGAGATCCGCGAGGTCAACGCGGGCGTCTACGCCTTCGACACCGCGGCGCTGCGCTCGGCGTTGAACCGGTTGAGCTCCAACAACGCCCAGCAGGAGCTCTACCTGACCGACGTCATCGCCATCCTGCGCGGCGACGGCCTGGCAATCCACGCCCGCCACGTCGACGACAGCGCGCTGGTGGCCGGTGTCAACAACCGCGTCCAGCTCGCGCAGCTGGGCGCCGAGCTCAACCGCCGCATCATCGCGGCCCATCAGATGGCCGGCGTGACCGTCGTCGACCCGGCCACCACCTGGATCGACGTCGACGTCACCATCGGTCGCGACACCGTCGTCCACCCGGGCACGCAGCTGCTGGGCCGCACCCAGGTCGGCGCGCATTGCGTCGTGGGGCCGGACACCACCCTGACCGACGTCAGCGTCGGCGACGGCGCCTCGGTGGTGCGCACCCACGGCACATCGTCGTCCATCGGGGCCGGCGCGACCGTCGGCCCCTTCACCTACCTGCGGCCGGGCACCGTGCTGGGCGACGACGGCAAGCTCGGGGCGTTCGTCGAGACCAAAAACGCCACCATCGGCACCGGGTCCAAGGTGCCGCACCTGACCTATGTCGGGGACGCCGACATCGGCGAACACAGCAACATCGGCGCGTCCAGCGTGTTCGTCAACTACGACGGCGAATCGAAGCGGCGGACGACCATCGGCTCGCACGTGCGCACCGGCTCGGACACCATGTTCGTGGCGCCGGTGACGGTCGGCGACGGCGCCTACACCGGCGCGGGCACGGTGGTGCGCAACGACGTCCCACCCGGAACGCTGGCGGTCTCGGCCGGTCCGCAGCGCAACATCGAGGGTTGGGTACGCCGCAAGCGCCCCGGCAGTGCGGCCGCGCAAGCGGCCGAGGCCGCCGAGAAAGCCGCCGGTCAAACTGCCACGGCGGGCCCCCCGCCAGAAGCCGACTAGACACCGTGCATTCGTTCGCTGGCAACCCGGCCACATTTCCGTACGATTCGCCTCGTACGATGGGGCGTTCCATTCCCCACCCCGATATGGCGAGGGCAGTGCGTTGAGCCACGACTGGACCGATAACCGCAAAAATTTGATGCTCTTCTCCGGCCGTGCGCATCCGGAGCTGGCCGAGCAGGTGGCCAAGGAGCTCGACGTCCACGTCACCGCTCAGACGGCGCGCGAGTTCGCCAACGGCGAGATCTTCGTGCGGTTCCACGAATCCGTGCGCGGCTGCGACGCGTTCGTCCTGCAGTCGGCGCCGGATCCGGTCAACAACTGGCTGATGGAACAGCTGATCATGATCGACGCGCTCAAGCGGGGCAGCGCCAAGCGGATCACCGCCGTCATGCCGTTCTACCCCTACGCCCGGCAGGACAAGAAGCACCGGGGTCGCGAGCCGATCTCGGCGCGGCTGGTCGCCGACCTGCTCAAGACCGCCGGCGCGGACCGGATCGTGACCGTCGACCTGCACACCGACCAGATCCAGGGCTTCTTCGACGGACCCGTCGACCACATGCGCGGACAGAACCTGCTGACCGGTTACATCCGCGACAACTACCCCGACGGCAACATGGTGGTCGTCTCGCCCGACTCCGGCCGGGTGCGCATCGCCGAGAAATGGGCCGACTCGCTGGGCGGCGTCCCGCTGGCCTTCATTCACAAGACCCGCGACCCGCGGGTGCCCAACCAGGTGGTGTCCAACCGCGTCGTCGGTGAGGTGGCCGGACGCACCTGCGTGCTGATCGACGACATGATCGACACCGGTGGCACCATCGCCGGCGCGGTCAAGTTGCTGCGCGACGAGGGCGCCGGTGACGTGATCATCGCGGCCACCCACGGTGTGCTCTCCGATCCGGCCGCCGAGCGGCTGGCCGCCTGCGGCGCCCGGGAAGTGATCGTGACGAACACCCTGCCCATCGGCGAGGAGAAGCGTTTCCCGCAGTTGACCGTGCTGTCCATCGCGCCGCTACTGGCCAGCACCATCCGCGCCGTCTTCGAAAACGGCTCGGTCACAGGGCTTTTCGACGGGGACGCCTAGATGGCCGACTCCGTCATCTACCACAACCCGAAATGCAGCACCTCCCGCAAGACGCTGGACCTATTGCGCGACAACGGCATTGAGCCCACCGTCGTCCAATACCTCAAGACCCCACCGTCGCGCGGCGAGCTGGTGAAGTTGATCCGCGACGCCGGCATCGACGTGCGCACCGCCGTGCGCAAGCGGGAATCCCTCTACGACGAGCTCAACCTCGCCGACGCCACCGACGATCAGTTGCTCGACGCCATGGCCGAACACCCCATCCTCATCGAACGACCCTTCGTCGTCACGCCGAAGGGCACTCGGCTGGCCCGCCCGATCGACGCGGTCCGCGAGATTCTGTGACTCGGCTCGGCCGGCGCATGGCCGCTGCCGCGATGGTTGCGGCGGCTTTCTCGTCCGGCGGCTGTGCACCGAAACCGACTGACTACCAATCGATCCTGTCGACCACGTCGACGGCGACAACGACCAAGCCGGCTGAGAAGCCGGTTCCGTTGTCGCAATATCTGCAGAGCATCGGGGTGACCGGGGAACCGGTGGCGGTGGGATCGCTGCCCGACCTGACGGTGTCGATACCGACACCGCCGGGCTGGTCGCCGTTCACCAGCCCGAACATCAGCCCACAAACGCTGATCATCTCCCAAGGCGGCAAGTTTCCGACGGCGCGGCTGGTGGTGTTCAAGCTCAACGGCGAGTTCGATCCGGCCCAGGTGATCAAGCACGGCAACGACGACGCGCAACTGTTCCCGAACTTCAAGCAGCTGGACGCCTCCGGCGCGCCCTACCACGGCTTTCCCTCCTCGATGATCCAGGGCAGCTACGATCTCGAGGGTGGCATGCGGCTGCACAGCTGGAACCGCATCGTCATCGCGACCGGATCGCCGCCCGCCCATCAGCGTTACCTGGTGCAGCTGACCATCACCGGCTTCGCCGATCAGGCCGCCGCGCAGTCAACCGACATCAACACGATCATCAACGGATTCGTCGTCGCGGCAAAGTAACTCAGGCGTGCCTACCGGCCTCCTGGACGAGCTGAACGCGCGACGTCAGGCCCAGCTTCGCGTAGACATGGGTGAGGTGCGTCTGCACCGTCCGGGGCGAAATGAACAGCCGGGCGCCGATCTCCTTGTTGCCCAAGCCTTCCTGCACCAGCCGCACCACATCGGTTTCCATGGGGGTAAGCGATCCCCAGCCGGCGGCGGGACGCTTGCGCTCGCCGCGGCCGCGTTGCGCGTAAGTGATGGCCTCCTCGGTGGATAAAGCCGCGCCTTCGGCCCATACGGCGTCAAAGTCTTTTTGCGCCAACGCTTCCCGGATCTTCGCCACGGTCGACGCGTAATCTGCCTCATACATCGGGAAGCGGGGGTGGTCCATGCGTTGCCGTATGGCCTCGGCTGCGCCCAACAGACGCGCCGCGTGCTGGTGACTGCCGTTGGCGGCGGCCAAGCGGGCGAGACATTCCAAGGCGTCGTCAACATGCAAATATCCGCAGGTGCCGTCGGCGATCGTGAGAGCCTGGTGAGCGTCACGCTCAGCCTGCCCCGGATCATCCTGGGCCAGCGCAATGTAGGCGCGTACTACCAGCGCCGGCACTCGTTGCCAGCCCGGTGTTAATGCGATGTTCTCGTCGGCCCAGCGGCGCGCTGTGGGCACATCACCGCTTGCTAAGGCCGCTTGGGCGATCGGGTTGGTGGATCTGGTGAACACTTCCCGCAGTGGATTGCTGTGCTCCCATGCCTTCTCGCAGAACTGCATTGCGGCAGTCCCATCGCCAGCGGCCAAAGCGGCGTCAGCCAGGACCGCATACACCGAGTCTTCGGAGACTCCGCCCAACACCTCCGCGGCTATCCCCGCGGATTGCCCGGCTGCGTGCGCAGCGGGCCCGTGGCCTTGGCGAGCCAGTACCACGCCATGCACTAGGCATCCATAAACATTCATCAACACATCCCCGGCCTCCGCGGCCTCGGTGGCCAAGCAGCGTGCGATTTCGGCCGCTTCGACAAGGTTTCCCTGCATCATCAGCGCTACGACAAGCCAAGTTCGGCAGTTCCGTGAGTAGAACCGATCGCCGAGCGCATCGGCGAGGTCGCGTCCTTCTTCGGCAGCCGCACGTGCTGCGGTCGGTTCACCGGACATGGCGCTAGCCGTCGCCTGGTGACTCAAGATTTGGCATAGGGTCCACCGGTCTCCAGCCGCGCGGACCAGTCCGGTTGCTTCGGCGAAGTAGCGCTGGACCACCTCGGGCGTGTAGACGGCGGTCATCGCGCATGTGATGAGGGCACGGATGATCAATGCCGGGTCGTTGAGCTGACGAGCGACGACCAACGCGTCCTGCGCCGCACTCAGTTCCGTTGGAAGGCCCAACCAAGCAGCCAGGAACTGTCGCTCGATCACCGCCCCCGCCCGCACGGCAGGTGGGATAGGCAAGGGCCCCTCGTCAGTCAAGACAGCATCCAAACCCGCCAGTGCTTCACCGACACGGCCGGTCCGCAACCACAATGGTTGCAGCGACAGGATGAGCCGCATCGCTGTTTCGATGTCCGAATTCTCCCGGCTCCAACCGTAAGCGGTTCGTAGATTCTCGATTTCCAGCTGCGCCCAACGTATTAGCGGATCAACGCCGGCCAGCCCCCGAGTCGCTAATGCGATAGCCCTGGTGGTGTAGTAGTCACGGTGGCGGGTGCGCACCTGGGTGGCCTCGCCGGACTCACCGAGCTTCTCCTGAGCGTACTGGCGCACGGTCTCCAGCAATCGGTATCGCATTCCGGTGCCGGTGTCGTCGGCGACCACCAAAGATTTGTCGACCAAAAGGCTCAGCTGGTCCAGCAATTGATACCGCTCCACTTCACCGTCGGCGCCAACGGATTGGGCGGCGTCGAAGTCGAAGCCGCCGGCGAATGCCGCCAGCCGTCGAAACAGCACCTGCTCGGGCTCGGTCAGCAGCGCGTGCGACCAATCCACCGACGCCCGCAGCGTCTGCTGGCGGCGCACCGCGGTGCGTGCACCTCCGGTCAGCAGGCGGAACCGGTCATGCAGGCTGTCCAAGATCTGGTCAGGCGACAGCGCGCGAACCCGGGCCGCCGCAAGTTCGATCGCTAACGGCATGCCATCCAATCGCGCGCAGATTTCGATCACCTGCGGGGTGTTGTCCTGGTCCACAACGAAATCGGGGCGCGCACGACGGGCACGGTCGGTGAACAGCTCGATCGCTTCGTCGTTAAGCGACAATGAAGGAACACGCCACGTCAACTCTCCGGCGACTCCGAGCGGTTCACGGCTGGTCGTCAGAATCGCCAGATTCGGGCACGCCGCAAGTAATTCGACGACCATCGCCACGGATGCGTCGAGCAGATGCTCACAGTTGTCCAGCACCAGCAACATCCGTTTGTCGCCGAAGAACCGTAAGAGCAGGTCCACCGTGGAGCGCCCAGGCTGATCGGGCAGCCCCAAGGTGCGGGCGACTGTCAATGGCGCCACGGCAGAATTGGTGATGGGGGCCAGGTCGACGTACCAGATCCCATCGGAAAATTCGCCATTGAGCGCAGCGGCGACTTCCACGGAAAGCCTGGTCTTGCCCGCGCCGCCTGCGCCGGTCAAGGTGACCAGCCGGTTGCCGCCAACTAGTTGCTGCAATTCCTTCATTTGATGTTGGCGCCCAACAAAACTCGTCAGCTGGGCCGGAAGGTTGTGCGACGCAACCGCAGTACGCACCCGAAGCGGCGGGAAGTCATTGCGCAGATCAGGGTGGCACAGTTGGACAACACGCTCCGGACGCGGTACATCGCGCAACGGGTAGCTACCCAGATCGGCGAGCCACACGTCGTCGGGCAGCCGGTCCATCACCATCGATTCGGTCGCGCCCGACAACACGGTCTGCCCGCCATGGGCCAAGTCACGCAGCCGCGCGGTGCGGTTGATCGTCGGCCCCGCATAATTCGCGTCGTCGCGCAATTGGATCTCACCGGTGTGTATGCCGATGCGCACCCGGATCGGCGCCAACTGGGCGCGCTGCAACTCCAGCGCACACGCCACCGCATCCGATGCCCGGGCGAACGCGGCCACAAAGCTATCGCCCTCACCCTGTTCGAGCGGGCGCACCCCGTCATGCGCAGCGACCGACTCGTTCACTGTCTTGTTGAGCCGGGCCAGCGCGTCGGTCATCTGCGCGGGTTGCGTTTCCCATAGCCGCGTCGAGCCCTCAACATCGGCCAGCAGCAATGTCACCGTTCCGGTCGGCAGCAACTCGACCACGCCCAAATCGTCCCAGGTTAGCGGCGTTATCTCCGCGTGTTGGCTCATGTTAGCCAGGATTGTGCCTTCGACGGGGCAAAACATCGGCCAGAGCGCGCAGATCCACCCTCGCTGGCCCCGGATCTACGACCCCCTACGCGCAAAATATGCGCGCCGTGGCGGATGGTCTTCGCCGCGGCGGGCCGGATAGTCGACTCAACCCGACCGAGGAGACCCCGATGACCATCGCCCAAACGACCACCTGCCGGAACGTTTTCGACGCCGGCCTGCCCGTCATCGCCTATGACCACCTCACCGACCCCAACGAGGCGCACCACGTCATCGACGCCGCCCGCGAGCTGTCGCCGATCGCGATTGGCCCGCACGGACCGGAAGTGCTCAGCTACGACCTGGTCCGAACCGTGTTGCGCGACAGCAGATTCGTCACCGCCCGCGGCCTCGGGCTCGACCTGCAAGGCGTCACCTCGGGCCCGCTGTGGGACCGGGCGATCAGCAATATCCTCGGGCTCGACGGCGACGCGCATCATCGGCTGCGCCGGCTGGTGTCCAAGGCTTTCGCACCCCGGGGCGCCGAGCGGCTGCGCGCGCTCGTCGTCGACATCATCACCGGGTTGGTCGAACCACTCACCGCCATCGGGCACTGCGACGTCGTCTCCGACATCGCGCGCCGCTACCCCACGCCGGTCATCTGCGCGCTGTTGGGCGCACCACCCGAAGACTGGCCACTGTTCAGCGCCTGGACCGATGACATCAAGAAGATCTTCGATTGGAACGTCGCCGAGGACGGCCCGGCGATCCTGGCCGCGTGGGATCAGCTCGACGCCTACCTCGAGGAACTGATCGCGCGGCGACGCACATCGCTGTCCGACGACCTGATCTCCGAGCTCATTCGCACCGAAGACGACGGTGACCGGCTGACCCACGACGAACTGCTGATGCTGTGCGCGACGCTGCTCGGCGCCGGCACCGACACCACGCGCAACCAGCTGGCCGCCGCGGTGCAGACGCTGGCCGACCACCCCGACCAGTGGGCTTTGCTTGCCGAGCGCCCCGAGCTGGCCGCCGACGCAGTCCATGAGCTGATGCGTTACTCCCCAATCATTTTCGGCACCATCCGCCAGGCCGCCGAGGACGTAGAGCTGGCCGGAGTCTGCATTCCCGCCGGCACCTTGGTGCTCGCCAACACCGCCGCGGCCAACCGCGACCCGAGCGTGTACGACCGGCCCGACCGCGTCGACATCACCCGCGACGCGCCTCCGGCGATGCTCACCTTCGGCGGTGGAGTGCACTACTGCCTCGGCGCACACCTCGCGCGCCTGGAACTCACCGAAGCGCTGCGGGTAATCACCCGACGCATGCCCAACCCCCGCTGCACCGGCCCGGTCCCGTGGAAGGCCATCAGCGGAATCACCGGGCCCATGACTCTGCCGCTGGAGTTCGATGTCGCTACTGTTCAGTCATGACTGGCTGGACCGCCGCAGATCTCCCGACGTTCGCCGAACGAACCGTCATCGTCACCGGTGCCAACAGCGGGTTGGGGTTCGTGACCGCCCGCGAGCTGGCACGACGAGGGGCCACGATCATCATGGCCGTGCGCAACATCCGCAAGGGCGAGACCGCCGCCCGTCAGATGGCCGGCCAGGTCGAGGTGCGTGAGCTCGACCTGCAGGACCTGTCGTCGGTGCACCGGTTCGCCGACGGGGTGAGCCAGGCCGATGTGCTGATCAACAACGCCGGCATCATGGCCGCCCCCTTCGCGCTGACGGTCGACGGCTTCGAGACCCAGATCGGCACCAATCACCTCGGCCATTTCGCGCTGACCAACCTGCTGCTGCCCAAGCTGACCGACCGGGTGGTCACGGTGTCGTCGATGGCGCATTGGCCGGGAAGCATCAACCTCGACGACCTGAATTGGCAGCACCGGCGGTACTCGCCGTGGCTGGCCTACAGCCAGTCCAAGCTCGCCAACCTGCTGTTCACCAGCGAGCTGCAGCGCCGCCTGACCGCGGCCGGCTCCCCGCTGCGCGCGCTCGCCGCCCACCCCGGCTACTCGCACACCAACCTGCAGGGCGCCTCCGGGCGCAAGCTCGGTGACACGCTGATGTCGGCCGTCACGCGGGTGGTCGCCACCAACGCCGACTTCGGCGCGCGCCAAACGCTGTACGCGGCGTCCCAGGATCTGCCCGGCGACACCTTCGTCGGCCCCCGCTTCGGCCAGATGGGCCGCACCCAACCGGTCGCCCGCAGCCGACGCGCCCGCGACACCGCCACCGCCGCGGCGCTGTGGTCGCTGTCCGAGCAGCTCACCAAGACCAAATTTCCCCTCTGAGGTGCGGATGCGCTAACCTGGCCGGGCGTCACGGCGAGGGTGGCTGGCTGACCAGCACCGTTATCGACGGAGACCGACGAATCGTCGCGACCCCGGCCGTGCCCCGAAACACAGGCGAGCACACAGGAGCGACACGATGGCCAAGCAAGCACTCAACCAGTTGAAGGTCGCCGTTCGCGGCGAGACCGGCAAGGGCGCGTCCCGGCGAGCCCGCCGCGACGGCAAGATCCCGGCCGTCCTCTACGGCCACGGCACCGACCCGCAGCACCTGGAGCTGCCCGGCCACGACTTCGCCGCGGTGCTGCGCCACGCCGGCACCAACGCCGTGCTGACCCTCGACATCGAGGGCTCCGAGCAGCTGGCCCTGACGAAGTCGCTCGACATCCACCCCATCCGCCGCACCATTCAGCACGCCGACCTGCTGGTCGTGCGTCGCGGCGAGAAGGTCGTCGTCGAGGTCCGCGTCGTCATCGAGGGCGAGCCCGTGCCCGGCACGCTGGTGACCCAGGACGCCAGCGCCATCGAGATCGAGGCCGACGCCCTGTCGATTCCCGAGCAGCTGGCGGTGTCGGTTGAGGGCGCCGAGCCGGGCACCCAGTTCACCGCCGGACAGATCACCCTGCCCAGCGGCGTCAACCTGATCTCCGACCCGGAGACGCTGGTGGTCAACGTGGTCACCGCGCCGACCGCCGAGGAACTCGCCGAAGAGGGCGCGGGCGAGGTCACCGAGGAAGCGGCGGCCGCCGAAGGCGAAGCGGAGGCCGAGGCCGGCGACGACGAGGCCGCCGAAGCCGAGTCCGAGTAGGCGGATCACAACGTGGCCGAGCCGTTGCTGGTGGTCGGCCTGGGCAATCCCGGAGACAACTACGCCCGCACCCGGCACAACGTCGGGTTCATGGTCGCCGACCTGCTCGCGGCCCGGATGGGTTCGAAGTTCAAGGCGCACAAGCGGTCCGGCGCCGAGATCGTCAGCGGCCGCCTCGCCGGGCGGTCGGTGGTGGTGGCCAAGCCGCGTTGCTACATGAACGAATCCGGCCGTCAGATCGGCCCGTTGGCGAAGTTCTACTCGGTGACACCGGGCGACCTCATCGTCATCCACGACGACCTCGACTTGGACTTCGGGCGCATCCGGCTCAAGATCGGCGGCGGCGAAGGCGGCCACAACGGTCTGCGCTCGGTCGTTAACGCCTTGGGCAGCAAGGACTTTCAACGGGTCCGCATCGGCATCGGCCGTCCGCCGGGACGCAAGGACCCGGCGGCGTTCGTGTTGGAAGCCTTCAGCGCCGCCGAGCGCGCCGAGGTCCCCACCATCTGCGAGCAGGCCGCCGATGCCACCGAGTTGCTGATCGAAGTGGGGCTAGAGCCCGCGCAGAACCAGGTCCACGCCTGGTAGCCGGGCCAGGCCGGGCTAGGTGACCAGGCTGACGGAGGTCGACCGGCGCAGCTTGCCCGACGGCGTCTTCGGGATGGTGCCCGGCCCGAGCACCACCACGTTGCGCGGCCGCACGTCGACCTCGGCCACCACCTCGCGGGCGACCTGATGCTCGATGCGGCGCACCTCGGCCTGATCCTGGAAGGCGTTGGACTCCACCGCCACGGCGAAGGTCTCGCGGGAGTGGCCGGCGTCCAGCCGCACCGCCACGGCGCAGCCGGGCCGCACGCCCTCTACGCGGCAGGCGGCGCGCTCGATGTCGGTGGGATAGATGTTGCGGCCCGCCATGATGATGACGTCCTTGACTCGGCCGCAGACCACGACGTGACCCTCCTCGGTCAGGTAGCCCAAATCACCTGTGTCATACCAGCCGTTCTCGTCCTGGGCCGAGATGAAACCGCCCATGGTGAGGTAGCCGGGCGTCAACGATTCGCCACGCAGCTCGATGACACCCACGCCGCGGGCGGGCATCACGTCGCCGTTCTCGTCGATGATGCGCGCCTCGAGGTCGGCCAACAGCGGCCCGAGCGTGGCCAGCCGGCGGGTGTTGCCCTTGGTGGCCGGGACGGCGCGGCGCAGAGCGGCCAACAGGTCGGCGTCCACCTCGTCGACGACCAGACCGGCATTGCACTCCGAAAACGACACGGCCAGCGTGGTTTCGGCCATGCCGTAGGCGGGCAGGATCGCCGAGGGCCGCAGGCCGAACGGCGCGCCGGCGTCCAGCAGGTCCTCGACGTCGGCGGGTTCGACGGGCTCGGCGCCGGACAGCGCGAACCGCAGTGTGGACAGGTCGAAGTCGCCGGGCTTGGCGTTGCGGCGCAACCGCTTGGCCAGCAGCGCGTAGGCGAAGTTGGGCGCCGCGGTCATGGTGCCCTTGTACTTGTCGATGAGCTTGGCCCACAGCAGCGTGTCGCGCAGGAAGTCCATCGGGGTGACCTTGACCAGCTCGGCGCCGAAGTACATGGGGATGGTGAGGAAGCCGACCATGCCCATGTCGTGGAAGCAGGGCAGCCAGCTGACCATGACGTCCTTGTTGACGTCGTACTGGGCGCCGATGAACATCGCCTCGGCGTTGGAGTAGATGTTGCGGTGAGTGATCTGCACGGCCTTGGGTGACCCGGTGGATCCCGACGTCAGCTGCATCAGCGCGAGCGCGTCCTCGCCGACCTCGACGGGGTCGATCGGCTCGGCGGCGAGCAGGTCGGTGACGGTGACGACCTGAATACCCTTTTCCTCGAGCACCGGGATGGCCACCAGGAAGGGCTCCGAGACGACGACGGCCTTTGCCTCGATCATGCCGATGACGTTCATGGTGTCCTCGGCCCACACGGCCAGGTCCGTGCGCGGCGTGGGCTGGTGCAGCATGGTCAGGCTGGCCCCACGCATCCACAGGCCCTGCGCCGTCGGCGCGATCTCCACCGGGTAACCCGCGAGCACGCCGACCGCGTCACCGGGCCCGATGCCGGCAGCGGCCAGGCCACCGGCGATGCGGCGCGCGCGCTCGTGGACCTCGCCCCAGGTGTGGCGGACCGGTTCGTGGGGTTCACCGGTGACCATGCCCGTCGTCGCGGACCGGGCATTGCGGTACATCTTCTCGGTAAACCTGCTCACAAAGTCCTCCTCGGTTCCAGCCCTCGGCCCAACGCCCGGAATCTCATGTTCCGCCCGGTGGGTAACACTTCGCCGCAAGCACGCAAACACGGTTGGGCGGCGGTTACGTCTCGGATCGGTGATGCGTCCACACCCGCCGTGACGAGGCGGCAATCGCCGGCCCGATGAGCGCGAATCGGGGCCGGGAAAACTCGGCGGGACCCATGAATTAATCGTCCGCCGGAGCGCCCGGCGGACGATGCATTTGAGTGATCTTGCTCAACGCTTCCCGTCACCGCGGATTATCTTAAACTCCTCTTAGGGACGCGCCAAACCAATGCACAAAATGGGAAAAGATTCACACTTCGGTGGGTGCGGGGACCACCCGCGCACCGGCCACCGGCCCGCTGGCCACCCGCACCGTGCGGCACACACCCGCCCCCGACACCTCGGTGCCGACGTCGACCGCCGCGGCCGCCGACGGGCACAGGAAGGCACACGTCGGGCCCGACCCGGACACGATGCCGGCCAGCGCCCACGGCCGCGCCGGCCGGCAACCCG
>NZ_QMEU01000043.1 GCF_003284975.1 Mycobacterium colombiense
GCGATGCGGCGGCCGGCCTCGGCCCGGGTGATGTGCAGCCTATCGGCCAAGGCCCAGGGCAGCTTGCCGCCTAACTCGGCCGGATCCGCTTGCGCACCAAGCTCGTTGAGGAGTTGGTGGCTTGGCGTCTGGAGCTTGCGGGTTACGGATTCGAGCTTTTCCAAGAGGGCCAGGCGTTCGGGGTTGGTTAGCGCCGCATAGGAATGCTGGTGAAAGCGAGCGGCCGCAGCGCACAACGCGTCAGCGTCGGCCTGAATCTGCTCGCGGTCGCTAATCGAACCCATGTTCGAATGCTAGACGCGGGCCCCGACAAAAAGCGCTCCACTGAAACCACTGAAACAAAAGTGGCACAAGTGATTTGGGCTTGCCGGTGCAACGCGGCAAAGCGTGGACCATCGCCACTATTGCGTCGCCGAGAACAATGAGTCCAAGCGGCAACCGCGCTGCGGCACGGTGCGCGATTGGATAGAGGTGGGTGAGTGCCATGGCCTCGTTGCTTACGGCCTGCAGCGGATTCCTGCTCGCCGTCTTGTGGATGGATTTGATCTTCGACGTCCAGGTACTTCGCTACCGGAAGGCCACGACCGAACTGCCCGAGGTCGTGCTCGCTTCCATCGCGGCGTACTACCACCGCGCGACCACCACGTCTCGGCCGATGAGCCGATTGATTGGGCTCGTCATGCTCACCCTGGTGGGAACGCTGGTGCTGCGGGCCGCGCGGGGCCACGACCCCGGTTGGCTACTGGTGACCTCGGCCGCGCTCGCCGGCATTCCGACCATGTTGGCGGTGACGCACACGGTTCCCGATGCGGTGCAGCTCGGGCACCGCGAGGACAGTCCGCCCGAGCAGACGCGGTTGGCGCGCTCGGTGTGCCGCGACCATCTGCTCTGCGCCGCCTGCATGCTCGCCTTTCTCGTCCTGTGGGTGGCGGACAGCACCGCGATCTGACTGCGGTGACGGGTCGTAGTCGTAAGGCGCAGGTCAGGACCCGCTGGCCACGTCAGTGAGCTACGTACTAAACTAGAACACGTTCCAATTCGGCGAGCTCTCAGGAGTTGTAATGCACACCCCTATCTGCGACGAACTCGGCATCGAGTTCCCGATTTTCGCCTTCACCCACTGCCGCGACGTCGTGGTGGCGGTCAGCAAGGCCGGGGGGTTCGGCGTGCTCGGTGCGGTCGGCTTCACGCCCGAGCAGCTGGAGATCGAACTCAACTGGATTGACGAGAACATCGGCGACCACCCCTACGGCGTCGACATCGTCATCCCGAACAAGTACGAGGGCATGGACTCCCATCTGTCCGCGGAGGAGCTTGCCGAGACGCTGCGCAAGATGGTGCCGCAGGAGCACCTCGACTTCGGCAAGAAGATCCTCGCCGACCACGGTGTGCCGGTCGAGGACAGCGACGGCGACAGCCTGCAGCTCCTGGGCTGGACCGAGGCGACGGCCACGCCCCAGGTCGAGGTGGCGCTCAAGCACCCCAAGGTGAAGATGATCGCCAACGCGCTGGGCACCCCGCCGGCCGACATGATCAAGCACATCCACGAGGCCGGGCTCAAGGTCGCCGCGTTGTGCGGCTCCCCCTCGCAGGCTCGCAAGCACGCCGACGCCGGCGTCGACATCATCATCGCCCAGGGCGGTGAGGCGGGTGGGCACTGCGGCGAGGTGGGCTCGATCGTGCTGTGGCCGCAGGTCGTCAAGGAGGTCGCCCCGGTCCCGGTGTTGGCCGCCGGTGGCATCGGCAGCGGTGAGCAGATCGCGGCCGCACTGGCGCTCGGCGCTCAGGGCGCGTGGACCGGGTCGCAGTGGCTGATGGTCGAGGAGTCCTCGAACACCCCGGTTCAGCAGCAGGCCTACGTCAAGGCCGGCAGCCGCGACACCGTCCGCAGCCGGTCGTTCACCGGCAAGCCGGCGCGCATGCTGCGCAACGACTGGACCGAGGCATGGGAGGCACCGGAAAACCCGAAGCCGCTCGGAATGCCGTTGCAGTACATGGTTTCCGGCATGGCCGTGCGGGCCACCAACAGGTACCCGAACGAGTCCGTCGACGTGGCATTTAACCCCGTGGGCCAGGTGGTCGGGCAGTTCACCAAGGTGGAGAAGACCTCGACGGTCATCGAGCGCTGGGTCCAGGAGTACCTGGAGGCCACCAACCGGCTGGACGAACTGAACGAGGCCGCCTCGGTCTGACGCGGAGGCTCGCCTGGCCAGTGCGCCTAGACGTCGTCGGCTTCGTCGCGTCCGGTGAACACTTCTTTCGTCCGGTCCACCGCGTACGTGCCGATGTCGATCGAATTCGCGACGATGCCGCTGGCGCCGCCGGCGAGGTCGCCGCGGATGATGTCGCTGGCGTGTTCGACGATGTCGGAGGCTTTTTCGACGGCGTTGGTCGCGATGTCTCTAACGGCGTCGACTGCATCCCTGGCGTTGAAGGCCATCTCGAGTCTCCCTTGTTTGCAGGACGGTTGCTACGACTCTAGACGGGCCCGGGTGGCATTTCTCTACGGGCGGTAACGCCTATCGGGGCCTAGTAGTGCACCAGGCTGCGCCAGTAGGCTTCGGGAATTTCGGCCCCTGAGCGCAAAATTCGGGCCAGTCCGACGGCCATTGCGATGCCCAGCAGTCCCAGCCACAGCCCGGCCAGCGCGATGACACCCCACAGCACGGCGGTGACGGTGGGCCAGGGCGAGAGCACCGCCAGCGCCGGCGCGAAGAAGAATCCGGTCCCGATGTACCAGGCCGAACCGGCCCGGTCGGAGGCCAGCACGAAGCGTAGCCAGCGTGGGATCGAAGCTGAGCCGGGCGCTCGCGCATGGTCGTTATTCGGACGGCGGGAAGAACCCTGCCCCGGTGAACCAGCCCTCTTGCCACCCTTGGGCTCCGAGGCAGAGCATCGGAAGTCCGCGGTCCGACTGTGCGGCGCTCTGCGGGCCTGGGCACTTGGCGCCCGCCTGCTGGACTCCGTACAGCGGATAAGACGCCACCCAATAGCCGGTGGTCGCCGCGGGGAACTGATTGGGGGGCGGGAAATGGCAAGCCTCGGCCTGACCGCTGGGCCCCCGTCCGAAGATGAAGCGCTCGTAGTTGTCGCACGGCGCGCCCAGCGAGGCCTGATAGTTCATGCCCGGCACGTCGCCGTCGTACCCGGCGGCCGCGCACGGGGCCAAGCCGATCGTGATGCCCGCTATCGAAGCGGCGCTGAGCAGTACCCGAATCATGTTCTACCCCGCCTGTCGTCGCCGGTGACCTGCACCAAAGCATATCCGTAGGACCGTCGGCCACAAGACCGTTCCGGCTTGTGGGCTCGATCGTCGGCATGCACCCGCGACGCGACGCGAGACGGCCGGTCAGGAACACGTTCCAATTCGCCGCCGCCGATCTTTCTTCAATGCTTCCCAACCAAGGTGCGGCAGTGGTTTCCTTGCACAAGGACGACTAGACCACTTCGTCATCGAGGAGCGGGCCATGCCAACCGTCGAGCCAACCGCCAAGCCGGTCCCCAATCTTCCTCCCGGATTCGACTTCACCGACCCGGACATCCACGCCGAGCGGCTCCCGGTGGAAGAGCTGGCCGAACTGCGCCGGACGGCGCCGATCTGGTGGAACGAACAGCCCAACGGGGTGGGCGGATTCGATGACGGCGGCTTCTGGGTGGTGACCAAGCACAAGGACGTCAAAGAGATTTCGCGGCGCAGCGACGTCTTCTCCAGCCTGGAGAACACCGCCCTGCCCCGCTACAAAGAGGGCACGGTGCGCGAACAGCGCGATACCGGCAAGTTCGTGTTGCTCAACATGGATGCACCGCAGCACACCCACCTGCGCAAGATCATTTCCCGCGGCTTCACGCCGCGCGCCGTCGAGCTACTGCGTGACGATCTGAACCAGCGCGCCCGTCAGATCGTCGAGAAGGCGGCCGCCGCCGGTTCCGGCGACTTCGTCGAACAGGTCTCCTGCGAGCTTCCGCTGCAGGCCATCGCCGGACTGCTGGGAGTGCCGCAGGAAGACCGCATGAAGCTGTTCCACTGGTCGAATGAGATGGTGGGCGACCAGGATCCGGAATTCGCCCGCAATGACGCGATGGGTGCGTCGGTCGAGCTGATCACCTACGCCATGCAGATGGCCGCCGACCGAGCGCAGAATCCCGGGGAGGACATCGTCACCAAGTTGATCGAGGCCGACGTCGACGGGCACAAGCTCTCCGACGACGAGTTCGGTTTCTTCGTCATCCTGCTGGCGGTGGCCGGCAACGAGACCACCCGCAACTCCATCACGCAGGGCATGATGGCCTTCACCGACTTCCCCGACCAATGGGAACTGTACAAGCGGGAGCGTCCCGTCACCACGGCCGATGAGATTGTCCGGTGGGCGACCCCGGTCACCTCGTTCCAGCGAACCGCCCTAGAGGACTACGAGCTGTCCGGCGTGCAGATCAAGAAGGGCCAGCGCGTGGTAATGGTCTACCGGTCAGCCAATTTCGACGAGGACGTATTCGAGGACCCGTTCACCTTCAATATCCTGCGAGACCCCAACCCGCACGTCGGGTTCGGTGGCACCGGCGCGCACTACTGCATCGGGGCCAACCTGGCGCGGATGACCATCGACCTGATGTTCAACGCGATCGCCGATGCCATGCCCGACCTGGAATCGGTCGGCAAGCCCGAACGGCTGCGGTCGGGATGGCTCAATGGGATCAAACACTGGCAGGTCGACTACCACACCAACGGCTCGCAGAAATGTCCTGTCGCGCATCAGGCCCAGGGGTGACAAGCTAATCACATGCCCACTCATCGAGCCGTCCATGTCCCGTCTGCCGGTGCAGCTTTGGAGCTGGTCGACGCCGAGACCAAGCCACCGGGTCGCGATGAGGTACGGCTGACGGTCGCCGCGTGCGGCATCTGCGGAACCGACGCGCACTTCGTCAACGGCGGCTTTCCGGGCATGTCGTGGCCGCTGACTCCCGGGCACGAGATCGCCGGCAAGATCGCCGAAATCGGCGACGGCGTACAGGATTTCGCGGTCGGCGATCGCGTGGCGGTCGGCTGGTTCGGCGGATGTTGTCAGCGCTGCGACCAATGCCGCAAAGGCCAGTTCATTCATTGCGAGAACGGCAAGGTGCCCAGTTGGCAGTATCCCGGCGGATACGCGGAGTCGGTGACCGTGCCGGTGAGCGCGCTGGCGCGCATACCGGCCGAGCTCTCCGATGCCGAAGCCGCCCCGATGGGATGCGCCGGCGTGACCACCTATAACGCCTTGCGGCACACCAGCGCACTGCCCGGCGACCGCGTGGCGATTCTCGGCGTCGGCGGACTAGGCCACCTGGGCGTGCAATTCGCCCGCGCCATGGGTTTCGAGACCATCGCGATCAACCGCGGCACCGGCAAAGCCGACGACGCACGAGAACTGGGCGCCCATCACTACATCGACTCCACGGCCAACGACCCCGCCGAAGCGCTCAAGGACTTGGGCGGCGCGACGGTCGTACTGGCCACCGCCGGAAATTCCAAGGCCATGGCCGACACGGTCGGCGGCATCCTCCCCCGGGGTCAACTGGTCACCATCGGCGTCACGCCCAAACCGCTGCCGATCAGCCCGGTGCAGCTGATAACACCGGGCATCAGCATCGTCGGACATCCCTCCGGGACGGCAAAAGACGTCGAGGACACAATGCATTTCGCCGTCTTGTCGGGCGTACGAGCGTGGATCGAGGAACTGCCGCTCTCGCAAGCCGCGGAGGGCTACGCGGCCCTGGAAGGCGGCCGGGCGCACTACCGCACCGTTTTGACCATGTGACACAGTCGATTCGTGACTTCAGACCAAAACGCGGTGTGGACGATCGGCCCGGCTGACGGTGAGTTGTTGCTGCACACCGGTGTTACCGGCAGGGCGGCGCGGATGGGTCATCGTCTTACCATCGCGATGACGCGCTGGCGGGCCACCGTGAGCTGGTCCGACTCCCAACCCGTCAGCGCACAGTTCACCGTCGAGACCGATTCGTTCGAGGTGCTGCGTGGCGACGGCGGTGTCAAAGGGCTGTCCGGGGCGGAGAAGGCGCTGGTGCGGTCCAACGCCCTGAAGTCGTTGTCCGCCAGCCGGTTTCCCGAAATCGCCTATACAGCGGATGTTATCGAAAACGCCGGCGATACCTACCGGCTGACCGGCACTCTGCAGATTCGGGGAGTGTCGCGGGACCATGTCGTCGAGGTGCAGACCCAAGACCTCGGGGAATCATGGCGGATGTCAGTCGAATCCACCATCCGGCAGTCCGACTACGGCATCAAGCCGTACTCGCTGCTGATGGGGTCGGTCCAGGTTGCCGACGACGTGTCGGTGTCGTTCTCCGCCGTTCGCGCCCACGGCAACTGAGGGCCGCGGTCACCGGCGCCGGACGGGCCCAGGGTTACGGGTCGGTCGCTGCCCGCGCGCCCGAGTCAACCGCCGGATCGCCGGTGTCACCGGGTATGTGCTCCAGCACCCGGGTCAGGTAGGGCTGTCGGTTACCGCCGTCCGACTGCCGTTCGCCACCAGCGCCCGGCTGCTCCTCCGGAACGCTGGGTTCCGAAACCGGTTTGCCGGCAGGGAGTTTGGTTTGCGGGGCCGGCGGCTTGGCCGGCGGGGCCACCGGAAGCGGCGCGACGGCCGTGACCGCCTCGGCGATCTGGGGTGTGGGCGGGTGGGTAACATGCTTCGGCGCGCCGGCGGCGCTGGCCGGGCCCACGTGGATCCCCACCGCGAGTGATACCGACCCGACGAAGGTGATGGCACCGGCCGCCAATGCGGTCACGGCCCCGGCGTAGGACAACTGCCGCTTCTGAGTGGGCGTCGGAACGGGTTCGCTGATGCGCTCGACCAGCTGGTCGTCGGTGAATTCGGTGCTTGCAGCCGCGGACAGCGCGGCGCCGCGCGCGATGGTCACCTGGGCCATCGATTGCACGAAAACGGGTACCGGCAAAGTCTTTTCGAGCTGCCAGGAGAGCCCGTCGATGTCGCTGTGGCCGCCTACCACGACGACGCCGCCGGGCTGCCATCCGTTGCGCTCGAACATGCCGGTCAGCCAGCGGGTCAGGCCGTCGAAGCCGCCGCGCACGTGCTTGGTGGCCGTCCGGGTCTCACCGTCGTGCGTGTCGACCATGACCACGGTCGTCGAGTCATGGTCCAGGATGCAGACGGCAGTCTGCTCGTAGCCGATGACGGGCGCGATGGCCCGAGCCAACGTCTCGATGGCCTCGAGGAACCGGATCGGCACGACGTTGTCGAATCCCGCGTCGGTCAGGGCCTCCAAGACCAGCGCGGCCTGTGCGGATGCCTCGTCGTTCCAGGTCACTCCGATGACCCGCAGCCGGCGATCGCTCGCGGCCGCCTCGGTGTCGACCCGCAACACCTCGTCCACCACTTGTTCCGCGGTGCCCACGGCGCGCACACCGTGGCTCGCGTGCAACACCAGCTCTTGGTGATCCAGGATGGTGCCGTCGGCGCCATGTCCCTCGGCGAGGACCCAACCAACGGCGGTCGGCGTCACTGACAGGCCAAGAACCGTGTCCAAAACTATGCCCCAATCGGTCCCGCGTCCGACGCCCTCAGCCGCATCTACGCGCACCATGAAGCCGCGGGCGCGGTGATTCGAGAGAGCCGGAACAGACGCGGGATAGCGTGGTCTTCATCGGCTTGCTTCGAGAGCAGCCTACGCGGTCGGCGCAAGTCCGGCTGCCCCGGTCGGGCATCACCGCGGAATCGCCAGATGAAAAGGGCGGCGCGGCGAAACGGGGCTGGGCCAGGCGGGTTCGCGGCTTCAGCCGGTTGCCGCCGGTGATGCCGGTTGCCGACCCGCGACGGGGCGGGAGCCGCTGCGTCGCGGGCCCCCGGTCGCGAAACAACGCCGATTTATCGACCACGCGAAATAAATGCCCGTACCGCGCGCGCCGGTGACGCCGACAGCATCAAAGGGGCGACACGCGGCGCTCCGTGGCGATCCCGCCAAAAGCCGGCCCGGGCGTCATTCGGGGACTTTCTATAAGCGTGGCGTATGGGAATGGCAGAGCGCGGCCCGCGGGCGCTCGACCCGTCATAAATTTGCTGCTGCCTGGCGTTTTCCCACCCGGGGTGTGGGGCGGTCGGACAGCGGGTACGCGGGGCCTGTCGCCGCCCGCTGGTGCCGGGTGGCGAAATTGCGAAGTCGAAAAGTGATGCCGAAACGAGACGCGTTCGCGTCCCAATCGACATTTGACGGACTCACACGGTAAATTCCTGTGAGACCACGATCACACTGATCACATCGACAAGGGGCAGGTATGACAGATCTGAGCGAGAAGGTCCGGGCCTGGGGGCGCCGGCTTTTGGTCGGCACAGCGGCGGCAGTCACGCTGCCGGGCCTGATCGGTCTTGCCGGCGGCGCTCCAACCGCGAATGCGTTTTCGCGGCCGGGCCTGCCAGTCGAGTACCTGCAGGTGCCGTCCGCCGGCATGGGCCGCAACATCAAGGTCCAGTTCCAAAGCGGCGGCAACGGCTCCCCCGCGGTCTATCTGCTGGACGGTTTGCGGGCCCAAGACGACTACAACGGCTGGGACATCAACACCCCTGCGTTCGAGTGGTACTACCAGTCGGGCCTGTCGATCGTCATGCCGGTCGGTGGTCAATCCAGCTTCTACAGCGACTGGTACAACCAGGCCTGTGGCAAGGCGGGTTGCCAGACGTACAAGTGGGAGACCTTCCTCACCAGCGAGCTGCCGCAGTACCTGCAGTCCAACAAGAGTGTGAAGCCGAACGGAAGTGCGGCGGTCGGCATCTCGATGGCCGGTTCGTCCGCGATGATCCTGGCCGCCTACCACCCGGCGCAGTTCATCTACGCCGGCTCGCTCTCGGCGCTGCTGGACCCCTCCCAGGGAATGGGGCCGAGCCTGATCGGTCTGGCGATGGGTGACGCCGGTGGCTATAAGGCCAACGACATGTGGGGTCCGTCGAGCGACCCGGCGTGGGCGCGCAACGACCCGACCCTGCAGATCCCCAAGCTGGTCGGCAACAACACCCGGCTCTGGGTGTACTGCGGTAACGGCACGCCGTCCGAACTCGGCGGGGCGAACATGCCGGCCGAGTTCCTGGAGAACTTCGTGCGCAGCAGCAACCTGAAGTTCCAGGACGCCTACAACGGCGCCGGCGGCCACAACGCGGTGTGGAACTTCAACGCCAACGGAACGCACAGCTGGGAGTACTGGGGAGCCCAGCTCAACGCCATGAAGCCCGACCTGCAGGGCACACTGGGCGCTTCGCCGGGCGGCGGCGGATAACCCTACCGCCCGCTCGGTCACTACTGCGCCTGACGACTCCGTCAGGCGCAGTAGTGCGTTGGGGCGCGTAAACTCCTTGCCTGGTCAGAGCGTCGCGGGCGACCCGAGCGCACCGTCACGCCAGAATGCGGTCATGCACCGCCGCGTCCACTCGCGCCGCCGGGGCGTCGCCGCATGCTGCGGGGCCGCGATCGTGAGCCTGACGATGCTGGTGGCGTCCGCCCGGGCCGACACCGCGAGTCCGCTCACCCCGTTGGTCGACGCCGCCGCGCAACGGCTGCAAGTAGCCGACCCGGTCGCCGCCTACAAGTGGCACCAGCACGGCGCCATCGAAGATCCGGCGCGGGTTCAGCAAGAACTGGCCAAGTTGAGCGACGAGGCCGGCGCCCAACACATCGACCGCGATTACGTCATCCGGGTGTTCGGAGACCAGATCAGCGCCACCGAGGCCATCGAATACGGCCGGTTCGCCGACTGGAAGCTTGATCCGGGAAGCGCTCCGCCCGACGCACCGGACCTGTCGTCGTCGCGGTCGGCGATCGACGCGCTCAACCAGACGATGCTGACTCAGCTGTCGGCCAACTGGGGCGTGCTGCATTCGCCGGAATGTGACGCCCAACTCGACGCCGCGCGAAGCGGTGTCACCCGCGGGCGTCAGCTCGACGCCCTGTACCAAAAGGCCCTGTCATCAGCGACGCGGTCGTATTGCCAGCAATAACTTAATTTTTCCTCACCGATTTCTAACGGTCCGATTTGGCCCGCCGATAAGGCGGTTTCCGCAGTTAGATGGCATATCTCGCGCCATTTTCGAATAGGTAACGCTTTGGCCACACGCGCCGAAATCCTGGACATGAAGAATCTCTGCAAGCTTCTCGTCAAGTCCGTATGGGTCGGCGGGTTCGTTGCAGCGTCGATGGCTTCGTCCACGGGGGTGGTGAGCGCAGACCCCGCTCCCAACTGGGACGCGATCGCTCAATGTGAATCCGGTGGCAACTGGCACGCCAACACCGGAAACGGGAATTACGGTGGACTGCAATTCAAACCAGCCACCTGGGCCCGGTACGGCGGTGTCGGCAACCCGGCCGCCGCGTCCAGAGAGCAGCAAATCGCTGTGGCCAACCGGGTTTTCGCCGAGGAGGGTGTGGAGGCCTGGCCAAAGTGCGGCGCGCAATCCGGCCTGCCGATCGGTTGGTACTCGCACCCGGCTCAGGGCATCAAGCAGATCATCAACGGGTTGATCCAGGCGGCCGTCCCGCACTGATGAAACGCACCTGCGGTCTATGACCCGGCGCCAGGCTGTGTTTGGATCAGCCCATGGAAGGTTCGGCGACTGTTCACATGGCGGCGCCTGCGGCCAAGATCTGGGATCTCATCGCGGACGTCCGCAACACCGGAAAGTTCTCCCCGGAAGTTTTTGAAGCCGAGTGGCTCGGCGATGCGACCGGCCCCGCCCTGGGTGCCAAATTCCGCGGTCACGTCCGGCGCAATGAGATGGGGCCGGTGTATTGGACAACGTGCAAGGTCACCGCCTGCGAACCGGGCCGCGAATTCGGCTTCACGGTGCTTCTCGGTGACAGGCCCGTCAACAACTGGCATTACCGCCTGGCGCCCAGTGGCGGCGGCGGGACCGACGTTACCGAGTCGTTTCGGCTCAACCCGGCGCCATGGCTCGCCTTCTACTGGTTGTTCGGCGGGTTTCTGCGCAAGCGCCGCAACATCCGCGACATGACCAAGACGCTGAACCGCATCAAAGACGTGGTCGAGGCGGACTGACGCCCGTGAAATCCGTCTTCATCACCGGTGCGGGCAGCGGCATGGGTCGCGAGGGCGCAAAGTTGTTCCACGCCAAGGGCTGGCGCGTCGGCGCGGTCGACCGCAACGAAGACAGCCTGGCGACGCTGAACGACGAACTCGGCGGCGATCGGCTGTGGACCCGCGCCGTAGACGTGACGGACAAGGCGGCCCTCGACGGCGCCCTGGCCGATTTCTGCGCCGGCAACAGCGGTGGCGGACTCGACATGATGTGGAACAACGCCGGCATCGGCGAATCCGGCTGGTTCGAGGACGTGCCCTATGACGCCGCGATGCGCGTCGTCGACGTGAACTTCAAGGCGGTACTCACGGGCGCATACGCTTCGCTGCCGTATCTCAAGAAGGCCCCCGGCAGCCTGATGTTCTCCACGTCATCGTCCTCGGGGACCTACGGCATGCCGCGCCTGGCCGTCTACTCGTCGACCAAGCATGCGGTCAAAGGTCTGACCGAGGCGCTGAGCGTGGAGTGGCAGCGACACGGCGTGCGCGTCGCCGACGTGCTGCCCGGTCTCATCGACACCGCCATCCTGACGACCACGACCAACCACTCCGACGACGGGCGCACACCCATGACGGCGGAGCAATTGCGGGCCACCGCCCCCAAGAAGGGCATGCTCCGGTTGATGCCGGCAAGCAGCGTGGCCGAGACGGCGTGGGCGGCCTATCACCATCCGAAGCGGTTGCACTGGTACGTGCCCAAGAGCATCCGCCTGATCGACTTCTTCAAGGGCCTGAGCCCGGAATTCG
Organism: Mycobacterium colombiense; assembly: GCF_003284975.1. Taxonomy (GTDB): domain Bacteria; phylum Actinomycetota; class Actinomycetes; order Mycobacteriales; family Mycobacteriaceae; genus Mycobacterium; species Mycobacterium europaeum_A. The sequence continues at coordinate 11,840 of NZ_QMEU01000043.1, forward strand.
TGCGACGCAGCATCGTCAAGTCTCTACCCGCGCTAGCGCCGAAGCGGCAGTAAGGAGGTCGGCTGGTGGAAAACCGTTTGCTCACAGTCGCTTTGGTTTCGGCGGCGGTCGTCGTCAGCGTCGCGGGATGCAGCGCGGCGCAGACGACACCTCGTCGGGCCGCGCGGCTGACCATCGACGGCGCCACGCACACGACGCGTCCCCCGGCGTGCCGGCAAGACCAGATGTACCGCACCATCAACATCCCCGACCGTGACGGTGGGGTCGAGGCGGTGGTGCTGCTCAGCGGCTACCGGGTGATGCCGCAGTGGGTCAAGATTCGCAATGTCGACGGATTCAGCGGCAGCTTCTGGCAAGGCGGGGTGGGCGACGCGCACGTCGAACTCAACAACGACGCCTACACCATCACGGGCAGCGCCTACGGCATCAACAGCAGCAACCCCAACAAAGTGGTGACCACCGACTTCAAAATCGTCGCCGAGTGCTGACTCCACGGCTGGTCGGGGCCTAGGCTCGAAACGACGCCTGATCGAGGGAGGGGGCCGGTGAAGGAACGCTTGCACTGGTTCGCGATGCATGGCTTCATCCGGGGCGCCGCGGCCCTCGGGGCCCGGCGAGGCGATGTCCAGGCCAGGCTGATCGCCGATCCGGCGGTGGCCGCCGACCCGGTCCCCTACTACGACGAGGTCCGTGCCCGGGGCAGGCTGGTGAAGGGCCGCGTGGCGTATCTGACGGCCGATCACGCGCTGGCGCATGAACTGCTGCGGTCCGACGATTTTCGGGTGCTGATCTTTGGATCGAATCTGCCGGCGCCGCTGCGATGGGTGGAGCGCCGCACCCGCGACGGTCTGCTGCATCCACTGCGTGCGCCATCGTTGTTGGCCGTCGAACCGCCCGATCACACCCGTTACCGCAAGACGGTGTCGGCGGTATTCACACCCAGAGCCGTTGCCGCCCTGCGGGATCGGGTCGAGCAGACGGCCGCCGAGCTGTTGGATCGGCTAGCTGGTGAGTCCGGCGTGGTGGACATCGTCGGACGGTACTGCTCGCAGCTTCCGGTGGCGATCATCAGCGACATCCTCGGGGTGCCCGAGTCGGAGCGGCGGCGCGTACTGGAGTTCGGCGAACTGGCCGCGCCGAGCCTCGACATCGGATTGCCATGGCGGCAATACCGCAGCGTGCAGGACGGGATCGCGGGTTTCAGCGCCTGGCTCGCCGAGCACCTGCAGCGGCTGCGCCTGGATCCCAGCGACAATCTGATGAGCCAGCTGATCCAGACGGCCGAAAGTGGTTCTGCAGAAACATATCTCGACGAGAAGGAGCTCCAGGCGATCGCCGGACTGGTGTTGGCCGCCGGCTTCGAAACCACGGTCAACCTGCTCGGCAATGGGATTCGCTTGTTGATGGACGCGCCGGAACACCTGAACACCCTGCGCCGGCGTCCCGAACTGTGGCCCAACGCCGTCGAAGAGATCCTGCGGCTGGAATCGCCGGTGCAGCTGACCGCGCGGATGGCGCAGGGCGACGTCGAGATAGCCGGCCGGCAGTTACACCGTGGCGATCTGGTGCTGGTGTATCTGGCCGCCGCCAACCGGGATCCATCGGTTTTCCCCGACCCGCACCGCTTCGACATCGAAAGGGACAACGCCGGAAGACATCTCGCCTTTTCCGGTGGCCGGCATTTCTGCCTGGGCGCGGCCCTTGCCCGGGCCGAGGGCGAAGTCGGACTGCGCACCTTTTTCGACCGCTTTCCCGAGGTACGCGCGGCGGGTGCCGGAAGCAGGCGCGAAACCCGGGTGCTGCGGGGATGGTCGTCGTTGCCGGTGGCTCTGGGGCCGTACGTGCGCGAGTACGACCGAACCGGTTGACAGCGGGGCGGCAACAGAGTTTATTTGCCGCTATGACAGAGGCATCTATGATCGCGGTCGAGGACGTCGTACGTGGGCTGTGGCAGGCGCTTTCGCGGCGAGATTGGGAAGCGATCAAGACCTTTTTGTCCGACGACTGCCTCTACGTCGACATGCCGGTGCCCGCACTGTCGGCGCGCGGTCCCGAGGGCATCGTGCAACGCCTCAGGATGGGACTCGAGCAGTTGGCCGGCTATGAGAACCACCCCGGCGTGCTGGTGTCCAACGGATCCGACGTGCTCTACGAGCACTCCGAGACGTGGACGTTCGCGACGGGTGAGCAGGGTGTGCTGCGCTTCGTGACGGTCCACAAGGTCGTCGACGGCAAAGTTGCTGTCTGGAAAGACTATTGGGACATGAACTCGCTGATTGCGTTTGCTCCCCCGAACCACTTCGAGGGCTTGGCGACCGGCGACACCAGTTGGATATTCGACGCCTCAGCGCTGGTTTGACGAAGGGCGCTCCACGGCACCCGGGACTGTTTGCCGCCCACGCCCGGTGGAACACCTGATTGCGGCTAGGACTCGGCCAGTATCCGGAGGCGTTTCAACGTTTCCGTCAGTGTGCGTCCCACCTGGCGCACGGCGATCCGATCGGCGATGTACCCAAGTATGCCCCCGGGCGCCTGATACGACAGTCGAAACGTCACCCTGGTGCAGCCGTCGCCTTTGTCGCGCAACCGCATCCGCCCGCGCAGCGTTACGCCGGTAATTCCCACCCAGGCGAGGTCGCGGCCGTCGTCGAACTCGACCACCTCGATCACGCCGCCAACGGGTACGGAGCCAATTTTCCAGTGGACGGTGTACCGCGCACCGACTCCGGGTGGTTTGTCGTTCGACGACTCCCATCGCTCTAGGCTCGCCATGAACGACGGGTAATAGTCCGGGTCGCTGACGATTTTCCAGACGGCGGCACGGTCGGCGTTGATGACAGAACGGCGTTCGACGCGCATCAGCCGATCACCGGGAATCGTCGTTCGGCAGCCAGCCGGTCGACGCCCCCCTGCAGGGAGGCCATCACCTTGTCATGCACCGCTTGATCGTCGCCGTCGACCTCGATCGGGTCTTGAACCTCTATCACGATCTTGGTGGGCAACGGGATGTGGCCCGCCAGGTCGCTGATGTTGAGTCCCCACGGCAGCGCCAGCGATATCGGGATGCTCTTGAGCCGGAGCAACTTGTCGGCCATCAGCAACTTGGCCAGCCACTGCCCGCGATTGAGGAAGAGCGCGCTCTCCTGCCCACCGATGCTCGCGACGGGGACGATCGGCACCCCGGCCTCGCGGGCCAGCCTCACGTATCCCATCCGTCCGCCGAAGTCGACCTTGTGACGTTCCCAGGAGGGCCGGAACACCTCGTAGTCGCCGCCCGGATACACCAGCAGTGCGGCGCCGGAATCCAGCGCGAGACGGGCATTTTCGGGGTTGGCGGCGACGGTGCCGAATTTACGCAACCAGCCGAGCGGCGGCGCGGAGACGACGAGGTTGTGGGCCAACTGGTAAAAGGGCCGCTCGACGCCGAAATACGAGCAGAAGGCGAGCGTGAACACGAAGGTGTCGGGGGGTACATTGCCGCCACTGTGATTGCCTACCAGCAGCACCGGTCCCTCGGGCGGAATGCGGTCCAAGCCCCGCACGTCCGCCCTGAAATAGAACGACGCCAACAACCAGGTTCCCGGCAGTTGATCGCGAATGTAATCCGGATCCCGCTGGTCAAGGTCGGCTTTGGGCACCCACGACACAACTTTGTCGCGAGCCCAATTCAAGACGTCCTTCGCGGTCGCCATGACGGGACGCATACCCCGGCGTCACCGGGGGTCAAACGCCGCGATGCACCCGGCTGGGCCCCAAAATAACCGGCCGCCGCAAACACCTGGGATGGCCACCCCTCGTGTTTTGACCATCCCAGTGTTGTTGGCAGCCGATGGCTACAAGTACCGCTGGACGCCTCCGTGACCGTGACAGGTCCCACTGGCATGGGGGTGTTCGCTGAAAGACCAACTCCCATCCGAGCACTGGGCCGTGGCGCCCTGCGGTTGCGACCCACCCTTTTGCGGATATGGCACGCAGTCGCCGGAGCTGGCGGTGTAGCAACCGCCGCTGGGTGACGCGTAGGCCGATGGCGCCACAGCGGCGGAGCCAAAGACGACCGCTGCGATGACAAACGCAGCACGGGACAACACGTGCCCAAACCTCCCTTGTCCATCATCAGGTTGGTGACGTTTGCCCGATTCGTCGATCGAAGCCTATGCGCCCGAACGGTTGCCCACAGGCGAATCTGGGAAATTTTCCGGCTGTCGAGGCGAGGGAAGCGCCGCTACGGCGCCAGTCCGTCCAGGACCCGGACCCGAACGGGATCGCGCTTGCCCTTGACGTCAACCCAGCCGAGCATCCTCACGCGTGCGGACTCACCAAGCGCGACCGCGGTATTGGGTCCGATGACCACTTGCCCCGGCTCTGCCAGCCCCTCCAGCCGTGCCGCCAGGTTCATGGTGTCGCCGATCGCGGTGAAGTTGCGTACTTGCTGCGCACCGACATTGCCGACCAGCGCGGGGCCGGTATTGATTCCCACCCGAAAGCGCGGCCAGTCTTCACGTCCGGCCGCCGCCTGCTCGACGGCGGCATGCAGTGCGAGTCCGGCGCGGGCGGCGCGCAACACGTGATCAGGGCGCCCAGCACGACGCTCACCGCCGAGGCGGTCAGCACCAAAATGAAATGGGCCACCCGGTTGTCCCATTTCCAGGTCGACCTTGGGTATGCCCAGCAGTAGCCATAACGCGAGCATGGGCAGCGCCATGTGCATCACCCAGTTCGCCGTGCGCAGCCTCGATCCCCGGCGAACGCCCCGCGGCCTGCGTCGCCGGGCGTCGGCGGGCTTCGGACGGGCGGTCACGGCCGGCCGCCGTGATGCGTCAGCCGATAGATGCGGGCGGCGTTCTCGCGGGCGATGAGGTCGACGACCCGAATGGCGTCCGGTTCGCTCCACTCGCCGCGGTCCACAAATTCGCCGAGTACCCACTCCATGCCCCTGCGCCACAAGATCGCGCCGAGGAAATGCAGCTCCGGCGGACCAATTCCGTCCGACGAATAGAGAATCTTGGAGAACGGCGCCATTTCCAGCAGACGCGCAAGGAACGCAGGTGACCGTGCCCCCAGGTAATTGACGCTCAACCCGCCGTCGACGTAGACGTTGTTGAACGCCTGGGCCAGATAGCCGGCCTCGCGCTCGTAGGGGTAGCAGTGCAACAGCACGATCGGCACGTCTTCCGTGCCGCGCAGGAAGTCAAGGAGCAGCAGCGGATTGGCCTGGTGCAGATCGCAATCGCGGTCGCCGAACCCGACGTGGAACTGCAGTGGCTTGCCCAGTCGCAGCGCCTGGTGCAACCCGAACCGCAGCAGCACCCTGTCTTGTAACCGGGTACCCCCGCGGTCGCGCCAGCGGCTTGCGGCTTCGGCGACCTCGGCCGGCGCCGGATCGCTGAGGTCGCCCTCGAACCCGCCCCGGTACGCCAGAATCGATTTGGTGCCGACCGCGCCGGCCGCGCGCCCGTGCAGGATCTCCCCAAACGCCGCCGCATAATCGCCGTGGGCTTGCGCCGCCTGCTCGGCCACCTCCTCGAGCCGCACCACCTCGCGCGCATCACCACCGGACAGCCGGGCCATATCCGCGACTCCGGCGACACCGCCACCGCCGATCCCGGTGTCCACCAGCCACTCGCTCACCCCGGCGGCCGACAAGAACAGCCGCGCCAAGTCATGCTCGCCGAACTGGCTACGGCGCTCCCAATACGCTTGGGGATCAGCGTGTTTGGGCAAACCCAGGACGGGAGCGCAATGGGCGCGCACCGCGAACCCGAGTTGAGAGTCGAAACCCGAGTGGGTAATGGGTTCGCTGTTGGCCTCGTTGAGCGCGTTCTCGAATCGCGGCCGGTCTGCCGGCGCCAACCAGCATCCGTGGACATGCTGATCAATCAGCGCCAGACCGCCGATGTGCTGGGCCAGGGCGCGAGCGTCGGAGACCATGACCGGCCGTCACAGACTCCAGGCCATGCGGAATTTGTCCGCCACCTGCTCGGGCGCCAGGTCACCGTAGCGCTCCCGCTCCAGGCTGCGCACCGCGACCACCATGTCGACGGCCGGGTCGCCCAGGATGCGGCGCATCGTCTCTGAACCGTCAAGCGCCGCAATCGCTTCGGACTGCGAATCGGTCAGCCGCACGATACCGTCGCGCACCCGGTCGGATTCGGGCACGGTGGCCGGGTCGATCGTGACCTCCGGTGGCAGCGTCGCCTGGCATTTGATCCCGTCCAACGCCAGGCCGAGGATGGCCGCCGACGCCAGGTAGGGGTTCGCGGAAGGGTCGACGATCTTGACCTCCACGTTCCCGCCGTGCGGGGTGCCGGCCCCGCCGGTGACGAACCGCACTGCGGCCTCCCGGTTTTCGGTACCCCAACAGGCGTAGGCGCCGGCCCAGTTGCCCGGCCGCAACCGCAAGCCGGACACGATCGACCCGCACAGGACGGCTTGAGCCTCCGGCAGCCCGTGCACCAGACCCGCGACCGCGCTCTTCCCCGCGGCCGTCATGCCCTGGCCGGCGTCGCCGCCGCAGAACAGCGGGCCTTCCGGCGTCGACAGTGAGAAGTGCTGATGCGCACCGGATCCCGCGCCGTCGGCGAAGGGCGCGGGCGACAGGCTGATCCGCAGCCCGTGCCGACGCGCCGCGCGCCCGATGATCAGCCGCATCAGTATCAGCTGATCGGCGGCGGCCACCGGGGACTGCGGCGACAGCGAGATTTCGAACTGGTTGGCGCCGTACTCGGGGTGAAACTGTTCGATCGCGATGCCGGCCCCGGTCGCCGACCCGATCACGTCGCGAACGAACGCCTCGTGTTCGAGCACACCGGCCAGGCCGTACTGCGCCCACAACGTCGACGGCAGCCGGGTGCCGTCCGGGCCGACCAACACAAATTCGATTTCGTGCCCGATCGCGGCCTCGATGCCGGCTTCGGCGAGCGCCGCCTCGACGCGCCGCAGCGTGCCCCGGCTGCAGGTCGGCACCGGGGTGCCGTCCTGCTCGAAAAATGAGGCGGGCGCCCACGCCAGCCCGTCACCGACAATGCGCAACGCCGACAGATCGATCCGGAGGCGCTGGTCCCCCACCACGCCCGCATCGGCGGTGAAGGCGATCCCGGTCTGATCGATGGCGAACGCATGCCAGGACGGGCTGGCCCCCAGGCCGGGATCAGCGAACGTGTTGGTCCGCCGGATCGGGACCGTCTTGGCCAAGGTGAGCCCGGCCGGATTCACCACCGTGCCGATGACCGTGTCGACGCCCTCGGCCTCCAGCTGCGCGATCGCCGCGGCGGCAAGCGGGGTGCCGGTCATGGCAGCCATTTTCCCCACCTCGCAACGACCCGGACGGCAAACGGCGTCACCGCACGCTCAGTTCTGCCGGCCGACGAGTTCGGTGACGAAGCGATCGAGGAAACCGTCCACCGGTGCCTTGCCCACCGGCCGGATGACGAATTTCGTCAGGCCCGCCTCGAGGTAGGCGTCCAGCTGCCGGTGCAACCGATCCCACCCCGCGGCGACGAGCTCGCCGGGGTCACGGTCCGGGCGACGCCGGTGCACCGCCGCGGCCAACTCCGCGGGCAATTCTTCGTCGGCGACGGCCAGGGAGATGCCGAAATGGTCGGGCTCGATGCTGCGGCCGGCGTGCCCGGCGGCTCGCTCGATCGCCTCGCGCCCGGCGCGCGCCTCGGCGGGGGTGAGGAAACTGCCCAGCCAGCCGTCGCCGAGCGCGCCGATGCGCCGAAACGCGGCCGGCGCCGAGCCGCCTACCCAAATATCAAGCGGCGGAGATGGTTTCGGTGCGACGGCCACGTCGGTGACGCTGAAATACCGGCCGGTGAACGTCGTCGAATCCTCCACCAGCGCCGCGCGCAACAGCCGCAGCGACTCGTCGAACACCGCCGCGCGCTCGCCATCGGGGACCACGAAGACCTCGCGCTCGGCCGGTATCGCCGAACGCAAGCCGAAGACGGGAAGGACCCGCTTGGGCGCGACGGCCGCCAGGGACGCCAACTGCTTTGCCACCAGCACCGGATGCCGACCCGGAAGCACGGCCACCGACGTCCCCACCTTCAACCGGGTCGTCCGGGCCAGCGCGTACGCCATGCCGACCATCGGATCGACCGCCGGGGAGTACACCAGTTCGGAAAACCACAGCGAGTCCACCCCGTTGGCCTCGAGGTGATCCACGATGGCGGCCAGTTGATCCGGCGCGGTATCGGCACCCAAACCGACGCCGAAGCGAATCTTCACCGCCGCCTCCCTCTGAGCTCTCTCACCCACACCGCAACGTCGGCGGCGCGTCTTTTGTGCCCGGGGCGCGCGTCATCACCGGATGGCCGGGCTACGCGAAAACTAGCCGCGACTGGGGATAGTCAGCTTGCACGCTTGGCCGATGTCGAGGGTCCGCAGCACTCGGCCCATGCCGACCCACAGCGCGCAGGACAGTGCCAGGTCGGCCAGCAACTCGTCGGAGAAGTGTGCGGCGCACCGGCTCCAGAAGTCTTCGTCGTCGCGCAGCGCGGTGTGCTCGGTGGCGAAGCGGTCGGCGAACTCGGCGGCCAGCCGCTCCTGTTCGCTGTAGCCGGGCCAGGTGCGCCACTCGTGGACGTGGTCGTAGAGCTCCTCGTCGACACCCGCCGCGGGTCCGTCTTCATCGCGGGTGTTGACGCAGACGACGCATTCGTTGCGGTGGGCGATCACGGCGCGGGCTAGTTCGCGGGTGCGGATCGGCAACCGGTTCTTGGTGTACACCGCCTGGCTGAAGCCGCCGAGCGCGCCGCCGATGTCCGGGGACTTCACAAACCAGCCGGCCAGGTCGTCGTCAGCAAAAGTTCCGATTCGGCTCATGGCGTGATGGTACGCCCGCGTCGTCATCCGGGTTGGGGATGTCGGCGAATGCGTATCGGCACCGGTTAGCGAGCGGGCGACGCAATTGCCACGGTCGGCTGTTCCTCATGCCAATCCCGTTGGGCCAGAACGCGATGCGCGACGCGGTCCAGCGCCGCCTCCACCGCGCGGCGGTCCGGGCGGCCCTCGAATCCCGGTGACCGGGCAAGCTTGTCGACCAGCCAGGCCAACAGCAGCGAGTGCACGTATGCGACCTGTTGTCCCCCGGCCGGGGTGAGCCACATCTGCTCGCCGTCGCGCTGCGCGTAACCCCCGGATACCAGTCGGGCGAAGGTGGGCTCGAGCACCTCGAACGGTATCCGGTGGTAGTCGGCCATGTCGGTGAGCCGGGCGGTCCCGTACATCTGGGTGTAGCGATTGATCCGCAAGACCCCCCACAGTCCGGCGACGTCGAGCCGGCAATCGGGTCGCATGGCGATGCTGCGCAACCGCATGCCGGTCTCGCCGCGCAGCATCCGCGCGATCGCGTTCTCCAGCATCTGGTCGGGCGTCTCGGTGGTCGGCATGCCGAACGCGTCGCCGAGATCGATTGTGCTGTCGTGGATGTCGCGCAGCGGGATCTCGCGCAAGAACAGCGCCAGCACGAATCCGACTAGAGCGACCGGCGCCGCCCAGAAGAAGACCTGGGTGAGCGACTCGGCGTAGGCCGCCACGATCGGGGCGGCCACGTCATGCGGTTGCCGGTGCAAGGCCCCCGGTGAACTGACCGCACTGGGCGGCGCGCCGCTGGCCGCCAGGGCCGGACCGATGCGGCCGTTGAGGAAGTTCACGAACAGCGAACCGAAAATGGCCGCGCCGAACGAACTTCCGATGGTCCGGAAAAACGTCACTCCCGAGGTGGCGACGCCGAGGTCTTCGAAGTTCGACGTGTTCTGCACGATCAGGATCAGCACCTGCATGGACAACCCGATGCCGGCGCCGAGGATCACCAGGTAAAGCGACTGGATCAGGGCGGAGGTGGACGGCTGCATGCGCGACATCAGCAGGAAGGCCAACGCCATCAGCGCGGTGCCGGCCACCGGAAAGATCTTGTAGCGCCCGGTCCGGCCGACGATGGTGCCGCTGCCTGTGGAGGTGACCAGCATGCCGAGCACCATGGGCAGGGTGCGCAGGCCCGAGGTGGTCGCCGAAACCCCGTTGACGTACTGCATATAGGTCGGCAGGAAGGTCATCGCGCCCAGCATGGCGAAGCCCACGACGAAGGACAGCACGCAGCAGACGGCGAACACCGGGCTGCCGAACAACCGAATCGGCAAGATGGGTTCGGCGGCGCGCCGTTCCACTATCACGAACACGCCGAGCGCTATCGCGGCGCCGACGAACAGACCGATGATCGTCGGTGATCCCCACGGGTAGAGGGTGCCGCCCCAGCTGGTGGCCAGCGTCAGGCCCGCGGCGCCCAGGCCCACGAACGTGATGCCGGCGTAGTCGATGACGGGCTTGGCGGACGCGGTCAGGGCGGGAATCGCCGCTGCGGCAACGAAGATGACCACGACCGAGATCGGCACGTTGACCCAGAACGCCCACCGCCAGGTCAGGTAGTCGGTGAAGTAGCCGCCGAGCAGCGGGCCGATGACCGTGGTGACGCCGAAGACCGCCCCGAGGATGCCCTGATATCGGCCCCGCTCGCGCAGGGGGACGACCTCGCCGATCAGCGCGCTGGCCGTGACGGTGATGGCCCCACCGCCGATCCCTTGCAGGGCGCGCGCGCCCACCAGCATGGCCATCGACTGGGCCAGTCCGCACAGTATCGAGCCGACGACGAAAAATACTATGGCCGTTTGGAATACGCGTTTGCGGCCGAACACGTCGCCGAGCTTGCCCACCAGCGCGGTGACGATCGTCGATGCGAGCAGATAGCTGGTGACCACCCAGGACTGATGCCCGGCATCGCCCAGGTTGGCGACGATGGTCGGCAGCGCCGTCGCGACGATGGTCTGGTCCAGCGCCGCGAGCAGCATGCCGAGCACGATCGCGATGAAGATCAGATTGCGTCGCTGCGGGCTGATCAGCTCGCCGCTGGATGCGGCACCGGAAGCGGGGCGAGTTTGGGTCGCTGCCCTTGGGCTCGTCATACCTGGGCGACGTTACCTATTTCGCCGCCGGCCGGGTCAGCTGGGTGGGCGCGACACGCACTGCGCCGAGTACAACTCCACGCCCAGCTTGTCCATCAACTCGAGCTGGGTTTCGAGGTAGTCGATGTGCTTTTCCTCATCGGCCACGATGTTCTCGAACAGCGTCGCGGTGGTGGAGTCCTGCTTTTCGCGGCACAGGATGATCGCCGGCTTGAGCCGCTCCATCACCTCGTACTCGATGGCCAGGTCGGCCTCGAACTGCTCACGCAGCGTCTGACCGATGCGCAGCGAGAAGAGGCGCTGGTAGTTCGGCAATCCGTCGAGCAGAAGAATGCGGTCGGTGATCGCCTCGGCGTGTCGCATCTCGTCGAAGGACTCGGCCCGGGTGTGCCCAGCTAACTCGGTGAAACCCCAGTTGTCCTGCATCTTGGAGTGCAGGAAGTATTGGTTGATCGCGGTGAGCTCGCTGGTCAGCTGCTCGTTGAGCAGACGCAAAACTTCCGGATCCCCTTGCATTGTCACTCCTATGGTGTGAGCGGCTGACGTGTGGCCGCGGCGGGCACGCTGGGCTGGAGCGCACAAACCTGGGCTGTAGCAGCACTTTGCCACGGCCGCTGAGAATGTTCCAGCAAGGTTTGGCTGCGCTCAGTGGGTCCGCGAGTGGGGTAAGTCACCCCTTGGTTAGGTTAGACTGAGCTAATGAACTTAGGTTAGACTCCACTAATATGCGGCGTATGGATTCGGCCCCATCGCCCCGGTGCCCGATGACTCGGAACGCCGGCGGCCGGGACGATTCGCAGCCGCTGGACCGGGCTTTCGACGAAGGGGACGCCGACATGCGGGAGGTGCGCTGATGTACGTGTGCCTCTGTGTTGGGGCCACCAACCAGACCGTGTGCGACGTCGTCGCGCAGGGCGCATCGACCTCCAAAGAGATCGCCGCCGCGTGCGGGGCCGGTGGCGACTGCGGCCGCTGCCGGCGCACCCTGCGGGCGATCCTGGCCGCCTCGGCCAAGCTGGAGACGGCCCGCTCGGCCTAGCCGCCGTCAGCCTTTGTTGCTCAACTTTTGTTAAAGGCGGCCAGCGCCGCGGCGTTGGCCTGCGCGCCCATGAGCTCGGCGAAGTGGGCGTTTTCGCGGGCGGTGGCCGCCACAATCTCGGGCCGGACGGGCTCCATCATGGTGTGCTTGACGGCCATCAAGCTCGAGATCGGCCGGGAGGCAAGGATTTCCGCGTGCTGACGGGCCTGCGTCAGCAGCTCATCCGGTTCGCAGACCCGCCAGACCAGCCCCATCCGCAGGGCATCCTCGGCGCCGACCCATTCCGACGACATCAGCAGCCATGCCGCGTTCTGCCGGCCCACCAGCTGGGGCAGCAGGTATGACGATGCCGCTTCGGGCGCCACGCCCAGGCTGGTGAACGGGCACTTCAGGCGGGCGGTCGACGACATGAACGCGAGATCGGCGTAGCCGAGGATGGTGGCGCCGATGCCCACGCCGACGCCGTTCACCGCGCAGATCAGCGGCTTGGGAAAAGCGCTGAGCGCGCTGATCAATCCGACGAAGCCATGCTTGCCCGGGGTGAAGTCCGGGTCGGTGATGCGTGCCTGCATTTCGGCCAGATCGGTACCGGCGCTGAAACCACGGCCCGCGCCGGTCAGCAGCACGACCGCGACCTCGGGATCGTCGGCGGCGGCCAGCAGGGCCTCCGCGGTGGCGTCGTAGAGGGCTTCGTTGAACGCGTTGAGCGCCTCGGGCCGGTTCAATGTGAGGGTGCGTACCCTTTTGTCGTCATCGATCTGCAGCGTCACGCCAGCAGCCTAACCAGGCTAGCCGTTGCTATAGACGCGGGTTGGCGCGATCAACACCACGGCACGACCCTCGGCGGCCATCACCCTGTCGTACTCGTCCCAGTCGTCATGGGTGCCGCCCGCGGCGGTGAACACGTCGCGAAGCAGCAGTCGCAATTGATCGGCGTCCGTCAGCCACGGGCGGCCGTCGGCCGGGCCGGCCAGCTCGGCGCGGCCCTCGACCGTCGCCCACTGCCACCCGTTTCGAAAGGTGACGGCCAACTGCGGTCGGGCCCGCAGGTTGGCCAGCTTCACCTTGCCGTAGGTGGTGAAGCCGAGAACTGGCTGGCCGTCCGCGGGGTGCGTCAGCAACCCCACGTTCACCAGCGAAGCCTGGACCGTCGCGTCAGCGCGGACGGTCGACACCACCGCCAGGCCGCTTTCCGTCGCGGCTAAGGCGACCGCGTCGCGCAGTGTTGTCATGTGAGCCCCTCATCCGTTGAACGGGCTGGCGAAGACGTACCGGCTCGTCGGCACCGTGTCGATGTTCTCGTTGGCGCCAAAGGCGCTGGTGCTGGCGACCATTCGCCCCAGTCGGTCCTGTAGGTCGTCGTCATTGGCGGCTCCGAAGAAGGCGTGGAGGTCGGTGATGGCCTCGATCGGGAACAACTCCTCGACGATGCCGGCGATTCCCGGCGCGTCCGGGGTCAGCGCCCGCACCACCCAGTTCTGGGTGTAGCCGAACGTCGACTGCGTTTCGATGGCCACCGAGGTGTGGTGACCCTGCCACCGCGTCAGCCAGGTCGCCTGGTCCATGTCGGCGGGCCGGCGTAGCAGCGCGATGTTGGCCAAACCCGGTGTGCGAGCGCCAGATTCAACGGCTGGGGCCATCAGCGGGACGGATTCGGTCACCAGATACGCGGCGAGCTGTTCACATTCCTGGGCGAGGAATTTGAACGCCGCCGTCATCTGCTCGCCGTAGCACTGCTGGGTCCACATGCTCACCACCGCCGCGACCGGCGGGTCCAGGGTGGTCAGTGTCATCAGCGAGTGGCGCACGGTGCTGTCGCGCACGTTCATCTGCAGCCCGGCGACGCCCAGTTGCAGCAGCGCGTCGGCGACGTGACCCCGTTGCCGGGCACACCACGCGTCATCCGGCTCGGCCCGCCTGAGCACCGCGATCACCTTTTCCATAGGCAGAACCTACCCGGGACGGGCCGCCGGGTAGGCCTACTTCACCAGCCGCACCTGGTGCTGGCTGCTGATCAGTGTGCCGATCAGCCCGGCCAGCCGGCGATAGGACTCGTCGCGCCCGCTCGATGACCGGTAGACCAAACCGATCCGCCGCCCCGGGCGGGGTGCGGCGAACTGCGCCAGGCCCAGGCGGCTGCGTGAAGCCTCGACCGGCACCGCGCTCTGCGGAATGAGCGTGACGCCCAGGCCGCCGGTCACGCACTGCACCGCGGTCGCCAGGGAGGCCGCCCGGGTATTGGCCAGCTCTGCCCGCACCCCCGCCTTGTGACAGACGTCGAGTGCTTGATCGCGCAGGCAGTGGCCCTCGTCCAGCAACAGCAGCGGCAGGTCGGCCAGGGCCGTCGCCGGAACCCGGCGCTTGCCCGCCAGTTGATGGCCGGGCGGTAGGGCGAGGACGAAATCCTCGTCGTAGATCGGGATCGCGCTGACACCGGCACCCTCGGCGGGCAGGGCGATCAGGGCCGCATCCAATGCGCCCTCACGCAGCACCGCCAACAGCCGTTCGGTCTGGTCTTCGGTCACCCGCAACGTCAGGCCCGGCAGCCGCTCGGCGACGCCGGCCAGCACGGTCGGCAGCACATAGGGCGCCACCGTCGGTATCAGCCCCAGCCGCACGCCGGTCTGCAGCGGGTCCGTGGACCCCGCCGCGGCGGCGCTGAACGCGTCGGCGGCCTCGACGACCGCCTGGGCGCGCGGGAGCAGTTCCGTGCCCTGGGTTGTCAAGAAGACGCGCCGCGTCGACCGCTCGACCAGCTGGGTGCCCAGGCCCGCCTCCAGCGCCGCCAGCGCCTGCGACAACGTCGACTGACTGACGCCGAGATCTGTTGCGGCACCGCTGAATTGCCGCTTCTCGGCGATCGCTACGAACGCGCGCAGGCCGGCGATCGTGGGCTGATAAGTCTTATCGGTCATGCCTATGAGTCTAGTGGGAAATATCACCTTTACTTCAATAAGGCTACGCGGCAACATGGTGGAGGACATCTAATCTTGAGTAATTCCAGATAAGGAGCGATATGCCTCTGCTGACCATCGGCGACCAGTTCCCCGCCTACGAGCTCACTGCGTTGATCGCGGGCGATCTGTCCACGGTCGACGCCAAGCAGCCTGGGGACTACTTCACCACCATCACCAACGAGGACCACGCCGGCAAATGGCGCGTGGTGTTCTTCTGGCCGAAGGACTTCACCTTCGTGTGCCCCACCGAGATCGCCGCGTTCGGCAAGCTCAACGACGAATTCGCCGACCGCGACGCGCAGGTTCTGGGTGTCTCGATCGACAGCGAGTTCGTGCACTTCAACTGGCGGGCCCAGCACGAGGACCTGAAGAAGCTGCCGTTCCCGATGCTCTCGGACATCAAGCGGGAGCTGAGCCTGGCCACCGGTGTGCTCAACGCCGACGGCGTCGCCGACCGGGCGACCTTCATCGTCGACCCGAACAACGAGATCCAGTTCGTCTCGGTAACCGCGGGTTCGGTGGGCCGTAACGTCGAAGAGGTGCTGCGCGTCCTGGACGCACTGCAGTCCGACGAGCTGTGCGCGTGCAACTGGCGCAAGGGTGACCCAACGCTGGACGCCACCGAGCTGCTCAAGCAGTCGGCCTGATCCGGGCTTGGATCGCATAAGGTTCGGAAGAAGGAGGCGAGATGAGCGTAGACAACCTCAAAGAAGCGCTGCCGGAGTACGCCAAGGATCTCAAGCTCAACCTGGGCTCGATCACGCGCACGACCGAGCTCAACTCCGAGCAGCTGTGGGGCACCCTGCTGGCCAGTGCCGCCGCGACGCGAAACACCCAGGTGCTCGCCGAGATCGGGGCCGAGGCGGCCGACATCCTGTCCGCCGAGGCCTACAACGCGGCGCTGGGAGCCGCCTCGATCACGGGCATGAACAACGTGTTCTACCGCGGCCGGGGCTTCCTGGACGGCAAGTACGACGATCTGCGCGCGGGGTTGCGGATGAACATCATCGCCAACCCCGGCGTGGAGAAGGCGAACTTCGAGCTGTGGTCGTTTGCGGTGTCGTCGATCAACGGCTGCCCGGACTGCGTGGCCGCCCACGAGCACACGCTGCGCGAGGCCGGCGTCAGCCGGGAAACCATCCAGGAGGCGCTGAAGGCCGCGGCGATCATTTCCGGCGTGGCGCAAGCGATCATCGCCTCCCAGACGCTGGCCACCGTCGGCTGATCGCGCCGTCGTGACCAGAACCGTGACCGGACCTGCCTGGGTCCAGCACGCGATCTGGTGGCAGGTCTATCCCCTGGGGTTCGTGGGAGCGTTTCCCGCACCGCAGGCAGGCGAGCCGCCGCAACCGGAGGAGCACCGGTTGCGGCGGCTCGTCGACTGGCTGGACCACGCCATCGAACTCGGCGCTTCCGGCATTGCGCTGGGGCCCGTCTTCGCCTCGCGCACACACGGTTACGACACCACCGACCACTACCGCATCGACCCCCGGCTGGGCGACGACGACGACTTCGACCACCTGATCGCCGAGGCTCGTCGCCGCGGACTGCGGGTACTGCTCGACGGGGTGTTCAATCACGTCGGCCAGGATTTCGCGCGCTACCGCGAGGCCGCCGACGACGACGCGGCCGCACGCTGGTTTCGCGGACGGCCCGGCCGATTTCACACCTTCGAAGGCCACGAGGGACTGATCGCCCTCAACCACGACAACCCCGAGGTGGCCGACTACGCCGTCGACGTCATGGCGCACTGGTTGGGTCGCGGCGCCGACGGCTGGCGACTCGACGCGGCTTATGCCGTGCCGCAACACTTCTGGGCATCGACGCTGCCGCGGGTGCGCGAGCGCTACCCGGACGCTTGGTTCGTCGGGGAACTCATCCACGGCGACTACGCCGCCGTCGTAAAGGCCGCCACCTTCGACTCGGCCACGCAATACGAGCTGTGGAAGGCGATCTGGAGCGGCCTCAACGACGGCAATTTCTTCGAGCTGGACTGGGCGCTGCAGCGCCACAACGAGTTTCTGACCGGCTTCTCGCCGCTGACCTTCATCGGAAACCACGACGTCACCCGCATCGCCAGTCGGCTGGAAAATCCCGAACACGTCGCCCACGCGCTGGTGCTGTTGCTGACGGTCGGCGGCGTGCCCAGCGTGTACGCCGGCGACGAACTGGGATTCCGGGGCGTCAAGGAGGAACGCTTCGGCGGTGACGACGCGGTTCGCCCCGAGTTCGGCTCTCCCCCACTGCAACTCGACGACTTCGGCGTCGAAACCTGGCGGCTGCACCAATATCTGGTCGGGCTGCGACGCCGCTACCCTTGGTTACATGCGGCGACCACCACCGCCCGGCTGCTGGAAAACCGGCGCTACGTGTACGAGACGCGCCACGGCGACGATGCCCTGCTGGTGGCGCTCAACATCGACGACGAACCGCTGCGGGTGTCGCTGCCGAAGCTGGGCACCGCTCGCGCCGAGGTGATCGGCGGATCGGCCGCCCCGCCGCAGGAGGTCGTCGACACCGTTACCGTCGAGCCCCGCGGCTGGCGGATCCTGCGCCCGGTCTAGGGGCGCGGCTTTTCACGGCGTCGCCAGCCGCTCCAAGGTCAGCCGATCCTGGCGGCCGTCGTAATACTTGTCCAGCACCGCGACGAAGTCGGCGTTGTCCTCGGTCGCGCGGGCGAACAGCGTCATCGACGAGCACAGCTTGAGGTCGTCCGGCGAACCGAAGATCTGGCCGATCGAGCGCCCCTGCACCGCGCTGACCAGGCGGGCGCACTCGTGCAACCGCAGCCCCAGCAGCTCATGGCGCAGGTATGCGCCGGCTTCGTCGACCGAGGCGATGCCGAACCGCGCCGCCATGGCGCTGCCGCCCAGGCCGCGCAGCTGCGGGAAGACGAACCACATCCAGTGACTGCGTTTCCGGCCGGCGCGCAGCTCGGCGACGACATCGTCGTACACCGGGCGCTGCGCATCCACAAAACGTTTGAGATCGAAGGGGTCGCCAGCCGATTCCATGTGACTACGGTGGCACACATGGCGGTCCAACGACGAGTGCCCAAGGTGCGCGACCTCGCGCCGCTGATGCAGTTCAAGCGGCCCCGGCTCAACGCGACCAGGCGCCGCCTCGACGCCGCGTACACCATCGAGGACCTGCGAGCCATCGCCAAGCGCCGCACCCCCAGGGCGGCGTTCGACTACACCGACGGGGCGGCCGACGACGAACTATCCATCCAGCGCGCACGACAAGCGTTCCGCGACATCGAGTTTCACCCGACGATTCTGCGTGACGTCTCCCAGGTCGCCACCGGCTGGAATGTGCTGGGGCAGCCGGTCGCGTTGCCGTTCGGGATCGCCCCCACCGGATTCACCCGTTTGATGCACACCGAGGGCGAGATCGCCGGAGCGCAAGCGGCGGCCGACGCGGGGATCCCGTTTTCGTTGTCCACCTTGGGTACGTGCGCGATCGAGGATCTCGTCACCGCCGTCCCGCAGGGCCGAAAGTGGTTCCAGCTCTACATGTGGCGCGATCGTGAGCGCTCGATGGCCCTGGTGCGGCGCGCCGCCGACGCGGGCTTCGACACGCTGTTGGCCACCGTCGACGTCCCGGTCTCCGGTGCCCGGCTACGGGATAACCGCAACGGCATGACGATTCCGCCGACACTGACGCTGCGCACCGTGCTCGATGCCGTGCCGCACCCGAAATGGTGGTTCGATCTGCTGACCACCGAGCCGCTGGCCTTCGCCTCGCTGGATCGCTGGCCGGGCACCGTCGCCGAGTATCTGAGCACGATGTTCGATCCCAGCCTCACCTTCGACGATCTGGAGTGGATCAAGGCGCAATGGCCCGGCAAGCTCGTCGTCAAAGGGATTCAGACACTCGAGGATGCGCGCGCCGTCGTCGACCGCGGCGTCGACGGCATCGTCTTGTCGAATCATGGTGGGCGCCAACTGGATCGGGCCCCCGTGCCCTTTCACCTGCTGCCCACCGTCGCGCGGGAGCTTGGGCGACACACCGAGATCCTGGTGGACACCGGCATCATGGCGGGCGCCGACATCGTCGCCGCGATCGCGCTGGGCGCCCGCTGCACGCTGGTCGGTCGCGCCTACCTGTACGGCCTGATGGCCGGCGGTGAGGCGGGAGTGAGCCGCGCGATCGACATCCTCCGCAGCGGGATTTTGCGGACCATGGCGCTGCTCGGCGTCACCTGCCTCGAGGAGCTCTCCCCCCAGCACGTCACGCAACTGCGACGGCTGGGCCCGTTGCCGCCGGTGTGACGCCGGCCGCACGCTCGCAACGGCCGGGGTCGCCGGGAACAAACCGGCGCCCGGCTGGGTTAAGCGCATCAGACTCAACTTTTGGAGGATTTGATGGCTGAAGCCAAGTCGGTGCCGGTGCTGTTTGTCACTGACACCATCGTGTTGCCCGGAATGGTGGTGCCGATCGCGCTGGACGACGCCGCCCGAGCGGCGATCGACGCCGCTGCGGCGAGCGAATCGGGACAGCTGCTGATCGCCCCCCGGCTCGAGGACCGGTACCCCTCGCACGGCGTGATCGCGAAAATCCTGCAGGTCGGGCGCATCGCCGGCGGCGGCACCGCCGCGGTGGTGCGCGGTGAGCGCAGGGCGCAGATCGGCGCGGGAGCGTCCGGGCCCGGCGCGGCGCTGTGGGTCGAGGTGACCGAGGTCCCCGACGGCGAGACGACCGACGAGATCAAGGCGCTCACGGCGGAGTACAAGAAGCTGCTGCTGGCCATGCTGCAACGCCGTGAAGCGTGGGAGATCATCGATTACGTCAACAGGCTGACCGACCCGTCGGCACTGGCCGATACCTCCGGTTACGCCTCGTACCTCACCAACGCGCAGAAGCGCCAACTGCTGGAGACCGTCGACGTCACCGAGCGGCTGCGCGTGCTGATCGACTGGACCAGTGCGCATTTGGCCGAGGTCGAGGTCAACGACAAGATCGCCGAGGACGTGCGCGAGGGCATGGAGAAGACGCAGAAGGAGTTCCTGCTGCGCCAACAGCTGGCCGCCATCCGCAAGGAACTGGGCGAGGGCGAACCGGACGGCTCGGATGACTACCGTGCCCGCGTCGAGGCCGCCGAGCTGCCCGAGCAGGTGCGCGAGGCTGCGCTGCGTGAGGTCGGCAAGCTGGAACGGTCCAGCGACCAGAGCCCGGAAAGCGGCTGGATCCGCACCTGGCTGGACACCGTGCTGGACCTGCCGTGGAACGTCCGGACCGAGGACTCCACGGACCTGACGGCGGCCCGGGAAATCCTGGACGCCGACCACCACGGGCTGGACGACGTCAAGGACCGCATCGTCGAGTACCTGGCCGTGCGGGCGCGCCGCGCCCAGCGTGGGCTGCAGGTCGTCGGCGGGCGCGGTTCCGGTGCGGTGATGGTGCTGGCCGGTCCCCCCGGGGTCGGCAAGACGTCGCTGGGCGAGAGCGTGGCCAGGGCTCTGGGCCGCAAGTTCGTCCGCGTCGCCCTGGGCGGCGTGCGCGACGAAGCCGAGATCCGCGGGCACCGACGCACCTATGTGGGCGCGTTGCCGGGCCGGATCGTGCGGGCGATCGGTGAGGCGGGATCGATGAATCCCGTCGTGTTGCTAGACGAAATCGACAAGGTCGGTTCCGACTATCGCGGCGACCCTTCGGCCGCGTTGCTGGAGGTCCTGGACCCCGCGCAGAACCACACCTTCCGCGACCACTACCTGGATTTGGACCTGGACCTGTCCGACGTGGTGTTTTTGGCCACCGCCAACGTCATCGAGAACATCCCGTCCGCCCTGCTGGACCGCTTGGAGCTGGTTTCGATCGACGGCTACACCGAGGACGACAAGGTCGCCATCGCGCGTGACTACCTGCTGCCCCGGCAGCGCGAACGCGCGGCGCTGACCGAGGACGAGGTCACGGTGACCGACGCGGCGTTGCGCAGGATCGCGGCGGATTACACCCGCGAGCCCGGCGTGCGCCAGTTCGAGCGGCTGCTGGCCAAGGCGCTGCGCAAGGCCACCACCAAGCTGGCAGACCAGCCCGCGCCGCTGAGCATCGACGAGCCCGATCTGGTGGGTTACCTTGGCCGCCCGCGATTCACGCCCGAATCGGCCGAGCGCACGGCGGTGCCGGGCGTGGCGACCGGCCTGGCCGTCACCGGCCTGGGCGGCGACGTGCTCTACATCGAGGCGGGCGCGACCGACGGGGAACCGGGTTTGCAGTTGACCGGCCAGCTGGGCGACGTGATGAAGGAGTCGGCGCAGATCGCGCTGTCCTACGTGCGCTCCCACGCCGACGCGCTGGGTGTGGAGCCCGCGGCGCTGAACCGGCGCATCCACGTCCATGTCCCCGCGGGTGCGGTTCCCAAGGACGGCCCGTCGGCCGGTGTCACCATGGTGACCGCCCTGGTGTCGATGGCGACCGGGCGTCACGTCCGTTCCGACGTCGGCATGACCGGTGAGGTCACGCTGAACGGTCGGGTGCTGCCCATCGGCGGGGTGAAGCAGAAGCTGCTGGCGGCCCAACGTGCGGGGCTGGCAACGGTTTTCATTCCGGCGCGCAACGAGCCCGATCTCGATGACGTGCCCGCCGAGGTGCTCGAGGCGCTGGACGTGCGGCCCATGACCGATGTCGCCGAGATCGTCGCGCAGGCCCTGGAGCCGGCGGCGCAGGTCGCCACCGCGGCCGCATGAGGTGGCCGGGCGGTGGGGCGTTTCCCGACCCGCCCGTCGATTCGTGACCCACCCGACCTACAACCGCATAACGAGACGGCCGCCGCGCATGTGGCGGCTGTTCTCGTTTGCGGCAGAATCCAAGCATGAGCGATTTCGGGAAACTGAAACGGCAAGTGGTCCACCGGGTTCAACGGCTACTGGTCAATCCGGTGGGTCGACAGCTGCCGATGACCATGCTGGAAACCACCGGGCGCAAGACCAAGCAGCCGCGCCGCACCGCGGTGGGCGGCCGCGTCGTAGACAACCAGTTCTGGATGGTCTCCGAACACGGCGAACACTCCGACTATGTCCGCAACATCAAAGCCAATCCGGCTGTGCGCGTGCGGGTCGGCGGACGGTGGCGCAACGGCACCGCGCACCTGCTGCCCGATGACGATGCCGTGCAGCGGCTGGGCCAGCTGCCGAAGATGAACAGCGCGGTGGTGCGCCTGATGGGCAGCGACCTGCTCACCATCCGCGTCGATCTGGACTGACGCCGGTCCATGGCCTACGACGAAGACTTGGCCAACCGGATCCGCGAGCTATTGGGTTCGCAGTCCGGCGTCGAGGAGAAACGCATGTTCGGCGGCCTGGCTTTTCTGGTCGACGGCAACATGTCGGTGGCCGCGAGCGGGCAGGGCGGACTGCTGGTACGGGCGCCCGCCGCCGAGTTCGAATCGCTGCTGCGGCGTGAGCACGTCCACCCTATGGTGATGGGTGGCCGAGAGGTGCGCGGCTGGCTGCGTGTCGAGGCCGCCGGGGTGCGGACCATGCGGCAGCTGCAGGGCTGGGTGAACCGTGGCGTCGGCTACGC
The DNA here is from genome assembly GCF_003284975.1 of Mycobacterium colombiense. Classification (GTDB taxonomy): domain Bacteria; phylum Actinomycetota; class Actinomycetes; order Mycobacteriales; family Mycobacteriaceae; genus Mycobacterium; species Mycobacterium europaeum_A. The sequence goes on from NZ_QMEU01000043.1 coordinate 34,321, forward strand.
GCGCACCTTGCCGCCCAAGTAGCGTGCGGTTTGCTCGTGCGGGGCGCGGGTACGCGGGTGCGTATGGACAAGCGGGTGCGACGACTGCTCGACGTTGCCGGCACGACCTATGCGGCGCAGGCGCGTATCAAGCTGAGCGACAAGCCGATGCCCCTGTTTCAGCTTCTCGTCTTATGCATGCTTGCCAGCAAGCCGATCGACGCCGGTATCGCCATGGCCGCCGCGCGTGAGCTGTTCAGAGCCGGCCTGCGAACGCCCAAAGCCGTGCGGGCGGCCAACCGGCGCACCATGATCGCGGCGTTCGGACGCGCGCACTACGTGCGCTACGACGAGAGCTCGGCCACTCGGCTGGCCGATATGGCCGATCGGGTCTCCGACGACTACGCGGGTGATCTGCGCCGACTGGCCGATCGCAGCCGACACGACGTCGCAGCGGCCAAACGGATGCTCAAGCAGTTCAAGGGAATCGGTGACACCGGCGCCGACATCTACCTGCGCGAAGTTCAAGACGTCTGGACCTGGGTGCGCCCGTATTTCGATGACCGGACCACCGCCACCGCCAAAAAATTGGGTTTGCCCGCCGAGCCGGCAAAACTGGGATCCCTTGCACCGCACGACAATGCGAGGCTGGCCGCCGCCCTGGTCAGGGTGTCGCTGGACGACGATGTGCGTCAGCGGGTAACCGGCTGAGCGGCCCGTGACCATACACATCGGTACTTCAGGGTGGTCCTACAACCACTGGGTAGATGTGTTGTATCCGACGGGAACGCCGTCGGGACGCCGCCTCGCCCGCTACGTGGAGGTGTTCGACACCGTCGAGCTCAACGCCAGTTTCTATCGGTGGCCGCAGGATTCGACCTTCACGGGTTGGCGTCGCCAGTTGCCGGAGGGCTTCACCATGTCGGTCAAGGCTCATCGCGGATTGACCCACTACCGCCGGCTGGCCTCACCGGAACCGTGGATCGAACGATTCGAGCGTTGTTGGCGCCTCCTGGGTGATCGGCACGGGGTGCTGCTCGCGCAGTTGCACCCCGAGCAACAGCGCGACGACGCGCGCCTGGATACGTTCCTGGCGCTGGTGCCCGAATCGATCCGCGTCGCCGTCGAATTGCGCCACCCCTCGTGGAATGACCCCGCGGTGTTCGAGTTACTGGAACGCCGCCGCGCCGCGTATGTGGTGATGAGTGGCCTCGGGCTGGAGTGCATCCCCCGGGCCACGACCGACTTGGTGTACATCCGGATGCACGGGCCGGACCCGGAAGCCAACTACGCCGGCTCCTACTCCGACGACGACCTGCGGCGCTGGGCCGAGCGCATCGCGGGCTGGGACGCCGAGGGACGCGACGTGTGGATGTACTTCAACAACGACCTGGGCGGCCACGCGGTCCGCAACGCGCTGGCGCTGCGCGAGCTTTTGGGTTGAGCGCTCGCGAGCCTCAGCCTGCGGTGCGCTCGGGGTCCGAGCCGTCAGCGCCGCGCGGCACCGGAGCCCATGCGCCGTCGATGACCTCGGGTGGGCCCTGCACCTGCAGCCGTTCGCGTTCGGTGCGGCGGCGCTTGATCCGCAAGCGCGCATCACCGGGTAGGGTGACCAGTTCGTTGCAGGTCAGGTAATACATGTCCGCGACATCGTCTATCAGGTCCGCCTCGACCCGCAGCGAACCCAAAGCGCGCAACGTCATTCGGAGTTCGTGGGTGAACCGCATCGTGGTGTCGTAGGCCAGCTCTCGAGAACCACGCGCGGCGCGCGCCGGCCGTTCCCGCGGCGTTGGCGGCTGTTCGCGGGCGGCCGCGGCGACCAGCAACATGGTGGGATCGTCGGCGAATGTCGTGCTGGCCAACTCGGCCTCCCCAGGCCCGCGGTGCCCGATCCGCGCGAC
>NZ_QMEU01000044.1 GCF_003284975.1 Mycobacterium colombiense
TCAACACGTCACGGCCGCGCCCGGCCCCGATTGCCCGCCTCCTCCTCGCGCCGCCGCGCGGCGCGCATCGTCGGCGGGCGCGAGCAGGTTGAGCAGGTCCCACTCGGTCTCGCAGACCCGACGGCCGATGGTGGCCAACTCGACCGAGCGATGTTGCCCGCTCAGGTGCCGCTCGGCCTGGAAGCGGCAGATGACGCCCCAGCGCAGGGTGGCCAGCACCAGCCACCAGTGAAACGCCACCCGGTCGACGGTAGTCCCGCTGGCCTGCTCGTAGGCCCGCAGGAAGCTTTCGATGCTGCCCAACCCGCCGGCGCCGAGGCTGGCGGGGGCGCCGAATCGCCAGGCCCGGATGCAGAACCAGGCCAGGTCCTCGTAGGCCTGCCCGACGTGCACGAGTTCCCAGTCCAGCACCGCGGCAAGGTTTGACCCGTCGACGATGAGGTTGCCCATCCGAAAGTCGCCGTGCGCCAACACGGCCGGCGACGGTGGGGGACGGTGGGCGGCCAGCCAGCGAAACCCCAATTCGAAAGTTGCAGTGGTGTCGCCCATGTCGTCGAGGCGTTTCCGCCATTCGGCGAGTTGGTCCTCGTGGGTCAGGTCCGGAACGTCAAGGTCGGCGCGGTGAATGGCGGCCACCGCCTGCGCGCATTGCTGCAGCAGCCTCGCGCGCTTGTCGTCGTCGAGCTGACGCTGGATGCGCCGCACGATGGTCTCGCCCTTGATCTCGTCACAGATCAGGAACGGATTGCCCAGTGCGGCAGGCGAATTGTCGGCGATCAACACGTGGGGGACCGGCGCGCCGGCGGCGCGCGCGGCGGCCTGCGTTCTGGCTTCCAGCTCCATGCCGGCATGCACATCGTCGGGTGGGCCGGTGCGCAGGATCAGTGCGCGACGCTGCGCGCCGGTGACGGCCTCGAACGCCCAGGTGGTCCTGCTGGCACCACCGGTCAACGCCCGCAGATTCTCGACCGCGGTGTCGTTGCCAAGGGCCGCCGAGAGCACCCCGGCCAGTTTGGTGCCCAGCTCCGTTGACTCGACGCTGCCCATCACTTCTTGCCGAATTTGAACAACCGCTGCGCCACCCGGCGAATCTGTATTTCCTCGGCGCCCTCGGTGATCCGGTAGCGACGGTGGTGGCGGTAGATGTGTTCGAACGGCTCGTGGCGGCTGTAGCCGAGGCCGCCGAAGATCTGCATGGCGCGGTCGGCGGCGTCGCACACCAGGCGGTTGGCGCGGTAGTTCGCCATCGACACCTTGTCCGAGACCTCCATGTGGTGGTCGCGGTCGAGATGCCAGGCGGCGTAGTGCACCAGCAGCCGCACCATCTGCGCTTCGGTCGCCAACTCGGCCAGTGGCCACTGGACCGCCTGGTTGACCGACAGCGGCTTGCCGAACACCGTTCGGGTGCCGGCGTATTCGGCGGCCCGGTCGATGCAGTACTGTGCCGCGCCCAGGCTGCTGGCAGCTTGCCGAATTCGATTCTCGTGCAAGAAGGTTTGCGCGACTTCCAGCCCGCGGTCCACCTCACCGAGCACCGCATCGGCGGGAATCCGCACATCGGTGAGCTCCACCTCGCCGTGGTCGGTCGGCATGTTGAACGTCCACCAGTAGTAGGGAACGTTGAATCCGGGGGTGTCCGTCGGGACCAGAAACGCGGTGATGCCCCGGGCGCTGCCGGACTCACCGGAGGTGCGGGCGAAGACCAGGTCGTGGGTCGCGCGGTGCACCCCCGTGTTGAACCGCTTGGAGCCGTTGATCACCCAGCTGTCGCCGTCGCGTTCGGCGTGCGTTTCCAGCCAGGTGGCATCCGAACCATGCTTGGGTTCGGTCAGCCCGAAGGCCATGGACCGCTCCCCGGTGATCAACGCCTCCGACCACACCTTGCGCTGCTCGTCGGTGCCGAACCGCTCCATCATGATCACCTGCGGGAAGTTGCCGACGATCGACGACTCGTTCTGCAGGTCGTTGTGCAAGCCAAGGCCCTTGTGCGCCAGATGCTCCCGGATGATCGCCATGTCGACGTTGCTGCCGTCGCGGCCGCCCAGCGAGGCGGGCAGTCCGTAGCGCAGCCAGCCTGCCTTGTCGGCTCGTCGGCGCATCTCGGAGAGCAGGTCCTCCCACTCGCGCGTCGGGATCCCGTCGTTGTCCCAGTCGGTGCGCGAATGCTCGCGACGCTGGTCGAAGTACTGGATGTTCTCACGTTCCAGGGGCTTGATCTCGGTCTCGATGAACTCGTCCATCTCGGCGAGCACGCCCGGGAGGTGTTCTGGCAGAGTGAAATCCACGGTTATCTCCTCGCGATTCTCGCGTCACGCACCATAGAGAGTCTTCTTCCACACCGTCGAGAGGGTGGCGATGGCATCCTCGTCGCTGATCTCCATGCCGAGACCCGACTGCCCGACGAAGACGGTGGTGAAGTTCTCGAACAGCAGCGCGATGGCCGCCGCGGTGTGTTGGGGGTTGAGCTCGGCGCCGTAGCCCTGCTCCTGTGCCCGCCGCACCGATCCCGCCACGATGTCCACGCCGAAGCGGCGAAACTCGTTCTGCACGGCGGCAAACCGCTGCTGGGTGGCGGCCAGCTGGGCCACCGCGATCATGATTCCGATGTTCTGCTTGAACATGTTCCAGTAGCCGGTGACCACCGAGGTGAAGAAGGCGTCGTCGTCGGGCGAATCCGGCAGGTGCACGCTCAGCCCCGACGGCGTCACCACCTCGTGCAGGAATGACTCCGCGAGGCCGGCCAGCAGGTCTTCCTTGTCGGCGAAGTATCGGTAGAACACCGCCGGTGATTTGCCCGCGGCCGAGGTGATGTCGGCCAGGGTGGTGCCGTGAAAGCCCCGTTCGGCAAACAGTTTACGGGCGGCCTGTTCGATGGCCTGCCTGGTCTGGCGACCTTTGGCGGTCAGCTCGCGGGCTGCCTCAGGGGCGGACATTCAGTTCCCCCGCACTTACTGTCTCTTTCGGTCGCCGGCGCGTAACAGGGCGCTCGGCAGGTCGTGTCCGACCAGCGATTTCGCCACGCCGGCGGCGGCGATGGCGGCCTGCAGGTCGACGTCGACGTCGATGCCGCTGTCGCCCAACAGGTACACGAGATCCTCGGTGGCGATGTTGCCGGTGGCGCCCGGCGCGAAGGGGCAGCCGCCCAGCCCGCCGACCGAGGAGTCCAGCCGGGTCACCCCGGAGTTGACCGCGGCGTAGGCGCTGGCCAGCCCGGAGCCGCGGGTGTTGTGGAAATGTCCGCCCAGCGGCAGGTCGCCGATCACCGGACGTAGCTGCGCGACAAGCGAACTCACCCGGCCCGGGGTGGTGGTGCCGATGGTGTCGGCGATGGACAGGCGGTCGGCGCCGCGCTCGCAGGCGGCCGCCGCGATCTCGAGCACCCGCTGGGGCGGGGTGGGGCCTTCGAAGGGTGAGTCCCAGGCGGTGGCGATGACGACTTCGACGGTGACATTGCTGCCATGGGCGATGGCGACGATCTCGTCGATCGCCTCGGTGGCGTCGGCGCTGGTGCGTCCGACGTTGGCCTTGCTGAAGGTGTCGTCGGCGGCCACCACGTATTCGATGGAGCGCAACCCGGCGGCCACGGCCCGCTTGGCGCCGTTGGGACTGGCCACCAAGGCCGAGAATTCGATGTCGGGATAGTCGTGCAGATGGGCGGCCAACTCGGCGGCATCGGCCATCGACGGCACCTTCGTCGGGGAGACGAATGCGGTGACCTCGACCTCGCGGACCCCGGTCGCCGCCACCGCGGCCAGCAATTCCAGCTTGGCCGACAACGGGATTGGGGTTTCGATCTGCAGACCATCGCGCAGGGCCACCTCGCGGATGTCGACGTGGGTCATTGGCGCGGCTCCTCCTCATCGCTCCGCTTTGCATCGTCGCCGGCGCGGGCGGTCATAGCACCTCCTCGGAGCGCAGCTCCGCGAGCTCCTCGGCCGTCTTGCCCAGCAACCCGATGAACACGTCGTCATTGTGCTGGCCCGGACGGGCGGGCCCGGCATGGCGCAGGCGGCCGGGCGATTCCGAGAGCACCGGCACGATGCCCGGGCCCAGCACGTTGCGCTGCAGACGCTCGTCGTAGTGCTCGATCAACATGTCGCGGGCGCGCAGCTGCGGGTCGTTGACCACCTCGGCGACGGTGTTGATCGGGCCGGCGATCACCCCTGCGGCGGAAAGGGTTTCGATGATGTCAGCGGGCCGGCGTTGCGCCGCCCAGGCGCCGATGATGTTGTCGAGTTCGTCCTGGTTGCGGCCGCGCGCGACGTGGGTGGCGAACCGGTTGTCGGTGGCCAGCTCCGGCCGGCACATCGCCTTGCACAGCCGGGCGAACACAGTGTCCTGGTTGGCGGCGATCACCACCCACGAACCGTCGGCGCTGCGGTAGATGTTCGAGGGCGCGATGCCGTCGAGCCGGGTGCCCGACGGTCCGCGTACCACGCCACCGACGTCATAGTCGGGAATGGTGGATTCCTGTACGGCCAAACATGATTCGGTCAATGCGACGTCGACCACCTGGCCGCGCCCGGTGACACTGCGCCGGTACAGCGCGGCCAGCGCGCCCTGCGCGCCGAACATGCCGGCCAGGCTGTCACCTAGCGAGAGCGCCAGGCGGGGCGGCGGCCCGCCGGGGAAACCGTTGAGGTGCCGCAGTCCGCTGGCCGCTTCGGCGACCGAGGCGTAGCCGGCTTTGGTGGCGTCGGGCCCGGTCTGCCCGTAGCCGGACACGCGTACCAGGATGATGCCCGGATTGCGTTCGCTGAGGACGTCGTAGCCCAGGTTCCATTTTTCCAGCGTGCCGGGGCGGAAGTTCTCCACCACGATGTCGGATTTCTCGACCAGGTCACAGAACAGCTCGCGCCCGCGGGGGTGGCGCAGGTCCAGGCTGATCGCCTTCTTGTTGCGCGCGTGCACCGTCCAGAAGACGTGTTGGCCGTCGAGTTCGGCCTGGCCCCAGGTGCGTAGCGGGTCCGGGGCTTTGGGCAGTTCCACTTTGATCACGTCGGCGCCCATGTCGCCGAGCAGCCGGCCGGCGAAGGGACCGGCGATCAGGGTGCCCAGCTCGAGCACCCGGATGCCGTCCAGGGGGCCGGTCACATCGATGCGCCGCTCTCCCCCGCAAGCGGTAGGTGCCCCCGCCTCACCGCTGCGCTCTGCATCGTCGCCGGCGAAAGTCATTCGGCGCTCGCGAAGTCGTGCCGCACCAGCCAGTCGGTGACGATGGTGACGGCGGCCCGCAGCGCCTCGCGCTGGCCGAGTCCGGCATAATAGTGTGTGGCGCCGGGGATTTCGTGCATTTCCTTGTCCTCATGTCCGATCGCCTGGAACAGCCGCCGGGTATGGCTGGGCGTGCAGGCGTCATCCGCAAGATTACCGATCACCAGTGCCGGGATCGCGATATCGGGCCCGCAGGCCACCGCGTCGCCGCGCGCGTCGTCATAGCTCCACTGCGACAACCAGCCGCGCAGGGTGCAGAACCGGGCCAGTCCGACAGGGCTCATATTCACCACCTGAGGATCCCCCAGATAGCAGGTGCCCGGGGCGCGTTCGTTGGGATCGACGGTCGGGTCCAGCCAGCGCGGGTCCGCCATGGTGCCGTGCACGACGAAGCCGAACTCGTCGTCGGGCCGCCCGGCTGCAGCCAGCTCGGCCAGCTTGTCCCTGACCCATGCGGTGATGCGGCGGTTGCGGTCGATCTGGGCCTGCCGGTAGCGATCCAGAAATTCTTGGCTGTACGGCGGCTGATTGGGGTTGTCCGGGTTGTACAGGTCCAGTTCGGGATCGCGCTTGGTGGGGTCGGATTCGTCGAGGATGGACGCGTCCAGCCATTCGGTCAGCGTGCCGTGCCGGCTGATGTGCGCGGCGAGCAGCATGATGCCGTCGGCGGCGGGCAGGTCGAGTTTGGTCAGGTCGGGGCCGTCGCCGGTCGGGCTGGACGTGATGGTCGGATTCTGCGCCTGCTGCTGATAGAACACCGACAGCGAGCCGCCGCCACTCCATCCGGCCAGCACCACCTTGGCGTAGCCCAGCCGCTTTTTGGCGTCCTTGATGCACTCACCGAGATCCTCGACCACCTTCTCCATCAGCAGCGCCGAGTCGGTGCCGCGGAAGCGGCTGTTGCAATAGATGACGTGATGGCCGGCGCGGGCCAGCGCGTTGATCATCGGCAGGTAGGCCCCGCCGCCGATGGGATGCATGAACACCAGCACGGTGTCCGACGGCTTGTCCTTCGGCTTGAGCAGGTAGCTCTCCAACACGGTGATCTCGGCCAGGCCGCCGTAGACGTCGCGGACCCCGGAATTGTTTTGAAACGCAACGAGATAGGGGATTCGGTCGTACTCGTGTTTCACCGCCGTTTTCATTGACGCCGCTCCTCCTGGTCACTTCGATCTGCATCGTCGCCGGCGTGCCTCATGTCAGTGTTGTCCTAGGTCGTGGGCCAGTACTTCGGCCGACGGGGTCAGCCGCCGCCGGGTGTCGATGGCGATCACCTGCCAGTCGACGCGGGAGTAGTCGTCGAATTTGCGTCGCGCCCGTTCTCGGGCCTTTTCGGGTGCGCCGTGGTGAACCCCTTGTGGCGCATGCGAAATCAAGCCCGGCGGCATCGGGATGCCGTACAGCGAGCCGCCGTGGAAGAAAGCGATCTCGTCGTAGTCGACGTTGCGGTGATACCACGGGGTGCGTTCGGTGCCCGGGATCCCCTCGGCGGGCTTGGGCAGGAAGTTCATCACGTAGACGCCGGTGGCCTGCATGAACAGGTGCACGGTCGGGGGCAGGTGGACGCTGTCGGAGGTGACCACGTTGTAGTCGGCGATGTTGAAGGTGAAGGCGAAGTTGTCGCCACGCCAGCCCTCGACGTCCAGCGGATTGTGTTGGTAGAACAGCGTTGTCGGGCCGCCCTCATGGATAAGCCGGACCTCGAACTCGCCGTCGGTGGCGTCCTCGCCGGCCGGTGCCGGCTCCGGGATGACGACCTGCGACGGGTCGAACGGGAAGTGGCGGCCCAGCGCGCCCGGCGGCGGCACCCGGAACTCGTCGGTGGCCTCGATCATCAGCATCGTCGTCGCGCTGTCGGGGAGCTGGCGCCAGGTGCAGGCCTTCGGGATGTACAACCAGTCACCCTCCCGGTAGCGCAGCGGCCCGAATTCGGTCTCGGCCAGGCCGCGGCCCTGGTGGACGAAGCACAGCAGGTCGCCGTCGACATGACGGACGAAGAACGGCATCGGGTCGAGACGTCGGCTCAACAGGATTCGGCAGTCGTCGTTGCTGAACATCAGCAGCGGTCCACCGCCGGTTTCGGTGGCGTCGCTGGGCTTGAGCTCGCTGGACAGCACGTCGATGGGTCGCAGCGGCCCGACCGACCGGTAGGCGGTGGGATCGTGGCGCCGGTAGAGATTGGCGGTGCGGCCGGTGAATCCGCCCCGGCCCAACTCGTCGTCCTTGAGACCGTCGAGGTCGGCATGCAGGCGGCGCGGTGTTCGGCCTTTTCGCAGGTGCACAAAGGATTCCATGGACGGCTCCTCCGACGGGGGACCAGCTCGCTGCCGATCAGGCGTATAAACTAAAAGTGACATTACTTTCTCTTTTTGGGCGGCGCAAGGGCGCGGCACGAGCGACAAAGCCACTGATGGTCGACCCACGTGCGCCGACACCACCGTGGCCAATGACCAGAAACGGCGCCTAACTGCGGACGCGCAGCACGACCTTTCCCTTGGCGCTGCGGTTCTCCAGGGAGGCGACCGCGGTGGCGGCCTGCTCCATCGGGTAGGCCACCGGCTCGGGCGGGGCCAGCTCCCCGGAGGTGAGCAACCGTTCGAGTCCGGCCCATTGTTCGGCCAGCGCGCCCGGATGCGTCCCGGCCCACGCGCCCCAGCCCACACCGACCACGTCAACATTGTTGAGCAGCAACCGATTTACCTTGACGGTGGGAATCTCACCGCCGGTGAACCCGACCACCAGTAGCCGCCCGCCGGGGCTCAGCGACCGCAGGGAATCGGTGAACCGGTCGCCGCCGACCGGGTCGACGACGATGTCGACGCCACGTCCGTGCGTCAACTCCTTGACTGCGTCCTTGAAACCGTCGGCCAGCACCACATCCGTCGCGCCGGCCGCCGTAGCGATGTCGGCCTTGTCCTGCGTGCTGACCACCGCGATGGTGCGTGACGCGCCCAGCGCCGGCGCCAGCCGCAGCGCCGAAGTTCCAATGCCGCCGGCCGCGCCGTGCACCAGCACCGTCTCGCCACGCTGCAGCCGACCCCGGACGGTCAGCGCGAAGTACACCGTCAGGTCGTTGAACAGCAGGCCGGCGCCCGCCTCGAAGCTCACGTTGTCGGGCAGCTTGAACACCCGGTCCGGAGCCAATACCGCGACCTCGGCCATGCCGCCGGACAGCATCGTCAGCCCGACGACGCGGTCGCCGGCGCTGACGTTGGCGCCCTCGGGTGCCGACCGGACCACGCCGGCGATCTCGGCGCCGAGCACGAACGGCAACTCCGGGCGGTACTGGTAGAGGCCTCGGGTGAGCAGGGCATCCGGGAATGCCACCCCGGCGGCGTGCACGTCGACGACGACCCCGTCGCCTGACGGTTCGTCGATGTCGGTCAGCTCGACCGCGTCCGGACCATCGAGCCGAGTCACCTGTACCGCGCGCATGCCACCAGAGCCTACTGGCCGCTCAGAAGCCGCCGGCGACCCGCACTACGGCCCGGCCGGAGAACTTGCCGGCGCGCACCTGGTCGATCACGCCGACGACGTCTTTCACGTCGACGTCGCTGACCAGCGAGTCCAGGTGGCGTGGCCGCAACGAGTCGCCGAGCCGGGCCCACAATTCGCGGCGCGCGCCGATCGGCATCAGCACCGAGTCCATGCCCAGCAGTGCGACGCCACGCAGGATGAAGGGCAACACAGTGGTGTGCAGCGCCGGACCGCCGGTGAGGCCGCTAGCCGCCACGGCGCCGCCGTAATCGACGGTGCTGAGTACGTCGGCCAGCGTCGCGCCGCCCACGCAGTCGACCCCGCCCGCCCAGCGTGCCTTGCCGAGCGGCCGCGGCTTGGCGTCGGGGTCGGTGGGCAGCCGCCCGATAACCTCCGCGGCGCCAAGGTTTTTCAGCCGGTCGGCGGCCTCGGCCTTGCCGGTGGAGGCGACCACCTGGTAGCCGGCGGCCGCCAGCAGGTCGACGCTGACCGAGCCGACTCCGCCGGTGGCCCCGGTAACGACGATGGGACCGGCGTCGGGCGCGATGCCCCAGTCGATCAGGGCCTGCACGCTCATCGCAGCGGTGAAGCCCGCGGTCCCGATTGCGGCGCCCTCGTGTGGACTCAACGCGCCGAGCGCGACCACCTGGTCGGCCGGCAACCGCGCGTATTCGGCGTAGCCGCCGTGGTGGCCGGTGCCGATCGCGTACCCGTGGGCCAGCACCTGGTCACCGACGGCGAAGTCGGCCGACGTCGACTCCACCACCTCGCCGGTCAGGTCGATGCCCGGCACCACCGGGTAGTCGCGCACCACACCGCCTCCCGGCGTCAGCGCCAGGGCGTCTTTGTAGTTGACGCTCGAATACAGGACCCGGACGGTCACATCGCCGGGCGGCAGATCATCCGGACGGAAAATTTCGACCGACGCGGTGATCCGGTCGCCATCTTGACGCGCGACGAGCGCGTGAAAAGTGTCCATCCTTCGACGCTAACCTCACCGCAGAGCAAAGCGCACACTGCCCGATTCCGCCGAAGCTCGCGAGTTACTTGAGCTCGGACGAAGACAGCCCCAGCAGCCGACGTGCGACCACCAACTGCTGAATCTGCTGCGTGCCCTCGAAGATGTCCAGGATCTTCGAGTCGCGCGCCCATTTCTCCAGCAGCGTCTGCTCGGAATAGCCTGTGGTGCCGGCCAATTCGACGGTCTTGAGCGTGACGTCGGTGGCCATCCGGCCGGCCTTCGCCTTGCTCATCGACGCTTCCTTGGAGTTGGGGATCTTGTTGTCGGCCTGCCACGCCGCCCGCAGCGACAGCAGATAGGCGGCCTCCCAATCGGCTTCCATCCGGATGAACTCGGCCGCGGCGGCGCTCTGGACGTGTGAGGGCTTGTCGTAAGAGATCTCGACGCCGGCCTCGGTGAGGATCTTGCGAATCTCCTCCAAGGCGGCGCGGCCGACGCCGACGGCCATGGCCGCGACGATGGGCCGGGTGTTGTCGAAGGTCTCCATCACCCCGGAAAAGCCCTTGCCCACCTCGATTTCGGGGTTGCCGAGCAGGTTTTCCTTCGGTATGCGGGCGTTGTCGAACCGGATGACCGCGGTGTCGGAACCCTTGATGCCGAGCTTGTGCTCGAGCCGTTCGACGGTGACACCGGGATGCTCACGCGGCACGACGAACGACTTGATCGCCGCGCGGCCCTGCGCCTTATCGAGCGTCGCCCACACCACGATGTGGGTGGCGCGCGAGCCGGCGGTGACGAAGATCTTCTCGCCGTTGATCACGTACTCGTCGCCGTCCAGGGTGGCGGTGGTCGACACCGCCGCTGAGTCCGAGCCGAAGCCGGGTTCGGTGATGGCCATCGCCGCCCACACCTTGCCCAGCCGTTGCAGCTGTTCCTCGTTCGCGACGGCGGAGATGGCCGCGTTGCCCAGCCCCTGGTACGGAACCGACAGCATCATCGCCAGATCGCCCCAGCTGGCTTCCAGGGTCTGCAGCAGCGCAGCCATGTTGGCGCCGTTGTGGTTCTTATCGCGTTCTTCGTCCTCGCCGCCCAGCGCGTTGGCTCCGGCGAATTCGATTGACTCCGAGGCCCCTTCGAACAGGCTGAACAGGGTGTCGAGCTCGACGGGATACGCGTGCTCCTTGAGGTCGTACTTGCGGGCGATCGGCCGCATCAACTCGGCGGCGCCCTGGTGGGTCTTGGTCGTCACCGCTTGCATCTTGCGGGGAAGTTCCAGATTGATTGCCATGATTGAACTTTCTCACTCGAAAGGGTTAACGACTTAGATGACGACGACGCCCTCGGCCACACCGATGGCCCGCAGGTCGCGGTACCAGCGTTCGACCGGGTGCTCTTTCGTGTAGCCGTGGCCGCCCAGCAGCTGGACGCCGTCCAGGCCGATCTGCATGCCCTTGTCGGCGCCGAGCCGCTTGGCCAGCGCCGCCTCGCGGACGAACGGCAGGCCTTGCTCGGCGCGCGCCGCACCGCGCCAGGTGATCAACCGCAAACCGTCCAATTCGATGGCGATGTTGGCGCACATGAAGGCCACCGCCTGGCGGTGGGCGATCGGCTCACCGAAGGCGTGGCGCTCCTTGACGTACGGGACGACGTAGTCGAGCACCGCGTGCGAGGTGCCGACGGTGAGCGCCGCCCAGCCGAGCCGGGACAGCGCGATCGCCTCGGAGTAGTCCTCGTCGGTGGCCTCGTCCTCGCCGAGCCGGGCGCTGCGCGGCACCGTCACCCCGGAGAGTTCGAGGTGGCCCAGTGCCGCCGCGCGGATCCCCATGCTCGGATCCGCTTTTACGCTAAGGCCTTTCGTCGAGGACTCGACGATGAACAGGGCCGGCTTGCCGTCCAGCTGCGCGCCGACGATGAAGAGTTCGGCATCGGCCGCGGCGGGCACCATCGACTTCACCCCGTCGAGACGGTATCCGCTCGGGGTGCGCACCGCGGTGGTCTTGAGCCGGGTAGGGTCAAAGAGGGGTTGCGGCTCGGCGATGGCCACGCAGGCCTGCGGCACGTTCTCGCCGGCGAACTCGGGCAGGTAGGTGGCCTGCTGGTCGGCGCTGCCCCAATGGGTCAGCGCGGAGGCCACGCCTCCCGGCGCCAGCAGCGGCAACGCCAGGCCCATGTCGCCGTAGGCCAGCGCCTCGGCGACCAGCACGTTGGTCACGCTGGACCGGTGCGCGGCGATGCCGTCGAAGTCCTCGGGGATGTTGATCGCGGTGATGCCCAGCTCGGCGGCCTTGGCGATCAACTCGTGCGGGTAGGTCGCCGCCTCGTCGGCGTCGTGTGCGGCGGGCCGCAGCACTTCCTCGGCGAACTCGTCGAGGGTCTCGACGATCATCTTCTGCTCGTCGTCGGGCGTCAGATCGAAGTAGTCCTTGCCGCTGGACTTGAGCCGGGTCGGCCCGCCGCGCAGGTTCTGAATGCGCTTGAACTCCCGGGACGAGGTGGCGGCGGTGGAGAAGACCGTCTTGGTGCCGTAACGCAGCGCCCGGTTGAGCGGGTCACGCAGCCGGTATTTGTCCAGGAATTCCTGCCCGACGAGCGGGGTGATCAGCGCGATGGCGATGTCGACGCCGGTGCGTTTGTGGGGTTGCAGCCCGACAGCGGATTTGTGGTCGCGTCGTTTGACGCGGGAGCGGGCGGACGTCTGTTGAGAACCGGATCCGGTCATTTCGGCAGCCTCAGGTCGTTGGGCGATGCGGATAGCGCCGATCTTACTCCGGAGTAAGATCACAGAGAACACTTGTTAACTAATTCACAGCGAGGCTGTCGAGCACCTGCTGCTGCAGCAGGCCGTTGGTGGCCACGGCGCTGCCGTGATGCGGTCCGGCGGTGCCGTTCAGGGCCGTCAGCGTCCCGCCCGCTTCGCGCACCAGGATGTCGAGCGCCGCGAGGTCCCACACCGACACTTCGGGTTCTGCGGCGATGTCGACGGCCCCTTCGGCGAGCAGGCAATAGGACAGAAAGTCGCCGAAGGCGCGCACCCGCCAGACGGCGTCGGTCAACGCGATGAATCGATCCCGCACACCGAGCTGCGCCCACCCGGACAGGCTGGAGAACGAGAGGCTCGCCGAATCCAGTTGTGCCACCGAGGAAACCGCGAGTCGGCGCGCGGGCGCACCGTTGACCGCGACGAAGGCGCCCCGGGTGTGCGCGGCCCACCACCGGCGTTGCAACGCCGGGGCGCTCACGGCGCCGACGATGGGGATGCCGTCGTGGAGCAACGCGACAAGGGTGGCCCACACCGGCACCCCGCGGACGAAGTTCTTGGTGCCGTCGATCGGGTCGATGACCCACTGACGTCCGGTGAAAGTGGTGTCGCCGCCGAACTCCTCACCGACGATGCTGTCGTCGGGACGTTCGCGCGCGAGCACCTCGCGCAGCTCGGTTTCGACCGCGCGATCGGCGTCCGTCACCGGCGTCAGGTCGGGTTTCGTGTCGACGCGCAGGTCCAGCGCGCCGAATCGGGCGGAGGTCAACGCGTCTGCGCGGTCGGCCAACGTCAGTGCCAGCGCCAGATCGTCCTGGCTGTTGTGCACGCTCCTCCTCATCGCTTCGCATCGTCGCCGGCGCGACTCATGACGCAGTCTTATCACGGTCCTACCATGGCGTCGTGTGGGAATTCGGACTGCTGCTTTTGCTGGTGGCCATCTTGGGGGTGTTCCTCGTCCAGCGGTTCGTCCCGCGCGGCCCGCGAGGTGAACTGCTCAGCGGCACGCTGCTGGTCACCGGGATCAGCCCCCGCCCCGATGCCACCGGCGAACAATTCGTCACCATCGCCGGCGTGATCAACGGTCCCACCGTCAACGAACACGCGGTGTATCAGCGCATGGCCGTCGACGTGAACCAGTGGCCGACGATCGGTCAGCTGTTTCCCGTGGTGTATTCGCCGCGGAATCCGGACAACTGGAAATTCGCCCCCGCGGTTCCGCCGCCCGAGTCGCCGGAGCCGCCCGCGGGCTGAGCGCCCGTCAGCCGGCCGCGGGTGGGCGCGTCATCACCGTGATCCGCCTGCCGTAGCGGGGGACCACGAGCGCCGCCCGGCGGACCGTCCCGCCCGGAAGTCCGGGTATGCCCGGCGTGGATCCGGTTGGGGTCACCAGTTCGGTCGCCGTCAGGTCGGCCAGGCCGCTGCCCGGCGCTGCCGCCGCGGGATTGCCGGCCGCGCTCGCCCAGCCGGCGGGCACGGACATCGGGCCGATCCGTCCGGCCCGCGCTAGCACCGCGTCGACGTTGCCCAGGCCCGAGGTGGCGCCGCTGAGTGCGGGCGCCTTGGGCAGTGCGGCCGGGGCGGCCGCGAGGTTCGGCAAGATGCCTAAGTTCTTGTCGGCCTGGATGATTCCGGCGGTAGTGCCCTCGGTGGTGAAAATGGATCGGAACGTGGTCTGGGCGCCCTGGATGGTGTCGAGGATCCGGAAGAGTTGCGACGACGAATTGGAAGTCGGGGAGTTCACCACCACCTGCGAACCCGAGTTCGTGCCCGAGTTGGAGGCATCCGCGGCGGCTTTCACGACGGCGTCCTGCTGTGCTGCCAGCCCGTCGGTAGTGGTAGTCCGTCGCGGCGAGGAGAACGGCGAGAACTGGGCTGCCGCAGTCGAACTGGCGGAATAGCCGTACATCGCGGCGGCGTCCTGAGCCCAGTATTCGGCGTATTGGGCTTCGGTGGCCGCGATGGCCGCGGTGTTCTGGCCGAAGAAGTTCGTTGCTACCAGGGTCGCCAATTGGGTGCGATTGGCGGCGACCACCGGCGGGGGAACGGTCATGGCATGCGCCAGCTCGTAGGCCGCCGCGGCGGCCCGGGCCTGCGTTGCCGTCTGCTGAGCAAGTTCGGCGGTCATATACAGCCACGCGACGTAGGGGGCGGCACCGGCCGCCATCGCCTGAGCTGCGGGGCCGTGCCAGTACACACCCGTCAGACCGGACAGCACCGATTCGTACACCGCGGCCGTGACGCCCAGCTCGGCGGCGAGCGAATCCCAGCCTCCCGCGGCGGCCAACAGCGAGCCCGACCCGGGACCTGCGTACATCCGGCCGGAGTTCACCTCCGGCGGAAGAAAGCCGAATTCCATGTCTTACAGCTCTAAAGGCTGCGTGAAGCAAAACTGCTTGCGGCGCAGGAGGTTTCCTATGACCGGCGGCAGTCGGCGGATTGGCGGCACGTCACCCGGCGGCCGGCGGGCGTGGCATCACGGTGAGCCGTACGCCGTAGCGGGGCGCCGCACCCGCGCCGGCGGACCGGGCGGCAGCGCCGCCGGGCATGCCCGGGTAGCCGGGATAACCGGACGCGACCGGCTCTTCGGTCCCCGGCAGCGTGGTGAACCCGGCGGGCTCCAACGGCGAGATGTGGGTGCTCGTGGGCGCGGCCCAGCTTGCGGGCACCGACATCGGCCCGATCGTGCCGGCGTGCGAGAGGGTCGCGGTGACGTTGCCCAGCCCACCGCCCAGGCCCGAGGTGGCGCCGCGCAGTGCCGGCGCCGCGAGCGCGGGAGCGACATTGGCCGCGGCCGCACCCGGCTTGGCCAGAATGCCCAGATTGTTCTCCGCGCCGATGATGCCGGACACGAACTGCTCCATGTTGTACGGAGCGCTGAAGCCGAGGCCCGTCCCCTGGATGGCGTCGAGGACCCGGAAGGCGTTATTGCCCGAGTTCGTTGTCGACGCATCAAGGTAGTAGTTATTCACCGTCCCAGACGGGTCGTCCAGTGCCGAAAACGTCTGCGTGGCAGCCTTGCTCACGCTGGCATTGGTCCTGGCCGCGGCCACGGCGGCGTTCTGGTCACTCACCCCGGAGTCGGTGGTGGACTTGCTTGCGGTGCCGAAGCGCGGCAACTGCGTCGTCGCCGCCCTCGACGACGCCGAGTAGCCGGCCATCGCGGCAGCGTCCTGCGCCCAGAAATCGGCGTACTGCGCCTCGGTGTCGGCGATGGCCGCGGTGTTCTGGCCCACGATGTTCGTCGCCACCAGCGACGCCAACAGCGTGCGGTTGGCGGCGATCACCGGCGGCGGCACGGTCATCGCATACGCCTGCTCATAGGCCGCCGCGGCCGTCCGCGCCTGCATGGCCGTCTGCTTGGTCTGTTCGGCGGTCGCCTGCAGCCAGCCCATGTAGCGGGCGGCCGCGTACGCCATCGACTCGGCAGCGGTGCCGCGCCATTGCAGGTCCAGGCCCGCGAGCACCGACTCGTAGGACTCGGCGGTGGAGGCCAGCTCGGCCGACAGCGCGTCCCAGCTTCCGGCGGCGGCCAACAGCGAGGCCAAACCGGGTCCGGTGTACATCCGGGCGGAGTTGATTTCGGGTGGAAAGAAAGCCCAATCCATGGGTGATACGTCCCCTCAATGTGCGGTTTTCGGACAAACGCCACCGGCGCCGGCGCTCGCCGCATCGGCGTTATTTGGATCCATGGGCCGCTCCCGCGATTCGCTCGGCCGGTCGGCGAAGCTCACCCCGCGTCAGATGGGAGGGCGGCCCTGCGCGTTGACACCACGCCCGTTCGGCGGGCGGCGTGGTGCTTACCGGGGTGGCGGAGAGTGCGCGCAGGGCATCACGAAAGACCTTCGGGGTTCGGGCCCTTTAAAAGTCGCAGGTGCCGCCGATGCTGGCGGGGTTTTGCCTATTTCACGGCAGGGACCAGGCAGAATTCAGTTGTTGTTCACCCTTTGTTCCTTTTCTGTTCACCCCGGGCAGCCCTAACTTGACGCCTGTTGAACAACGAAAGTGTTTGACATGCTTGGTGTTCTGGTCCGCCCCCACCTCCAGCAGCGTCTGCAAGTACCGCAGCCGCAGCGACGCCTTACTCTTGGACAGGGTCTCGGCGGCGTCGCTCAGTTCCTCGGACGCCTGCAGCTCCCCGCGGGCGTTGATGACCTTCGCGCGGGGTTCGCGCTCGGCTTCGGCCTCCCGCACCGTCACCGGCTGCATCGATTCGGGAATTTCGACGTCGTTGATCTGCACGACGCGCGCTTGCACACCCCAGATTTCATTTCACCGGCCGCGCCGTAGGGTCCAATGGCATCAATTCGAGGACCAATGCCTCTGGGGGAGCGGGGTTTACGGGCAATATTCTCGTGGGCGAACGGTGTAAGAATCACCTTCTTCCGCTCGACGAAGGAAGTCGCGATGAGCAATGTGTATCAAGCTCCCGCAATTCTGGTAGGCGTTGACGGGTCCAGGGCGGCGATACACGCGGCCCTCTGGGCGATCGATGAGGCGGTCAGTCGCGACATCCCCCTGCGACTGGTGTATGTCATCGATTCGCACGATGTTTCCGGCGCGCGCGCCATCGATACCCGCCTCGCCGTCGCTCGTGCCGCGCTGGCCGACGCCCGTCGGGCCGTCGACGCCGTCGCCGAGCTGGTCAAGGTGGAAACCGATATCCTTTGGGGCCGAACGGTTTCCAAGCTCCTCGAGGAGTCGCGGTCGGCGGTCATGATCTGCATCGGACGGGTCGGGCTCAACCATGCCCGCCACGGCGGACCCGCGGTTGCGGCGTGCCTGATCCGCTCGGCGCTGTGTCCGGTCGCCGTGATCCAAGGGTCGACTGCCGCGCAGGTCAGCGGCGTGGTGGTCGAAGCAGACAACGGCAAGGTGCTGCGGCACGCTTTCGACGAAGCGCGACTGCGCGAAACTCCGCTCCGGGCACTGTCGATGTCGAAGGGCTCCGACGCGGGCGACACCAGACCCGGAAAGCCTTCGGTGCATGCGTGTTTGGAACGCCGGCTGGCGCCGTGGATGCGGTTGTATCCCGACGTGCAGGCCGCGCCGGCGATGGTAGCCGGCGGTGTGGACCGGTACTTGCGTGCCCAGCACGAAGCGGGCCTGTTGGTGGTCGCCGACTCCTATCGGGCCGAGGAGTTGTGCCATGCGGGTCACTCGGTGCTCGCGATACGGTGCGGCAACCTGTAACTGGGGTCAGACCCACCGCTGTGATGTGAAACATACTGCTCCGCAACGGCCGTCGCGGGCGCTGGCGCACACGACCGCGAAGTTTGTTCCCGGCTGTCCCCGTCACCGTCGAGGGACTTATGGCCCTGTCGCGCGGCCACCCCAAGGGCAAGATGGTGTTTGAGCAGAGCCCTTCGTGCTCGGCGCCGCCGAGATCGGACGATCAGCCGTGGCTGACCCGCAGTAACTTGGCCAGACTCGGCAGCTTGACGCGGGGACGGCCGTGCGGCTCCCCGGCCGCCCGCTCATGGGCGTCGATGAGGTCCCAGTGGGCCGAAGTGACGAGTTTGGGCTGGCGCGACGCCAGCCAGTCGGCGAGCCTATCGGCGTGGTCGCCGGGGAAATCGGCGAGACCGTCGGCGCCGGCCAGATCGGCGAGCAGCGTGTCCACGGTGTCCTGGGAGTCCTTCTTATTGGTGCCGATGACGCCCGTCGGTCCGCGCTTGATCCACCCGACCACGTATTCATTGCGGCTGCCTTCGATCCGGCCGCCGCTGTTGGGGATCGTGGCGGTCTTCTCGTCGAAGGGCAGCCCCGGCGTGGGCACCCCGCGATAACCGACCGAGCGCACCACCAACTGGACCGGTAGCTCCTCGCGCTCGCCGGTGTCTTTGGCCGAAACCCAGCCGTTATCGTCGGTGACCAGCTCGTTGCGGCCCAGCACGATCGCTTCGACCCGGTCCTTGCCCTTGATCTCGATCGGAGAGGTCATGAAGCGCAGCACGATGCGGCGGTGTCCGGGGCGTGGGTCGCGCTTGGCGTAATCGCGCAGCACATTGATGTTTTGCTTCGCCGTCTTACCCGCGGCCGCGGCGTCTTCGTCGCTCACGTCTTCGAGCTGGGCGGGGTCGACGATCACGTCGACATTTTCCAGGTCACCCAGCTCACGAAGCTCGAGGGTGGTGAACGCGGTCTGCAGTGGTCCGCGCCGACCGATGACCACCACCTCGTCGACGCCGCACGGTCGCAGCGACTCCAGCGCATGGTCGGCGATGTCGGTCTGTCCCAGCACGTCGGGGTCGGTGACCAGAATGCGTGCGACGTCGAGCGCGACGTTCCCGTTGCCGACGACCACGGCGCGGGCGCCCGAGAGGTCGGGTGTGGCTTCCTCGAAGTTCGGGTGCGCGTTGTACCAACCCACGAAATCGACGGCGGCGATGCTGCCCGGCAGGTTTTCGCCGGGGATGTTGAGCGCCTTGTCGGATTGCGCCCCGACCGCATAGACGACGGCGTCGTAGCGCTCGGCGAGCTCGTCGGCCTGCACGTGCTCGCCGACCGAGATGTTGCCGAAGAAGCGGAAGCGCGGATCCTGGGACGTCTTCTCGAATTGCTTGCTGATCGACTTGATCTTCGGGTGATCGGGCGCGACACCGGAACGCACCAGCCCCCACGGGGTGGGCAGCATCTCCAGCATGTCGACCGCGATATCGATGTCCTCGGACCCGTCGGCCGCCTTGAGCAAGGAGGAGGCGGCGAAGAAACCCGACGGGCCGGAACCAACGATTGCAACGTGGTAAGGACGCATACTCGACCTTCTATTCGTGCCCGGTTAGCGCCGGGGGCTCCCGGAAAGGCCGGCGCGCAGAGCGGGTCGCACATGATCGTGACTCGATGCTAAACGCATGACCGCTGGTCGTGGCCTGGACACTCGCTGCGAGCTCAGCCGCTTGGGAGGCCCCGGGTAACGTGGTCGGCTGTGGAACCCGACCGTCAAGCCGATATCGCCGCACTCGATGCCACCCTGACCACGGTGGAGCGCGTGCTCGATGTGGACGGTCTGCGCAAGCGCATCGAGAAGCTCGAACACGAGGCTTCCGATCCCCAGCTGTGGGATGACCAAGCCCGGGCCCAACGGGTGACCAGTGAGTTGTCCCACGCCCAGGGCGAGCTGCGCAGGGTCGAGGAGCTGCGCGGACGGCTGGACGATCTGCCGGTGCTCTACGAGCTGGCGGCCGAGGAGGGGGACGGTGCGGCCGACGCGCTGGCCGAGGCCGACGCCGAGCTGAAAGCGCTGCGCGCCGACATCGAAGCCACCGAGGTGCGCACCCTGCTGTCGGGTGAGTACGACGAACGCGAGGCGCTGGTCACCATTCGTTCCGGCGCGGGCGGCGTGGACGCCGCGGACTGGGCCGAGATGCTGATGCGGATGTACATCCGGTGGGCCGAGCAGCACAAGTATCCCGTCGAGGTGTTCGACACGTCCTACGCCGAAGAGGCGGGCATCAAGAGCGCGACGTTCGCCGTGCACGCGCCGTTCGCCTACGGCACGCTGTCCGTGGAGCAGGGCACCCACCGGCTGGTGCGAATCAGCCCGTTCGACAACCAGAGCCGGCGTCAGACGTCGTTCGCCGAAGTCGAGGTGCTCCCGGTGGTGGAGACCACCGACCACATCGACATTCCGGAAGGCGATGTGCGCGTTGATGTTTACCGCTCGAGCGGCCCGGGAGGCCAATCGGTGAACACCACCGACTCTGCGGTACGTTTAACCCATATCCCAACGGGTATCGTCGTGACTTGCCAGAACGAAAAGTCGCAGTTGCAGAACAAGATCTCGGCGATGCGAGTTCTTCAGGCAAAGTTGTTGGAACGCAAGCGATCCGAAGAACGCGCTGAACTAGACGCGTTAAAAGGCGAAGGTGGCAGTTCGTGGGGCAATCAGATGCGCTCCTACGTTCTGCAGCCCTATCAGATGGTCAAGGACCTGCGAACCGAATACGAGGTTGGCAACCCTGCGGCCGTCCTGGATGGAGACATCGACGGCTTCCTGGAAGCAGGAATCCGTTGGCGCAACCGAAAAGATGACGAATAACACAAGCATTCTCGCCGCATCGATGACGCACCGCTGGCACGACTTTTGGCGGGGCGAAGTCGGTGAGTGGATCATCGCCAGGGGTCTGCGCATCGTCATGGTGCTGATCGCGGCAATGCTGGCGGCCCGTTTCGTCAACTGGGTCGCACAGCAGGTGACCCGCCAGCTCAACTTGGGCTTCGTCGAAAGCGACGCGCTGGTGCGATCGGAGGCCTCGAAACACCGCCAGGCCGTGGCGTCGGTGATCTCGTGGGTGTCGGTCGTCATCATCGGCATCTGGGTCATGATGCAGCTTGCCGAGATACTGCAGTTCTCGATCGGGGGGCTGGTGGCGCCGGCCACCGTGGTCGGCGCCGCGCTGGGTTTCGGCGCGCAGCAGTTGGTCAGGGATCTGCTGTCCGGCTTCTTCATCCTGGTGGAGCGCCAGTACGGCTTCGGAGACCTCGTCACCATCACCGTCGTGTCCGCGACGGACGCGACCGGCACGGTCGAGAACGTGACGCTGCGGGTCACCCGGCTGCGCTCACCGGATGGCGAAGTGTTGACCATTCCCAATGGGCAGATCGTCAAGGTGGTCAACCTGTCCAAGGACTGGGCGCGCGCGGTGGTGGACATCCCGGTGTCGACCAACGCCGACCTCAACCGGGTCAACGAGGTCTTGCATCAGGAATGCGACCGCGCGATGGACAACCCCGTGCTCGGTCAACTGCTGTTGGATGCACCCACGGTGATGGGTGTGGAGAGCATCGAAGTCGACACGGTCACCTTGCGTATGGTGGCCCGCACGCTGCCCGGCAAGCAGTTCGAGGTCGGCCGGCAACTGCGCGTCCTGGTCATCCGGGCGCTGGCCCGCGTCGGGATCGTGACCGCGGCGGACGCGACGGTCGGCCTGGTCGAAGATCCCTCGGTGCCGGCCGCCCAGGCCGCCGAGGAGCAAACCGACGATGAAGTCCAAGGTGCGGTGCAGAAGCGTTGAAGTTCACCCTGAACATCCTCGAGAAGCGCGGCGACAGCGACGACACGGATGCGGAGCATCGCTGGCCGAACTACGTGTTCGGCGGGCGGATGCGCACGTCGACCCTCGTACTGATCATCGCTTTCTTCCTGGCGTGGTGGGTCTACGACACCTACCGCCCGGAACCGGCGCCCAAGCCCCCGGCGCAGCAAGTGGTGCCGCCGGGTTTCGTGCCCGACCCCAACTACACCTGGGTGCCGCGCAGCCGCGTGCAGGCGCCTCCGGCGACCGTCACCTACACGCCGACGCCGACGAGCACGCCGCCACCACCCCCGCCACCGCCGCCACCCCCGGTGACGACGACCACGACCACGACGCCGCCGTTCCAGTTGCCGCAGCTGCCGTGCATCCTGCCGGCGCCGTTCTGCCCGCCCAGCTCAAGCCCGGCCACACCGACGCCGCAGCAACCGCAACCGGGGCCCGGCCCGGTGCCGAGTTCGCCGCCGCCGGCCAGTTGACTTCGCCTGCCAGCGAAATTCACCGCTACACTGGCGTGCCGTGATGATCACCCTGGACCATGTCAGCAAGAAGTACAAAGCGTCGGCCCGTCCGGCGCTGGAGGACGTCAACGTCAAGATCGACAAGGGTGAATTCGTCTTCCTGATCGGCCCGTCGGGCTCGGGCAAGTCGACGTTCATGCGGCTGCTGCTCGGCGCCGAGAACCCGACCAGCGGCGACGTCCGGGTGTCGAAGTTCCACGTCAACAAGCTGCGCGGTCGGCACGTCCCGAAGCTGCGCCAGGTCATCGGCTGCGTTTTTCAGGACTTTCGCCTGTTGCAGCAAAAGACGGTGTATGAGAACGTCGCGTTCGCGTTGGAAGTGATCGGCAAACGACCCGACGCGATCAACCGGGTGGTGCCCGACGTGCTGGAAACCGTCGGCCTGTCCGGCAAAGCTAATCGGTTGCCCCACGAGTTGTCCGGTGGTGAGCAGCAGCGGGTGGCGATCGCCCGCGCGTTCGTCAACCGGCCGCTGGTCCTGCTGGCGGACGAGCCGACGGGCAACCTCGACCCAGACACCAGTAAGGACATCATGGATTTGTTGGAGCGAATCAACCGCACGGGGACGACGGTGCTGATGGCAACGCACGACCACCACATCGTCGACTCGATGCGCCAGCGCGTCGTCGAGCTTTCGCTGGGCAGGCTGGTTCGCGACGAGCAGCGCGGCATCTACGGGATGGACCGCTAAGTGCGCTTCGGCTTCCTACTCAACGAGGTTCTGACCGGACTTCGCCGCAACGTCACCATGACGGCCGCGATGATCCTGACGACCGCGATCTCCATCGGCCTGTTCGGCGGCGGTCTGCTGGTGGTCCGGCTGGCCGACAACTCACGCGAGATCTATCTCGACCGCGTCGAGACGCAGGTGTTTCTGACCGACGACATCTCGGCCAACGACACCACGTGTGCTACCGCGCCGTGTAAGGGGTTGCGCGAGAAGATCGATGCACGCCAAGACGTCAAATCGGTGCGCTTCGTCAACCGCCAGGACGCCTACAACGACGCCATCAAGAAGTTCCCGGAGTTCAAGGACGTGGCCGGGAAGGACTCGTTTCCCGCCTCGTTCATCGTCAAGCTGAACAACCCCGAACAGCACGCGGAGTTCGATGCCGCGATGCAAGGCCAGCCGGGGGTGCGCAGCATCCTCAATGAGAAGGACCTCATCGACCGGCTGTTCGCGGTGCTGGACGGCCTGCGCGATGCCGCGTTCGCCGTCGCGCTGGTGCAGGCGGTCGGGGCGATCCTGTTGATCGCCAACATGGTGCAGGTCGCCGCGTACACCCGGCGCACCGAGATCGGAATCATGCGGCTGGTCGGTGCCAGCCGCTGGTACACCCAGCTGCCGTTCCTGGTGGAAGCAATGCTGGCCGCGTCCATCGGTGTCGCCATCGCCGTGCTCGGACTCATGTTGGTCCGCGCATTGTTCCTGGACAACGCGCTGAGCCAGTTCTACCAAGCCCACCTGATCGCCAAGGTCGACTACGCCGACATCCTCTATATCTCGCCGTGGTTGTTCCTGCTCGGCGTGTCGATGGCGGCGGTGACGGCGTATGCGACCTTGCGCCTCTATATACGGCGGTAGCTGTGGCCAAGGGTTCCGGCCGAGCCAAGGTGGCGGGCGGCAAAGGTGGCAGCAAACAAGTTATCGCCACCAATCGCAAAGCGCGACATAACTATTCGATCATCGAGTTGTTCGAGGCCGGCGTGTCTTTGCAAGGCACCGAGGTGAAAAGCCTTCGGCTGGGCCAAGCATCGTTAGCTGATGCGTTCGCAACGATCGACGACGGCGAAGTCTGGTTGCGTAACTTGTACATTCCCGAGTATCAGCACGGTAGCTGGACCAATCATGAACCGCGTCGCAACCGAAAGTTGTTGTTACATAGGCAACAAATCGACAGGCTGGTGGGCAAGATACGAGATGGTAACCTCGCGTTGATGCCGCTGTCGCTGTATTTCTCTGAGGGCAAGGTCAAAGTCGAGCTGGCCCTCGCGCGCGGTAAAAGGGCTTATGACAAGCGCCAGGACATGGCGCAACGTGATGCACAGCGTGAGGTGGTCCGTGAAATGGGACGTCGAGCAAAGGGCATGACCTGATCGGGGCGGCTTACGCCCAGCTGTCGGCCGTTACCTACGGCGTCAGCGACTTCGTGGGCGGCGTGGCAGCGCGGCGAGTGGCCGCGCTGCGCGTGATGCTGGTCGCCTACCCGATCGAGACGCTGTTGCTGGGCATGATGGCCGTGTTCGTCGGCGGGCCGATTCACGTCGGTGCCGTGCTGTGGGGTTGCCTCTACGGCATCGGCATGGCGTTCGGTATGTGGGCGTTCTTCGCGGCGCTTGGCTCCGGCCCGATTTCGGTGGTCTCGCCGTTGGCGGCCGTGCTCAACGCCGCGGTGCCGGTCGCGGTGGGCATGGCGTTGGGGGAGCGGCCCGGGCAGGCGGCCCTGGTGGGTGTCGTCCTGGCGCTGGCCGCGGTGATGCTCGTCAGCCGCGAGGCTCCCGCGGAGGGAACGCCGTACCGGTTCACTCCAAAAGTGGCCTGGCTCACGGTAGTTGCGGGCTCGGCGATGGGCCTGAACCTGGTGTTCCTGCACCAGGCGCCGCACGTGTGCAAGCTCTGGCCGCTGGTCTTCGCCCGAGTGGCGGCCAGCCTGGTCGTGTTCGCCATGGCCAAAACCAGTCAGAACCTGGTGATGCCGCGCGGCCGCCCGCTCAAATTGGCCATCGCCGTTGCCGTGCTGGACATCTTCGCCAACATCACCATGCTGGCGGCTCTGCACACCTGGCTGCTGTCGCTGGCCAGCATCCTGATTTCGCTGTATCCGGCCGCGACGGTCGTGCTGGCGATGGTGGTACTGCGCGAGCGGGTGACCCGCCTGCAGGGAATCGGCATGGTCCTCGCGATGGGATCCGTGGCGATGATCGCCTCGGCCTGACGGTTGTGCCGCCGCCTAATATTGGGCAGTTGGCACAGTTCACCCCCGGGAGATGGCGTTGGGCGCGTTTGAGACCGAAGATCCCGTCATTCGCGAGCTGTCGAACGCGGTAGACAAAAGCCCCGACGTGATCGAGCTGCGGTTGCATCTGGCCGGCCTGCTGGCGGACAAAGGCCGCTACGCCGAGGCGCTGGGCCACTGCAGCACGGTGTTGACGCAGCACGCCGGCAATGCCAATGCGCTCAGCCTGTTGCAACGGTGCAGCGCCGCGCTGGCGGCGCCGCCGGCCCAGGCGTCCGCGCCGGTTGCAGCCCCGCCTGCTGGAAACGACAGCTTCGACTGGTCGAGCGCCGAACAGGAAGTCGCCGACATCATTGAGCCCGCCTTCGTCGAGCAACCCCCTGACGCGGTCAACGAAGACGACTTCGACGTAGTGCAGCGCGTTCGTGTCCGGCTGGATGATGTCGCGGGCATGGATGAAGTCAAACGGCAACTGGACCTGTCGTTGCTCGGCCCGATCCGCAACCCCGAGTTGATGAAGGCGTTCAAGGTGTCCGCGCGCGGCGGATTGTTGCTGTATGGACCACCGGGTTGCGGCAAAACATTTATCGCCAAAGCCGTCTCGGGTGAGCTGGGGGCGAACTTCTACCAGGTGGGCATCGCCGACGTCCTGCACCAGTGGTTCGGCAACAGCGAACGCAGCATCCGTGCCGTCTTCGACACCGCCCGGCGCAACGCGCCCTGCGTGTTGTTCTTCGACGAAGTTGATGCGTTGGGACACCGGCGCTCCGCGCTGAGCGGCAGCTCGGGTTTGCGGCCCGTGGTCAATACCTTGCTCGAGGAGATGGATTCGGCCAATTCCGTCAACGATGGTGTCTATGTGTTGGGTGCCACCAACGCACCATGGGACGTCGATCCCGCGCTACGCCGGCCCGGCCGATTCGACCGAATGATCTTTGTCGGCTTGCCCGACACCGGGGCCAGGGCCGGGATCGTGCGGTCGCACCTGCAAGATCGGCCCGTCGCGGGCATCGACCTCAAGTCGATCGCCAACCGCACCGATGGCTTTTCTGGCGCCGACCTGGCCTATGTCTGCGAGACCGCGACCCAGTTGGCCATGGCCGACTCGATGCGCAGCGGTCAGGTCCGTCCGGTCACCATGAGCGACGTCGACACGACCATCGCGCAGATCCGACCCAGCACCGGACCCTGGTTCGAGACCGCCCGCAACGTCGTCGAATTCGCCAACGGTGACGGAACCTACGACGAACTGGCGAAGTACATGCGCCGCAAAAAGATTCGGTGATTTTCGGTGACTTCGGAGCCCGGATTAGGGCGAACCGACGAGGTCATCCAAGTCGCAGACGCCTATATCGACGCCAGAAAATACGAAAGCGCACGCGAGATCCTGAGTCGGTCGCTGTCACAAAGCCCCAACGATCCCGCCCTGCTTGCGTCCTACGCCCGCGCCGAACTCGCGCTCGGCAATTATTGGGCCGCCGCGCGCAGCGCATACGCCGCCTTGGCCGGCACACCCGACTCCGAGTTCGCGATGCGACTGTATGCGCTGGCGCTATTCAACCTCGGCCGCCAGTACGACGGCCTGTGGATGGCCTGGCGAGCGGTCACGTCGCACCCGAATGAGCCTGCGCCACTGCGCCTTTACGCATTGCTATTGCAGAAAGCGTGGCAGTTGCGCTCGGCGCTGGACGTCATCGACCATGCGCTACGGCTGGATCCGCAAAGCGTCGACGCGCACATCCGCCGCGGTTCGATCCTGCATGCCATGGGCCGACGGGATGAGTCCGAGGTTTCGTATCGAGCGGCGCTGCAGCTGGATCCCGCCAATGCCGAGGCCCTCAACGATTTGGCCGTTCACCGACTGGGGCGCTTCAAGTTTGGACGCGCCCTGCAGGGGTTTCTCGGTGCCGCCGGAAGCGATCCCGAATACGGGGCATTGAGCCGGCGCAATATCGGGGTCGTTCTCCGAAAGGTGCTCGCCCTCGTGACCGTTGGCGCGGGGCTGTTGAGCGTGTGCCTCGCTATCACCGCCGGGGCCTATGACGAGGGCCATCCGACCGCGTTGGCGCGCGTCGGTGTCGGCCTGCTCAGCGGGGTTTTGATCGCCGTGTTGTGGTGGTTGCTTCGCGCGATCCCGCGCCGAGTGTTCGTTGCCGTCCTGCGCGAGCAGCATTTTTTCGCACTTCGTCTCGCTCATGCGGGAATGGCCGTCGTCGCCGGGGCATGGGTCACGTTTTGTCCGTGGCCCGCTGGGTGGATCGCCGTCGGCGGGCTGCTGGCAGTCAGTGCCCTTGTCATTATCCGAATCGGTCTCTTCATCGGGAAGTAAGCGGCCTACGATCCGACCATGGCCGATCGCCCCGTCACCAAACTCGACAAGTCCACCGTGCTCACCGGTCTCTTCGCGGTGTGGGACGACATCGACGCACTGCTGGCCGGGCTCTCCGAAGCGCACTGGCGGGCGGCCAGCCCGCTGCCGGGCTGGGACGTCAAAGCCCTGGCGGCGCACATGATCGGCACCGAGTCGTTCCTCGCCGGCATCGCCGCGCCCCAGCCCGATGTCGACGTCTCCGCGTTGGAGCACGTGCGCAACGACGTCGGCGTGATGAACGAATGCTGGGTCCGCCATCTGAGCGCGCACGCCGCTGCCGACGTACTGGAAAGCTTCCGGGCGATCACCACCGACCGGCGCGAAGCGCTGACGACCATGTCCGACGACCAGTGGGACGCGGTGACGATGACTCCCACCGGCCCGGACTCCTATGGCCGGTTCATGCGGATCCGGGTGTTCGACTGCTGGATGCACGAAGAAGACATTCGCGTGGCGTTGGGGCGCCCGCCGTCAGATGACGAACTCGCCGGCCCCGCGGCGTCGCTTGCCGTCGACGAGATCGCCGCGACGATGGGTTACGTGGTAGGCAAGCTGGCCAAGGCGCCCGAGGGCTCACGCATCCAGTTCGACCTCACCGGCCCGCTGGCCCGCACCATCCTGGTCAGCGTGGACGGCCGGGCCGCAGTGGTCGACGACTTCGGCGGCCAACCACCGACGGCGACGATCCGGCTGGACGGGCTGCAGTTCACCAGGCTCACCGGCGGCCGCCCGATGTGTCCCGCCCGTCCCCAGACCATCGACCTCGACGGCGACAAACACGTGGCCGCCCAGGTCGTCGAGCACCTCAACTTCGTGATCTGATCGCCGCCCGCCGGGAAGACAATCCCGTTGCCGCTGGTTCATAGGCAGGTACCATGGATATTCCTGCCGAAAGTCGGTGGGTGCGAGGGGCTGAAAGGTTTCGACTTCGCGCATCGAATCAAGGGAAGCGTGCCGGTGCAGGCAACTGACCACCGTAAGCGTCGTTGCAAACAGATAAGCGCCGATTCACATCAGCGCGACTACGCTCTCGCTGCCTAAGCGACAGCTAGTCCGTCAGACCGGGAAAGCCCTCGACCCGGACCCTGGCGTCAGCTAGAGGGATCCACCGATGAGTTCGGTCGCGGGACTCATCGGGACACCAACAGCGACTGGGATCGTCATCCTGGCTTGTTCGCGTGACCAGGAGATCCGAGCAGAGACATAGCGAACTGCGCACGGAGAAGTCTTGAGGGAATGCCGTAGGACCCGGGTTCGATTCCCGGCAGCTCCACAACAGAATGTGCTGTCCAACGCCAAACCCATGGCTGGCTGATGCCCGGAGCGAGCGGCTTTAATCGTCATACGTCGGCGATGCCATGCACGCCCGAGATTGCACCGCAAGGAGCCCTCATGACCTACCGCCGTTTTGCTTGGGCGCTCGGCGCGGTGATAGCAGTGGTGGCTGCGGCCATCATTCCCGTCCAGGCCCACGGCGAGCCGCCGACGAAGTGTCTGACCAACACTCCCAAGGGCAAGCAGGTCTACGTGCCCTGCGATCTGCTCAACGCCGGCGCCAATTTCCCGCCGGGGCAGCGTTGCCCTCCACCGATCGAGCAGTACCCGAAAGATGTGGCGGACTGGTGTGGCGAGGGTCCGGGCCTTGCGAGTACCACGCCCACGACTCCTACGAGTCCCACGACTCCTCCCGGTTCCACGACTCCTACGAGCCCGACGAGTCCGACCAGCTCCGTGCGGCCTACGAGCTCGACGACCCCAACGAGCTCGACGACTCCGACGAGCTCTGCGAGCCCAGCGAGTTCTGCAACCCCCACGACTCCCACCAGCCCGGCGGCTCCGGGCAATGCAGGGTAACGACGTCCTGCACGGGGTGATCCATCGGGCGCGCGCGCAGGTAACGAGCGAGGCAAACGGATACGGGACAAAATGAGTCGGCGCTCTAGAAGCCAAATGTCTTGGTAGAGCATCGGTTCGATTCTCGGCAGCACCGTAACAGAAAATCCAGCTATGACAGGCTGAGATCTCGCGCTTAGGCTACTGTAGCGAGCCGCGGTGCTCAACTTGAAGCTTGTGGATTACGGCGCGCTGGTGGGTTGACAACGAGTTGACTGACAGTCGCGAGATAGCGGATTGCACAAGATGTTTCGGGCGTGAATTTGGTCTGAAGCAGGGGTTGCGCCGCTGTATCGCCGAAACCGCCACGGTGCACCGCTGCGATCACAGCGAAGATCCGGAGGGCTGACCGCCGCCGATGCCCGCGTGGCCCTAGCGGTCACCCCGGGAATCAACTCGATCGTTATGACGTTCGGCTAGCCGTGGCACACACGAAAAGATGGCTTAATATCAGCCCTTCGGGCATTCCAAATCGGGGGGCGCTGTGTTGAGGTTTCTCAAGCGGCTATGGGTTCCGCTGGTCGTGACCGTGGCATTGATCGTCGGCGGCGTCGCCGTGATGCGACTCAATGGCGTCTTCCCCGGACCCGGCCTGCCCAAGCCCGATCCCCGGGATGCCACCCCGCCATATGCGGCCAAGACGGCCTTCTACGAAATCCTGGGCCCGCCCGGGACGACCGGAGTCGTCAACTGGATGGATGCGGAGTCGCTGCCGCAGAAGGCGAACTTCACGACATTGCCGTGGTCGAAGACGATCGTCGCCGAGATGCCCGGCATCTTCGCCTATGTCGTCGCCCAGGGTGACAGCCCGTCCATCGGCTGCCGCATCACCGTCGACGGCAAGTTGGTCGACCAACAACAGGCCACCAACCGGAACGCGCAAGTTTCCTGCTTGGACAAGTCCGCGTGACCGACGACGATACGAGCGACACCGACAGAATCCCCGTCGCGCAGCCCACCAACGTTGAGCACAAGCCGCGGATTGCCCGCTCCATTCGCGTGCTGGCGCTGCCGATCATCGTGGCCTGGGTGCTGATCGCGATCGGGGTGAACGTCTTCGTCCCGCAGCTGGAGAAGGTTGCCGAGGAGATCTCCGTCCCGCTCTCGCCGTCAGACGCACCATCGGTGACCGGGATGAAACACATCGGCGAGAAGTTCAAGGAGTACGACTCCGACAACCTCGTCCTGGTCACCCTGGTCGGTGACAAACCGCTCGGCCCGGACGCCCACCGGTTCTACGACGACCTGGTCAAAAAGATCCAGGCCGACCACGAACACGTCGAGCACGCGCTGAACTTCTGGGGTCAGCGATTCACGTCCTCAGGTGTGGAGAGCTACGACCACAAGGCCGCCTACGTCCAGGTCAACCTCAAGGGTGACCAAGGTGGCGCCGTCGGTGACAAATCCGTTGCTGCCGTTCGCCAAATCGTCGCGGACGCGAAGCCGCCGGCCGGCGTGAAGGCCTACGTCGCGGGCCAGGGAGCGCTGACCGCCGACGTGATCGTTGTCGGTGACAAGAGCCTGGCCAAGATCACGCTCATCACGGTCGTCATCATCGCGCTCATGCTGATGTTCGTGTACCGGTCCATCGGCACCGTGTTGCTGACCATGTTCATCCTCTTCATTGGGCTGCTGTCCGGCCGCGGCGTGGTTTCGCTGCTGGGCGAAACCGGCGTCATGGGGTTGTCGACCTTCGCCGTGAACCTGCTGACCTCACTCGCGATCGCAGCGGGTACCGACTACGCGATTTTCATGGTCGGCCGCTACCAGGAGGGCCGTGAACGCGGTCTGGACCGTGAGGCCGCCTATTACGACACCTTCGCCGGTGTCAGCAAGGTGGTCCTGGGCTCCGGTCTGACCATTGTCGGGGCGCTGGCCTGCTTGAAGTTCACCCGGCTGCCCTACTTCAGTTCGCTGGCGTTCCCGTGCGCGGTGGGACTGCTGGTGGTGGTGGCGGCTGGGGTCACGCTGACGCCCGCTCTCATCGCAGTCGCCAGTGGCTTCGGCCTTTTGGACCCCAAGCGCAAGTTCAACTACACCCGCTGGCGCCGCCTGGCGACGGCCATCGTGCGCTGGCCGGCGCCCATCCTCGCGACCTCCGTCATCCTGGCGATCGTTGGCGCCCTTGGTCTCGCGGGCTTCACCCCGCGCTACAACGACCTGTACTACTTGCCGAAGAGCGCGGCCTCGGTGCAGGCGTACGACGCGGCCGATCGGCACTTCACCCAGGCCCGCCTGAACCCGGACCTGCTGATGATCGAATCGGACCACGATCTGCGCAATCCCAGGGACATGCTGGTGTTGGACAAGGTTGCCGGTGCCATCTTCCGGGTGCCGGGCATCGAACGGGTGCAGAGCATCACCAGACCGCTCGGACCACCGATCGAAGACGGATCCCTTCCGTTCCAGGTCAGCGTGCAAAGCGCGCCGATTCGCAACAACCTCAATTACCTGAAGGCCCGCGTCGGCGACATCAAGAAGATCACCGGTTTCCTCGACACCCAGATCGCCCTGCTGGAGCGCCAGTACGCGATAACCCAGAGGCTCGCGAACGCCGCTGACAACAGCTCGAAGACCACGGGCGAGACGGCGGCCATCACGGACGAAATCCGGGACCACATCGCCGATTTCGACGACTTCTGGAGGCCGATTCGCAGCTACTTCTACTGGGAGAAGCACTGCTATGACATCCCGATCTGCTGGTCGTTTCGCAGCCTGTTCGACGCACTGGACGGGTTCGATCAGCTGGCCGAGAAATTCCACGCCCTCACCAGCGACCTGACCGACACGGCCAAGGCCACGCGCGAATTGCTGGCGATCATCCCCGAGAACATCGCCGTGTCAAAGTCCATCCGGGACACGACGCTGACCATCTACAGCTCGTTCGACAGTCTGATCGACCAGTTCGACCGGCTCACCGACACGAACGCCGTGATGGGCAAGTCGTTTAACGACGCTCGGGTGGAAAGCCTGTTCTACCTGCCGCCCGAGATCTTCCAGAACTCCGATTTCCAGTTCGGTTTGAGCCTGATGGTGTCGCCCGACGGTAAGGCCGCGCGCTTCATTATCACGCACGCCGTGGATCCGGCGACCGCGGAAGGCATCAAGTCCGTCGAGCAAGAGCGCAACGCGGCGAAGGAGGCGCTGAAGCTCACCTCGCTGGAGAACGCCGACATCTACCTCGGCGGCACCGCCGCAACATTCAACGACATCGCCACCGGCGCCTGGTACGACTTGCTGATCGCCGCGGTGGCGTCGATCGTGCTGATCTTCATCATCATGGTGATCGTCACCCGAGCTCTGGTCGCCGCGGGAGTCATCGTCGGCACGATCGTGATGTCGCTGGGCGCGGCGTTCGGATTCTCGACGCTGATCTGGCAGCATCTCGGCCACTTCCAGTTGCATTGGGTCGCAACCGAATTCGCGCTGATTGTGCTCTTGGCGGTGGGCTCGGACTACAACCTGATGCTGGTGTCCCGAATCGAGGAAGAGATCGGCGCCGGGTTGAACACCGGGCTCATCCGCGGCGTGGGTGTGACCGGCCCGGTGGTGTCCGCCGCCGGTGTGGTGTTCGCCGTGACGATGGCGGCGATGCTCTCCAGCGATCTGCGGGCGATCGGTCAGTTCGGCACCACGATCGGCATCGGTCTGATGTTCGACACCTTCGTCGTTCGTACGCTCATCACGCCGTCGATCATGACGTTGATGGGACGCTGGTTCTGGTGGCCGAAGCGGGTGCGGGTCCGTCCCGCCAGCCAGATGCTCCGGTCCGTTGGGCCGCGGCCGCTGGTTCGCGCTCTGTTGTACCACCCGCGGCACGGTGCCCCGCCCGATCCGCAGACCTAGCACCCCGCACAGCAGGCATCGCCGATCGCGGATTGTCTCGGCTACCGGGCCGCCTTGGCGGCGTCGCGCCGAGCCTTCTCCTTCGCGTGGGCCGAGCAGCAATGGCCCATATCGCAATGGAACCGGTCACTACAATCATGCGAACAATAGACTGATGCGGCCGGAAGCCATTCCGGATCGGACAGATCCCGCGGCCGTTCGTTCGGATCGAACAAGTGGCCGCAATGTACACAGACCTTGGTCTTGGTCTTGGACATACCGCTCAGGGTACGCGCCGTCGCCCCAGATCGGGGGGTGATTTCAGGGCGAGGGTCAACGGACTGCGCTTCGCAAAAAGATCGTGCAGTCAAAGGTGACTGCATTTACGCGAACGTAATTATTAATCAATACCGGCCTATCCATTCACGCATCGTTTCAGGCGGCGCATTCTCACCCGGGTGAATGGGTGGTTGGGGTGATGACA
This sequence comes from Mycobacterium colombiense, assembly GCF_003284975.1. Taxonomy (GTDB): domain Bacteria; phylum Actinomycetota; class Actinomycetes; order Mycobacteriales; family Mycobacteriaceae; genus Mycobacterium; species Mycobacterium europaeum_A. The sequence goes on from NZ_QMEU01000044.1 coordinate 33,497, forward strand.
GTTCACCCGGGGCGGCCGCAGTCTCGGTACGAGCGACCGCGGGATTGTCAGTCCGGGTCCACTCGTAGCGGTCAAGGAGAACCAGGAAGGGACCCCGCATATGCATTTCGATGGCAAGAAGGTCATCGTTGTCGGCGGTAGTGCCGGCATGGGGCGCCAGGTCGCGATCGACATCGTCGGTCACGGCGGCAGCGCGGTGATCGTCGGACGGTCGAAAGCGCGCGTCGACGACACCGTCAGCGAGTTGACGAGCGACGGGGAAGCCTCGGGCATCGTCGTCGACCTGACGGACCGTGCGGCGGTCGCCGACGCGCAGCGCGCGCTTTCCGAGGCGGTTCTCACGGTGGGGCATGCCCGCTGCCGAAGGGCTGCAAACATGTCCGGCGATTCGCATCCCGGCGGGCTCCGACGAGCGGATGGCGGTGGGTCAGTTGCCGGCCTCGATTGACGCGACCCGTGCGGCCGCGTCGGGTCCGCAGAAGCGCTGAAGATCCACTCCGCCCGCGCCGAGGAGATCGTCGATGCGGCGCTTGAAGTCGCCCGAGGATAGGTGGGCGTACAGGTTTCGACCCGGGCACGAGGTTTGGGCCAGGTCCCGATGGCCCGCCAGCGTGTCGGTCGAAACGCGAAAATTCTGGGCGGCCCAGGCGAACGCGCGCGCCGCCCCCTGAAGCTGGGCCTCCGGCACGGACTCCTGATCGAAGTCTCCTTCACAGAGGACCAGGAAATGGCCGGTCGTGTCGTAGTCCGTCGCGGTGTCGCCCGCGATCTCGGTGCTGCGCAGCTCGTAGATGTTGCCATTGCGGTCGATGCCGACGTGATAAGCGATGTCGATCCATCCGTGCTGATCCTGGTGATATCGCTGATCTTGGCGGAGATGGCTTGGGGCATTGCGGTTTTCGCCGAGGACGACGGCCTCGTGGTGCAGTGTCATCCGGGTGATGGTGTGGCGCTTCCCCCCGGAGCGGGCCGGTCGGGCGCCCCAGGCGTCCCGGCACAGCAGCAGTGCCGAAGTGGTGGCGGTCAGACGCGCACCGATTGCCGATGTCGGGTGAGCAGCCGGAACCGAAGGCGGGCTGCCGAGCAGGGACGCCGCCCCGGCGCCGCCGGCCAGCGCTAGCAGCTGCCGGCGGCTGACCAGAGCTGGCGGGCCACACGCTGGCTCACACACGATCCTCACGATACGGGCGTGACACCGGCCCGCGTGACGACTTCACTCATGTCTCACCCAACGCGCCCCGCACGCGTCCGTGCGCTCGGTCGAGCCGGGCGGCGGCCTCGGCCGCGTCGACCCCCGCCAACAATGCGACGATCGCGGTCTTGGCGTGACCGCCCGCGGAAGCGAGCGCGATCGCCGCGGTCTGCTCGTCGACGCCGGCGGCGTCGCGAACGATCCGCACCGCGCGGCGACGCACCTTCGCGTTGGTCGCGCGCACATCGACCATCCGCGGTCCGTAGGCCTTGCCGAGCGCGATCATCACGCTCGTCGAAAGCGCGTTGAGCACCACCTTCTGCGCCGTCCCGGCGGTGAGCCGCGTGGACCCGGCGAGCACCTCGGGCCCGGTTAGCAGCTCGATCACAAGGTCGGCGGACGCTTCGCTTCTTGGGTTGTTGACTATCGCGACGGTCAAGGCACCCATCGCGCGGGCATGCGCGAGTGCTCCCACCGCGTACGGCGTGCGGCCCGACGCCGTGATCCCCACGAGCGCGTCGGCGGCGGTCAGGTCCGCGAGATCGGCGGGATCGAACGCATCCTCCGCACCCTCGATCGCCTCGGTCAAAGCCGTTGGCCCGCCGGCGATCACGCCACGCACCAGGTCGGTGCCGAACGTCGGCCCGCACTCGGCCGCGTCGAGCACCCCGAGCCGGCCGGGTGTCCCG
>NZ_QMEU01000045.1 GCF_003284975.1 Mycobacterium colombiense
CCGGTCGCCGTCGACCAGGTGCGCCGCGGTCAGCAGCGCCTCGGTGATCGACGACGCCCCCGACGGGGTCGCCCCGTCCAGCGGGTCGGCCGGCCGCAGCACCAACTGCTCGGCATCGTCGGCGGTGTCGAACCAGCGGCCGGGCCGCTGCGGATCGGCGAAATGGGCCAGGGCGGTGTCGAGCAGGTGGGTGGCCGCGGTCAGCCAGGTGTCCTCGGCGGTCAGCTGGTACAGCGCGAGCAGGCCGGTGGCCAGCATCGCGTAATCCTCGAGGATGGCGGCGCTGTCGCCGACCACCCCGCCCAGGCTGGCGCGTCGCAACCGGCCGTCAACGACGTGCAAACCCAGCAGCGTTCGCGCGCAACGCATTGCCGCGTGCGCCAATTCGGGTTCGTCCAGCGCCACGCTGGCCTCGGCCAACGCGGTGATCGCCAGGCCGTTCCAGGAGGTGACAACCTTGTCGTCACGCCCGGGCTGGACCCGGGCGAGGCGGGCCGTCAGCAGCGCGGCACGCACGCGCTCCAGCCGCTGCGAGTCCTCGGGATCGGCGGGGGCCTGCAGCACCGAGGTGCCATGCTCGAACGTACCGCCCTCGGTGACCGCGAAAACGCTTGCCGCCCAAGGACCGTCGTCGGGCCCGAGCACCTCGTTGAGTTGCGCCGGTGTCCAGACATAGGTCGAACCCTCGCGGCCGTCGGCGTCGGCGTCCAGCGACGAGGTGAACATTTCACCGTCGGCCAGCTCGACGAGCAGGAACCGAGCGGTCGCCGCGGTGACCCGGCGCGCCAGCGGGTCCGCGGTGCGCCGGGCCCAGTGCGCGTAGGCGCGCAGCAGCAACGCGTTGTCGTACAGCATCTTCTCGAAATGCGGTACCACCCAGGCGTTGTCGACGCTGTAGCGAGCGAAGCCGCCGCCGAGCTGGTCGAAGATCCCGCCGCGGGCCATCGAGTTGCCGGTGTGGGTCACCGCCGTAAGCGCCTCCGGCGAGCCGGTGCGCTCAAAGTGGCGCAGCAGCGCCTCGAGCAACGCCGACGGCGGGAACTTGGGCGCACCGCCGAACCCGCCGTGCACCGCGTCGCGGTCCTCGAGCACCGTGGCGACGGCGTGGTCGCACAGCTGCGGCGCTATCGACGGACCACCGCCCGGCAGACCGGACGAGAGCCGGCGCAACTCGCCGGCGATGCGGTCGGAGGCCTCCTCGACCTCGCCACGGCGCTCCCGCCAGGTGGTCGAGACGGCCGAAAGAAGTTGCAGGAAACCCTCTTTCGGATAATAGGTGCCACAGAAGAAGGGCCGCCCATCCGGCGTCAGGAAGCACGTCATCGGCCAACCGCCGTGCCCGTTCAGCGCGACCGTGGCGTTCATGTACACCGCGTCGATGTCCGGGCGTTCCTCACGGTCGACCTTGATGCAGACGAACCCGGCGTTCATCGCGGCGGCGACGTCGACGTCTTCGAACGATTCGTGCGCCATGACGTGGCACCAATGGCAGGCGGCGTAGCCCACCGAGAGCAGGATCGGCACGTCGCGCTCGGCGGCGGCCGCCAGCGCCTCGGGGGTCCATTGCTGCCAGTGCACGGGGTTGTCGGCGTGCTGGCGCAGGTATGGACTGGTCGCCAGCCCAAGGGTATTCGTCGCTGCCGGGTCAGCCGGGCTCATCGCCGGGTCCCGCGGCGCGCGGCGGGCCGCCCCCGTCGTCCTGGGTGGTGGAAGGGCCGACCGTGTCGGTGCCCTCGTCGGCGGCCTGGTCCGGTTCCGGGTGCTTGGGATCGAACGATTCCGGCACCTTCTTCAGCTGCCGGTTCATCGACCGGATGAGAAACAGCGTGGCGATCACCAGCAATACGACGATGAGCAGCCCGACCGGGCTGGCCTTGCCGAAGTCGGGGCCGGTGTGGTGTGGGGGGCCGTCGGCTTGCCAGCCGGCGGCGGTCACGACGAGGAAGAGGTGGTTCACGCGTCGCTCTCGATCCCGGCGAACAGGTCGTCCTCGGGCAGCGACACCGGGACCCGCGAGCGGGCCAACTCGAATTCCTCGGTGGGCCACAGCCGTTGCTGCCAGGCGATCGGAGCGGCGAAAAAGTCGTGGTCGGGGTCGATCTGGGTGGTGTGCGCCCGCAGCGCGTCATCGCGCTGGCTGAAGTACGCCGAGCATTCGACCCGCGTGGTCACCCGGGACTCGAACGGATCGTGCGCGGCGTCCCAGTGCTCGAGCCACTTCTTGAACGGAGGCTCCTGACCGTGCTTGATGGCCTCGTCGTGCAGCAGCTGCATTCGGGCCCGTAGGAACCCGTGGTTGTAGTAGAGCTTGGACACCGACCACGGTTCGCCGGCGTCGGGGAAGCGCCGGTAATCGCCGGCCGCCTCGTACGCGCCCACCGAAACCTGGTGGCAGCGAATGTGATCGGGGTGGGGGTAGCCGCCGGTCTCGTCGTAGGTGGTCATCACGTGCGGGCGGAACTCGCGGACCACCCGGACCAGCGCCTCGACCGACTCCTCGAGCGGCACCAGCGCGAAACAGCCCTCGGGCAACGGCGGCGGCGGGTCGCCCTGGGGCAATCCGGAGTCGACGAAACCCAGCCAGGTGTGCTCGACGCCGAGGATCTCGGCGGCCTTGGCCATCTCGTCACGGCGGATCTCGGCGATGTGTCCGTGCACCTCCGGCAGGTCCATCGCCGGGTTGAGAATGTCGCCGCGCTCACCGCCGGTCAACGTCACCACCAGGACGCGATGGCCTTCGTCGGCATAACGGGCCAGCGTGGCCGCGCCCTTGCTGGACTCGTCGTCGGGGTGGGCGTGCACCGCCATCAACCGCAATTCGCTCACGTGCTCCCTTTGTCACTTCTGGTGGTCGCCCGGTCTGACCCTATAATTCCAGTTCCGAGTTCGTTGCATGCTGTCGGCCGGTGCCGGGCAGCCCACCACCAGGCAAAATCAGCCATGACCGAAGCCCCGATTCCTCGTCCGGAGGCCCGCTACGGGCGCTCCCGGCCGTCGCGCGTCCCCCGGCGGTGGCTGATCGTCACGCTGGGCGCGCTGGTCGTGGCAGCCGGACTCGTCGTTGCCGTCATCGGTTATCACCGGTTTGGCACCAGCGACGTCAAGGGGACGACGGCCGGCTATCGGGTGATCGACGACCAGACGGCGTCGATAACGATCAGCGTGACGCGTTCGGATCCGTCGCGGCCGGTGGACTGCATCGTGCGGGTCCGGTCGAAGGACGGCAGCGAGACGGGCCGCCGGGAACTGCTGGTCCCGCCGTCGGATGCCGCCACCGTGCAGGTGACCACGACGGTGAAATCCTTCGAGCCGCCGGTGGTCGCCGACATCTATGGCTGCGGCACCGACGTGCCCGCCTACCTGCGCCCGGCGTGACCTCGGAGATCCACAGCGAACTGCGAATATGGGGTCATCAACTGTTTGCGCGGTGGTAACATGGGTGAATGCACGGTTCCGGTTGGGACCGTGTTGCTGCATTAGCGGACGTGAGCAAAACGGAGCGGCAGCACACGGGGAGGCACCCGCGCACACCGGGCGGCGGAGCTAACAGGACTCAACGCGGACTCGCGGAACAACATACGAGGAGCACGACGAGATGACGGACACTTCCGTGACCTGGCTGACCCAGGAGTCACACGACCGGCTCAAGGCCGAGCTCGACCAGTTGATCGCGAATCGTCCGGTCATCGCCGCGGAGATCAATGACCGCCGCGAGGAGGGCGACCTGCGCGAGAACGGCGGCTACCACGCCGCCCGCGAGGAGCAGGGCCAGCAGGAGGCCCGCATCCGCCAGCTGCAGGACCTGCTCAACAACGCCAAGGTCGGCGAGGCGCCCAAGCAGTCCGGCGTCGCGCTGCCCGGTTCGGTGGTCAAGGTCTACTACAACGGCGACAAGTCCGACACGGAGACCTTCCTGATCGCCACCCGCCAGGAGGGCGTCAACGACGGCAAGCTCGAGGTCTACTCGCCCAACTCACCGCTGGGCGGCGCGCTGATCGACGCCAAGGAGGGCGAGACCCGCAGCTACGTGGTGCCCAACGGCAACACCGTCGAGGTCACGCTGGTCAGCGCGGAGCCCTACCACTCCTAGCCAGCCGCGTTTAGGCGAGCGCCCGGCCAGCCGGGCGCGATAGCACGTGTGCCCGGCTAACAGGGCATTCGCGCTCGCGATCGCCACTACCCAGACGGTGGCGACCCGCTTCGCCCGGCGTCGCCGCGCTCGCGATCGCCACTACCCAGACGGTGGCGACCCGCTTCGCCCGGCGTCGCCGCGCTCGCGATCGCCACTAGCCAGACGGTGGCGACCCGCTTCGCCCGGCGTCGCCGCGCTCGCGATCGCCACTAGGCCAGCGCCTGCTCCAGGTCGGCCAGCAGGTCGGCGATGTCTTCGATGCCGACCGACAGGCGCACCAGATCGTCGGGGACTTCCAATTGCGATCCGGCCGTCGACGCATGCGTCATGGCGCTGGGGTGCTCGATCAGCGACTCCACCCCACCCAGGGACTCCGCCAGGATGAACACCCGGGTCTTGGCGCACAGGTCGCGGGCGGCCTCGCGGCCGCCGCGCATGCGGACCGAAACCATGCCGCCGAAGCCGCTCATCTGTCGCGCGGCGACCTCGTGGCCGGGGTGTGAGGGCAGGCCGGGATAGAGCACCGCGCTCACCGCGTGATGCCCGGCGAGAAATTCCGCAACGGCCGAAGCGTTCTCACTGTGCCGCTGCATGCGCAGCACCAGGGTCTTCAGGCCGCGCATGGTCAGGTAGGCGTCGAACGGGCTGGGCACCGCGCCCGCCCCGTTCTGCAGGAACGCGAACGCCTCGTCCAGCTCCTTGTCGTTGGTGACCAGCGCACCGCCCACCACGTCGGAGTGTCCACCGATGTATTTGGTGGTCGAGTGCAGGACGATGTCGGCGCCCAGCGGCAACGGCTGCTGTAGCGCGGGCGAGGCAAACGTGTTGTCCACCAACACCTTTACTCGTTCTTTTGCGCCCTGCTTGGCCGCTAGCTCGGCCAGGGCGGCGATGTCGGCGATCGAAAGCAGCGGGTTGGTCGGCGTTTCCGCCCAGATCAGCCGGGTTCGCGGCGTGATCGCGGCGGCGACGGCGTCCAGCTCATGCAGGGCGACCGGGGTGTACTCGACGTTCCACTGGGTGAAGACCTTGTCGATCAAGCGGAAGGTGCCGCCGTATGCATCGTTCGGGATGACGACGTGGTCGCCGGGCCGCAGCACCGCGCGCAGGGCGCAGTCCGTGGCGGCCATGCCCGACCCGAAGGCCCGCCCGTAGGCGCCCTCTTCGACGGCGGCCAGCGCGGCTTCCAGTGCGGTCCGGGTCGGGTTGCCGGTGCGCGCGTATTCGAACCCGCCGCGCAGGGCGCCGACGCCGTCCTGGGCGAAGGTGCTGCTGGCGTAGATCGGCGCGTTCAGCGCGCCGGTCGCCGGGTCCGGCCGATAGCCGGCGTGGATCGCTTTGGTGGCCAGTCCGGTGAACTCGTGGTGCGCGTCGTCGCTCATCGACGCTCAGCCTAGGTGACGGCCGGCCTCTCGGCGCCGTCGATGGGCAGGCACACCGTCGTCATGATCTTGTCCGCCAGCGTCTGGCGCTTCGAATCCCACAGCGGGAAAAGGAAACCGATGAAGCAAATGATCGCGTCGACGAAGTGTGCCAGCGCGCGCACCACCGACATCCCGAAGCCCAGCGGCTGACCGGTGACTTCGCTGACCACCTTGAACTTCAGCACCGACTTGCCGACGCTCGAACCGGTGGCGCCCTGCCGGTAGCCGTAGTTCCAGATCAAATAGAACAGTCCGATGATCGACGCCAGCCACTGCGCCACCATGCCGACGGTCGAGTTCTGGGTGGCGCAGTACTGGTTGACCGAGTACTGAGTGACGTCGGTGATGCAGGCGGTCTGCTGGGTGGCGACCAGGATCGCGGTGCCGATGCCGTGCACCACGACGTACGGGAGGATGTCGATGACGAAGGCCAGCGCGCGGGTCAGCCACGGCGTGTACTTTTCCGTCGGCAACGTGCGGATCGCCGGCCCGGGTGGCGGCGGCGCGTAGCCGCCGGCCGACGGCGGGGGCGGGGGGTAGGAGCCGCCGGGCGGCGGCGGGGGCGGCGGATAGGACGCGCCGCCGGATGGCGGCGGCGGAGGCGGAATCTCCTGCCCCCCCGATGGCGGCTGGTGCCCACCCGAGGACTCGGGCGACGACGGAGGTGGCGGGTAAACGCCGCCGGGCGGTTGATCGGTCATGGGCAACCTTCCACTCCGGGTCAGCTGGACCCCTGGCTGGGACAGCGGAAACAGTACCCGAGCGCCTCGAGGCCGGACGAGACGCGCGGCGCGCGCCGAGGCCACGCGCGGCACCGAAAGCTAGCGGCGCCCGGACAACCCCCGCGGCCCGTCGGAGAGGAAGCCCAGCAAGTCATACCGGGTGATGACCCCGACCGGTTTGCCCTCCTCGACCACCATCAGCGCATCCCAATCGCGCAGCGCCTTGCCGGCCGCGCTGACCAGTTCGCCGGCGCCGATCATCGGCAGCGGTGGGCTCATGTGCTGCGCGACCGCGTCGGCCAATTTCGCCCGGCCCTCGAAGACGGCGGACAGCAGTTCGCGTTCGGAGACGCTGCCGGCCACCTCCCCCGCCATCACCGGCGGCTCGGCCCCCACGACCGGCATCTGGGATACCCCGTACTCGCGCAGGATGCCGATGGCGTCGCGCACCGTCTCGGACGGGTGGGTGTGCACCAGGTCGGGCAGGGCGCCGGATTTACCGCGCAGCACGTCGCCGACCCTGGCCTCCTCGGTGGAGCCGTCCAGGCGGGTGCGCAGGAAGCCGTACGACGACATCCACGCGTCGTTGAAGATCTTGGACATGTAGCCCCGCCCGCCGTCGGGCAGCAACACCACCACGATCGAGTCGGGCCCGGCCTGCTCGGCGACCTTGAGCGCGGCGACCACCGCCATGCCGCACGACCCGCCGACCAGCATCGCTTCCTCGCGGGCCAGCCGCCGGGTCATGTCGAACGAGTCGGAGTCGGACACCGCGATGATCTCGTCGGGCACCGTCCGGTCGTATGCCTGCGGCCAGAAGTCCTCACCGACGCCCTCCACCAGGTAGGGCCGGCCGGTGCCGCCGGAATACACCGACCCTTCGGGGTCGGCGCCGATGATGCGCACTGGCCCTTCCGGTCGGCCGCCGGACACCTCTTTGAGGTAGCGGCCGGCGCCGGTGATCGTCCCGCCGGTGCCGATGCCGGCGACGAAGTGGGTGACCTTGCCGTCGGTGTCGGCCCAGATCTCCGGGCCGGTGGTCGCGTAGTGGCTGGCCGGGCCTTCCGGGTTGGCGTACTGGTCGGGCTTCCAGGCGCCGTCGATCTCGGTGACCAGCCGGTCGGAGACGCTGTAGTAGCTGTCCGGGTGGTCGGGCGGTACGGCGGTGGGGCACACCACGACCTCGGCGCCGTAGGCCATCAGCACGTTGCGCTTGTCCTCGCTGACCTTGTCGGGGCAGACGAACACGCACTTGTAACCGCGGTGCTGAGCGACGAGGGCCAGCCCGACGCCGGTGTTGCCCGACGTGGGTTCGACGATGGTGCCGCCCGGTCGGAGCTGCCCGCTGGCTTCGGCGGCGTCGATCATCTTGACCGCGATCCGGTCCTTCGAGCTGCCACCGGGATTGAGGTATTCGACCTTGGCCGCCACGATGCCGGCGCCGTCGGGGACGACGGAGTTCAGCCGCACCAGCGGTGTGCCGCCGATGAGGTCACTGATGTGCTGAGCGATCCGCATGCGTTCATCGTCTCAGGCGGATTCGCGCGGCGCACAACGGCTGTGCGGCGTCTACTCCGTGGCCTCGCGAATGTAGTCGCCGATCTGGCGCAGCGAGCGCATCGCCTCGGGAACCATGGGCGCGGCCAACTGGAAGTCGTGGACCTGTCCGGGCCACACCCGCAGCTCGGCGGGCACGCCCACCGCGGCGAGCCGGCTCGCCGCCAGGCGGGCGTCGTGCAGCAGCACCTCGGAGCCCGACACGTGGATCAGCGTGCGCGGCAGGCCCGGCTTGATGTGGTCCAGCGGCTCGTAGATCTCTTCGGGCTTCCCGTCGACGATGTTCTTCCCGGCCGCCGTCGCCACCAGCTCGGCGAGCGCATCGAACGCCCCGGCCGTGAACATGGCATCGGTCTCGATGTTGGGGTGGGCCTGCTTGGGTTCCTTGGCCAGCTGCAGCAGCGGCGAGATCGCTACCAGCGCCGCGGGATCCTCGCCCTCCTCCTGCAGGCGCTGGGCCAGGGTGAGCGCGAGGTATCCGCCGGCGGAGTCACCGGCCAGCACGATCTGGTCGGGCTGGTACCCGCGCCGGCGTAGCCATCGGTAGGCATCGTGGCAGTCGTCGAGCGCCATCCCGACCGAATTCTTCGGCAGCAGACGGTAATTGACCACCAGGATGGGTGAGTCGGCGAACTTGGACAGGGCTTCGACGAGCCGGCCGTGGGAGTTGGCCCCGCAGGTCAGAAACGCGCCGCCGTGCAAGTAGACGATCACGCGGCGGCTGCCGTCGGCGGGCAGCACCCCGGGCGCGCGGACCAGCTGCGCCGAGGCGTGGGGCAACTTGATGGTCTCGCGGACGGTGGCCGACGTGGGGATCAGCACCCGGGCCGTGAGGTCGATGAGACCCCAGGGCCATGGCAGGTTGGGGACGTGACTGCCGACGGACAGGATCGGCCGGATGGTCAGCCGTGAGGTGAGGTTGGCCAGTCGCGCGGCCACGCTGGGCCCGGACTCCAGGACCTCGACGGGCGCGCCGTCGCTGATCGCGAACTTGCGCGCCTGCGCTCGGCGGGCCTTGAGGACGTCATGTGGCCGAGCGGTATTTGCCGACGACCCCGATTCCTTGCTAGGTGCGGTCATGCTCAACACTTCCTACGCCGTTGTAGTGCGATACAGCATGTGACGAGGAGACCGAGCGTCTGGTTCAGCCGTTTGCCAAGGCGCTCAGCCATCCCTTGTCTTCAGCTTGACAGCGGTTGCTTAGTGCAACGTAGGAAATTGCTGATTTGATACCAGTTTTGGTTCGCCACCGTGATCGGTTCGTTTTCCAGCCGCCCGCGCGAACGTCGAAGCCGCTCTAAAATCGATTGCGTGACCATGCGGGTGCCACGCCGTTCGGCGATCGCCCTGGCCACAGCGGGCGCGCTGGCCTCAACAGGAACCGCCTACCTGGGGGCACGCAGTCTGTTGGTCGGCCAGGCCACTCACGCGCGCACGATCATTCCGAAGTCCTGGGACATCCCGCCCCGCGCGGACGGCGTGTACGAGCGCGGGGGCGGGCCGGTGCAGCGGTGGCACCGCGGCATGGCGGTCGACTCGCACCTGATGATCTTCGGCGACTCCACCGCCGCCGGATACGGCTGCATGAGCGCCGACGAAGTGCCCGGGGTGCGGATCGCCCGGGGCCTGGCCGAGCAGACCGGCAAACGAATCCGGTTGAGCACCAAGGCGATTGTCGGGGCCACCTCCAAGGGGGTGTGCGGGCAGGTCGACGCTATGTTCGTGGCCGGCCCGCCGCCCGACATTGCCGTCATCATGGTCGGCGCCAACGACGTGACCGCGCTCAACGGCATCAGCCAGTCGGCGCAGCGGCTGGCGCTGACCGTCCGCAAGCTGCGCGCCCGCGGCGCCGTGGTGATCGTCGGCACCTGCCCGGACCTCGGATTCATCAGCGCCATTCCGCAGCCGCTGCGGTCGCTAGCGCACGAGCGTTGCCTGCAGCTGGCCCGCGCCCAGACCGCGGCGGTCCGGTCAGCCGGCGGCGTGCCGGTGCCGTTGGCGCAGCTGATGGCCCCGCAATTCCGTGCGACACCCGAAGCCATGTTCTCCGCCGACGGCTACCACCCGTCGGCACCCGCCTATGCGCTGGCGGCCGACGCGCTGCTGCTCGCCCTCTGCGACGCGCTGGGCGGGGAAGTCGAGCGTCCACCGCTGAGCCCGCCGGTGCCCGCCGCGGCACCGGTGCTCGGTCAGCGGCACACCCGCAGCAGTGTCATGTCGCGGCTGTGGCGGCGTCCGGCGACCGGACCTGCCCCGTCTTCGTGCCCCGAGGTCGGCAGCGACTAGATTTGTTGTCGCCGGTCGGAGCGGACCCACCACCCGGTGCCAAGCGAGCCAGCCCCATCAGCGGGATCTGCAGGGATCTGAAGGGAACAACCATGCCTGAAGCCGTCATTGTCTCAACCGCTCGCTCGCCGATCGGCCGCGCGATGAAGGGGTCGTTGGTCAACATGCGCCCCGACGACCTGACCGTCCAGATCGTGCGCGCCGCGCTCGACAAGGTGCCCGCGCTGAACCCTCACCAGATCGACGACCTGATCCTGGGCTGCGGCCAGCCCGCCGGCGAATCCGGATACAACCTGGCGCGGGTCATCGCCGTCGAACTCGGCTACGACTTCCTGCCAGGCACCACCGTCAACCGATACTGCTCGTCGTCGCTGCAGACCTCCCGGATGGCCTTTCACGCGATCAAGGCCGGCGAGGGCGACGCCTTCATCTCCGCGGGTGTGGAGACCGTGTCCCGCTTCGCCAAGGGCAGCGCCGACTCCTGGCCGGACACCAAGAACGAGCTGTTCGGCGAGGCCCAGGAGCGGTCGGCCGCCGCGGCCGAGGGCGCCGACGAGTGGCACGACCCGCGCGCCGACGGCAACGTGCCCGACGTGTACATCGCGATGGGGCAGACGGCCGAAAACGTCGCGCTGCTGACCGGGATCAGCCGCGAAGACCAGGACCACTGGGGTGTGCGCAGTCAGAACCGCGCCGAGGAGGCGATCAAGAGCGGATTCTTCGAGCGGGAGATCACCCCGGTGATCCTGCCCGACGGCACCACGGTGAGCGTCGACGACGGCCCCCGCCCCGGTACCACCTACGAGAAGATCAGCCAGCTCAAGCCCGTGTTCCGGCCCAACGGCACGGTGACCGCCGGTAACGCGTGCCCGCTCAACGACGGCGCTGCCGCGGTGGTGATCACCAGCGACGCCAAGGCCAAGGAACTCGGCCTGACGCCGCTGGCGCGCATCGTGTCCACCGGGGTCAGCGGCCTGTCCCCGGAGATCATGGGCCTGGGCCCGATCGAGGCGACCAAGAAGGCGCTGGCGCGGGCCAACCTGTCGGTCAGCGACATCGACCTGTTCGAGATCAACGAGGCGTTCGCCGTCCAGGTGCTGGGTTCGGCTCGTGAGCTGGGCATCGACGAGGACAAGCTGAACGTGTCCGGTGGGGCGATCGCGCTGGGCCACCCGTTCGGCATGACCGGCGCACGCATCACCACCACGCTGCTCAACAACCTGCAGACGCACGACAAGACGTTCGGCCTGGAGACCATGTGCGTCGGCGGTGGCCAGGGCATGGCGATGGTGATCGAGCGGCTGAGCTAGCCGCTGCTCGTCGACTGGGCGCCCGGCGCCGCGAGTGTGAACCCTGGGCGACGCGTGTGAAGCCTGGGCGACGACACGCCGAGTAACCCCGCCGCCGCTGCACACTCAACGGCGGCACTGCACACGAAAGCGCTCGCACGCGGAAGCGTCCAACACGAAAAGACCGGCACGCCAAGGGGGCGTGCCGGTCTTTTCGTTGACGAGAGCTAGTCGTTCTGCAGATAACTCAGCAGTCGCAGGATCTCGATGTACAGCCACACCAGCGTCACGGTCAGGCCCAGGGCGATGCCCCATGCCGCCTTCTCCGGCGCGCCGGCGCGGACCATCTGGTCGGCCGCATCGAAGTCGATCAGGAAGCTGAACGCCGCGATCGCGATGCACACCAGCGAGAAGATGATGGCCACGGTGCCGCCGCTGCGCAGGCCGAGGCCGGTGCCGCCGTTGACGTGGAACATCGCCAACACGAAGTTGCCGAGCATCAGGGCCAGCACGCCGAACATCGCGGCCACCAGCATGCGGGTGAACTTGGGCGTCACCCGGATCGCGCCGGTCTTGTAGACGACGAGCATGCCGAAGAACACCCCGAAGGTGCCCAGGACCGCCTCACCGATCAGCGCCCCCGCGTTGGCGTTGGACACCGAGAAGTTGGCGAAGACGAACGAGATCGCGCCCAGCACCAAGCCCTCGAGCACGGCGTAGCTCAAGACGATGCCCGGGTTGTCCTGCTTGCGGCCGAAGGTGGCCACCAGGACCAGGACCAGGCCGCCCAACCCGCCGATCAGGGCCAGCGGCATGGCCAGCGCCACGTCGCGGGCGACCAGGAAGTAGGAGACCACGGCGGAGATCGCCAGCACGGCCAGCGTGATGCCGGTCTTGGTGACGACGTCGTCGATGGTCAGCGGACGCGAAGCTTTGGCCTCCTGGTACGGGGCCGCGTAGGGAGCCGCGTAAGGGTCGGCCCCATACCCCTGCATCGGGGGCGCGGCCGTGCCGAATTGTGCGTATCCGCCCCTCTGCTTAGGCAGCGAACGAAATACCGGGTTGCTTGTCTCCCGCACCGTCGGATCCTCTCTAATTGGCTTCGAGCTGTGCGAACACAATCTCAACGATCGGCATCGTGCCCTGGTTCCCAGCGGACCTGGGCGTTTTCCGGTGTATTTCCGGCTGTATATAGCCTCCGCCGTTGTCGTCGCGTTAAAGATAACCCTTACCCGCGGGTACTGCGCCGGTCGTGACGATCTAGATTTCTTCCTCGAGGCTGGACCGGTGTGAGGAGGCGAGGGCGTGACCGACGGATCCGATGAGGTGCTCACCGAAGTCGAGGGAAGCGTCGGCTTGATCACGCTCAACCGGCCCAAGGCGATCAACTCGCTGAACCAGCAGATGGTGGACGCGCTGACCGCCATCCTCACCGACTGGGCCGACGACGACGCGGTGCGCGCGGTGGTGCTCTCGGGCGCCGGTGAACGTGGGCTGTGCGCCGGCGGCGACGTGGTGTCCATCTATCACAGCGCGCGCAAGGACGGGGTCGAGGCGCGTCGCTTCTGGCGCGACGAGTATCTGCTCAACGCCGCGATCGCGGGGTTCGCCAAGCCCTACGTGGCGTTGATGGACGGCATCGTGATGGGTGGCGGCGTGGGCGTCAGCGCACACGCGAACACCCGGGTGGTCACCGACACCTCCAAGATCGCCATGCCCGAGGTCGGCATCGGCTTCATCCCCGACGTCGGCGGGGTCTACCTGCTGTCGCGGGCGCCCGGCGGGCTGGGCCTGCACGCCGCGCTGACCGGGGCGCCGTTCTCCGGAGCCGACGCCATCGCGATGGGCTTCGCCGACCACTACGTCCCGCACGGCGACGTCGAGGCGTTCCGCCGCGCGGTGATCACGGACGGCGTGGAGCGCGCGCTGGACAAGTACACCGTCGAACCGCCGCCCAGCGAGATTGCCGCGCAACGTGATTGGATCGACGACTGCTTCTCCGGCGACACGGTGGAAGACATCGTCGCCGCGCTTCGCGCGCACGGCGCCGGCCCGGCCGAGGACGCCGCCGACCTGATCGCCACCCGCTCCCCGATAGCGCTGTCGGTGACCCTGCAGGCGGTGCGGCGTGCGGCCGGCCTCGAAACGCTCAAAGACGTTCTGGTGCAGGACTATCGGGTGTCGTCGGCGTCGCTGCGCTCACACGATCTGGTGGAGGGCATCCGCGCACAGCTGATCGACAAAGATCGCAACCCGAAGTGGTCCCCGGCGGAGCTGTCCGCGGTCACCGCGGCCGACGTCGAGGCGTATTTCACCCCGGTCGACGACGACTTGAGTTTCTAGAAAGGCGGTTTGGATGACAGAGGCGATTTACGAGACCATCCTCGTCGAACGCGACGACCGCGTCGGCATCATCACCCTGAATCGGCCGAAGGCCCTCAACGCGCTCAACACCCAGGTGATGATCGAAGTAACCAGCGCGGCAGCGGATTTCGACGCCGATCCCGGTATCGGGGCGATCATCATCACCGGCTCGGCCAAGGCGTTCGCCGCCGGCGCCGACATCAAGGAGATGGCCGAGCTGTCCTTCGCCGACGCCTTCGGCGCCGACTTCTTCGCCCCGTGGAGCAAGCTCGCCGCCATCCGCACCCCCACCATCGCCGCGGTCGCCGGCCACGCGCTGGGCGGTGGCTGTGAGCTCGCCATGATGTGCGACGTGCTGATCGCCGCCGACACAGCGAAATTCGGCCAGCCCGAGATCAAACTCGGTGTGCTGCCGGGCATGGGCGGCTCGCAGCGGCTGACCCGCGCCATCGGCAAGGCCAAGGCCATGGACCTTATCCTGACCGGCCGCACCATCGGCGCCGAAGAAGCCGAACGCAGCGGTCTGGTGTCGCGGGTGGTGCCGGCCGACGACCTGCTGACCGAGGCCAAGGCCGTCGCGACCACCATCTCGCAGATGTCGCGGTCGGCTGCCAGGATGGCCAAGGAGGCCGTCAACCGCGCGTTCGAGTCGACGCTGGCCGAAGGACTTCTCTACGAGCGCAGGCTCTTTCACTCAACATTCGCGACGCAGGATCAGTCAGAAGGGATGGCGGCCTTCGTCGAGAAGCGCCCGCCGAACTTCACCCACCGCTAGGACGCGTACATGAGCGAACGGGTTTCCGCGACCAACACCGAGGCAGCTCACCTCCCGACCGACGACGTCGAGGAGTCCGCGGGAGCCGAGCCGGACGCCGCGCCGGCACCGGTGGCCGCACCGCGATTCGGTCGCGCCGCTCCCACCCTACCGTGGACCGAAAAGCCCTGGTGGGTACGGCATTACACGTTCACCGGAACCACGGTGGGCCTGGTCTTCATCTGGCTTTCGCTCACACCGTCGCTGCTGCCGCGCGGCCCACTGTTCCAGGGTCTGGTCAGCGGGCTCTCCGGCGCGATCGGTTATGGCCTGGGCGTATTCGTGGTCTGGCTGGTGCGCTTCATGCGCGAAAAGGATCACAGCCCGGCGCCGCCGGGCTGGGCGTGGAAGGTGCTGATCCCGATCGGCGTGGTGGGCCAGGTCCTCATGGCGATCTGGTTCCACGTGTGGCAGGACGACGTGCGCGACCTGATGGGCGTGGCGCATCTTCAGTGGTACGACTACCCGCTGGCCGGGGTGCTGTCGCTGGTGGTGCTGTTTGCGGTGGTCGAGCTGGGCCAATTCACCCGCTGGCTGGTCAGGGTCTTGGTCGACCAGGTTGACCGGTTCGCACCGTTTCGGCTCTCGGCCACCATCGTGGTCGTCACGCTGGTGGTCCTGAGCATCACTCTGCTCAACGGCGTGGTGCTCAAGTTCGCCATGCGGACCATGAACCACACCTTCGCCTCGGCCAACGAGGAGATGAATCCCGACACCGCTCCCCCGAAGACCCCGCTGCGATCCGGCGGTCCGCAGTCCCTGGTGTCCTGGGAGTCGTTGGGCCGCGAGGGTCGCATCTTCGTCGAGGGCGGCCCAACGGTCGAGCAGCTCGCCTCCTTCAACGGAGCCCCGGCCATCGAGCCCATCCGCGCCTACGCCGGACTGGACTCGTCGAAGGGCATCACGGCCGCCGCCGAGCTGGCGGCGCAGGAGCTGGCGCGCACCGGCGGATTGCGGCGCGCCGTGGTCGCGGTGGGCACCACCACCGGCACCGGCTGGATCAACGAGGCGGAAGCCTCGGCGCTGGAATACATGTACAACGGCAACACCGCGATCGTGAGCATGCAGTACTCCTTCCTGCCGAGCTGGTTGTCGTTCCTGGTGGACAAGGAGAACGCCCGGCACGCCGGGCAGGCTCTGTTCGAGGCCGTCGACAAGCTGATCCGCCAGCTGCCCGAAGCCCAGCGGCCCAAGCTCGTGGTGTTCGGCGAGAGCCTGGGATCGTTCGGCGGCGAGGCGCCGTTCTTGAGCCTGAACAACGTGCTGGCGCGCACCGACGGGGCGTTGTTCAGCGGGCCGACCTTCAAGAACACCATCTGGACCGATCTGACGTCGACCCGTGACGGCGGGTCGCCGGAGTGGTTGCCGATCTACCAGGACGGGAAGTACGTCCGATTCGTCGCTCGCGCAAGGAATTTGACGCGTCCCGACGCGCCGTGGGACCACCCGCGGGTGGTGTACCTGCAGCACGCGTCGGATCCCATCGCCTGGTGGACGCCCGACCTGTTGTTCAGCAAGCCCGACTGGCTGAACGAACCGCGTGGCTATGACGTGCTGCCGCAGACCCGCTGGATTCCGGTCGTGACCTTCCTCCAGGTGTCGGCCGACATGGCCGTGGCGGTGGATGTCCCCGATGGCCATGGCCACCGCTACGTCGCCGACGTCGCCGACGGCTGGGCCGCCGTGCTGTCACCGCCCGGCTGGACGCCGGACAAAACCGCGAAATTGCGCCCGCTGCTGCACTCGGACGAGACGGCCTAAGGCGAGACGATCTAGAGCCAGCGGCGGGCGGTCGACCCGGTGTCCGCGAACACCGGATCGACCCGGCCCCCCGCCAGCTCGCTCAGCACGCCGGCGCCGGCCAGCGCGTGATAGCCCCCGATGACGTCGGTGGCGCGGTGCAGGCCGATGTCCAGCAGCGCGGCCGCGGCCAGGCTGGACGTGTAGCCCTCCGAACACAGGATCACCCATTCGACGTCGTCGCCGACGGCCTCGGGCAGCCTGGCCTCGCTGGTGGGATCGCAGCGCCACTCCAGCACGTTGCGTTCGATCACCAGGGCCCCGGGCACCTCGCCCTCGCGAAACCGCTGGGCCTGCGGCCGGATGTCGACCAGCACCGCGCCGCGGCGCACCGCGTCGGGCACTTCCACGGCGGGCAGCCGGCGAAACCGGCGCCGGGCTGATCTCAGGACGACGTCGATGCGGCTCATGGCGATCCTTCCGGCTGGTCGGTCAGTTCGGTACGTTCGCGGCGCAGCGTCTTGCGGTCGGTGATCTCGTAGTACGACATCGCGGTCAGCGGCGGCGAGTAGGCGTGCACGCTCAGCGTCGGCTGCACCGGCGCGGCGCCCGGCACCCCCGCGCCCGGCAGCGCGACGGGCGCCGACACCGGGCGGGGCGCCCAGACCACGTCGTGCACCCAGCCCAACGGGAACCCGGCCTGATCGCCGGCGTCGAGCCGACGACGTCGCAAAGCCCTTCCATCCCAACGGTATTCGTTGAGCGATCCGGACAGGACGGTCAACGCCCCCAGCGATCCGCCGTGGTCGTGCAGTTCGGTCGGCTGCCCGGGCACCCAGCTGATCAGCCAGACGTCGAGCTCCTCGTCGCCGTGGATGCGGGTGAACCAGCGCCGCGACTGCGGTATGCCACCCGCCGGCAACAGGTGATCGCAGCGCCCGCTGAGCACATCATCGGCGGCCCGGTCGGTGGCGTAGAGCAGATCGGGCACGCGCAGCCGGGTCGGACCGGCGGACGGGGCGGAAAGGGTGCGGGGGCGCAGGGCAGCGTCGGTGGCTACGGGCACAGACATCAGGGGAGCTCCAGGGCGAAAACGGAAAGGGCAAGCGGCGGCGTGTTACGGCCGACAACACTCGCAAAATCCGAAGCGCTCCATCACGGCCGCAAGTGTTGCATAGATTGAGACCGTGCGCTGGTGCGGTGATCGGTCCCGGCGATGGGGCGCGGTTGTGGTGGCGACCTTCGTGGTGGCCATGGCCCTGACGACCACGGGGTGCTCGCACGGCGCGCCCACCGGTGCTCCCTCGTCCTCGTCGGCGCGGCCGTCCGGCATCCCCAACGGCCCCGGTTCGGCGCCCCCGGGTTCGGTCGGCCTGTCCCCCGCGGGCGTGACGACCAGGGTCGATGTGCCCGCGGACTCCACCGAAGAGGAGTATTACCAGGCCTGTCACGCCGCGCAGCAGTGGATGGACGCCCAGCCCAAGACCGGTGCGTCGCTGTTCGAGCCCTATCTGTCGATGGTGCAGGCGGCACCGACGGGCACCGCGGGCAGCTGGAACGCGCCCTGGTCGAAGCTGACCCCGGCCCGGCAGGCGGCCGTGATCGTCGCCGCGCGGGCGGCCGCCAACAACGAATGCGGGTAGCGCCGCGCCCGGGGTGCGCGCCGCCGCGTAATTGGGATCACGGCTGAAAAAACTGGCCTGGCCGCCCGGTCACCGCCCGCTCCCGCGCAAAATGGAGGGGTGCCTGACGAAGTTCCGCGTCGATCAGCACCGACCCGGGTGGCACTCGCGCTCGGCAGCGGCGGCGCCCGCGGCTACGCCCACATCGGGGTGATCGAGGCCCTGGCGGCGCGCGGCTACCAGGTGGTCGGCGTCTCCGGCTCGTCAATGGGCGCCCTGGTCGGCGCCCTGCAGGCGGCCGGGCGGCTCGACGAGTTCGCCGACTGGGCGAAGTCGCTGACCCAGCGCACCATCCTGCGGCTACTGGACCCGTCCATCAGCGCGGCCGGTGTGATGCGGGCCGGCAAGATCTTGGACGCGGTGCGCGACATCCTGGGCCCGGTCGCCATCGAGGACCTGCCCATCCCGTACACCGCGGTGGCCACCGACCTGTTGGCGGGTAAGTCGGTGTGGTTTCAGCGCGGCCCCCTCGACGAGGCGATCCGCGCGTCCATCGCCATCCCCGGGGTGATCGCCCCCCATGCGGTCGACGGGCGGCTGCTCGCCGACGGCGGCATCCTGGATCCGCTGCCGATGGCCCCGCTCGCCGCGGTCAACGCCGATCTGACCATCGCGGTGAGCCTGTCCGGCAGCGAGGCGATCGGCAACCGCGAGCCGGAGCCCGGCGCCACCGTCGAGTGGTTGACCCGCATGGTGCGCAGCACCTCCGCGCTGCTCGACACCGCCGCCGCCCGTTCGCTGCTGGATCGGCCGACGGCGCGGGCGGTGCTGAGCAGGCTGGGCGGGCCGAGCGGAGAGGCCGAGGGCTGGTCGGACGCCCCGGATGACGAGCGGCCCGCCGCCGACGACGACGCCGACGAACTACCCGGCGCCGGATCCGACGTGCCCAAGCTGGGCAGCTTCGAGGTGATGAACCGGACCATCGACATCGCCCAGGCGGCGCTGGCGCGTCACACCCTGGCGGTCTACCCGCCCGACCTGCTCATCGAGGTCCCGCGCTCGACCTGCCGGGCCCTGGAATTCCACCGGGCGGTGGAGGTCATCGAAGCCGGGCGGGCGCTGGCGAACGAGGCGCTCGACGCGCTGGACGTCGAGGACGACCCGGAGGCCCCGCCCGCGATCGAGCGCTGAAACGTCTCAATGTCGTTGCGCCAAGCGCATTCACGCGCCCAGGAAGCGGGCGATGGCGGCGGCTTCGCGGCGGCCCTGCTCGCGTCCGGCCACCGCCGACGGGATGCGGCAGTCCGGATCCAGGGCGTTGGGTCCGAACGCGGCCAGCGAATCGGCATCGGCAAATACGGCGAAGGCCGCGCCGGGGAACGCCGAGACCTCGGCGGCCGGCCCCGCACCGAACGGCGAGGGCGCGTCGATGCCGGAGGGCACCAGCACCACCGCCGTGTCGCAGTCGGCGGCCACCACGAGGTTGACGGAGCTGGCCACGCCGCCGTCCATGTAGTGGCGGTCGCCGATCGTCACCGGCGGCCAGGCCCCGGGCACCGCGCAGCTGGCCGCCACCGCATCGACCAGGTCGACACCGGCGTCGCGGTCGAAGACGGTCAGCTCGCCGGTGGCGACGTCGATCGCGGTGAGCCGCAAGTCGCGGTCCGGCCAGGCGTGCGACGGCAGGCGGTGCGCGATCACGTCCCGGCGCACCGGCGCGGGAACGGTTTTGGTCGCCAGCGCGACGGCCCCGATCCGCTGCATCTGTTGGCGGGTCCTGTCCAGCGACTCCTCGTACGGCTCCCCTAGGGCCGTCAGGAACAGTTCGGTGATCGCCTCGATGTCGACCCCCGAATCGATCTCGGCCGACGACTCGGCGACCTGGCGGTCGAACAGCTCGTCCAGGGTGCGGCCGCTACTCAGCTGCGCGGCGACCGCCGAGCCCGCCGAGGTCCCGACCAGCACGTCCGACTCGGTCAGCAGCCGGGCCACCGCGGGTGACTCGTCGGCAATGCCTCGCAGAACACCTGTCTCCCAGGCGATTCCCGCTATTCCCCCACCGGCCAGCACCAGGGCGCGTTTGGTTGTCACGTCGTCTACCTTGCCAGCACCGATCAGGCCAGTTGCCGGGTGTTCGGCAGGGCGTGCTGCGACTCCTCCACCGGCGAACTCAGCTCCTCACGACGCAGCAGACGTTTGGGCGGGTCGGGCAGGATCATGCTGCGGTGGATGTGCAGATCCGCATCGACGTGGAAGAGTTCGCCCGCCGGCAACAGCCGCCAGCGTGGCTCGTCGTCCATCACCTCGGTGGCGAACACCACCGACGACCGCTCACACAGATGCTCCGACCGGGCGTGAATCCGCTTGGTGCACAAGTCGAATTCGGCGTCATCCGAGGCCGCCTCGTCGGATCGATCCAGGATGTAGAGCTGATGGGTTTCCGGGTAGCGCAGCGCCCACATGTCGGTGGCAGTGCTCAGCAACACGTTGACCGCGTAGATCGGAACGTGGTCGGCGAGCCATCGCATGGCGTCGGTGAGGCCGGCGGTAATGTCGCCGCCGCGGGCCCGGATCGACGCGGTGATCAACGCGAAGACCCGCTCGGAATCGGTGTCCCCCAACACCAAATCCTCGGTGCCGACCTCACGCAGCCGCTCGTCGAGGATGTCCAATCCTTCGAGGACGCCGTTGTGCGCGAAGATCCGCCCGTCCTGCAGGAAGGGGTGGGTGTTGTGGATGTCGAGCGAGCCGGTGGTCGCGTATCGGACATGGGCGATGACCGTCGTGCCGGTCATTCGGTGTGCCTCGGTCGCGAATGTGGCGTCCTGCCAGGCCGCTATCGGCTCCTTGTACAGGTGCGGTTGGCGGTGTTCATCGAAGACGCCCAGCCCGGTGCCGTCCGGATTCCTCCTGCTCTGCTGGGCCAGGCTGTCCGGGGCGTCCAGCAGCCAGAAGGTCGCGGTGCATGCGTGCGTCCCGGCGTGCAGGCCAAAGAGTCGGCACATGGCTCCCCACGCTAGCGGTCGCGGGTCACGCCGTCAGCAAGGCCGACAGGTGACGCAGCGCCCCGCGCGCGTAGCCCTTCCACAGGCCGCCCAGCATCGGCAGGGCCCAGGCCGTCAGCGCCGAGCGCGGGCGGATGTCCCAGCGCCAGGTGATTTCGGTGCCCGCCGCGGCCGGGGCGAAGACCCATTCGCCGAGGATGTGGTCGACGAGCAGCGCCATCGGGCCGGTGATCTCCGAGAGCCGGTAGCCGAACGAGCGCGGCGGATCGACACTGGTCAGTTCCTCGCGCATGCGGGCACCGCCGGCCAGGTGCACGATGCGCGTTTGGCCCGCGGCGTCCCAGGCGCCGGTCTGCTCGCGCACCTCCTTGATCGGCGGGAACGGCCCGTACCAGCGGTGAAACAGCGCCGGGAGCGCGATCGGCAGCGTGCGGTGAAATGCGTCTGCGACCGCGACCGGGGCGAGGACGGATTGATCAACAACGAGTGAATTTGGCACTGGCGTAACGCCTTTCGGCTCAGTCGTGGGCCTCTACCACCTGGTATCCGTCTTCGGCGTGTCGTGACCGGATCGTCTTCTTGTCATACTTGCCGACGCTGGTGCGCGGAATCTCGTCGACAAAGGTCCATCGCTCGGGCAGCCACCATCGAACGACCTTGTCGGCGAGGAACTTTCGCAGCTGTCCGGCGCTCACCGAGGAGTCGTCCTTGGCCACGATCACGGCGAGCGGCCGCTCCTCCCAGCGCTCGTCGGGAACGCCAACCACCGCGGCCTCGACCACATCCGGGTGGCCGATCAAGAGGTTCTCCAGCTCCACCGAGGAGATCCATTCGCCGCCGGATTTGATGACATCCTTGGCGCGGTCGGTGAGGGTGACGAAGCCGCGTTCGTCGATGCGGCCGACGTCGCCGGTGCGTAGCCAGCCGGAGTCGAACTTCGACTCGTCGCGCCCCAGGTAGTAGGAGCCGGCGATCCACGGTCCGCGCACCTCGACCTCGCCGACGGCGTTGCCGTCGTTGGGCAGCACCTGACCGTCGTCATCGACGATGCGCATCTCCACCCCGCAGACCGGCTGGCCCTGCGTCCCGCGGAATGCCCAGTGCTGGTCCTCCGGGGTTCCCGGCGGCGGCCACGCCATGGTGGCCAGCGGCGACGTCTCGGTCATCCCCCACAGTTGCCGGATCTGCACGTTGTGTTTCTCCTCGAAGGTGCGCATCAGCGACACCGGGACGGCCGAGCCGCCGCAGACCACCAGCCGCAGCGACGACATGTCGTGGTCGGGGTCGTCCTCGAGGTGATGCAGGACGCCGTTCCAGATGGTCGGCACCGCGCCCGTCACCGTGGGCCGCAGCTCCTCGACCATCCGAACCAGCGACCGGGGGTCCAGGTGGCAATCGGGCAACACCAGGTCGGCGCCGGCCATCAGCGCGGCGTAGGGCAGCCCCCAGGCGTTGGCGTGGAACATCGGCACGATGGGCAGCACGCTGTCGGTGGCCCCGACGCCGATGCCGTTGGTGGTACACGCGCCCATGGTGTGCAGGAAGCTCGAACGGTGGCTGTAGACAACGCCTTTCGGGTTGCCGGTGGTGCCGCTGGTGTAGCACATCGCGGCCGCGGAGTTCTCGTCGATGTGCGGCCAGTCGAACTCGGTGGGCTCGCCGTCGAGGACGTCGGCGTAGCGCAGCACGGTCTTGCCGGAGCCCTGCAGCGGCTCGGTGTCGTCGCCGACCACGATCACCGTGTGCACGGTCTCGAGGTCGGGCAGCACGGGCGCGAGCAGTTTGACCAGTGACGCGTCGACCAGCACCACCTGGTCTTCGGCCTCGTTGGCGACGAAGGCGATCTGCTCGGGGAACAGGCGAATGTTGAGGGTGTGCAGGACGGCGCCCATCGACGGCAACGCGAGGTATGCGGTGAGGTGTTCGGCGTTGTTCCACATGAACGTGCCCACCCGCTGGTCACCGGTGATACCGAGGCGGCGTAGTCCGTTCGCCAGTTGCGCGGCCTGCTGACCCAGTTCCCGATACGTCGTGCGCCGGTACCCGTCCCCGGTGAAGGTGGTGACGGTGCGTTCCCCGTGCACTGTGCAGCCGTGCCGCATGATCGCGGTGATCGTCAACGGAAAGTCCTGCATGGTGCCGTCCATTGAGGTACCGCCCTTACTCTCGGCGCAGCACGGGATGCGGCCGTCCCGCATCCCGGGCCGACGGCGTCCGGCCATCGGCCGCTTCCACCCTAAGCCCGAATTCCGGGCGAGTGGCGGCATCTACCCGGGTCGAAAGGGCTCGGATCGAGTGTGTATCCGAGGCTTTGAGTGTGACCGCTGGCCGGCGACACGCCGGGTGGATTCACGCCCAGCACTGAGGTTTCACCGACGCACCGGGGCCCCGGTGATGCTAGGCCAGCACCGGCTCCCACTCCGGCAACTCGGGCAACCAGCCGGCGATGGACAGGTCCCGCTCGCCGGCGAGCGGCAGCGGTGGGGGCGAGGCGATCCGCGCCGCGGTGACCACGCCGGAGTAGTCGGCGACGTAGAGATGGGCGCCGTCGGGGCTTTCCACCACGCAGGACGGGTGGTGGGACACCGTGACCTCGCCGACGACCTCCTGCCGGTGGATGCCCAGCACCGTGATGCGGTCGTCGCTGACCAGGTAGGCGCGCGCGCCGTCGCGGCTCAGCGTCATCCGCGTCAGGGGGCCGGTGATCTCGGGCACCTTGTGGGTGCCGACGATCTTGGTGGCCCGGGTGTCGACCAGGTCGAGCACCGCGCCCGCGACGGGATCGCAGCTCGCCACGTACGCCGTGGCGCCGTCGTCGCTCAGCGCCACGTCGCGCACGGGCAGGCCAAGGTCGATGACGCCGACGATGCGCGACCGGCCGCCGACCCGGCGCGTGTCGGAGCGCGTCCGGGTCTCGATCATGGCGAGGCTGCCGCCGGTCGGCCCGTTCATGCCGACGTACAAGCGCCGGCCGTCGGCGCTGACCCGCACGCATTCGGTGGTGATACCGGTTTCGGTCGCCAGCTCGATCACTTCGAGCTCACCGGTGGTGGTGTCCAGCACCGTCACGTCGGCGCCGCGAACCGCGTTTCGGCTGGCGTACAGGTACCTGCCGTCCGGGCTCACCGTCAGGCCGCTCAGGCTGTGCGCGAGCCGGTGTGTGGCGATGCGCCAGTTGGTGACGACGTCGATGACTTCGATCGCGTCGTAGCCGGCGGTCGCGGTGCTGACGTAGGCATAGTTGGCGTCCGCGCTGTTCATCGCGACCGCGAAGGGCTCGGCCAGGCCGGTGACGGTGCTCGAGACGCGGCAGGTCTTGGCGTCGACGACCGACACCATGTCGCGGCCGTAGTTGGTGACGACCAGCCGGCGCCCGTCGGGGCTGATGTCGATATCGCTGATCGGGCCGTTGTGCAGTGGGACTCGGACCACCGAGGTGGTGTCCAGCTGGAAGGCTCGCCCGTCTCGTTCGTGGTGCGCGGCTGTAGGGCCGTTCACATCATTCACGCTTGATACCGCCTTTGCTGTGGTTGTCGGCTCTAGTGGTCGAGTGTCGACGCCGCCGAGATGTTCGCGGCGATCCGACCATCGGATCCACCGGCTTTCAGCACCAAAAGGCGCTGACGAGACTGGTTTTCGGTAGTCTACTGGCCGCACATCGCCGCAAAGCAGTTCAGGAATGCTCGACGTTAGCTACGTCACTGTTCGCACTCAGGTTCTGCTCAGACTTCCAATCACGCTGTATCGCAGACGCTTACCCGTAGCGAAAGTGAGGCAAACCCCCTTCCGGCGGATTTCGCCCGGGCCGCTAACCGCCCACGTGAACGGGCCTACGCCGGATAACTAAGGAATTCTCAGGCTTGGGTGATGACGAGGGAAAGATCACACTTTGCCGCCACTAGCTGAACTGCGTCTGCGGGCGAGCCAATCCGGCGCCGTCGACGGTGATGTCGAGTTTTTCGTTGTAGAACGCGATCAGACCGGCGATCTGCCCCACCGCCGGCAGCGGATAGTGGTAGGTCCACGCCAAGTCCTCGTGCAGGGCGTCACCGGTCCGTACCGACCAATAACCCGACGTCACTCCCTTGTACGGGCACAGTGTCTGCGTCGCGCTGGGTTCCAGGTGCTCGAAGTCCACATCCGTGGGATCGATGTAATACCTTGTCGGCAAACCGGTTTCGAACAGCAAAACGGGAGAAGTGGTGTCTGCCAACGCAATCCCGTTGAGTTCGACCCGAACGTGGCGGTGCGAGCGCAAGGCATCGACGCGTGCGTACGGGTTGCGCGGGTGACCGTAGATCGGCTCGTCTTCTTCGAACCAGCGCAACGGATTCCATTCGAAGCGCACGGTACCGGCCAACGCGCCGCCGCCGTCGGCGTCGAATACCCGCGCGGCGGACTCGTGCGTCTGGCCGGCACCCACCAGCGAGTACAGCCGAGACGGGCCGAATTGCACCTTCTGGGCGTGGTTTTCGTCGCGCAGGAACTCGGTGCGGACGTCGGCGAGCGGGATGTAGTACTGCGGGTAGTAAGGGACTTCCCACACGTATCGGGCGCCGGTGGTGTCGAAGACCAGCGCATCGCCGAGGTAACCGCGAACGCGCCGCGGGGTGGGTTCGATCCGGCCGCGGGCGGCGGCCATCTGCGGATAGTCGGTCATGGTCGGCCTACTGGTCCTTCGAGGCCAGCCCGGCGGGTGCGTGGCCGATCGCCTTGTGGATGGCGTCGGCCAGCGCCAGCGCGCTCTCCTCGGTCAATTCCAAGGCCACCCGCGCCGACGGGCCGAGCTGCGGGTTGATCACGTCGATGTTCACGGTGTGGCCGTACGGCGCGTGGACGGGATGGTCGACGTACACCGTGGCGCGGCTTGCCCCGAACCATCCCGTCGCGCCCTTGCCGCTGCCGTCGATCTCGACGTGTTCGGTGAGATAGGTGCACATGGCAGACGCCTAGCCTTTCAGGTAGGTGGCGAAGAACTCATCGATGCGCTGCCAGCCGTCCACCGCGGCCTCGGGCCGGTACGCCGGACGGTCGACGGAGAAGAACGAATGGCCCGCACCCTCATAGGAGTGGAACTCGTGCGGCTTGCCGAGCTTGGTGAGTTCGGCGTCGAGGGTTGCCACGGCCGCGGGCGCAGGGAACCGGTCGTCGAGGCCGAACAGGCCCAGCAGCGGACAGCTGAGGTTGCCGGCCAGGTCAAGGATCGGCTTCATGGCCTTGGGCATGCCCTCGGGCGGGTCCTCGACGATGAACGCGCCGTAGCAGTCCACCGCCGCGTCGAACGGCAGGGAGCAGGCGGCCAGGTAGGCGTGCCGTCCGCCCGAGCAGTGCCCGATGACGCCGAACTTGCCGTTGGCGCCCGCCAACGAGCGCAGGTGCTCCACCGCGCCCGCGACATCACCGATCAGTCGTTCGTCGGGCACCCCGCCCGCGGCCCGCGCCGCGGCGGCCGCGTCGTCGGGGGCGGCACCCGGGGCTTCCCGCGAGTAGAGGTTGGGTGCGACGGCGTTGTAGCCGCTGACGGCGAGCCGGCGGACGAACTCCTTGGTTTCGCGGTCGTATCCGGGCATGTGGTGGATCCACACGACGCCACCTCGCGATCCCTGCGCGAGCGGCACCGCCTGGTAGGCCTCGATCTCGTCGCCGCCGTGGCCGGTGATGGTGATGGTTTCCGCGCGGATGGCGTCCGCGCTGGGTGCGTTCATCGGGACTCCCTTTCTCCGCTCCGCCGGGAACTCCCGTCGTGGTGTGCCCTTGGCCGGATGCGGAGCGCGTGCGGCGGCTCGGGGCCGCTCCGCCGAGAACCAACGTAGCCCAATCGCGGTGGGCATTCAGTGCCGCTTGTCGCGCACCTTGTAGGTCGAGGGCCACGACTTGCGGGACTCGTCTCCGGTCAACGGGGTGCCCATTCCGCCGACCTTGACGGCGTAGGCCTCCTTGCCCGGGCCCACCTCGCGATTGGCGTGCTCCTGGGCCAGGAAGTAGAGCTCGTCGATGGTGGCTTCGTCATAGGCGACGAACGAGGTTTCCCGTGCGACGTCGTCGATCCCGACCAGCATCCGGTCGGGCAGCAGTCGCGACGCCACCGCCGTGAGCCCCAGCAGCCCGAAGGGAATGATCCAGTAGCACAGGAACGACAGCGGGGTCTTCGTGTCCAGCATCAGGGCGGCGGTCGTCCCGGCCGGGCCCGCGGGACCTGCCAGGATCGACGGGATCGCCGAGGACACCGTCATCGCCGCGAACGTCGCGACCCAGAGCCAGCTGAGGATCTTGACGATCCGGCCGAACAGCTCGGTCTTGATGATGTCGGGGGCCCGCTCGGCGGCGGCGAATTCGGCCACGAACGGCTTGCCGACCAGCACCCCGGCCAGCGTCACCAGGAAGATCCCGGCGTTGCTCAGCGGCAGTATCCACCGCTGCAGGAACGACTCAGTGAGCGCGAAGGTCAGCGCGGCGAGGACCAAAAGCACTGCGACGGAAGCGAAGTCAAAGAACTGCCACTTCCTGCCCGCCACGCCGCCGGCGCCCAGGCTGACAGCGGCGATCGCCAGCGCGACCAGCACGGCCGCCGCGAACGGGACGTTACCGACGAGTACCCAATACACGATCCACGGCGCGAGGCCGAACAGCATGCCCATGCTGGGTCAGTGTATGAGTGGCGGTTTGCGGCGCCGTCGGCGGCAGGCCCAAAATCTTGGTCCGCGATCGGCGGACCTGAGGGGACAGGGCGTGAGTCAAACGCCCTTATTGGCGGCCAAATACGGTCACGGATGCACGGCGGGCCCGCGTGACTACGGACGTAGCACGAGTAGCAGGCGGACAAGCTGAGCTTGGCGGTGCGTGTCGGTTTTGTCGAAGACATGCTGCAGATGAGTGCGAACTGTCGTCACTGAGACCGACAGCTCTTGTGAAATCTCTTTCAAGTCCGCGCCATGCGCGATGCGCAAGGCAATGTCTGCCTCGGCCTCGGTGAGGCGGTAGAGTCGCCGCAACAACACCGCAGGGGGTTCAGGCTCGTCCTCGAGGTCGATGATGAGAACCAAGGCCATCGGCTTCCTCAGTGGCCCATCGGCGTCACTGCAGTAGGAGGGCAGCACATGGACGACGTACGGCCGCTTACCGGAGGGGCGGGTAGAGATAAGCGACCGCTCCGCCCGAATGGTGGAGCATCCGCCTCCAAGCGCGTCGTCTATGGCGCGATGCAGCTCTCGTTCAGTCTGCGCGCTCGTCGCAGCGATGCATCCTGACCGGATGCAAAAACCATCTCCGGCGCGGAAAATCCGTTCTGCAGCCGAATTCATTTCTTTAACTAAATGTTCGCGCGCGACGACGACAATGATTCCGTGCCGGACAACCTCCAGCGCGTCCGCCAGCTCAGCGGTGGTGTGGGTAAGAGCGGCGAGCTTGTGTTGTGTGCGCACGGCCTGTTGCAGGTGTGGAACCAGGCCCCTCATCAGCCTCACACGGTCAACTGTGTCGAACGACTCGGTGCGTCTCGGTGCCCCGACGATGAAACACGTCGGTGTTGGCCCATCCGTCAGCCGGACGAACATCCCGTCGCCAACTTCGAGAGGATGCAACCACTCTTCGTAGAACTCCGACTTCGACACGAGTGGCATCAACTCCGCCCCCGTCCGTACCGCGGCGACCCGGCCTCGCCCGACGGCGGCAAGCACGTGATCGAAGCGGTGGTAGTACTCCATGTAGCTCTTGGCGGCGGCCGCGGGAAGGGTCGAATCGAGAACGGACCAGACCGTACTGTCGGCCAAAAACAACCCGCTGGCTGTCCCGTCCAGCGCGCGGCGAATCGAACCCAAGGCCGCCTCCCAGCGATCAGGAGTGACCGCCGCCGCGTAGATGCCAGATATCAGGCGGGAGAAATCCTCGACAGTAACCATGGCCGGGGCTTCGATTCACCGGTTGGAATCCGCATCGAAACGCCTTCCTCGCTGCATACCTCCCGCAGGCTTCCAGCAAATGGTAGTCGGATCCCATGCAGATCGAAATGTCATCCATATAGATGAGGTGTTTGCCGACCTCATAATGCTTTCCTTGAAGTGTTCGATCCCTGTGACTCCCAGTCGGAGCCAGCAATCACCAGAAGGCATCCGCCATGTTGCACCTACTACCTAAGTCGCACTCCCCAGCCGGTCGGTTGGCGCTCGATGTCGAGCCAGCTTCGGCCGCGACGGGTATGCCGATCGACCGCCTGGGTACCGGTCAAGCGACCGCCGACTCCGCCCGAAACGCCTCGTCACCGGTTGTGATCAGCGAACACGAGGTGTTGTTCAACACCGCAGTAGCCGCCGCAGCGGTGTCGCCGTCAACGACTCATCGTCGCTGGTCTAGTACAGCTTTGATATCAGCCATCGGCCATATCCACCTCAGACTGCCCGAGCCGCGGCCTGTCTATCCGCGGCGTTACACCAGCTATTTCGAGGACGGACGGATGTCTCGCATGATGGAGCACCTTTGATCAGGGCGAATGCCTAGCCGACCACGATGACCGGGGCGCTCCACCGCGTTTCAGTCGGACGCTGGACCGGCCACGTCGGTCACGCCGAAACATCGGATTATCACGAAAGGCAACGGGAATGTCAGAGCACGAACAAAACATGAAGCTGATCAAGACGGGCTACGAAGCCTTCAACGCTGGTGACGGCGACACGGTGATGAGCCTTTTCGATGACAACATCGAGTGGATCCAGCCGGGCAACAGCGCCATCAGCGGCACCTACCACGGCAAGCAGGAAGTAGCTGAGCTGCTGGCCAAGATGAGTGAGAAGCAAGCTTCTGTCACGAGCGACCGCATGCTCGCAGACGGCGACTTGGTAATCATGCTCGGCCAAACCACCGTGGCCGGCGAAACCACTGACGCTGCAACGGTATTCACCGTGCACGACGGTCGCACCGTACGGGTGCAGGCATACGGCGACACCGCGGCGCTGGAGCGCATCTTCGGCAAGAAGGTGGCCGCAACGGCCTGATGACCCTTCCCAGGCCTACTCCCGACGAAGCAGCGGCCCGTGGACCCACTCGGGGGCGGGCCGACTGCTCTGGGTAATAAACAGCGACGTCTCGCCAATTTTTAGTGCCCCCAGTCGGACTCGAACCGACACTGGGCGGATTTTAAGTCCGCTGCCTCTGCCAATTGGGCTATGGGGGCCCGTCGCGAATGTAGCCGACCGGGGGCCGGCTATCCGGCTGGGTCGGCGTTCAGCGCCATGGCCAGAAAGTCCAACTGCCATAACCCCCGGAACAGCTTGTGGCCGAATTCTCGCAGCAGCGCCCTGTGCTCGTCGGGGACGGCACCTGCGCATCCCACGGATTCGATGATCTCGGCGATCGTACGGCGGCCGTCGACGTGTTGCACGAAGGGCAACTGTGCCGGGTTGAGCTTCTGCTTGCCGCCCGGCCAATGGATTTCGTCGCCGGACAACAGGCACGCCGTGCGCAGCAGCGGTACGTAATCGAATGAGGCCGGTGACGCGAAATCGATCGCGTACTGCTCCGCGGGGCGCTCGGGGCGGCAGGCCAGAAAGAAATGGGTGGCGTTCGCCGGCTGCAGGCGCTCCATCACGGACCACAGTTGCTCCTCGGGCAATTGGCTAAGCGCCGATTGGAATCCGCTTGCCGGCGTAAGCAACTCGTGCGAGTAGTACGGCGACTTGTGAAACCATGACTGGAACGCGAGTCCGGCGGCGGCGACCAGATCGAGGCATTCGGCAACGGTGTAGCTGCGCGCCCGGGGGTGCAGAAAGGTGTCGACCAGGGCGCCGTCGGAGACCAGGTCGCGGGCCGCCATGAGATAGCCGCGTACCGGGTGATCGGCCGGCAACATCGCGATGGCCTCTTTGACCAGTTGGACCGACGCGTCGTCCTGCGACAGCTTGAGGTCGCGAAACACCGATTCGAGCATTTCGACGCCGATCCGGCCGTACTTGGCGTACAGCATGACCGCAAGCGCCCCGTCGCGCCGCAGGCACGCGCCCAGCGCGGTGAGCCCGGCCAGCGGGTCGACCATATGGTGCAGGACGCCGCTGGAGACGATCAGGTCGAAGTCGCGCCCGAGCGTGGACACCTCTTCGATCGGCAGCAGGCGCAACTCCAGATTCTGCAGCCCGTGCTTGTCCTTGAGCCGGTTGTGCTGGTTCAGCGCATTCTGGCTGATGTCGATCCCAACCACAGTCGCGCCGGGATTCTTGAAGGCGAATAGGGCGGCCTGGAAGGTGCCGCAACCTGCGATCAGGATGTCGAGGTCCGGCTTGTAGTCGCGGTCCGGCCACAACACCCGGTGGGCCCAGAACGGATCGAACCAATCCCAGTGGCTTTCGCTCCACGCCGCGAGGTCCGGCACCGGGGGCGGGTATTCCCACCGATCGTATTGGCGGGAGACCGCGTCACCCCGCGGATCGTCGGTCACTACGGCGCTGGCTCCTTCCGCAACGAGCGGATCTTGCTGCCTTGTGTTGGCGGTGGCGACCAACTTACAAGCCTTCGCCGATATCCGGGCGAGGAGAAACCCCTGGTTGACTCGTCGAGACAGATTTGCCGGACGCAATTAGGATTCGATTCCTGCACGCACGTAGTGG
Source organism: Mycobacterium colombiense (assembly GCF_003284975.1). Taxonomy (GTDB): domain Bacteria; phylum Actinomycetota; class Actinomycetes; order Mycobacteriales; family Mycobacteriaceae; genus Mycobacterium; species Mycobacterium europaeum_A. The sequence continues at coordinate 31,548 of NZ_QMEU01000045.1, forward strand.
CGCGGAGGAGTGGACGAGTGAAAATCACGGCACGGTGGGCCGCGCCGGTCGCTATCGCGGTGGCCGGGGTCGTCGGCATTGCCGCCGCGCCGATCGCGAGTGCCGACCCCGCGGATGACCAGTACCTGCAGACGCTGCATTTGCGCGGACTCAGCTGGGCGGACGGCGCCGACCAATCGATGATCAATGTCGGGCATGCCGTGTGCACGGACTTCGATGGCGGGGACACCGCGGCCCAGACCATCGGCGATGTGAAGAAGTCGCTCGGGTTGAGCAACGGCGGCGCCAACATCATCGTCGGCGCGGCGGTCGCGGCGTACTGCCCGCAAAACCGCAGCAAGTTGTAAGGGCCGGCCAATAGCGGCAGCCGCACCGTCGTCCCGGTGCCGCGACGGCCACTCACTGCCCGGAATTTCCGGAGCCTGGTCTCTCACCCCGCCTCGCCGCTCGCGGGTTTGCTACCTGACGCCGGGAGCCACACCACCTAACCGCCGGGAGCAAAGGTCCGCGGTCCGCGACGGCCATGGCGTCGTGTGCGTCACAGCAGGCCTGGCGGCACGCTATTCGGGCACCCAGCGCGAGCTCTGACCAGTTTGCGTGACACGGCCGCGCGCCGGCGCGGCCAGAACCGCAATTCGGGTCGATTGGACTCGCCCGGAATTGCGGCCACGGTCGAACGTCAACGGGCGCTTGGGGATTTGGCACGTCTGCGGTCGAACATCGAGCCGCCGGGGCGCCGGTACACGGAGGTGACCCGTCGGCGCTGCCCCCGGCCCGCCATTTGCCACATGTCTAACGTGCGGCGCGGACGGGCGTCCGCTAGGATCCGCGCGCCGCGCGCGGTTTCCTGTTGCGCCGCCCGAGCTCAGATGACGTCACGGTATCGCCCGACAGGAGCTTGTTAAAACTACGACACTCGGCGTTAAGAAGCCGTAAACGGCTGTCACGTGTGCCTTTTCGGCGGGAACGTGGAGTCGGTGGATAGCTAGCCTTTCCCCAACGCACAGGGGACGTGGCGTAAACACACAGGCCGGCTCGCCGTAGGGGGTCGGTCCGTTCCAACACTAGGAGCAACGGATGTCATTTCTGACGACACAGACCGAAGAGATGTTAGCCGCGCAGCAGCTGCTCAGCGGGATCAACACCAACCTGGCAGCGCAGAACGCGGGCGCGGCGTCGGCGACCACCGTGATCGCTCCCGCGGCGGCCGATCCGGTCTCCGCCCAGCAGGCAGCAATCTTCTCCGCGTACGGCACCCAGTACCAGACGGTCGCCGCCCAGGCGCAAGCGCTGCTGGAGCAGTACTCGCAAACGCTGGGCATCAGCTCCAATGCCTACGGCGACACCGAGGCCGTCAACGCGAGCCAGGCCACGATGCAAGCTTTGGACGCCCCCGTCAGCGCCGCCGCGGCCACTCCGTCGAACACTCCCCTCGATTTCCTTTCCTGGCTGCTCGGTAGCACCGGAAACGGCACCAACCCGAACATGCTCGGCGGGATCTTCGGCCTGTCTGGCAACGGGGCCAACATCGGCAACATCGGTTTCGGAAACTGGGCCTCCGCCACCTCGAACCTGCTGGGTCTGGCGGGCGGTGGCCTCCTCGATACGTCCGGCGACGCCGCCGGCGCCGGGTTGGCCTCAGATGTCGCCGCCTCGCCCGGGCTGGGCGCCACCACCGTCGCGGCGGGCGGCGGCACGGCCGGCATGAGCGCAACGCCGGTGGCCTCGATGGGGTCCGCGACCATGGTCAGCAACCTCGCTGTGCCGCCGAGCTGGGCTGGCGCGTCCGCGCCGGTGGCCTCGCCGGTCAACGCGATCCAAACGGCGGGCTGGACCGCCGCCGCGCCGCAGGCCGGGGCAGGCACGGTCGTCCCCGGCATGCCGGGAATGGCCTCGGCGGCGCGCAGCAGCGCCGGCTTCGGTGCGCCGCGTTACGGCGTGAAGCCGATCGTCATGCCGAAACCGACGGCCGTCTAAGCAGCGGTCACGGTCAGACTTCCGAATTTCGAACAGACAAATAAGGAGCGGGACACAAAATGGTTCTAAGTTTTGCGGCAATACCCCCGGAGATCACCTCCTCGCTCATTTACTCCGGTGCGGGCGCCGCGCCCCTGATGGCCGCCGCGACGGCCTACGCCAACCTGGCCGCCGAGGTGAGCACGACGGCCACCCAGTGGGAGTCGATCATCTCGTTGCTGACCAGCCAGCAGTGGACCGGTGGCGGGTCGGCGGCGGCGGCCGCGGCGGCCCAGCCCATCGTCACCTACCTGACCGAGACGGCGTCGACGCTCGAACAGGCGAGTGCCCAGGCCACGGCGTCGGCGGCGGCGTTCGAGGCGGTGTTCGCGGCGGTGGTGCCACCGCCGGTGATCGCCACCAACCGGGCCACCCAGGCGGCGCTGGTCGCCTCCAATGTGCTGGGCCAGAACACGCCCGCGATCGTGGCGCTCGACACCCTCTACGCCGAGTACTGGGCCCAGGACGCCGCCGCAATGGCCGCGTATCAGGCGGCCTCGGCGGCGGCCGGGGTGCTCACACCGGTGACGCCGCTGACCTCGACCACCGACCCGGCGGCCGCCGCAACCGTGGACAACGCCGCCCTCGCGGGTGACGCGGCGGGCGGCACGGTCCAGGCGTTGGATGCTCCCATCTCAACTTTGGCGGCGCCGACACTGCCGTTCACAACCGACGGGCTGCTGGGTTCGATCGACAACTTCCTCGGCACACCTTCCGTCTTCAATGCCATCAACGGCGCGGTCAACACCGCGGCATGGTGGGTTTGTGCCACCATCCCGAACGCAGTATCGCTGGGCCATACCCTGGGCGCCGTGCCGGCCATCGCCGTTGGCGACGTGGCGCCCGACGGCGTTGCGGGCATCACCGAGGGCACCATGGTGCGCTCGGTGGCTCCGGCAGGCGGCCTGGGTGCGGGCGCATCAGCCGCCGCTGGGGAGGCCTCCATGGTCGGTCGCCTGTCGGTGCCGCCCGGTTGGTCTGCGGCTGCCCCGGCGACGCAACTGGTTTCGGCGACCGCCCCGCTCGAGGGCTCGGGTTGGACCGTCGCATCCGAGGCGGCCGAGCCGGTCAGCGCGATGCCCGGCATGCCCGGAATGGCGGCGGCGGCAAAGGGTGCCGGCGCGTACGGGTCCGGCCCGCGGTACGGCTTCAAGCCGATCGTCATGCCCAAGCAGGTCGTCGTCTAGAAGGTCCGGTGATATGGGAAGAAGGGGGTACATGTCACCCATTTGAGGCGAGCAATTAACCGGCAGGCCGTAACCTGTTTACAACTCGGCCACCACTGCATCAAATACAACTGTTAAGACTTCGGCGAACTGAAGCTTCAAGATAGGAGACAGTCGACATGGCAACACGTTTTATGACCGACCCGCACGAGATGCGGGCGATGGCGGGCCGCTTCGAGGTGCACGCCC
>NZ_QMEU01000046.1 GCF_003284975.1 Mycobacterium colombiense
CCCGCCCGGCCCGGCGCGATCGTCGCGCCCGCCGACGGCGAGATCTGCGTGATCGACTCCGCCGCCCCGCCCGCCGAATTAGGCATGGGTGACGCGCCGCTGCCGCGGATCAGCATCTTCCTGTCGCTGCTGGACGCCCACGTGCAGCGCGCGCCGGTCAGCGGCGAGGTGATGGCCGTGCAGCACCGGCCGGGCCGGTTCGGCTCGGCCGACCTGGCCGCGGCGAGCACCGAGAACGAACGCACCAGCCTGCACATCCGCACAGCCGGCGGCGCGGACGTCGTCGCGGTGCAGGTCGCCGGCCTGCTGGCCCGGCGCATCATCTGCGACGCGCACGTCGGGGACAAGCTGTCGATCGGTGATACCTACGGCCTGATCCGGTTCGGGTCCAGGCTGGACACCTACCTGCCTGCGGGCTCCGAACCGCTGGTCAAGGTCGGTCAGCGCGCGATCGCCGGCGAGACCGTGCTGGCCGAGCTGCCATGATCAGCAAGCCGCGCGGACGGCCGGCGGTCAACCTGCAGATCCTGCCGAGCGCGATGACGGTGCTCTCGGTCTGTGCCGGGTTGACCTCGATCCGGTTCGCTCTCGAACACCAGCCCAAGGCCGCGATGGCGCTGATCGCCGCGGCCGCGATCCTGGACGGCCTCGACGGGCGGGTGGCCCGCATCCTGGACGCCCAGTCGCGGATGGGCGAGCAGATCGACTCGCTGGCCGACGCGGTGAACTTCGGCGTGACCCCGGCGATCGTGCTGTATGTGACGCTGCTGACCAAGTCGCCGGCCGGCTGGGTGGTGATCCTGCTCTACGCGGTGTGTGTGGTGTTGCGGCTGGCACGATTCAACGCTTTGCAGGACGACGGCAGTCAGCCCTCTTATGCGCACGAGTTCTTCGTCGGCATGCCCGCGCCGGCCGGCGCGATCTCGATGATCGGCCTGATCGGGCTCAAGCTGCAGTTCGGTGACGGCTGGTGGACGTCACCGCTGTTTCTGTGCATCTGGATCACCGGGACGTCGATCCTGATGGTCAGCAAGATCCCAATGCGCAAGATGCACGCGGTCGCCGTGCCGCCGAGCTGGGCGGCCCCGCTGCTGGCGGTCCTGGCGATCTGCGCGGCGGCGGCCGTGCTGGCGCCCTACGTGTTGATCTGGGTGCTCATCGTCGCCTACCTGTGCCACGTGCCGTTCGCCATCCGCAACTCGCGCTGGCTGGCCGCGCACCCCGAGGCGTGGGACGACGAACCCAAGCAGCGCCGCGCGGCGCTGCGGGCGATCCGCCGGGCACAGCCCAACCGCCGGTCGGTGGCGCGGCTGGGTCTGCGCAAGCCGGGCAGGCGCCTGCCGTGAGTCGCTCCGGCGACGACGCGGGCCCGACCCGTCAACTCACCCTGACCGCCCGGCTGAACACCTCCGCGGTGGATTCGCGCCGCGGTGTCATCCGTTTGCATCCGAATGCCATTGCCGCGCTGGGCATTCGGGAATGGGACGCGGTATCGCTGATCGGGTCACGGACCACGGCGGCGGTGGCCGGCCTGGCCGGCCCGGACACCCCGGTCAGCACCGTGCTGCTCGACGACGTGACGCTGTCCAACGCGGGTCTGCGCGAGGGCACCCCGGTGGTCGTCGGCGCGGTCACCGTCTATGGCGCGCGGTCGGTGACGCTGGCCGGCTCGCCGCTGGCCACCCAGTCGATCACGCCGGTCACGCTGCGACAAGCCTTGCTGGGCAAGGTGCTAACCGTGGGCGACGCCGTCTCGCTGCTGCCTCGCGACCTGGGCCCGGGCACCTCGACGTCCGAGGCCACCCGCGCGCTGGCCACCGCGGTCGGCATCAGCTGGACCTCGGAGCTACTGACGGTCACCGGCGTCGACCCCGACGGGCCGGTGAGCGTGCAGCCCAACACGCTGGTCACCTGGGGCACCGGTGTTCCGCCGGGCGCCAGAGCCTCGTCGCGGATATCGGTCGAGATTGCCAGGCCCGAGCTGGTCGTCGAGGAACTGAAGGGCACCCAACCCCAGGCCGCCAAGCTGGTCGAGTGGCTCAAGCTCGCGCTCGACGAACCGCATCTGCTCAAGACCCTGGGTGCGGGCGCCAACCTCGGTGTGCTGGTGTCGGGCCCGGCCGGCGTGGGCAAGGTGACCCTGGTGCGCGCGGTGTGCGGCGACCGCAGGTTGGTCACGCTCGACGGCCCGGAGGTCGGCGCGCTGACCGCCGAGGACCGGCTCAAGGCCGTGGCGTCGGCGGTGCAGACGGTCCGCGACGGAGGTGGGGTGCTGCTGATCACCGACGTCGACGCCCTGCTGCCGGCCACCGCCGAGCCGGTGGCCTCGCTGATCCTCGGCGAGCTGCGCACCGCGGTGGCCAGCGAGGGCGTCGCCCTGATCGCCACCTCCGCGCGGCCCGACCAGCTCGACGCCCGGCTGCGGGCCCCCGACCTGTGCGACCGCGAGCTGGGCCTGCCGCTTCCCGACGCCGGCACCCGCAAGGCGCTGCTGGAGTCGCTGCTGCGCAACGTGCCCACCGGTGACCTTGATCTCGACGAGATCGCTTCTCGTACACCGGGTTTCGTCGTCGCCGACCTGGCCGCGCTGGTGCGCGAGGCGGCGCTGCGGGCGGCGTCGCGGGCCAGCTCCGACGGTCGGCCGCCGGAGCTGAAACAGGAGGACCTGGCCGGGGCGCTGACCGTGATCCGCCCGCTGTCCCGCTCGGCCGGCCAGGAGGTCAGCGTCGGCAACATCACCCTCGACGACGTCGGCGACATGGCCGAAGCCAGGCAGGCGCTGACCGAGGCCGTGTTGTGGCCGTTGCAGCATCCCGACACGTTTGCCCGGTTGGGTGTACAGCCGCCGCGCGGGGTGCTGCTGTACGGGCCGCCGGGCTGCGGCAAGACCTTCATCGTGCGCGCGCTGGCCAGCACCGGGCAGCTGTCCGTGCACGCCGTGAAGGGCTCCGAGCTGATGGACAAGTGGGTGGGCAGCTCGGAAAAGGCGGTGCGCGAACTGTTTCGGCGCGCCCGGGATTCGGCGCCGTCACTGGTCTTCCTCGACGAGGTGGACGCGCTGGCGCCGCGACGCGGGCAGAGCTTCGACTCCGGCGTCACCGATCGCGTGGTGGCCGCGCTGCTGACCGAGCTCGACGGCGTCGATCCGCTGCGCGACGTGGTGGTGCTGGGCGCCACCAACCGGCCCGATCTCATCGACCCCGCGCTGCTGCGCCCGGGACGGCTGGAGCGGCTGGTCTTCGTCGAACCGCCCGACGCCGCGGCGCGCCGCGAAATCCTGCGCACCGCGGGCAAATCCATTCCACTGAGCGCCGACGTCGATCTCGACGAGGTGGCGGCCGGACTCGACGGCTACAGCGCCGCCGACTGCGTGGCGCTGCTGCGGGAGGCCGCACTGACCGCGATGCGCCGATCCATCGATGCCACCGACGTGACGGCCGCCGATCTCGCGACGGCACGCGAAAACGTCCGTCCCTCTTTGGATCCCGCGCAGGTCGAGGCGCTACGGGCGTTCGCCAAAGCTTTTTAGCACTGCCAGTGCCGAGGCCGCCACGTCCTTTTCGAGCCAGGACGGCATCGGGTCGTCGTGCGCGTGGCGCCGCACCACGGCGTAGGGCAGGTCGGCGACCGCACGGGCGACGGCATCGACGGATCGCGCCCGGGAGTTCCCGTACAGTTCGCGCGCCAGCGCCGCGACGCGTTGGGTCAGCGGGGCGTTCATTTCGGCGAGCGTCTGCCGGAAGGCCGCGTCGGGCTCGTCGTCGAGCAGGTCGCCGGGCCGGATCGTCAACAGCAGCCGGGCATCCTCGGGGAGGGAGCGCGCGAAAGCGACGGCGGCCACGGCCATCGCGACGGCGGTGTCGGTCGGGGTCGCGCAGTCGGCGGCCAGCGCCCGCTCCTGGAAGCGTCGCAGCGCGCGCAGCCACGCCGCCGTCAGGATGCCGTCACGGTTGCCGAACCGGTGATACAACGTGCCTGCCGGTGCGCCACTGGCTTTCGCGATCGCCGCCACGCTGGCCGCGCGTGGTCCGCCGTCGAGCACCAGCGTTCGGGCGGCGTCGAGAATCACATCGGTTTCATGCTTCCGTGGAGGCGCCATGATCTAGTACATTCCTTCTATATGGAACGATTACCCTATATCGACGAGCATGCCATAACTATCGACGCCAACCGCGACGACACGTGGGCGGCGCTGCTGCGGGTGATGTGCCGCGACCCGCACGACCCGTCGACCGTGCCGTTCGGCTTCGTCCTGGACGAGGCCCGACCGCCGGCGCGCTTCGCCCTGAAGGGCCGCCACTGGTTCGCCGTCTACCGGTGGGTGTTCGAGCTGGATGCGCTCGACGAGCCCGCGCGTACCCGGCTGCGGGCGGCCACCTGGGCGGCCTTCCCCGGTATCCACGGCAAGGCGTATCGGGCGCTGGTGATCGGCACCGGCGGGCACCGCATCGTCGTTCGGCGAACCCTGAAGCGCGTCGCCGCAACGGTTCTCGACTCGCGGGCGCAAACGGGCGAGACCGCGGCCGATTACGTGGACGTCTTCGAAGTCCCCATCTCCGCCGGCGACGCGCGCACCGCCGAAGAGGCGTTCCGCGACGGGCTCGGCGACCGGCCGGGCGCGGGCGGAAACCTGGTGCTGTGGATTCACCGCAACGTGCTGAGGCTGCGCCTGGGTCCGTCCCGGTCTTCCGGTCACCTCATCGGCTGGCCGATCGTTCGTTCCGATCCAGAGGAGCTCGTGTTGGCGACGCGCGGGCCGCTGATGCGCGGCGAGCTGACGTTGCGCCGCCAGGACGGTCGGCGTGCGGTCCTCACCACCCGCCTGCACTTCCGCCGCCGGGTCGCGGCCCGGGCGGTCTGGGCGTTCATCGGTCCGCTGCATCGGGTCGTGGCGCCACGGCTGATGGCGCGCAGCGCCCGCCGGGGCCGCGCCCCGGCGCGGATAAGCTGATACGAAATGCGCTGCGCCACAGTCCGACCGCGCGCCGATTCACGGCTCGCCAAGCGGCGTCCACTCCTGGGACAGCCGGGCGCTGAAGCGCGCCGGCCGGTGCTCGAGGAACGCGGCCACGCCCTCGGCGGCATCGGCGCCGCCCATCACCCGCTCGTGCAGCCGCGTTTCCAGCGCGGCGACCTGTCGCGGTGTGTAGTGGTTGATCGCGGTGTCCCACAGCAGGCGTTTGCACAGGGCCGCCGACATGGGCGCCACGTTGACCGCGATGTCGCGGGCCACGGTCAGCGCGTGGTCGAGCACCCGGTCGGCGGGCAACGCGCGGCTGGCCACACCGAGCGCGGCGGCCTCGGCGCCGCCGAAGGTTCGCCCGGTCAGCAGGATGTCGGCGGCCACGCCCAGGGTGGTCAACTGGGTCAACGTCCAGTGCGCCATGCAGTCGGGTAGCACACCCCGGCGGACCTGCACCACACCGTATTTCGCGTCTTCGGCGACGATGCGGATGTCGGCCTGCAGCGCGATGGTCAGGCCGATGCCGATGGCGTGTCCGTTGACGGCGGCGATCACCGGTTTGCGCAATTCGAAGGCGGCCGGCGTGATCGGTGACGCCGAGAAAGCGCCGGGGTCGTCGTGGGCATCGAAAGGGCTTGCTTCGCCGGAGAAATCGGCCCCCGCGCAAAAGGCGCCTCCCGCGCCGGTGAGCACGATGGCCCGCACGTCGTCATCGTCGTCGCAATCGCGGTACGCGCGGCTCAGCAGCGCGCCCATCTCGGCGGTGTAGGCGTTGAGCCGCTCGGGCCGGTTGAGGGTGAGCACCGCCACGCCCGAGTCGATGTCGACCGTCAGGTCCTCGCTCATGGCAGCGCGGGCACCCGGTGCAGGGCGCCGATCATGTCGGCGACGTCCGCGGGGCGCGGCGGGTAGCCCGGGAAGTAGCAGCACACCTCGTCGGCGTGCTCGCCAAACCGGGCGGCGATCTGCTCCGCGCATTGCTCGGGCGTGCCGACGATCCCGATGCGCGCCACCATCTCGTCGGTGATCAGCCGGCGCATGTCGGCGAACCGGCCCTGCTTGGACAGCGCGTTGAGTTCCGGTTGCACCCCGGCCCAGCCCTCGACCTCGAGCACGGGCAGGTAGGCCGGCGTCGAGCCGTAGAACGCGATCAGGGAAGCAACCCCGTTGATAGCGGCCGCCAGGTCGGCCTCGTCGCGCCCGACGGCCACCATGGCCTGGGCGATGATCTGGAACTCATCGAACGACCGCCCCGAGCGGCGCAGCCCCTCGGCGATGGCGACGACGGTGCGGTCGGCGAAGTGCCGGGCACTGTTGAACGGCATCACCAAGAGGCCGTCGGCGACCTCGGCGGCGGTGCGCGTCATCACCGGTCCCAGCGCGCCCAGCAGCACCGGGGGCGGGCCGAACGGATTGGGTCCGGGGTTGAAATTGGGCGCCATGATGGTGTGGGTGTAGAACTCGCCGCGAAAGTCCAACCGGGCCTGGCCTTCCCACGCGGCGAATATCGCCTTGATCGCGGCGATGGCTTCGGCCATCCGTGGCGCCGGCCGTTCCCATCTACTGCCATAACGCTTTTCGATGTGCACCTTGATCTGCGAGCCGAGGCCGAGGCGGAACCGGCCGCCGCTGTAAAGCTGCAGATCGTAGGCGGAGTGCGCAATGTGTAGCGGGCTGCGCGGCGGGGCGATCGCCACGTTGGTCATCAAGTCCAGGCCGGTCGTGCCGGCGGCGATCAGCAGCGGGAAGAAGACATCGTGCTGGCCTTCGAAGGTGAACAATCCGTCCGCGCCCGTCGCGGCGATCTCGGCGGCGCTCGCCGCCGCCTGCGCCGGTGAACCGCTGACCTGAAGCTGTACCTTCATGCACCGTCCTTCCGCGAAACCCGCCCGGTCATTCGGAAAGCTGAAACTCCACCACTTCGGCGACCGCGTCCACGGCTTCGCGCAGCGCGGCGAGGCGGGCGGCCGCCGTCGGCGCCGACAGCACCGAGTAGCGGTCGGCCGTGCCGATCGGGATGCGAGAGGCCAACGCCAACAAGCGTTTCCCGGCCGGTTCGGCGATATCGTGGCCAAGAATCACCTCGCGGCCCGGCAGCTTGATGTCGCGCGCCTGCGCGATCCGCTCGAACAGTGCCATGACCCGGTCTTCGAGGTCGAGCAGCTGGGCGTCCGACACCGCGTCGCCCGGTTCGTCGGGCCACAGCGTGACCGTGGCGCGCGGGTAGGGGTCGTCGGGCAGCCATTCGGTCACCCGGATGCGTTCCCCGGTCCGGCAATTCAGTGAATACCGGCCGGCGCCGTGGTCGACGCATTCGGTGATCCGCGACAGCACGCCAACGTCGCAGCGCGCATCGCCGCCGCCGACCTCACGCCCGCGCGAAATCAGTACCACCCCGAACGGGTCGCCGGTGTCGGTGCAGTGGCGCACCAGCGCGCCGTAGCGTGGCTCGAAGATCCGCAACGGCAGGTCCTGGTCCGGCAGCAGCGCCGATTCCAGCGGAAACATGGCCAGCTCAAGGGATTCCGTCATCAGATTTCCAGTTCGGCCACCAGCGCGTCGACGACCGCGCGCAGGTCGCCGTCATGTTCTTCGGCCACCCGGCGCTGCCGTTGGTAGGAGGCCCCGTGGCGGGGTATGTCGGCCACCGCGGCCAGCTCGTCGACGCAATTCAGCCTCTTGGCCACCGGCTCCAACCGGTTCAGTACCTCGTCGAGATCCTCGGTGACCAACCGCTCGTTGCTGTCGGCGTCCAGGATGATCACCGCGTCCAGACCGTAGCGCGCGGCGCGCCACTTGTTCTCCTGGTTGTGCCAGGGCGGCATGCTCGGCAACGACTCGTCGGCTTCCAGACGGCGGTCCAGATCGACCACCAGGCAATGGGTCAACGCGACCAGCGCGCCCAGCTCGCGCAGATTGGACACGCCGTCGCAGATACGCATCTCCAGCGTGCCCAGGTGCGGTGAAGGCCTGATGTCCCAACGGACTTCGTCGACATGGTCGATGATGCCGGTCTTCTTCTGGTCGTAGACGAAGCGTTCGAACTCCGCCCAGGTCTGGAATTGGAACGGCAGCCCGGCGGTGGGCAGCTGCTGAAACATCATCGCCCGGTTGCTCGCGTAGCCCGTGTCCACGCCCGCCCACCACGGCGAGGACGCCGACAGCGCCAGCAGGTGCGGGTAGTAGTTGAGCAGCGACGTCATGATCGGCATCACCTTGTTCGGCGAGGACAGGCCGACGTGCACGTGCACGCCCCAGATCAGCATCTGCCGTCCCCACCATTGGGTGCGCTTGATCAGTTCGGCATAGCGCGGGGCGTCGGTGAGTTTCTGAGAGGTCCACTGCGCGAACGGGTGCGCGCCGGCGCAGAACAGCTCCATGCCGCGATCCCGCACGATGCGGCGTGCGGGCCCCAGGGTCTGTCGCAGATCCTGGATGGCCTCACCCGCGGAATGGCAGATGCCGGTGACCACTTCGACGGTGTTGCGCAGCAATTCCTTGTGTACGCGCGGGTTTTCGCCGATCTCGGCGATCACCGCGGTGGCTTCGTTGCTCAGGTCTCGGGTGTGGGCGTCGACGAGGGCGAACTCCCACTCCACCCCGAGGGTCGGCCGCGGGGAACGGGCGAAGTCGATGCGGGTGTCGGCCCGCTTAGCCTGCACCGATGACACCGCACGCCACCCGCTTGCCGGGGTCACCGGTGCTCATCGTCATGTCGTCCGGGCCCGGCGTGCCGCTGGTCTGGTTGTTGTGCCCGGACGGGGCGTTGGCGGAGTTGGCCGCACCGGCGTGAATGATGATCGCGGTCTTTTGCCCGGTGAGCAGGTCCTCCATGGCGAAGGCGTCCGTGGTGGTGACCAACGTTCCGGAGCCGTCCTTGCGCACCTGCAGGGTGGGCAGGGCCCCGCTGGCGGGCTCGGCGGTGTGCCCGGGCGCCTGGAAGTGGTCGCCGGCGGACAGGAAGTCGCCCGGCGCGCCGCCGGTCGGGGCGACCGAGTTGGGCTCACACTTGCCGACCTTGTGGATGTGCACATCGTGGAAGCCGGGTGCGAGCACACCGTTGGCCGTCGTCTCGATGGTGACGGTGGCATAGCCGTTGTTGAATTCGAACGTCGCGGTGGCCACCTGCGTGCCGTCCGGCGCCTTGAGGTGCGTGATGATGCTCGGCGCCGCTGCGGGCCCGGGCTCGGAGGCCTTGGCGCCCGACGGTGAGGGCGATCCGGTCCAGATCGCGGGGGTGGTGCCCGGAACCGACGAAGCCTGCTGGGGCGACGAGCAGGCGGCTAACGGCACGACACAACCGGCCAGTACCAACGCGGGCAGCTTGGGCATAGCCAGCAGCCTATCGCCTATCTAGCCCGCGACGAGGACGATGACGCCCGGCGGCTCGCCGCTGAGTGCGGGGATTCGCGGTTCGACCGATGCGCCGCCCAGGTTTTTGGCCACCGCGTCGGCGGTGGCGTGCTCGTCACCGGCGTCGGTGTAGTAGACCGTGGTGGCCGAGACGTCGGGCACGGTCATGTTGTCGACCTTGGTGACTTTGAAGCCGGCGGACGTCAACTGGTCCCCGGTGCGCTTGGCGACGCCCTCTTTCCCGGAGATGTTGTACACCTGCACATCGGCCTGGGTGCTCGGCGGCTTGTTGGTCGGCGACGCGGACGCGGAGCTGCTGGCGCTCGCGCTGGACGCCGGCGACGCCGAATCGTCGTCAGAGCTCCCGGACGAACCCAGAGCCTGCCAACCGAGCAGCAGGAAAATGACGCCGAGGAACAACAGCACCATCACCATGGCCCGCAGGGGCAGCCCAGTGGAGTCGGGAACTCGTTCTTTCATCGAGCCCTACTGTAACGAGTCAGGTCACCTCGAAGCCGAGGCGCCGCGCCGCGCGCGCCTTCTGCCTGCTGGCGCGCAGCCTGCGCAGCCGTTTCACCAGCATCGGGTCGGCGGCCAGGGCCTCGGGCCGATCGACGAGCGCGTTGAGCACCTGGTAGTAACGCGTCGCCGACATCGAGAACAACTCCTTGATGGCGTCTTCCTTCACGCCGGCGAACTTCCACCACTGGCGCTCGAAGGCCAGGATGTCGTGCTCGCGGCGGGTCAGCCCATCTGCGATCTCAGAGTCGTCCCCCGATCGATTTGCCCGCGCCATGGCGCTGTCCATATCGCTTCCCCTGGACCCTTCCGGCGAATTCCGAACTGCTCGAATGACTTGACTTAGCTAAGGGCGTGTTTCGGCGAATATTGAAACACGCGCCAAACCCTCAAGCCGTCATCCAGACCCGCGAGTCGGCCGATTGACCAAGATTGCCCAGACGCCGATCGCCGGCCGAGCAGCCCGCGGGCGTGCGGTAGCTTAGCCGACCATGGCAGTCGTTCCGATCCGCATCGTGGGAGACCCCATCCTGCATACCCCGACGCAGCCGGTGCCCGTCGCTGCCGACGGTTCGCTGCCGGCGGATCTGGCCGAGTTGATCACCAACCTGTACGACACCATGGACGCCGCGCACGGGGTCGGGTTGGCCGCCAACCAGATCGGAGTCGGCTTGCGGGTCTTCGTCTACGACTGCGCCGACGATCGCGGCCGCACCGACCGACGGCGCGGTGTTGTCGTCAACCCCGTTCTGGAAACCTCCGAGATACCCGAGACCATGCCCGATCCGGACAACGACGACGAGGGCTGCCTGTCGGTGCCCGGCGAGTCGTTCCCCACCGGGCGCGCCAAGTGGGCGCGCGTCACCGGCCTCGACGCCGACGGCACGCCGATCTCCCTCGAAGGCAACGACCTGTTTGCGCGGATGCTGCAGCACGAGACCGGGCACCTCGATGGTTTCCTCTATCTGGACCGCCTGATCGGCCGGCACGCGCGCGCCGCGAAACGGGCTGTCAAATCCCACGATTGGGGCGTTCCCGGCCTCTCCTGGATGCCCGGGGAGGGACCGGACCCGTTCGGTCACTGATGTTCTCGTGGCCCGACCTCAGAACCCGGGTGTCGGTGCGCTACCGGCGCCCGGCCGGTTCGGTGCCGCCGCTGACCGATGCGGTGGGCCACCTGCTGGCGGTCGACCCGATGGTGCGGGTGCGGACGAAGACCGGCGCGATCGTCGAGTTCGCGGCGTCGGACGCGGTGGCGCTGCGGGTGCTCACCGACACCCCCATCCGCACCTCCCAGATCCGCGCGCTTGAGTACGCCGCCGCCGCGGCCTGGCCGGGCGCGGAGCACACCTGGCTGGACGGCTGGCTGCTGCGAGCCGGCCACGGCGTCGATATGGCCGCTAATTCCGCTGTGCCACTGGATATTTCCGCCCAGGCGAGCACCGTCCCCGCCATCGTCGACTGGTACGAGCGCCGCGGCCTGACGCCGCGGTTGGCCCTGCCCGATCGGATGCTGGCGCCACCCGCGCTGACCAACGAGGCCACGGAACAGCTTGTCGTGCAGGACCTTTCCGATGTGGCCGTCCAGGACGCCGACCCGTCGATCATCTTGGCACCGGCCCCCGACGACGGGTGGCTGCGCATCCACGACGGCGACATTCCCGTCGACGTGCTGACCGCCGTCATCGACGGCGATCTCGTGTTCGGCGCGCATCGCGACGGAGCCGCCGCGCGTGCCGCGGTGACCCAGGCACCGGATGGCGCGCGGTGGGTGGGCATCTCGGAAGTGGGGTGCCCGGCCGGCGCCGACGATCAGGCGGCGGTGCGGTTGTGCGAGGCGCTGTTGGCATGGGGCGCCGATCGCGGTGCGACGCGCGGCTACCTGCGGGTGCCCGACACCGGCGAGCGCACGCCCGCCGCGGTGCTGGGTTTCCGGCTGCACCACCGCCGCCGTTACGTCCCGGTGCGCCCGGGCTTCTGGGATAGCGTCTAGGCATGCCCGACGGGATGGTTGACGGCGGCGACCCGCCGCCGCGAACCGATGGCGGCGACCCGCCGCGCCCGGCTTCGCCGCGCTTGCGATCACCGCTGCGGCTCGCCACCTGGAACGTGAATTCGATTCGCTCCCGGCTGCCGCGCGTAATCGACTGGCTGGCCCGTGCCGACGTCGACGTGCTGGCCATGCAGGAGACCAAATGCTCCGACAGCCAATTCCCCACCCTGCCGTTCTTCGAACTCGGCTACGAGGTCGCCCACGTCGGTTTCAACCAATGGAACGGCGTGGCGATCGCCTCGCGGGTCGGTCTCGACGACGTGCAGATCGGATTCGACGGGCAACCCAGCTGGAGCAGCAAGCCCGAAGTCGCCGCGGCCGCGGAAGCCCGCGCCCTCGCGGCGACGTGCGCCGGCGTGCGGATGTGGAGCCTCTACGTTCCCAACGGTCGCGCCCTGGGCGACCCGCACTACACCTACAAACTCGAATGGCTTGCCGCACTGCGGGATTCGGCCTCGGTTTGGTTGCGCGAGGATCCCACGGCCGCGATCGCACTGGCCGGGGACTGGAACATCGCCCCGCAGGACGATGACGTGTGGAGTATGGATTTTTACGCCGGTGCCACGCATGTCTCCGAGCCGGAGCGCCGCGCGTTCGCCGCGATCGTCGAGGCGCAATTCACCGATGTGGTGCGCCCTTTCACGCCGGGCCCGGGGGTCTACACGTACTGGGACTACACCCGTTTGCGGTTCCCGAAGGGACAGGGCATGCGCATCGATTTCATCCTCGGCTCACCGGCTTTGGCCGCCCGCGTGACAGACGCGCAGATCGTCCGCGACGAACGCAAAGGCAAGGCGGCCAGCGATCATGCGCCGATCCTCGTCGACGTGCGGCGCGAGTAGCCGCGTCGCTTGCGCCCGGGCCGGGTACAGCATCACATTAAGCTCAGGCAAATTTGATGCGGCTTCGCGTTGTCTGCGCGATGGCAAGGTGGCAGGCTTTAAAGACCAGAAGCGAAAACCATATTGCTTTGTTGTTGAGGCTGCCTTCAGCGGGAGTCCCCCCGCTGCCGACACCGGTTCGCTGCAGAAGCAATCAAAGCCAGGGAGTCATCATGAGTGTCATCGGCGGAGCAGTCCGAGGCGTGAGTCAGGCGGTGAACCGCGCGGCGAACGCGACGACCGCGGCCGCCGGTGCCGTGGGTGGCGCGGCGGTCAACGGGGTCATCGGCGGCGTCACGGGGGCCGCTGAGGGCGTCAAGCGCGGCATGAACAGCGGCAGCCACTCGGCGCCCGCGGCCGCGTTGGCCATCGGCGCGCTCGGCGTCGCCGGATTGGTCGAGTGGCCACTGCTGCTGGCGGTCGGCGGCAGCGCTCTGCTGCTGCAGCGGTTGAGCCGCAAACAGGAGCCCGAGACCCGCGCGGTCAAAGCGAATCTGAAGTCGGTGCCGGTGGACTCGGCGGCGCAGAAACCGACGGCGCAGGAATCGGCGCCCACGAAAGCCGCGCCTGCGAAGGCCACCAAGTCGACGGCCAAGAAGACGGCCGGCCGCCGGGCGGGCACCACGCGGTTGCGCAGCACCAACTAGGCGAACCCGCCGATCAGCCGATCGCCCGACTGATTACCGCCGGGGCCAACTGCCGCGACGTCCAACGCACCCGATGATCCGTGTCGTGCGCGCTGGGATCCGGACAGACCGCTCCCCTCACCGCCCGGGGTGACGCCGGCACGCCGCGACGAGGCGCCCGATCGCTGTGCCGAATCTCGACAACCCCGACGCGCCACAACAGCGCATAGAGTTCGACTAGCGGCACCCTCAGCACCGAAGCAATCGACGAAACTAGCGGATCGCCCCCGGTGTCGGTCATCGTCGACATATGTCCGACGGTGGACGCGCGACCCAGCGAGACGGGAAACCCTTCGTTACCGAAAGGCAAATGATGGCGGAAAAGAAGTCGCGGCGCGGCACCCCCCAGCGCGAGGCGGTGGACAAGATCCGCGAGGGTGAGACCTTCGCGGTGAACCTGCCGGCGATCGGCCAGGTGGAAATCCCCAGGCCAGAGCAGTTGGCCTATTTCGGCGGGCTGGCGGCCCTGGCGGCCCTCGAACTCATCGACTGGCCGGTGGCCCTGGTCATCGCCGCGGGACACTTCCTGGCCAGCAGCCACCACAACAAGCTTTTGGAGGAGCTCGGCGAGGCGATGGAGGAGGCTTAGCTCACTGCCGGGCTTCCCGCGACCGCCTGGTCGAACCGCAGGCTGACCCGCGTGCCGGCCGCGGTGCGCAGCGTTTCGACGCCGTCGGCCAGTCCGCTCATCAGCGTCAGCCCGCGCCCGCGGCGGCGGCTGCGCAGGCTGGCCGAGGAATCGCCGATCCACTGGCCGGTGTCGCTGACGGTGATCACCACCGTGTCCTGGTGCCGGAAGGCTTCGATGGACACCGTTTGGCGGACATCGTTGCGGCTGCCGTGTTCGATCGCGTTGGTGACCGCTTCACCGGTCGCCAACAAGATGTCGGTTTCGCGATGCGGCGCGACGACGATGGTGGTCAGCCATTCGCGCAGCTGTTCGCGGGCGACGGGAATCTGGGCCGGCGCGGCCGGCACCACAGTGGCGAAACTGCCCGCGGCAAGGTGGCTTGGCCGCAGCGCGAGCACCACGACGTCGTCGCGGTAGCCGCTCGGCGGGGCCATTTTCGACAGCAGTTCGGCGCAGATCGATTCCACCGGCAGGCCGGCGCACTGCGCCGCCGCCGCCTGCAGGCGCGCGAACCCGTCGTCGAGCGTTTCGCCGGGCCGTTCGATCAGTCCATCGGTATAGAGCAGGATCAACCCGCCGGGCGGCAGCTGCGCGGTCGCGGTGTTGCTGGGCGGGCGGCTCGTCGCGTCGTGGGCTCCGCGTCCGGTCACAGACACCGGGGCGCGCCGGCCTGACTCGAGATAGACCGCCTGGCCGTCGGGCAGCACCAGCAGCGGATACGGGTGGCCGGCGCAGCTGTAGGTGACGGTGGCGCCACCGCCCTGGCCGTCCGTGTCGATCAGGGCGTAGGCCACCGTCGCGCACCGGGCGCCGTCGACGCTGGCGCCGTATCGGTCCAGCGAACCGAGCACCGCGTCCGGCTCGCCCGCGGTGAGTGCGGAGGCGGCGACCGCGGCACGCAACCTGCTCATCACGATCGCCGCGGCCAGCCCGTGCCCGACGACGTCGCCCACCGAAATCGCGATCCGGCCGGAGTGGTTCAGCGGGGTGACCGAATACCAGTCGCCGCCGACCCGCATCGCCTCCCCCGCCGGCTGGTAGACGGCCGCGACGACCGCCGCGGTGGAGCCGCGGTCCAGGTCGAGCAGGTGCTCCTGAAAGTCGATGGCGATCTCGTGTTCGCGGGCCATCAGCCGCACCCGGTCCAGGGCGGCCGACGTCAGCTCGGCCATCCGGGCGAAGGTGTCGAGTTCGGCGGCGTCGAAGTCGCGGGGTGTGGGCCACAACAACGCCAGCACCCCGAGGATGCGGCCGGAGCCGTCCCGCAGCGGATGGCTCACGCAGGCGCGGATGCTCGCCGCGCTGTCCCGGACGGCGTGCGCGTAACGCGAGGGCAGGGCGAACGTGTCGGCGACGATCATCGACTCGCCCGTGCGTGCGACATCGGCGCCGATCAACGGGGCATCGAGCGCGACGACGTGGTAGCGGTCCCGGAACTCCGCGGGCAGGTCACCGGCATATTCGAACCGCAGATAGTCCTCGCCGTCGAGGACGCCGATCGCGACGGCACCGGCGTCACCGGAACCGAAGGAGGAGCCGAGCAGGGCGTCCATGATCCCGCCGACCGAGCTGGTGGCTTGCAGCGCCGAGTCGAGGTGCACCAGCTCGGAGGCCAGCCGCGACTGCGCCTCGCGACGTTGCCGGTCACGCTCGCGGCCCACCGCGGACAACCTCGACCTCAGCCGGTCGATCAGCTCCTGGGATTGGAACGGCTTGGGCAGGTAGTCGTCGGCGCCGCCGGCGTAGCCCTCGTTGACGGCCTCCGCGCCGGCCCGGGCGGACAGCATGAGGATCGGCGTGGCCGCCAAGTCCGGGTCCGCGCGGACCGCGGCGACGAATCCGAAGCCGTCGAGGCCGGGCATCATCACGTCGGTGACGATCGCGTCCGGACGCAGGTTGCGGGTCGCGGCCAGCGCAGATTCGCCGTCGGCGACCGCCACCGTCTCCCAGTGGCTCGACAACACCCGCTCAAGGTGGGCACGCATGTCGGCGTTGTCGTCGGCGATCAACACCACCTGGCGGGTCGTCGCCGGTGTGGCGGCGACGGGTTCGGCGACCGGCACCACCCACTGACTGGCCTCGGCGACATACGGGTTGGTCTCGTCTGGGCTGACCGGCGACGGGTCGACGACCGCACCCGAGATCGACTGCGGCACGCGGATGGTGACGGTGGTCCCGTGGTCCAATTCGCTGTCGATCTCGACCGTGCCACGGTGCAAGTCGACCAGCCCGCGCACCAGAGACAACCCGATCCCGGTGCCCTCGACGCTGCGGCCACGGACGTTGTCGGCCCGGTAAAAGCGCTCGAA
This sequence comes from Mycobacterium colombiense, assembly GCF_003284975.1. Taxonomy (GTDB): domain Bacteria; phylum Actinomycetota; class Actinomycetes; order Mycobacteriales; family Mycobacteriaceae; genus Mycobacterium; species Mycobacterium europaeum_A. Next base: position 16,396 of record NZ_QMEU01000046.1, read on the forward strand.
CAGCAGGTTGAGATCCTCGGCGCCGATGCCGACTCCCGTGTCGCGCACGGTGATCACGCACTCCCCGGACGCGGCTCGCACCCGCACCGAAATCGCGCCCCGCAGCGTGTATTTGACCGCGTTGGACAGCAGGTTGAGAACGATCGTCTCCCACATCGCCGGATCGACATCGGCCAAAGCCGGCGCACAGTCCAGCTTCAACTCGAGCCCGGCCCGGTGGCACAGCTCGGTGAACGACGACGCGATCTGCGCGGTGAGCGCGCCGACGTCGGTGCACGCCAGCTTCGCGTTGGCCCGCCCGGCCTCGATGCGGGAGAAGTCGAGCAGCGAGTCGACCAGGCGCTGCAGGCGCCGCGCGTTGCGCCCAGCGGTGGTAAGCCGTTCCGCGAGAACGCTGTCCGGCGCCGCGTCCGACAGCGCGTCGTCCAGCGGTCCGAGCAGCAGGGTCAGCGGCGTGCGGAACTCGTGGCTGACGTTGGTCAGGAAAGCGGTCTTGGCCCGGTCCAGTTCGGCCAGCGCATCGGCTCGGTGCCGCTCTTGCTCGTAGGACACGATCGAGGCGAAGGTCGACGTCAACTGGTCGGCCAGCAGCTGGCAGAAACCCTGAAACTGGGTGTCCAGGGGGCGCCGCGGGCTGGCGCCGACCACCAGCGCCCCCGCGGTGGTGGCCTCCCCCAGCGGTAACACCAAAGCTTCCTGCGGACAGTCGGCGCCCAGCGCCGCTTCGATGCCGGAGATCGCGCCGGCGACGTCACCGATCACCTGAATCTCGGTCCGGCTCCGCGACGCCGCGTCCCAGTCGGTCAGCTCCGCCAGTTCCGCTGGCAGCAGCGCCGACACCGATGGCGTCGCCCCGCGCAGCGTGACCCTTCCCGTCACACCGTCGTCGGCGTACACGGCGATGAACGACAGGTCGGCGGGCTGGCCGGCACACACCCGCACCGCGACGCCGACCGCATCGTCGATGCTGCGGCTCTCGACTATCGCCGAGGCGACCGTGTTGAGCAGGTGCAGGCGGCGCTCGCTCAGCACCCGCTCGGTGGTCTCGTAGGAGGGGCAGAAGATGCCGAAGGGTTTGCCGTCCGCGCCGATCAGCGGGCTGTAGGTGAAGGTGAAGTACCGCTCGATGCGCCGCCCGGCGGTCACCATCGGCAGCATCAGGTCCCGCGACCAGGTCGCCTCGCCGGTGGCGACGACGCCGGCGAGCATCGGGGCGATCGAATCCCAGATGTCCCACCACACCTCGCGGCCGGGTTTGGCGAAGGAATCGACCTTGTCGCCGAGGATCTCGGTGTAGGCGTCGTTGTACACCACGAACAGGGCTTCGGTGCCCAGCCAGAGCACCAGCGGGAACCGCGACGCCAGCGTCGTGGCGACCGCCGCCCGCATCTGTCCGGACCAGTCTCGCGGCGGCCCCAGCGGGTGGGCGTCCCAGTCGTATTCGGCGAACCGCCGGCCCATCTCACCGCCCAACGAAACGGCGGCGGCCAGATCCGCCGGCAGTCGCGCGTCCATGGCTGTCGTCTTCAATGCAACGCTGCGGACAGGGTGGGGTAGATGTCGAACACCCCGTCCAGCTCGGTCACCTGGATCGGCCGTAGCACCTGGTCGTGGTCGGCTACCAGTCGTACCGCGGTCCCACCGGCCGTGGCGTCCTCGTGACAGTCGAGCACCGCGTTCAGCGCCGCGCTTCCGAAGAAATCGACACCCAGCAAGTCGATCACCACCGGGCGCACCGGCGGTGTCGTGGCAAGCCCGAGCGCGGTGGTCAGGTGAGCGGCAAGCTCACCGACGTTACTGGAGTCGACATCGCCTTTGACGCTCACGATCACTACGTCGTCGTGGGCCTCGTGTTCGACCGCCAACAACTTTCATGCCTTTCGCCGCAGCCAACGTTGGGATCTGCTGCCGCTAAGCCCGACGGCGCGGCACAGATGCGCGGCCGCGCATCGCAGATGACCCGAGAGTAACCCGTACCCGAACTGCCCGTTTATCGATTCGCCGGTTACCCGCCGGGCTCGGCCGTAATCCTCTCGTGCGCGGTCAGCAGCAAATGATCGAACTGGCTCTGCAGAATCGCCGCCGGTGCCGGCAGGGCGGCCACATCGGCGAGCAGCTGCCTGGCCAGTGACCGCAGTTTCACGTTGGTCTCCTGCGAGCGCCACTGCAGCACCCGGAACGCCTGCTCGGCGTTGACCCGGTAGACGTACATCAGCACGCCCTTGGCCTGTTCGATGGCCGCGCGGCTCTCGAACAGGTCGGGCAGCGCGGTGTCGAGCACCTCCTGGCGGGCCTCGTCGAAGGAGTTGGTGAGGTCGATGTAGTAACCCGCGGTGCCCAGCACGGCGCCCGACTCGTCCAGCATGCGGTCGGCCACGACGATCGCGTCGTGCATCGCGCCGGCGGTGTCGATGAACCGGTGCCGACTCGAGAACGACTCTTCGGATCGCAGGGCGTAGTCGAGCAACTCCTGAACATGCGCGCGGTCGTCGGGATGCTTGATGCGACAACAGCAGTTCGGTCGTCGGCTCGACCTCACCCGGTTCGTAGCCGTGCATCCTGGCCACCTCGTCGGACCATTCCCACCGCTGGCCCACGAACCAGAAGCGGAAGGCGCCGATGTTCAGGTATCCGGGGGCCGGCTCGGTCGGCTCGGTCGGCTCGGAAAAACGCACGCCGCCCGCGCCGGATGACGATTCCCCTGTTCGCCTGCGCTGTTGCACGATTGCATTTTTCCACTAAGGGAACGCCTTCGGCTACTGCCCCGGGTGAAAAGGCCGTCACACCCTGCCGTGCGGTCGGCCGTAGGGGTAACGTCGCGTGCGGACCCATCCATACGACGCGGGAGCGCACGCCGAGTGCGCTGAGAGGACGGCTCGGGGCCGTCGACCGTACGAACCTGACCGGGTAATGCCGGCGTAGGGAGATGAAAAATGACTGATGTCCTTTCCGGAATTGCATCGGGCAGCGCCTCGCACAGCGTGGAGCCGGCCGTCACCACCGGACCCATCTGGGGCAGCGGCAAGGCCTACCGCGAGATCGAGGCCCCGGGCGGGGTGACGCTGCGGGTGCCGCTGCGGCGAGTGCACCTGTCCAACGGCGAGGACTTCGATCTGTACGACACCTCGGGGCCCTACACCGATCCGGAGGCGACGATCGATCTGACGGCCGGACTGCCGGCGCGGCCCGGCGTGGTCCGCGATCGCGGGACGCAGCTGCAGCGCGCCCGCGCCGGCGAGATCACCGCCGAGATGGCCTACATCGCCGCCCGCGAGGGCATGCCCGCCGAGCTGGTACGCGACGAGGTCGCCCGGGGCCGCGCGGTGATCCCGGCCAACCACAACCACCCCGAGATCGAGCCGATGATCATCGGCAAGGCGTTTGCGACCAAGGTGAACGCAAACATCGGCAACTCGGCGGTGACATCGTCGATCGCCGAGGAGGTCGACAAGATGGTGTGGGCCACCCGGTGGGGCGCCGACACCATCATGGACCTGTCCACCGGCAAGAACATCCACGAGACCCGCGAATGGATTCTGCGCAACTCGCCGGTGCCGGTCGGCACCGTGCCCATCTATCAGGCGCTGGAAAAGACCAAGGGCGATCCGACCGAACTGACCTGGGAGCTTTACCGCGACACCGTGATCGAGCAGTGCGAGCAGGGCGTGGACTACATGACCGTGCACGCCGGCGTGCTGCTGCGCTACGTGCCGCTGACCGCCAAGCGGGTCACCGGCATCGTGTCGCGCGGCGGCTCCATCATGGCGGCGTGGTGCCTGGCGCATCACCGGGAGTCGTTCCTGTACACCAACTTCGACGAGCTCTGCGAGATCTTCGCCCGCTACGACGTCACCTTCTCCCTGGGCGACGGCCTGCGGCCCGGCTCGATCGCCGACGCCAACGACCCCGCGCAGTTCGCCGAGCTGCGCACCCTGGGCGAGCTGACCAAGATCGCGAAATCCCATGGCGTGCAGGTGATGATCGAGGGGCCGGGCCACGTCCCGATGCACAAGATCGTCGAGAACGTGCGGCTGGAAGAGGAGTGGTGCGAGGAGGCTCCGTTCTACACGCTGGGCCCGCTGGCCACCGATATCGCCCCGGCCTACGACCACATCACCTCGGCGATCGGCGCGGCCATCATCGCCCAGGCCGGCACCGCGATGCTGTGCTACGTCACCCCCAAGGAACACCTGGGGCTGCCGGACCGCAAGGACGTCAAGGACGGGGTTATCGCCTACAAGATCGCCGCGCACGCAGGCGATCTGGCCAAGGGCCATCCGCACGCGCAGGAGCGTGACAACGCGTTGTCGCAGGCGCGCTTCGAGTTCCGGTGGAACGACCAGTTCGCACTGTCGCTGGACCCGGACACCGCGCGCGAGTATCACGACGAGACGCTGCCGGCCGAACCGGCCAAGACCGCGCACTTCTGCTCCATGTGCGGGCCGAAGTTCTGCTCGATGCGCATCACCCAGGACGTTCGCGACTACGCCGCGAAACACGGGCTCGACAGCGAAGAGGCGATCGAGGCCGCCATGTCCGAGGGCATGGCGGAGAAGTCGCGCGAGTTCGCCGAGCAGGGCAACCGGGTGTATCTACCGCTGGCACAGCAGTGATCGCCAGCGCGGCGCAGCCCGCACAGTGACGTTCCTGCCGCTGCCCGCGCCCGGCACGACGCCGCGCCGGGTGCTGTCCATCGCCGGGTCGGACTCCGGGGGCGGCGCGGGCATCGAGGCCGACATGCGCACCATGGCGCTGCTGGGTGTGCACGCATGCATCGCGGTCACGGCCGTCACCGTCCAGAACACGTTGGGCGTGCACAGTTTTCACGAGGTACCCGGTGATGTGGTCGCCGGCCAGATCGAGGCCGTCGTCGGCGACATCGGCATCCAGTCCGCCAAGTCCGGGATGCTGGCGTCGCCGCGCATCATCGACACCGTGGCCACCACCTGGCGCGGGCTGGGGTTGTCCGTTCCGCTGGTCGTCGATCCGGTGGCGGCGTCCATGCACGGTGACGCGCTGATGGCGCCGGCGGCGCTGGATTCGCTTCGCAGCCAACTGTTTCCGTTGGCGACGCTGGTGACACCCAACCTCGACGAGGTGCGGCTGCTGGTCGACGTCGACGTGGTGGACGCCGAGTCGCAGCGGGCGGCGGCCAAGGCGCTGCACGCGCTGGGCCCGCGATGGGTACTGGTCAAGGGCGGTCACCTGCGGTCTTCGGAGCGCAGCAGCGACCTGCTCTACGACGGCGCCGATTTCTACGAGTTCGATGCCCAGCGGATCGCGACGGGCAACGACCACGGCGGTGGCGACACGCTCGCCAGCGCCGTGGCGTGCGCGCTGGCGTACGACTTCACCGTGCCGGATGCCGTCGAGTTCGGCAAGCGCTGGGTGACCGAATGTCTGCGCGCCGCATACCCGCTGGGTCACGGCCACGGCCCCGTCTCCCCGCTGTTTCGACTGTCGTGATCGCATGAATCTCGACGGGATCGCGGGCATCGCACACGAGCCCACTGGTGAGCCGACGGGAGTGGTGGTCCTGACTCACGGCGCCGGTGGCAACCGGGATGCCGTTCTGCTGCAGCAGGTTTGCGATGAATGGGCGCAACGGGGCTGGCTGGCGGTTCGCTACAACCTGCCCTACCGGCGTCGCCGGCCCACCGGGCCGCCATCGGGTTCCGCCTCCGCCGACCGGGCCGGCATCGTCGAGGCCATCGCGGTGTGCCGCGGCCTGGTCGACGGCCCGCTGATCGCCGGCGGCCATTCCTATGGCGGCCGGCAGACGTCCATGGTCGTCGCGGCCGGCGCGGCGGCGGTGGACGTGCTGACGCTGTTCTCCTATCCGGTCCATCCCCCGGGCAAACCCGAACGCGCCCGCACCGAGCACCTGCCCGACATCACGGTGCCGACCGTGTTCACGCACGGCACGTCGGATCCGTTCGGCACGCCCGACGAACTGCGCGCCGCGGCCGCCCTGGTCACCGGCACCACCGCCGTCGTCGAGATCGCCAGCGCCCGCCACGATCTGCGGTCCAAGACGTTGAACGTGCCGGCATTGGCCGTCGATGCCGCACTACAGCTGCTCGGGCGAAAATAGACAGCCGAAACTGGACAGTTATGACTGTCTAAATTAGAGTGGTGGCGTGGATGGCATCAGCGACTCCGCGGTAGCGGCGGCACGCGACATCAGGGTGGTGTTTAGCCGGTTACGGCGCCGGCTAAAGGACATCGCGACCGACGGTCTGACGCCGTCACAGACCGCGGTGCTCACCCGGCTGTGGAAAGAGGGCCCGTCGTCGGCCAGCGTATTGGCCGGCGCCGAACAGGTGCGCCCGCAGTCGATGGCCACCATCCTGGCCGCCCTGGGCCAACGCGGGCTCATCGAGCGCAAGCCGGATCCGAATGACGGCAGGCGCCAGGTGGTGTCGTTGACCCCGGCGGGCAAACGGCGTGCCGAAAGCGGTCGGCGCGCCCGTGAGGAGTGGTTGGCCCGCGCCATCCACGAGCGCTACACCGAGGCCGAGCGGCGCGTCATCGTCGACGCATTGTCGCTACTCGAGCGCTTGACCGAGCAATGAGGAAACGAAAGAACCGGAGCAGCAATGGAATTGGGATTGCATTTCATCGACTTCCTACCGGGAGACCCGGCCCGGCTGGGCCCGACGTTGACCGAGGTGGCCAAGGCGGCCGAGCAGGGCGGCGCGACGCTGTTCACGCTGGCCGACCACTTCTTTCAGATGGAAGCCATGGGACGGGCGGAGGACCCGTTCCTGGAGGGGTACACGTCACTGGGCTTTTTGGCCGGACAGACGACGACAATCGAGCTGAGCCTGTTGGTCACCGGCGTCACCTACCGTTATCCAGGTTTGCTGGCTAAGGCGGTCACGACGCTGGACGTCTTGTCGCAGGGGCGGTCGATGTTGGGACTCGGCGCGGCCTGGTACGACCGGGAACACACCGCCCTGGGCTTTCCGTATCCGCCGGTGAGCCGACGCTTCGAGATGCTCGAGGAAACACTGCAGATCTGCCGTCAGATGTGGAGCGACAACGACGGCCCGTACGAAGGCAAGCATTATCAGCTGGCCGAGACAATCTGTGCGCCACAACCGATTCGGCGTCCCCCGGTGCTGATCGGCGGGGACGGTGAAAAGAAGACGCTGCGTCTGGTCGCGCAATACGCCGACATTTGGAATTCCACGGTGACCGAGGTCGACGCGATCAAGCACAAGATCGAAGTGCTCAACCGTCATTGCGAGGCGGTCGGCCGCGACCCCGGAGAGATCCGCAAGACAGTCGGCTACTTCGTCAATCCGTTCGAGGACCTGGACGGATATTTCCGGACCGTCGAGGGCTACGCCGGACTCGGCGTCGAGCTGGTCAATGCCGGTCCGTTCCCCGGTAATCCGGACCCGGTCGGCTTCGTTCGACGCCTGGGCGACGAAGTGATTCCCCGGCTCGCCGAAATCGGTTGACCCGGTTGGTGATCGGTTAGCCGGGATAGCGCGAGTAACAGGCGTCCGCGTTGCCGGTCACGCCGCCGCGGAACGCGGCGATCCGGGTGAATCCGGCCGGCACGCTGGTGCCGTCCGCGTCGCTGGCGACCAGATGGTTGGTGAGCAGGCCGGCGACCGCCTCGTCGAGGTCGCCGGCGGTCAGCAGCAATTGGTTGTGCGAAGGCAGGTCGATCGGCTCGGCCATCTTCCGATGCACCACGCCGGTCAGGCACGCGGTGCGCAGCGCGGTCCACGGGCTCTGCATCGGCAGGCCACGTTCATGCTGTACGGCCAGCGCGTATCTCGACATCACCACCGACAGCGCGGTGTCGTCGCCCTGCGGCAGGGTCTGTTGCTTCTCGTCGGCGAGCGTACCCATCGCGGCGAGGCCGGGCAGATCGACCACGATGGTGTTGGTGGCCGGGCAGTAGGACGCCGGCGGGGTGGCCCTGGCGTCCGGGCACTCGGCCGGCTGGTAGGACAGCGCCGGCGGGCTGGTCGGGGCGAAGATCTTTCCCAGCAGCTCCATGAGATTCGACAAGGTGTCCTGGTTGATGGGCACCTCGCCGGTTTCGGGTGCGCCGGTGCTGGAGTCGACCCGCAGGGCGTTCGGCAGGTCGCCGCGGCGCTTCTCGATCTCCTTGCGGTTGATCGCCGCGCAGGCCGAGGCGCCGTTGAGGAATCCCATTTGGAAGGCGCTGATCCGGTCCAGGGCGGACCCGTGAGCGTCGTCGTTCTCGGTCTCGCTGTCCATGACCGGGTCCCGCGTGGTGATGATCCCGGCCAGCACGTGGTCGAGCCCGTCGGCAGTGCTCAGCGTGAAGCGCGGCGACTTGCCGTCGGCGACCCAGTACAGATAGACGCCCGCGAAGCAGTCGGCCTGCTGCTCGCGGACGATGGTCGCGTCGCGTCTGGTCACCAGCTTCGCCATCTGTTGCAGCGCATGCCCGAATTCGTGTGCCAACACACCGGTGACGGACATGTCACCGAAATACTTCTGCGCCATGGGCATGAATACGCCGCGGTCCCAGGCGATCAGGTTGCACTTGCCGGTGTAGAAGGCGTTGACGAGCTTGTAGGTGTCGTTGTGGCACACGATCGGGCTGCTGGGATCGGTGGAGTTATAGGACACCATCTTGCTGAGCGGAACGAATTTGCCCTGCAGCGATTGGTCGTAGACCGACCTCCAGTAATCCTCGATGTCGTTGATCGACAGCAGTGCCAGGCTGTCGATGGGGCCGTTGTCGGTGTTGAGCACCTTGCCGGTGGGACTGGGCGCGTTCGAACGGATTCCGCTGGGTCCGTTGGTCGCGGGCAGCCCCCCGACCAGAAACGGGTCGTTGAGCATCGACAGGGCGCGTCCGTCGACGAAGGTCGTGCAGCCGACCACCAGCAGTGCCGCCGCCGACAACACAAGGGCCGACCTGAGCGCATGGCTTTTCATGACCAACCTCATCCCGACCGGCGACGGCGCAGCATCAAGGAAACTCATCCTAGAGGCATCGACCGTACCCGGCAGCGGGAATCGGGCGATCCAGCAAACGCCGGCCACACAGGTACCAGAACGGCGGTGCGGCACACCGCGGAGTGAAAGGGGCCCACACGAATCCCTCACCCAACTATGGGATTGCGAGCCACAGTGCCAGTGCGCTCAGCGCGCCGATGCCGACCTCGCGTCGTGCGTCAACGTATGACCGTCGCCTACGCAGCCCCCGGCGGCGGGAAGGGAATCCAAGGAATATTCCACCAGGCGATCGGGGGCGGCGGCTCGGTGGTCGGCTCACCGAGGTGTTGTGGGCAATAGGCACTGACGGCGCTGGTCGTGAAGCGGGTCGCGTCCGCCACGGTGTATCCGGCATTTTCCGACGACACACTTTGGATGACGTCGGCCTGGGAGTGGCCCTGGTCCATCAGTTCACAGGCCTTCTTGCCGACCCGAATGGCGACCGTGCCGTTCCGGTAAGGGACGCCGGCCTGGTCGAGCGCCGCCAAGAAGTTCGCATCCGGGTTGTCGCCCGGCTCGGCTTGGGCCGGCGTGGCCGAACCGATCACCGCGGCGAAGCTCGCCAGCACGAGAAGCATTCGCACGGCTTCATCCTTCTACAGAAAGCCGGTGTTGTCCTGTTGCGAATGCGGCTTAACGTTGCGCGGCGTCTCCCGCGGCATGCCGCCACCGAACGTCCATCCGGTTGTAGCAGCCGGGTTCGACACGCCGCGCCATTACGGCACCCGGGTGCGATGCCTCTTGTTGTGCGGCGGCACGCCGTTGACCCCGCCGATGGATTCCGCGTAGCTGCCGACGACGAACCCGACGCCAGAACCCATGACCGCCAACGCTTCCCGATTGATGTTGTCGACGGTGTCACGAGGGCTCTGGAAGTTGGGATCGAACGCCACGCCGGCCTGACCACCCCATAACCGGGCCTGCACGGGGCTTTTCGGCTGCGAGGCGCCGGTGGTCATGCCGCCGACCGGCACGCCGGCCACCATGAACGGGTGATAGTCGGCCCTGGTGTCCAAGGGCATGTCGGCGGGACGCTTGCCGGCAAGGTTCAGATAACCGGCCAGGGTGCGTTCGATGCCGGCCGATCCCTCGGGCACGTCCGCGGCCGAGACGTTGGGTGAGGGCGGGCCGGACTGATCGCCGTCGTCGGTGAAGAATCCCGCGTTCGGCGACCCCAGCATGGTGAAGTTCAGGTACAGCGCGATGTCGTTGAGTTGGTCGCGGTCCATGCCGAACACGTAATCCATGACGCCGTTGCGGCCGTCCTCCTCGGCGCCCCAGAACACGAACCGCACTGCGTTGGTGACGGGGGCGAGCGGGCCCAGTTGCAGCGCCGTCTCCAGCACGGCGGCCACCCCGGAGCCGTCGTCGTTGATCCCGGGCCCGGCGCGGGAGCCGTCCAGGTGGGCGCCGACCACGACGACGTCGTGGGCCGACCCGGTCTTGGTCTGCGCCACGACGTTTCGCGAAGTGATGTTGAAGTTCTGCGCATCCAGCACCAGGTGTACCGGTGCCGTGGAGCCGGACAGCGCGGCGGCGCCGTAGGCGCCCAATACGGCGACCGGCACGGTCAGCTGCTTGAAGTAGCCGGGGCTGAACAGGGTGGGCGGCGCGCCCCGTCCGGTGGGCGAACTGAGCACGATCAGTGCGCTGGCGCCCTTGGCCACCGCGCTGTTCTGTTTGTCGACCACCGAACAGCGCGCGTCGTCCACGACGGCGATCGCCCCTTTCGGCAGGGACGAGGGGTAATCGGTGGCCGCACAGCCCGAGGGCTGGGCCGGCCGGACCGGCTGGCCGGTCAGTCCGCCGGGCGGCGTCTGGACCAGCAGCGAGGCCTGGTCCACCGGATAGGTGCGGCCCGCAACCGTCAGCGCCGGCTTGCCCAACGACACGGTGTAAAGCCGGTCGAACTGCGGCGTCTGGACGTCGAAACCCTTGTCGCGCAGCGTCTTAGCCACGTAGTCCACGGTCGCGTTGAAGCCGGGTGTTCCGTCTGCGCGGATGCCGCCGTTAGTGTTGGCGATGTTCTGCAGGGCGCGCAGATGGGTCAGCAGGCCCTCGACGTTCACCCGTTTGGCCAGGCTGTGCGCCAGGTCCGGGGTGGCCGTCGGCTGACCCGGCCGGGTGTCCGAACACCCGGCCACCAGGGCGGCCAGCAGCAGCAGCGTCGCGGCCAACCGGGACATCATGACTTGGCGAGCACGTGCCGGGTCCGGTCCGCCATGGCGGGGACACCGTTGTGCCCGCCGAGGTCCTGCGCGTACATTCCCATCGCGTAAGCCACACCGCCACCGTTGATTCCCAGCGCGGTGCGGTCGATGTGGTCGAGGGTGTCGGTCTTTTGGTGATAGTTGGGGTCGAACGGTTGATCGGCGGTGCCGCCCCACAACTTGGCCTGGTCGGCGGACATCTTCCCCTCCGCCCCCGAGAACAGACCGCCGGCGGGGACGCCCGCCAAGGTGAACCCGTCGTAGTCGGACCGGCCGTCGAACGAGGTGTCCTGCGCGGTCTTGCCGGCCGACTTCAGGTAGGCGACCAGCGTGCGCTCGATACCGGCCGAGCCCTCGGGCACCACCGGCTGGCCGCGCGCGTCCGCGGGCAGCGATTGGTCGCCGTCGTAGGTGAAATAGCCGGGGTTCGGCGATGCGAGCATGTCGAAATTGAGGTACAGCGCAAGGTTTTTCAGCGCCGTCAGGTCCAGCGACTCGACGTAGTTGCGCGACCCGATCAGTCCGAGCTCCTCGGCGCCCCAGAAGCCGAACCGCAGCGCGTTGTGCACCGGTGGTGAATTCCCCAGTCGCACAGCGGTTTCCAGTACCGCCGCCACGCCCGATCCGTTGTCGTTGATGCCCGGCCCGTCGGGAACGCTGTCCAAGTGGGCCCCGGCCATCACCACGTCGGTCGCCGACCCGGTCTTAGTCTGCGCAATCACGTTGCGGGCGCGGAAGCTTTGGACGCTCGCGTTGAGCTTGATGGTGGTGGGGCCGGGCTGGCCGCGCAGCTGCACCCCCACCGATTTGGTGATGCTCAGCACCGGAATCTTCACCTCGGTGGTCGGGCCGAGCGTGCCGCCCATCTGTTGTTCGTCGACGTTGTCGGCGATGATCATCGCCACGGCGCCGCGCTGTGCCGCGGCGTCTTCCTTCTGCGCGAACGGGCAGGTACCGCGGTCCACCAGCACCACGGCGCCCTGCAGCGGCAGGGCGGCGTAGTCGGCGGCCGCGCAACCCAAGTTGTTCGGCGGAGCGGTGACGAGCGGCCCGCTCACCCCGTCCGGCGGGGTACCCAGGCTGAAGTCCAGCGCGTGCGCCTCCACCGATCTGCCGCCGACGGTGAGCACCGGCTTCTCGCCGTGGAACACGCGCGCCGAGAATTCCGGGGTCTGCACGTCAAATCCGCTGCCGCGCAGGACGTTCACCACATAATCGACGCTGGCCTCGTAGCCGGGCGTGCCCACCGCCCGGGTGCCGTTGTTGGCGTTGGCGATGTCTTGCAGCTTGGACAGGTGGGCCATCATCGCGTCGGTGGTGACCTTGTCACGCAGACCGGCGGCGAATTCGGCCGCGCCGGGGTGCGTTTGCTGCGAGTCGGACGACCGATGCGAACAGCCGGTCGAGAACGCGGTCAGGGCGACAACGGCCAGCATCGCCGGAATCGTTGTGGATTTGTTCAGCATCGCGCCCCAGGTTAGACCGCCGCCGAACCGGCCCGGATCAGGACACGGCGGTATCAGACATGCAGTGCGCTGAAGGGCGCAAACGGGATGTTGCGCACCACGAACCAGGCCAGCACCAGCGACAGCGTCACGGCGGCGGCCCAGCGACGGTGCTGCCAGCTGCGGATGCGCCGGCCCACCAGGCGCCCGTATGTCCAGGAAAAATAGGCCCACGTCAGCAGCACGACAGCCGCCAGGCCCAACGCGTTGAACCTGGCGGCCGCCAACAGGTTGCCGTGCAAGAGCGAATACACCATCCGCAAGCTGCCGCAGCCGGGACAGTCGATCCCCAACAACGCCTTGGTGGGACAAACCGGCAGCGGACCGTTCGGGGTGGTCGGGTCACCCGCCCAGATGGCGGCGCACATCAGCGTCGTGGATGCTGCCACCACCAGTGGCGCACCCAAGCTCGCGTGCGCCGCCCCCCAGCGGGTCACCATGATCGAACTCTAGAACCTTTAGAACATCGCGGCGAGTGCCGCGTTGGTGTTCGTGTTGAGCGCACCGACCGCCATCAGGATGCCGTAGATGATGCCCACGACGACGCCGATGGCCACCGACCAGATCACCCATTTCTTGGCGCTTTCGGCGGACGCCTGCGCCTCCGCGTAGCGGCCCTGCGCCCACAACCCGTTGACCTGGCTCGACTTGACGATCGCCACGATGCCGAAGGGAAGACAGCAGAACAGGGTCGCCAGAATCGACCACACCAGATAGTTATTCGGCGCTTCGCCGGCCGGCTGCTGCGGCGGGTAACCGGGAGACGGCGGCGGGTAATTGGGCGGCGGAGGAGGGGGTTGTGTCATGGATTCTCCAGTCCAGAGAAGTTAGCTGACGTAAAGCGGTGCTAACCATACCCGAGCGGACTCTGATCGGCACTAGCAATGCAAAATCTGGTTTAGGGCCGCGCCGGGCGCAACGCGCCGAAGACACCACCGCATTCACCGGGCGGGTCGATTACCGCCGGGCTCAACATAATTCGCCAACGGGCGCGCCGAGCCACGCGGCACTATCATTTTACTGGACCTCTGCCCGTTGGGCCGGCGAAGGATGCCTACACAGACAATTGCCTGCGGAACGTATTGCTTTACCACGGCATAGACCTACTATCCGTGTTTAGAAGTCGCCGTTAAGGAGCCATTAATGTCTGATTTCAGCAACGTGCTGAGCGCAGCGGTCCTAACGGCCCTCGCGGCCGGTTCAGCCTTAGCGGGCGGCGTCACTGCGAGCGCGGATCCCGCCACCACCGGCAACCCGTCGGATATCAATGCGCTTGCGGCCTCGCTGTCGAAGGGCTACGGCCTGAACAACTGCACTGCCGGAAACATCGACCGCAGCGCGCAACTGGCGGTACTCACCTGCGGGCAGAGTCCTGACCCGAGCGGCCCGGTTCAGGCCAAGTACGTCCTGTTCACCAACGCCGCCAACTTGGCCACCTCGTTTAAGGCCACCATCAAAGAGGACGTCCTGACCCCCTGTGGGGACGCCATCCAGTCGCCGTCGACCTGGCACAAGGACGGCGCCGCCGGCAGCGCCGGTCACGCGGCCTGCGGCACGTACCGCAACGGCGCCGAGATCATCTGGACCACCGACGCCAAGAACACGCTGAGCTACCTGCGCGCGTCCAACACCGACGTGGCTGCGCTCTACCGGTGGTGGCGCGCCAACGGGTGAGATGCGGCGAAGGGCCGCAACCGATTCAAGAACAGATGACGAGAGACGTTCGCCCCTCTTTATTTCCATCAACCGCAGGGAGTCAGGAAAATGTCACATCTCAACACCGCGCTGCGAGTCGTGTCGGCCGCAACCCTTACGGGCAGTTTGGCTTTCGCGGGTTGTGCCACCGCAAGCGCCGAACCCAACACGGGTAACGCGGCTGACCTCAACACGCTGGCCGCCTCGCTGTCGAAGGGCTACGGCCTGAACAACTGCAAGTCCCAAGAGCTGACCGAGGCGGGCGAGCTGGCCGAACTGGTGTGCGGGCAAAGCCCGGACTCCAGCGGACCGGGATCGGGTGTCTACGCGCTCTTCTCCAACAGCACCAACCTGGGCTCCGCGTTCAGTTCCACGATCAAGGACGTGTCCCTGGCCGCGTGCGGGGACGCCGGGCAGTCACCGGGAACCTGGAAGCAGAACGGCCAGACGGGCGGCCAGATCGCCTGCGGCACCTACAAGAACTACGCGACGCTGACCTGGACCACCGACGCCAAAAACGTGTTGGGACACCTCACGTCGGCCAACTCCGATGTCAACGCGCTCTACCAGTGGTGGCGCACCAACGGCTGACGCTTAGAGCGCGGCCGCAACCAAATCCGCTACCGCGCGCATCCCATCGGCGTTCGGGTGCAACGGAGCGGGGCGTCCGGGCAATGACACACCCAAGCGGGTGGGCAGCGTCGTCCAGGGCTCTGCCGACCATGCGTGGTGCTCCCGGCTGGCCGCGGCGGCACGGATGAGTCCGCAGCCGGTAGCCGCGGCAGCATCGGCCGTCATCGTCTCCAGCGTCGCGGCCACATGGCGACCCAGGTCGGCGTCGGCGCTCGACAGCGGCGCGGCCGGCACACCCGGCGGCGGCAGCATCGTCAGGTAGTCGACGAAGAATATCCGTGCCCCCGCGGACCGGTGGCGCACCACCCGGCCGACCGCGCACAGCGATTCAAACACCGCGTCCAAGGCCACATCTCGCGCCCGGCGGTCCAGCAGTTCGGTGATGCGGTCGGCGAGCAACGGCAGGTGCCGCAGTGCCCGCGGCAGCGACGCGGCCATCAGCAGCGGGATGTAGCCGACGTCGTTGCCGCCGATGGTGACGGTGACCAGACTTTCGGTGCCGTCCAGCGCGGCGATCTGGGGTGGCGCCCCGCGCTGGCTTTCGGTGAGCACGTTCGCGGTGGTCGCCCCGGAGAAGGTGACGTCGACCAGGTCGTAGCCGTGACGCTGCGCGATCAGGTGGGCGTAGTTGCGTGCGGATCGGCCCGACCATCGCGGAGCCCCCGCCGCGCGGGGACGGATGCCCGGGCCCGCGGCCATCGAACTGCCCAGCGCCACATAACGATTCATTGGCTCGGGCTGGGGCTGGAAGCCTGCGCCCAGAACCGCTTCGGGATCCGTCCGGCGCGCCGGGCCAGATACCCGGCCGTGACCGCGGCGGCCATCGCGGCGGCCATCGCCGCCGGATCGGCGGCCCGGGTCACCGCGGTCGCCAGAAGCACGGCGTCGCAACCCAATTCCATCGCCAGCGCAGCATCGCTGGCGGTTCCGATGCCGGCGTCGAGCACCACCGGAACGCCAGCCCCGGCGACGATCATCTCGATGTTGTGCGGGTTGGTGATGCCCAGGCCGGTGCCGATCGGCGAACCCAGCGGCATGACGGCCGCGCAGCCAGCGTCCTCGAGCCGGCGCGCCAACACCGGATCGTCGTTGGTGTAGGGCAGCACGACGAACCCGTCGTCGACCAATTGTTCTGCGGCTCGCACCAATTCGACCGCGTCGGGCAACAGCGTGCGTTCGTCGGCGATCACCTCGAGCTTGATCCAGTTGGTGTTCAGCGCCTCGCGCGCCAACTGTGCGGTCAGCACCGCCTCGGCCGCGCCGCGGCATCCCGCGGTGTTGGGCAGCGGGGTGATGCCCAGCCGGTTGAGCAGATCGAGCAATCCGGTGCCGCCCTCGGCGTCGACGCGGCGGATCGCTACGGTGGTCAGCTCGGTGCCCGAGGCCACCAGCGCCTCTTCGAGCACCGCGAGGTTGCTCGCGCCGCCGGTCCCCATGATGAGCCGCGACGCGAAGCTGCGGTCTGCGATGGTCAGCTTGGGCATCTCGCTTTTAGCCACCTTGCACCGCCGTCACCACCTCGAGCCGGGCACCGTCGAAAAGCTCTGTAGCCCAACGAGATCGCGGCAGGACCGCGTCGTCCATGGCCACGGCCACCCCGCGGTCCGGGAACCCCAGGGACTGCAGTAACGCGGCGACCGTGATGGGCGCGTCGACGTCGACCTTCTGCTGGTTGACCAGGACGATCATGGGTGTGCTCCCACCGGGGCCAGTTCGGAAACGATCTGTTCTGCCGTCCAGGGCGCCAACAAAAATCCCGACCGGCCGTGGCCGGCGGCAACCAGCGTCCGCGCATCCAGGCGATGCACCAACGGCAGATTGTCCGGGGTCATCGGGCGCAGCCCGGCGGCGCATTCGGCCAACTCGTATTCGCCCAGCGCCGGCAGCACCGCGCACGCGTCGTCGAGCAGGTCGCGCACCCCCGAGACAACGGGGGCTGTGTCGCGCCCGTGCTCGTACTGGGTGGCGCCGACGACCACCCCGTCGGCGCGGGGCACCAGGTACACCTGCCGTCCGTGCACCCGGGCGCGAACCACCCGCCGCGGCAACGGCATACAACCCTTGCGCCACCGCAGCCGCAGCACCTCGCCCTTCACCGGGCGCACCGGCAGGCCCGGCCACAACGCCGGTGCGTCGATGCCGTTGGCGATCACCACCGCGTCGGCCTCGACGCGCGACAGGTCGTGCACCGCCGGCGCCCACCGCACCCCGAGGCGCTCACACTCGGCGGCCAGCGCGTCGAGCACCGCGCGGTTGTCCACGGCCAGCTCGGTGGGCGCCCGGAAGCCGTGCCTGATGCCCTGCGCCAGCAGCGGTTCGACGTCGCGGGCCGCCGATTCCCAGACCACCGGGTGCCCCTGGCCGGACAACCAGTCCGCGACGGTGCGCAGGTCGGCGACGTCGGCGCGATCGACGGCCACCACCAGCGACTCGCGCGCGGTGACCACCCCGGGCGGCAGCCCGTCGGTGAAACCGCCCTCGCGCCACAGCCGCAGCGATTCCAGGCCCAGCCGCAGCAACCGCTCCTCGCCGGGCCAGCCTTCGCTGTGCGGCGCCAGCATGCCGCCGGCCACCCAGGATGCGCCCTGGTGGTCGCTGCGATGAACCCGCACCGACCAGCCGGCCTGCGCGGCGCGGCGCGCCACCGCCAGCCCGATGACGCCGCCGCCGATGACGGCCAGGGACCCCAATGGGGGTCCCGAGGGCATCCCGGTCATTCTCGAGCCTCCCTTCGCCGGCATGATCCGGATCAGGTGTGACGGTAAGGGCAGGTCCGGGTGGCTCCGGCTGTGCCCACTCTCAGCCCCGCAGTCGCCTCGACTACCCGGGACTCCCGTGTCTAGTGGTTCTCTTCGGCTCCACGCTAGCGCGCTAGCGTCTCGGTGTGCACCGTCCCTCGAATAGACCACTCTCCGCTCTGGCCGCGGCGCGACTCTATCTGTGCACCGACGCACGCCGTGAGCGCGGCGATTTGGCCGAATTCGCCGACGCCGCCCTGGCCGGCGGCGTGGACATCATCCAGCTGCGCGACAAGGGTTCGGCCGGTGAGCAGCGGTTCGGCCCGCTGGAGGCGCGTGAGGAGCTGGCGGCGTGCCAGGTCCTGGCCGACGCGGCACGCCGGCACGGCGCCCTGTTCGCCGTCAACGACCGCGCCGACATCGCCCGCGCGGCCGGGGCCGACGTGCTGCACCTCGGCCAGGGCGACCTGCCGTTGGCGATCGCGCGCGACATCGTCGGGCCGGACATGCTGCTCGGCTCGTCCACCCACAGCGCCGATGAGGCCGCCGCGGCCGCGCGCAGCGAAGCGGACTACTTCTGCGTCGGGCCGTGCTGGCCGACGCCCACCAAACCGGACCGGGCGGCGCCGGGCCTGCCGCTGGTGAAGGTGGCCGCCGGGCTGGGCGCCGACAAGC
>NZ_QMEU01000047.1 GCF_003284975.1 Mycobacterium colombiense
TACCGCCGGGCTCGCCCGGCGTCGCGGTCGGTTTGGGCGGCTCGGCCGGGGGCTTTTCGACCGGCGGTGGCTTGGATTCGGTGGGGCTGTGCGGCAGCGGACCGTCGGCGGGTGCGGGCGCCGGCTTGCCCGAGGGCCCCGGTTTCCCCTGGGGCGCTGGTGCCGGCTGGCCCGATTCCGGTGGCTTGGGAGGGGACGGGGGAGCCTTGACCTCCGGTGGTTTGACCTCGGGCGGTTTGAGCTCGGGCGGCTTCTTCAAACCTCTCAGCGCGTCGGCAGCGCCGTGACCGACCTTTCCCAGCTTGGAGAGAGGTCCACCGGGCAAGGCGAAGGTGGCCACGTCGAAGATCGATTTTCCGAGCGCTTCTGCGGGGTTTTTGGCCCACTCGTCCCAGTGAGTGACGTCCTTGCCCACTGCCTTCCAGGATTCGGCGACACCGGGCCCGCCGTCGGGCCCCAATCCGACGAGAGGCAACTCCGCGGAGACCATGCCGTAGACGTCTTTGGCGTAACCCACCGGATCGCTTTGCAGCCGGCTCGGGCTGAATTTCGCAAGCTGCTCGAGGAAGTCATACCCCTCAACGCCCACGCCTTTGAGGGTCTGGCCCACCTGATTGAGCGCCCTACCCACCGGCGTCCCGTGCAGAAAGTGGTCCCACTCTTTGTCGGCCCAGTGGGCCATATCCTTCGCGGCGGTGGCGGCCGCCGACATGGTGGCCTTGATCTGGTCGGCGAGCGTTTCGGCTTCCCGGGAAAAGTTGTCGACCACCGTTTTGATGTCGTCTGCGATTCTTTTGATCTCGTCTTCGTCTTCGTCGGTGAGAAGGTCCCATACCTCTTTGATGCCGGTCAGCGGATCGCAGATGCGCGACAACAGGTCCAGGATCGCCGCGTGCACCTTGTCGATCTTGGCCGCGTAGCTATTGAGTTGCGCCGCGATCGTCTGGCATTGGCCCGCAACGCTGATGGCGGCACCAGAGGCGTCGGTCAACGCCTTGTTGATGGCGGCGCCTTCCGGAATCTGTTGCGCCGCAACGGTGGCCATGGTGGCGCCGCCGGCCGCGAACTCGGTCGTCATGAAGGTGGCACCCGCGGTCGTCCATGCCGCGGCGGCGGCGCGTAGTTTAGCCGAATCGCCCGTGGGCCAGATCATTCCGATATAGGGCGCGACCCAACTCCAACCCGCCGGGGCGCTGCTTCCGGTTCCCACCGCGGATGGGGGATGAGACGCCGCGGTCAGCGGCGCGGTCACCGGCGGCGTCGGCAGAACTGCGGCGTGGCCCGTCACGTCCGACATCGCCTCGGCCAGCGCATAGTTGTGCGCCGACATCCGCACCCCGTCACCGATGCTGGCCAACCCATTGCGGGTGCTGGTCATCGCCTCGATCACCTTGGCCGCTGCGCCGTCGTACGCGCGGCCCAGCGCCGCACCCACCGGATCGTCACCGGCCATGCCCGCCGTGTCGGCCAACGCCGTGGTCAACGTCGAGATCAGCGAACCCAGGGAAACGCCGGTGGTCAGGACCGTGGCACCGGCTCGGTCTAGGGCAGTCGGGTCACACGCCAGCGGCGCCATTCAGTCACGACCACATACCGAGATTCGTCGACATCGCGCCGGTGTAGTTGCCGTGCGCGGTCGTGGCCACCTTCTCCAGTTGCGTCAGCGCCTGGCGCATCATCGCCTCGCCGCGAACCCAGTGCTGATGCGCCTGGGCGTGTGCCGCGGCGGCTTCGCCCGTCCACGCTGCGTGCAAACGCGTTACCCGCGAATCGATTTCGGCGATCATGTCTTCGGCATAGCGTTGGAACGCCGCCATCCGCTGCACTGCGTCGGCCAGCGCCTGCGGATCAACCCGAAACGCCTCAGCCACCGCGCACCCCGCGCTCCGCCTGGGCGGATCCGGCCTCGTTGGCCTGATACGCCGCGCCGGCCTGGCCGACCAGATGCGCCAGCATCGACAGCCCGAGCTCAACCTCGCGGGCGCCTTTGTGCCACAGCTCCCACGCGGATCCGTACGCACTGCCGGCCACACCCTGCCAACCGCCCAGCAGCTGGCCCACCTGATCGTCGAGCTGGGACAGCTGGGCCGAAAGCTGCTCGGCCGCACCGCTGAGCGAGGCGGCGGCAGCCTGCATCACGACAGGATCGACCCGCAGTGTTTCGTCGGCCATAGTCGGAACATAACGCCAGGTAGATGGCCCCACAAGTCACCGATGCCACACTGGTGCCCATGAGTGAGGCGACCGGCCGGCGACAGGTGGAGCTGTTGACCCGCGACGGGTGTGCCATCTGCGAGCGGGTGCACGACCGGTTGGTCGAATTGGCCGCCGAGTTGGGCTTCGAGTTGTCGATGACCGACGTCGACGCGGCCGCCGCGGCGGGCGATCCCGCGCTGCGGGCCGAGTTCGGCGACCGGCTCCCGGTGATCCTGCTCGACGGCCGCGAACACAGCTACTGGGAGATCGACGAGCCGCGGCTGCGGGCCGATCTCGGCCGCTGACCGGTCAGCCGCCGCCCGCCCGGTCGGCGCCGGACAATTATTTGGTAGCCCAGCTGATAAACGTTTACCGTGGACAGCAGTTCAGTTACTGGAAGAAGCAAGGGAGCTGGCCAGGTGATGCTGCCGTGAGCGTCTTGCTCTTCGGGGTTTCGCACCGCAGTGCGCCGGTCTCCGTCCTGGAACAACTCAGCATCGACGAGGCCGATCAGGGCAAGATCGTCGACCGGGTGTTGCAGTCGCCGCTGGTGACCGAGGCGATGGTGCTGTCTACATGCAACCGGGTCGAGGTCTACGCGGTGGTCGACGCGTTCCACGGCGGGTTGGCCGTGATCGGGCAGGTGCTGTCGGAACAGTCCGGCATGTCGATGGCCGACCTCACCAAATACGCCTACGTCCGGTACAGCGAGGCCGCCGTCGAGCACCTGTTCGCGGTCGCCAGCGGCCTGGATTCCGCGGTGATCGGCGAGCAGCAGGTGCTCGGCCAGGTCCGTCGCGCCTACGCCGACGCCGAGACCAATCGCACCGTCGGCCGGGTCCTGCACGAGCTGGCCCAGCGGGCCCTCTCGGTGGGCAAGCGGGTGCACTCCGAAACCGCCATCGACGCCGCCGGCGCCTCGGTGGTGTCGGTCGCCCTGAACATGGCCGAGCGCCGGCTGGGCGGGCTGTCCGGTAGGTCGGCGGTCCTGGTCGGCGCCGGAGCGATGGGCGCCCTGGCCGCGGCGCACCTGTCCCGGGCCGGCATCGGGCATGTGCACGTGGTCAACCGCTCGCTGTCCCGGGCCCAGCGCCTGGTCCGCAAGATTCGCGACACCGGGGTGCCGGCCGACGCCCTGCCGTTGGACCGGCTGGCCGACACCTTGGCAGGCGCCGACGTCGTCGTCAGCTGTACCGGGGCGGTGACCCCGGTGATCTCGCTGGCCGACGTGCACCACGCCCTGGCCGCCGCGCACCGCGACGAAGAGGCCAGCCCCCTGGTGATCTGCGACCTCGGCATGCCGCGCGACGTCGACCCGGCGGTGGCCGGCCTGCCCGGCGTCTGGGTCGTCGACGTGGACCGCGTCCAGCACGAGCCCTCGGCCCACGCCGCGGCCGCAGACGTCGACGCCGCCCGCAACATCGTCGCCACCGAAGTTGCTGCCTATCTCGCCGGCCAGCGGATGGCCGAGGTCACGCCGACGGTCACCGCGTTGCGTCAGCGCGCCGCCGACGTGGTCGAAGCGGAGCTGCTGCGCCTCGATAACCGGTTGCCCGGGCTCGAGAGTGCCCAGCGCGAAGAGGTGGCCCGGACCGTGCGGCGGGTGGTGGACAAGCTGCTCCACGCGCCGACCGTGCGGATCAAACAACTCGCCAGCGCGCCCGGCGGCGACAGCTACGCCGAGGCCCTGCGCGAACTCTTCGAACTCGACCAGACCGCCGTCGATGCCGTGGCCGCGGGCGAATTGCCGGTCATCGCAAGCGGATTCGACGCGGGAACCCCGCAGCAAACCGCCGAGTAGCCGATTGGCGAACGTGATCCGGATAGGCACGCGGGGCAGCCTGTTGGCCACCACCCAGGCCGGAACGGTCCGAGATGCTTTGATCGCGCTGGGACACCCGGCGGAGCTGGTGACCATCACCACCGCCGGGGACCGGTCGTCGGCGCCCATCGAAGACCTCGGCGTCGGTGTCTTCACCACCGCCCTGCGCGAGGCCATGGAAGAGGGCCGTGTCGACGCCGCCGTGCACTCCCACAAGGACCTGCCCACCGCCGAGGATCCGAGGTTTGCTCTGGCGGCCATACCGATGCGCAACGACCCGCGCGACGCGGTGGTAGCGCGCGACGGGTTGGTGCTCGCGGAGTTGCCGGCCGGTTCGCTGGTGGGCACCTCGTCGCCGCGGCGGGCCGCGCAGCTTAGAGCATTGGGTCTCGGTTTGGAAATCCGCCCCCTACGAGGCAACCTAGATACCAGGTTGAACAGGGTAAGCAGTGGTGATCTCGACGCGATCGTGGTAGCCCGGGCGGGACTGGCCCGGATCGGTCGCCTCGACGATGTCACCGAGACGCTAGAGCCGGTGCAGATGTTGCCAGCACCGGCTCAGGGCGCGCTCGCCGTCGAATGCCGTGCCGGCGATAGCCGGTTAGCGGCGGTGCTGGCGGAACTGGACGACGCCGACACGAGGGCGTCGGTCACTGCGGAGCGAACCCTGCTGGCCGAACTGGAGGCCGGTTGCTCCGCACCGGTGGGCGCGATCGCAGAAGTGGTCGAGTCCATCGATGAGGAAGGCCGGATCTTCGAAGAGCTGTCGTTGCGCGGTTGCGTGGCGGCGCTGGACGGGTCTGATGTGATCCGCGCGTCCGGTATCGGCAGTCCCGGTCGGGCACGAGAGCTTGGGCTCTCGGTGGCCGCGGAGCTGTTCGAGCTGGGCGCCCGAGAACTGATGAGCGGCGCGCGGCAAGACCCGACGCGAGGAAAATAAAAGCGAGTTACGTGGGAGCGACAATGACGACGCGAGGGCGTAAGCCGACACCCGGCCGCATCACGTACGTGGGCTCCGGCCCGGGTGACCCGGGATTGCTGACGACCCGGGCCGCCACGGTGCTGGCGAACGCCGCCCTGGTGTTCACCGACCCCGACGTGCCCGAGCCGGTGCTGGCCCTGATCGGCAAAGACCTGCCGCCGGTTTCCGGCCCGGCTCCGGCGGAGCCGGTCGCCTCCACCGGCGACGGCGGATCCGAGCCGACCAAGGCGCAGCCGGCGGTGATCTCCGGTGGTCCCGACATCCGCCCGGCGCTGGGTGATCCCGCCGAGGTGGCCAAGACGCTGACCACCGAGGCCCGCACCGGCGTGGACGTGGTGCGGCTGGTGGCCGGCGACCCGCTGACGGTCGACGCGGTCATCACCGAGGTGAACGCCGTCGCGCGCAGCCACCTGCACATCGAGATCGTGCCGGGGCTGGCCCCCAGTGATGCCGTGCCGACGTATGCGGGGCTGCCGCTGGGCTCTTCGCACACCGTGGCCGACGTGCGCGACCCACAGGTGGATTGGGAGGCGCTGGCCGCCGCGCCCGGTCCGCTGATCCTGCAGGCCACGTCGTCGCACCTGGCCGACGCGGCACGCACCCTGATCGAGCACGAGCTCGCCGAGAACACCCCGTGCGTGGTGACCGCGCACGGCACCACCTGCCAGCAGCGTTCGATCGAGACCACGCTGCACGGCCTGACCGACTCGGCGGTGCTGGGCGGCACCGACCCCGCCGGTCCGCTGACCGGACCGCTGGTGGTGACCATCGGCAAGACGGTGGCCAGCCGGGCCAAGCTGAACTGGTGGGAGAGCCGCGCGCTGTACGGCTGGACCGTGCTGGTGCCGCGCACCAAGGACCAGGCCGGCGAGATGAGCGAACGCCTGACGTCCTACGGCGCGCTGCCCATCGAGGTACCGACCATTGCCGTCGAGCCGCCGCGCAGCCCCGCTCAGATGGAAAGGGCCGTCAAGGGATTGGTCGACGGCCGCTTCCAGTGGGTGGTGTTCACCTCCACCAACGCGGTGCGCGCGGTGTGGGAGAAGTTCGGCGAGTTCGGTCTGGACGCGCGCGCGTTCTCCGGAGTGAAGATCGCGTGTGTGGGCGAATCGACCGCCGACCGGGTGCGGGCGTTCGGGATCAGCCCGGAGCTGGTACCGGCCGGTGAGCAGTCCTCGCTGGGCCTGCTCGACGACTTCCCGCCCTACGACAGCATTTTCGACCCGGTCAACCGGGTCCTGCTGCCGCGTGCGGACATCGCCACCGAGACGCTGGCCGAGGGCCTGCGCGAACGTGGTTGGGAGATCGAGGATGTCACCGCCTACCGGACGGTGCGGGCCGCCCCGCCACCGGCGGAGACGCGAGAGATGATCAAGACCGGTGGTTTCGACGCCGTGTGCTTCACGTCCAGCTCCACGGTGCGCAATCTGGTCGGCATCGCCGGCAAGCCGCACGCCCGGACGATCATCGCCTGCATCGGTCCCAAAACCGCAGAGACCGCAGCCGAATTCGGTCTGCGGGTGGATGTCCAGCCCGAGACCGCCGCGGTTGGTCCGTTGGTCGACGCGCTGGCCGAACACGCCGCGCGGTTGCGCGCCGAGGGTGCGCTGCCGCCGCCGCGCAAAAAGAGCCGCAGGCGCTAGTGTCCTACCCGCGGCAGCGCCCGCGTCGGCTTCGCACCACCCCGGCATTGCGCCGTCTGGTGGCGCAAACCTCCTTGGAGCCAAGGCATTTGGTGCTGCCGATGTTCGTCGCCGACGGCATCGACGAACCCCGGCCGATCACGTCTATGCCGGGGGTGGTGCAGCACACCCGTGATTCGTTGCGCAGCGCGGCCGCCAGTGCTGTCGCCGCCGGGGTGGGCGGGTTGATGCTGTTCGGCGTGCCTCGCGACGCGGACAAGGATTCGGTCGGTTCGGCCGGGACCGACGCCGACGGGATCCTCAACGTCGCGCTGCGAGACCTGGCCAAGGACCTCGGCGAGGCCACCGTGCTGATGGCCGACACCTGCCTGGATGAGTTCACCGACCACGGGCACTGCGGCGTCCTGGACGGCCGGGGCCGGGTCGACAACGACGCCACCGTCGCCCGGTACGTGGAACTCGCTGTGGCGCAAGCTGAGTCGGGCGCTCACGTGGTGGGGCCGAGCGGCATGATGGACGGGCAGGTGGGCGCGATCCGCGACGGGTTGGACGCCGCCGGCTTCACCGACGTGGCGATCCTGGCGTACGCCGCCAAGTTCGCCTCGGTGTTCTACGGCCCGTTTCGTGAGGCGGTCAGCTCCAGTCTGTCCGGCGACCGGCGCACCTATCAACAGGAGGCGGGCAATGCCCGGGAAGCGCTGCGCGAGATCGAGCTCGACCTCGACGAAGGCGCCGACATCGTGATGATCAAGCCGGCCATGAGTTACCTCGACGTGGTCGCCGCCGCGGCGGACGTCTCGCCCGTTCCCGTCGCCGCCTACCAGGTGTCGGGGGAGTACGCGATGATTTGCGCCGCAGCCGCGAACAATTGGATCGACGAGCGCGCCGCGGCGCTGGAGTCACTGACCAGCATCCGGCGCGCCGGAGCCGATATCGTGCTCACGTATTGGGCCGCGGATGCGGCAGGGTGGCTCTCGTGAGATGGGGCTTGCGATGACGATCGGCGGCGACACCGCACCCAAGCCGTTGTTCTACGAACCCGGCGCCAGCTGGTGGTGGTTGGCGTGCGGCCCGCTCGCGGCGGTGGCGATGGTCCTGATCGAAATCTGGAGCGGCGCCCCGGTGTCGCTGGTGGTCCCCGCGATCTTCCTGGTGCTCGTATCGGCGTTCCTCGGCATACAGGTCAAAGCCGCACGGATCCACGTCTCGATCGAGCTCACCGAGGACGCCCTGCGCCAGGGCACCGAAACGATTCTGGTGCGCGAAATCGTCAAGGTCTATCCCGAGCCCGACAACCACGAAGCCTCCGGGAAAGAACTGGCGCGCTGGCAGTCGTCCCGGGCGCTCGGCGAACTGGTCGGCGTGCCGCGCGGGCGTGTCGGCATCGGCCTCAAGCTCACCGGTGACCGCACGGTCCAGGCCTGGGCGCGCCGGCATCGTCAGTTGCGGGCCGCACTGACCCCACTGGTGCAGGAGCGGGTGGAGCCCTCCCGCTCCGATGCCGTCGACGGGGAGTGGGATGACGACACCGGGGCGGCGCGGTGAGCGCCCGCTACCGAGCGATCCTCGAGCTCGGCCTGGCCGGCGCCGCGTTCGTGTGCTCGGGGCTGTCCTGGTGGCACTCGCATCACACCGTGTCCGTGGCGCCGATCGCGGACGGGCAGCCCTCCACCACCTCGGTGATCTATGACCCGCAGCTGCTGCTGCTCACGCTGGTGCTGTTGACCACAGCGGGGGCGCTGGCGGTCGTCGGCGGTGCCAGGCTGCGGCGGGTGCGCTCGCGCGCTAAGGCGTCTTCCTGACCAGCGGCAACGCCATCCGGCGGCGCAGCACGATGGCTTCGGCACGATCCTGCAGCGCCTCGTGAACCGAGCGCATGATCGGGAAGCTGGCGTCATGGCCGGTGTCATCCAGCACCTGGGTCACCGCTGAGCTGGTGACCAGAGTCCAGTCCACCCCGGCGTCGCGACAATCGGCGTCGAACGCGTACAGCAGCGAGATGCCGGCCTCAGCAAATTCACTGACGTCCGCCACATCGAGCACCACAGGGTTTTCTCCGAGCGTGAACCGCGCGATGTGTTCGCTGAGGCGGTCGACATTCTCGTCGTCGATATCGCCGCGAATGTGCACCACCGTGGCCAGGTGGCGGTAGTGCGCCCGGACCTGCGCGCCGCCGCAGTCAAATACGCAGTTGTGGTGCCCAGTCTGGTTGCCTGCGGTCGTCATGCAGACCCCTCACTCTCCGTGGCGCTCGCGCGGTCTTCGGGGGGCGCCTCCACGCTCACCAAAGTGTGATTAAAACGTTAGGCCGCAAGCCTAAGGGGACCGGAAGCCGTGTCTAACGCTTTGCTAAGAAGCCTTTGCTGTCCCATCGCGACCCATCCGCTGAGCAAACGCCCAGCGGGTCATCGGGCCCATGGATTACCCTCCGAACCCGGTTTGCCACACCACAACCGTCCACCCGTGCCGACGGTTGCGCTGCTAGGCTGCCAAGGCTGCCGGTTCTGGTCGGGGGGCTTGTGAAAAGGCGAGATTTCCCGCTCAGCCGACGTAGCGCGAAACGGAACGGCCACGATTCGGACGGGAAGAGCAGCGTGCGGGGCGGAGAGATCAGGGGCGAGATCACGGCCCTGACGGGGCTCCGCATCGTGGCAGCGCTCTGGGTGGTGCTGTTCCACTTCCGGCCGATGCTCGGCGACGTCTCGCCCGATTTCCGGGACGCCGTGGCCCCGGTGCTCAACTGCGGCGCCCAGGGCGTCGACCTGTTCTTCATCCTCAGCGGGTTCGTGCTGACCTACAACTATCTCGACCGCATGGGCCGGTCCTGGTCGACCCGCGAGACCCTGCATTTCCTGTGGCTGCGGCTGGCCCGGGTATGGCCGGTGTACCTGGTCACCCTGCACCTGGCCGCCCTGTGGGTGATCTTCACCCTGCACGTCGGTCATGTGCCGTCGCCGGACGCGGCTTCGCTCACGGCGATCAGCTACGTGCGCCAAATCCTGTTGGTGCAGTTGTGGTTTGTGCCGTTCTTCGACGACTCGAGTTGGGACGGGCCGGCCTGGTCGATCAGCGCGGAATGGCTGGCCTACGTGCTCTTCGCCGTCCTGGTGCTGGTCCTGTTGCGGATGAAACAGGCGACCAGGGCACGCAGCCTGATGGTCCTGGCCTTCGCGGCGTCGCTGCCGCCGGTGCTGATGTTGCTCGCCAGTGGCCACTTTTACACCCCGTGGAGCTGGCTGCCCCGAATCGTCACCCAGTTCACCGCCGGGGCGCTGGCCTGCGCCGCCGTGCGCAGGTTACGCCTGACCGACCGCGGCCGCCGCGTCGCCGGATACGTCTCCCTGCTGCTGCTGGCCGCCATGGTGGGCGTGCTGTATTGGTTTGGCGCGCACCCGATATCGGGAGTCGTGGAGAACGACAGCGGTGGCGTCGTCGACGTGTTGTTCGTTCCGCTGGTGATTTCGCTGGCGGTGGGGCTGGGCAGCCTGCCGCGGGTGCTGTCGACCCGAGTGATGGTGTACGGCGGCAAGATCTCGTTCTGCCTGTACATGGTGCACGAGCTGGTGCATACCTCCTGGGGATGGGCCGTGGAGCAGTTCGAGCTGCCGACCCTGGATAACCCGTGGAAGTGGAACATCATCGGCCTGCTCGCGATCGCCCTGGGCGCCTCGGTGCTGCTGTATCACGGCGTCGAAGAGCCCGCCCGCCGCTGGATGCGCAAGATGGTCGATGTCAGGGCCGTCAACGCCAGAAGCGATCCCGGCGAGCCAAACAGTAAGCTGCATCCGATAGACCGTCCGCTGGAAGCGGTTTCGGCCCGCGCGGTGTGACGGCCGCCTCAGCGGCGGGCCGGGACTCACGGGGAATACTTGATGAGGACGCGGCGGCAACCGACGATGCCGTTGACAGTGGAGGTGAGAGTGAGTCGTCTGGCCACCTTTCTCATTGGGGTGAGTTTTCTGGCGGGCGTAGGCATCGCATACCCGGCGCAGGTGCGCACCTACGAGACACTGACGCTCGACTTTCGGCTGAATCATGTGGCGGTGGTGGGGGATTCGTATACCACCGGAACCGATGAAGGCGGCCTGGGCTCCCGATCGTGGACGTCGCGCGCCTTTCAGGTGCTCGGGTCGCGGGGTGCGCGGGTGTCGGGCAGTGTGGCCGCGGAGGGCAGGGCCGGTTACGGCACACCCGGCGACCACGGCAGCATCTTCGAGGACCTGACCCCCAAGGCGGTCCAGCCCGACGACGCGCTGGTGGTGTTCTTCGGCTCCCGCAACGACCAAGGGGTCGACCCCGGGTATCTGACCGAAAAAACCCACGCCGCTTTGGATCTGGCGCGCCGGCTCGCGCCGGCGGCGCGGCTGCTGGTGATCGGACCGCCATGGCCGACGGCCGACGTGCCGCCTTCGATGTTTGTGATCCGCGACATTCTCGGCGGCGCGGCGGGGGCGGCGGGGGCGACGTTCATCGATCCGATCGCCGAACACTGGTTTGTCGGCCGGCCCGACCTGATCGGTGCGGACGGCGTGCATCCGAATGATGCGGGCCACCAATACATGGCGGACAAGATCGCTCCGCTGATTCGCACGCAGCTGTCGACCTGACTCAGACGTGGCGGGCGGCTTCGCGGGCCAGCTGAACCCGCGATGACACAGCGAGTTTGGCGTAGACGTGCGTCAGATGGCTCTGCACGGTGCGCGGGGAGATGAACAGCCGCGCCGCGACGTCTTTGTTGGCAACCCTTGGCTGACGAGCCGGATGACGTCGCGCTCGGTGGGTGTCAGGGACTCCCATCCGCTGGCCGGGCGTCCGCGTGCACCGCGGCCGCGCCGGGCGTAGCTGATGGCCTCCTGGGTGGACAGCGCGTTGCCTTCGGCCCATGCCGGTTCAAATGCGCTCTCGCCCAGCGCTTCCCGTACTTGCCTCAGTGAGTCGTCGTGGGCGGCCTGAAACACCTGGAAGCGTACCTCGCCATGGCGTTGGCGCATGCCCTCGGCCGCGCCGAACAGCCGTGCGGCGTGCTCGGGATTGGTGGCGGCGGCAAGCGCGGCGAGGCGTTCGAGGGCGCCAGGCAGCTGCAGGTAGCCGCCGGTGCGTTCGGCGATTTCCAGCGCCTCGTACAGGTCGCGTTCGGCCTGCTGCGGTTCGCCTTGCGCGACCGCAACTGCCGCCCGCGCCGACAGCACCATCACCCGGTGACTTCCCGGCACCAGCGCAACGGCGTCGTCGGCCCAGCGCCGCGCGGCCACCAGGTCTTTACAGCCCAGGGCAGCATCGGTCATGGGCGCCAGGCTGCGCACGAACAGCTCTTTGAGCGGAGACGTCGATCGCCAGGCCGCCTCACATGCAGCCCTGGCCGCCGTGACGTCGCCGCTTGCCAACTCGGCGTTGGCCAGCGCTACATACGCGGTGTCCTCATGGAAACCGCCCATGGCTGCGCCGTTTTCCAGGGCCGCTTGCGCCGCCGCGCGGCCCGCGGCGGCATCGCCGGTGAACGTCAGCGCCTGCGCCAGCGTCATGAGGCCGAATGTTTCCATTGCGAGATCCGCTGCGGCCCGGGCTTCTTCGACCAGTGCGCGCGATACCCGAAGCGCATCGGCAAACTTGCCCTGCATCGCGAACGCGCCGGTGAGAAACACCCGGCTGTAGCGCGACATGAAGCTGTCACCGAGCCGGTCGGCGAGGGCACGCCCCTCCTCGCCGGCGGCCTGCGAAGCGACGGGATCGCCGCTGACGTTGCCGACGAAGCATTGATAGCAGCGCACGTGGTAAAGCGCGGCATCGTCGCCCGCGGCGCGGGCCAGGTCGGCCGCCTCGGCGAAATACGGCTCCGCCAACGCGGCGTCGTTCATGGCCAGTACGGCGCAGGCAAGCAGGATGCTCACCAGAGGGGCGTGGTCGCCCAGTTGACGGGCCGCGGCCAAGGCTTCCTCTGCGCGCCGCAGGCTGGTCGGGACGGAGTGCCAGACCGCCAGCAGGTTGGCATCGGCCACCGCGCGTACCCAGATTTCCGGGGCGACGGCGTCATCGCGGTAACGCTCGTCGGTGAAGACCGCGTCGAAGCCGGCTACACCCTCCCGAAATCGCCCGCGCGTCACCCACACTCGCTGCAGCGACGAGACCACCTGCAGCGCAGGCCCGAATTCGCCTGCGTCGCAACTCCACGCGTGCGCCGCCCGCAGGTTGTCCATTTCGAGCTCGGCCCACGGCACCAACGGTTTCCCGTCGCCGCGAATCCGTGACTCCAGCGCCACCGCGGTGTCGGTGTAATGGTCGCGGTGGCGGGTCCGCACCACCTCGGCCTCGCCCGACTCGGCCAGCTTTTCCAGACCATACTGGCGGACGGTCTCCAGCAGTCGGTAGCGCATCAGGCCGTCGACCTCCTCGGTGACCACCAGCGACTTGTCGACGAGCAGCCCGAGCAGATCGATGAGCTGGAAGTGCTCGGCATCGGTGTCTGCGCCCACGGCGTGCGCGGCGTCCAGGTCGAAACCGCCCATGAACACCGCCAGCCGGCGAAATAGGACGCGTTCCGGCTCGGTGAGCATGGCGTGCGACCAGTCGATGGAGGCGCGCAACGTCTGCTGACGGCGGACCGCGGTGCGCGCACCCCCGGCGAGCAGGCGAAAGTTGTGATGCAGGCCGTCGACGATCTGGGTCAGCGACAGCGTGCGGGTGCGCGCGGCGGCCAGTTCGATCGCCAGCGGCATGCCGTCGAGGCGACGGCAGATCTCTGCGACTGCGGCCGAATTGCCTTCGGTGAGAACGAAATCCGGACGGGTGCGGCGGGCCCGGTCGGCGAACAGTTCGACGGCCTCACCGTCCACCGACAGTGACGGCACCCGCCAGGTCAGCTCGCCCACGATGCCGATCGGCTCGCGGCTGGTCGCCAGCACGGTGACCTCGGGTCCCGCCTCCAGCAACGCCACCACCACGGACGCGCTGGCGTCCAGCAGGTGCTCACAATTGTCCAGTACCAGCAACATCTTTCGGTTGGCGACGTAGCGGGACAGGGTCTCCATCGTGGAGCGGCCCGGCTGGTCGGGAAGACCCAACGTGCGGGCCACGGTGACGGGGACCACCAACGGGCTGGTCACCGGGGCAAGGTCGATGAACCACGCCCCGCCGGAGAACCCGGCGCCGATCCGGTCGGCGACCTGCACCGCCAACCGGGTCTTGCCGACTCCGCCCGCGCCGGTCAGGGTCACCAACCGGTTCTCCTTCAAAATCTGTGCGATGTCGTCGATTTGGGCGCCGCGGCCGACGAAGCTGGTCAATTGGCTCGGAAGGCGTTTTCCCGCAACGTCATTCGCCGTGCGCAGCGGCGGGAAGTCATTGCGCAGGCCGGGGTGGTTGAGCTGGAAGACGCGTTCCGGGCGGGGCAGATCCCGCAACGCGTGCTCACCTAGGTCCGTCAGCCACACATCGGCCGGCAACCGGTCGATCACCAACGGTTCGGTCGCGCCGGACAGCACGGTCTGCCCGCCGTGGGCGAGGTCGCGCAGGCGTGCGGTCCGATTGATGGTGCTTCCCGCGTAGTTACCGGCGTCGCGCAGCTGAATCTCACCGGTGTGCAGGCCCAGGCGGATCCGGATCGGCGGCTGCATGGTTAGCTGAATCTCCAGAGCGCAGGCGAGCGCATCGCTGGCCCGCGCGAACGCCAGCACGAAACTGTCGCCCTCGCCCTGTTCGACCGGCCGCACGCCGCCGTAGCTGGCCACCAGCTCGTTGACCGTCCGGTTGAGCTGCTCGAGCGCG
This sequence comes from Mycobacterium colombiense, assembly GCF_003284975.1. GTDB lineage: Bacteria > Actinomycetota > Actinomycetes > Mycobacteriales > Mycobacteriaceae > Mycobacterium > Mycobacterium europaeum_A. The sequence goes on from NZ_QMEU01000047.1 coordinate 14,405, forward strand.
GTCGTCATGGTGTCGGATTGGGTTTCCCACAACCGCGTCGAGCCTTCGACGTCGGCGAGCAGCAGCGTCACCGTTCCAGTGGGCAGCTCGCTCACGCTCTGCTCGCTCCAATTCAGCAGCGGCACGTCCGCCGGTGGATCAATCCTGATCATGTTAGCCAGCATGGGGGCGCCGCGCGGGGAAAACATCAGCACAATCGCGTACACCGCGGCCGCGGCCATGCGGATCTACCGAGGACATCCTTTGCTATGGGCGAATCAGTCGTCGGCGTGCCGCTGGTAGTCCCAGCGCTCCAGGCGGTCCTGCACATGCAGGAAGCCGATTCCGGCGAAGGGCGCGGCTAGTGCGATGCAGACCAGCAACAGCGGAGACATGACCCTAAGACCTCCAAAAACCCTTCACTGATCTGACGTGGGCCGGCCACGAGAAGTTCATTGCCGTTCACCCGTTCAAGGCGCGGTCCGCGAGCGCACCCATAAGCGGTGCCACCAACTGCGCGTACTCGGTTGTCACATGGTTGTCGTCGCGGAAGACCAGCGTGTTGCCGACAACGATCGGGCAGCGGTCAGGGGTGCAGAACATGCCGGTCAGGTCGGCGTAGTGGCCGCCGCTGCGGGCCGTCACCGCCTGCTCGGCGGCGATCCCGTCGCCGTCCACCGCCGCGACCTTCGTTGGCGTACAGGCGTTTACGTCGTCGAGGTGGGCGGACAGGCAGGTCGGCACCGATGAATGCGGGTCGGGTGCGGGCCCGAGCACCAGGACGGTCGCGCCGGTGTCGCGCAGCTGCGCCACGGTGCGTCCGAGGGTGTCGATCCAGGACGGGTCGTAGGAGGCGAAGCCGAAGTCCCCGCCGTAGCGCCGGCTCATGTCCAGCACGATCAGGCGCGGGTGTTCGGCGCTCATCCGGCCCATGATCTGGTTGCGCCACTGTTCGCATTCGGTGTACTCGCGGCCCAGGTACGGGCTCACGATGCGCAGGTCCTGCAGCGGGCAGGTCACCTTGGCCAGCGTCTCCAGCCGCCAGTGTCGCTGCTCGGCGAGTTGCTCGAAGGCCGGATTCCACATGGCGGCGTGCGAGTCGCCGATCAGGGCGACCGTGGTCGGCGAGGCGGTGTCGCCTGTCGCGCATTCGCTTTGTCCGACGTCGCGCCAGGAGCGCACGCAGCCGTTGACGAACACCGCGGCCTTGTCGGCGGGCGCCTTGGCCAGCGGCGGGTCCAGGTTCGACGGGACGGCTCGCAGGCCGACGGCCGCGGCGAGCGCCACGCGGGCCTGGTCGAATGCCTGACGAACCGCCGCTTCCTGCGCGCTGACCGCGGGGACGTTGGACGGGGGCGTCGCAATGATGTTGGCGCGGGGAGCGGCGACCCCGTGCCCCACCGGTGCCGGTATCACGTTGAGCAGCAACATGCATGCGCACGCGGTGGCGGCACTCGCGCCGCCCGCCACCACCAGGCTGACTTTCGCCGAGCGGCGCAGCGCGGCGGCGAAGCGGCCGGGGTTCTCGACCAAATGGAGGGTGATGACGGCGAGCCCGGCCGACACGGCCGTCGCGCTCAGCCGGGCCGGCAGCCCCGCGGGCTCACCGAGCAGAGCCGGCATCAGCAGCAGCACCGGCCAGTGCCACAGGTACCAGGAGTAGGAGATCCGGCCGATCGCGCGCATCGCCGGGCGGCACAGCAGGCGGCCGGGCCCGAGCCCGCCGGTGCCGACGCCGCCCCCGATGATCAGCGCGGTGCCCAGCACCGGCAGCAGCGCCTCGGTGCCGGGATACGGGGTGTGGGAATTGAGTTGGGTGCAGGTCAGCAGGATCAACGCCAGGCCGCCCCACCCAGCGATCGACGCCGTTCGCAGCGACAGCCGGCGCCACTGCTGGATCGACAGGGCCACCAGGCCACCGGCCGCCAGCTCCCAGGCGCGGGTGGGCAACGAGAAGAACGCCCACGACGGCGAAGTGCGGGTCCACACCGCGCCCGCCGTCAACGACGCCGCCGCCACGATCGCGAGGATCACCGCGTACGGTGTCGCGCGCGTCGCGGCCCCGCGCAGGCGCGGCATGCGCCGCAGCGACCAGGCCGTGGCGATGATGAGCAGCGGCCACACCAGGTAGAACTGCTCCTCCACCCCCAGCGACCAGTAGTGCTGGAACGGTGACGGCGCGTCCGTCATCAGGTAGTCGGTGCCGCGCATCGCGAACCGGTAGTTGCCGACGTACAGGGCGCTGGCGATGCCGTCGAGGAACACGTTGCGCGCCTGCAGCGGCGGCAGCACCGCGGCGGCGCCGATCGCCGTGATGGTGCCGACGATGGCCGCGGCCGGCAGCAGCCGGCGGGCACGAGCGCCGTAAAACCGGCCCAGCGCAACGGTAGTCGTGGTGCTTGCCTCGCCAAACAGCAGCCCGGTGATCAGAAAGCCGGAGATGACGAAGAACACGTCGACGCCGATGTAGCCGCCGGTGATTCCTGGGATGCCGGCGTGGTAGAGCACGACGGCGATCACCGCGACGGCGCGCAGTCCCTCGATGTCGGGCCGGAATCCGCTTCGGGAGGTCCGCCGCGCCACCTGCTGTGGGCTGCTGGCGACCGATTGCTCCCGAAGTGTCATGTGCGTGGGCTAGGTCGCCATCCAGGCCAGCTCGCCGGGCAGTTGGCTTCGCCAGTAGGCGATGTCATGGCCGCCCAACGAGAAGCTGCCCGCCGGTTGGGTTTTCAACTGGTAGACGAATTGCTTTGTGGCGAAGTAGAAGCGGTCGAAGTTGCCGCAGTCCACGCGCAGCGGAATCGAATTCAGCGCGGGCAGCCCCAGCACGCTGTTCTGCACAAAGTCATCATTGCTGTCGAACGCTCCAGGCGCGCTCAGCGGATACGACGTGTACAGCGCCGGGCTGATGGCGCAGATGCCCGCCGTCCGTGCGGGCCCCAGCTTGGCGCCCAGGCGAAGCGCCCCGTAGCCACCCATCGACCACCCCATGAAGCCGACCCGGGAAGTGTCGAAACCCATGGTGGACAGCATCGGTAGCAGCTCGTCGAGCACCATGGCACCGGAGTCCTCACCGGAAGTCCTTTTGTGCCAATAGGTGTTGCCGCCGTCGACGCCGACCACCGCGAACGGCGGCTTGCCCTCCTTGGCCAGCTGGGTCAGCCCGTCCGGGACGCCCATGTCGAGCATCTGGTTGGCATCCCCGTCCATCCCGTGCAGGGCGATCACGGGGCGCAGCGCGCCGGTCTGGCCGGGCGGCATGGCGATCACGTAGTTGGTCTTGATGCCCCCACGGGCCGCCGAGACGAACGAGCCGGTCAGCTTGGTCGGCAGGGTCTTGCCCGCCGTCGGCGGCTCGAACGGCGCGGGAGCCTGCGGCAACGTCGCGGCGTGCGACGTGCCGGAAGCCAGCAGGGAGCTGAATGCGAGCACGCCGGCGGCTCCGAGGGTGCCACCGGCGCCCATCCGGAGCGCCGCTCGGCGTGTGAGGTCAGGCATGATCGCAATAATGCCGCGCTGACCGGGGATTACCCGCCGAGCCACGCCGTATTGGAAGCATTGTGTGATCCGGTGTGACCTTTCGGTCACGCAGCGGTGATCTTCTCCGGCGTCCGGCGGTCGCCGGCCAGGGCGATGGTGGCGCCGGGTTGCGGCATCGCGCGGAACATCGTAGTCATCGTAGCGCCGATGTCGCCGGTTGCCGCCGCCTGAATCATTGCGATCGTATTGCCTTCCGGGACAGCGCAGATGCGGTGCGCGGGCGCCGTCCGTCCGGCGCTCCGACGGCCGCGTTCGGCGTTCACCGCCGCGCGTTGCCGTGGTGATGGGGGCGCCGGACGGGGATGCAATCTCGCAGGTTTCAACCCTCGCCCCGCGGCGGTGACTTCAGCAGGATGGACGGTTGCTGCACAGGGCCCACAGCGGAGCGAAAGAGGATTGTGAATTGAGTCTCGCGTTTCATTGGTTTCTGCCGACCTACGGCGATTCGCGGAATCTGGTCGCGGGCGGGCACGGCACGCCGATGTCGGGTAATCGGCCCGCGACACTGAAGTACCTGCACCAGATTTGTACGGCCGCCGAAGACAACGGCTTCGAGGCGGTCCTCACGCCGACGGGATTGTGGTGTGAGGACGCGTGGTTGACGACGGCGATGCTGGTCGAATCGACCGAGACCCTCAAGTTCCTGGTCGCGTTCCGTCCCGGCATGCTCAGTCCCACCCTGGCCGCCCAGATGGCCGGGACTTTCCAGCGGCACTCGGACGGACGGCTGCTGCTCAACGTCGTCACCGGCGGTGAACCGCACGAGCAGCGCGCCTACGGCGACTTCCTGGACAAGGAGGCGCGGTATGCCCGCACCGCCGAGTTCTTGCACGTGGTGCGGCAGCTGTGGACCTCGAACGAGCCGGTGACCTTCGCCGGGGAGCACATTCAGGTCGAGGGCGCCCAACTGAACAACCCGCCCGACCCGATACCGGCGGTGTTCTTCGGCGGATCGTCGGCATCGGCCGGACCGGTGGCGGCCAAGCACACCGACGTGTACCTCACCTGGGGCGAACCGCTGACCGCGGTCGCCAAGAAGCTGGACTGGATCCGCGGGCTGGCCGTCGACGCCGGCCGGATCCTGCAGTACGGCTTGCGGATTCACGTGATCAGCCGCGATACCTCCGAAGAGGCCTGGGCGGAGGCCGATCGGTTGCTGTCCGCGATCGACCCCGCCGACATCGAGCGCGTGCAGAGCAGCCTGGCGCGCAGCGAATCCGAGGGCCAGCGCCGCATGCTGGACCTGCACGGCGGCGACAGCAGCAAATTGCTGGTCGCGCCCAACCTGTGGGCCGGGGTGGGCCTGGTCCGCGGGGGAGCGGGCACCGCGCTGGTCGGCTCGCACGCCGAGGTCGCCGAGCGGCTGGCCGAATACGCCAAACTGGGCATCTCCCACTTCATCTTGTCGGGATATCCGCACCTGGAAGAGGCCTACTGGTTCGGCGAGGGCGTGCTGCCGATCCTGGAGCGGATGGGGTTGTGGCGCCACCCCAATCGCCAGTCGCACCCGGCCGCGGGTACGCCGTTCGCGGTCGCCTCGGCGCATTAAGGGGTCATGGCAGCCACCCTGCCCGCGTCCGCACCCGCCGGCCGGGCGCCCGACACGGTAGACGAATCCGCCGCGCAGCGGCGGCGGCGGCTGCGCATCGTGGTCGCGGCGAGCCTGCTGGGCACCACGGTCGAGTGGTACGACTTCTTCCTGTACGCCACCGCGGCGGGCCTGGTGTTCAACAAGGTGTTCTTTCCCAACGAGAGTTCCTTGGTGGGAACGCTTTTGGCGTTCGCGACCTTCGCCGTCGGGTTCGTCATGCGGCCCATCGGCGGGCTGGTGTTCGGCCACATCGGCGACCGCATCGGCCGCAAGCGCAGCCTGGCGCTCACCATGCTCATCATGGGCGGCGCGACGGCACTGATCGGGGCATTGCCGACGGCCGCCCAGGTCGGCGCGTGGGCGCCGGTGCTGCTGCTGGCACTGCGGGTGCTGCAGGGTTTCGCGCTCGGCGGTGAGTGGGGCGGGGCCGTGCTGCTGGCCGTCGAACACAGCCCCGGCGACCGGCGCGGCCGCTATGGCGCGATCCCGCAGGTGGGGTTGGCCCTGGGCTTGGCCCTGGGCACCGGCGTGTTCGCCTTCCTGCAGGTCGCCCTGGGCCAGACCCGGTTTCTGTCCTACGGCTGGCGCATCGGCTTCCTGCTGAGCGTGCTGCTGGTGGCGATCGGCGTGGTGGTGCGGCTGCGGGTCGAAGAGACCCCGGCGTTTCGCGAGCTGGGCGAGCTCGAGGCGGCGTCGACCGTGCCCATCCGCGACATCGTCCGCGAACCCCGATCGCGGCGAAACACCTTGCTGGGGCTGCTGTCTCGCTGGGCGGAAGGCTCCGCCTTCAACACCTGGGGCGTTTTCGCGATCAGCTACGCCACCGGCGCCCTGGGCTTCAACAAGGTCTCGGTGCTGGTCGTGGTGACCATCGCCGCCCTGCTGATGGCGGTGCTGCTGCCCGTCTCGGGAGCATTGACCGACCGGTACGGTGCACGACGGGTGTACCTGGTCGGGGTGGCCCTCTACGGCCTGGCGGCCTTTCCGGCGTTCGCCTTGTTCGGCACCAGGAACCTGGTGTGGTTCGGGCTGGCGATGGTCCTCGTGTTCGGTGTCGTGCACGCGCTGTTCTACGGCGCCCAGGGCACCTTGTACTCGTCGCTGTATCCGACCGGCACCCGCTACACCGGTTTGTCGTTCGTCTACCAGTTCTCGGGCGTGTACGCGTCCGGGGTGACGCCGATGATTCTCACTTCGCTGATCGCGGCCGTCGGTGGGGCGCCATGGCTGGCCTGCGGCTACCTGGTTGCCACCGCGGTGATCAGCGTGATCGCCACGGCCCTGATCCGCGATCGCGACCTGTACCTGTAAGTCGTTGTTGCTGCGGGCCGCAAAGCCCGCTAGCGTCCGGGCATGGCCAGCAATCCGCAACTGCGCCAAGGGCTGTCGCAGCGGCAGCTCAGCATGATCGCGCTCGGCGGCGTGATCGGCGCCGGCCTGTTCGTCGGGTCCGGGGTGGTAATCAAAAACACCGGCCCGGCCGCGTTCCTCACCTACGCGCTTTGCGGGCTGCTCATCGTGCTGGTGATGCGGATGCTGGGCGAAATGGCGGCCGCGAACCCCTCGACCGGATCGTTCGCCGACTACGCGGCCAAGGCCCTGGGCGGCTGGGCGGGCTTCTCGGTCGCGTGGCTGTATTGGTACTTCTGGGTGATCGTGGTGGGTTTCGAGGCGGTCGCCGGCGGCAAGGTGCTCAACTACTGGTTCCACGCACCGCTATGGCTGCTGTCGCTGTGCCTGATGGTGTTGATGACGGCGACCAACCTGTTCTCGGTGTCGTCGTTCGGTGAATTCGAATTCTGGTTCGCCGGAATCAAAGTCGCGACCATCGTGATCTTCCTCGTGGTGGGAACGGTGTATGTCGTGGGACTGGTGCCGGGCCATCACGGTGGTCTGGCCAATCTGGGATCGCACGGTGGGTTCTTTCCCCACGGCGTGGGTGCGGTGTTCGCCGCCATCGTGGTGGTGATCTTCTCCATGGTGGGCGCCGAGATCGTCACCGTCGCCGCCGCGGAAAGCCGCGACCCCGAGCTCGCGGTGCAAAAGGCGACCCGCTCGGTGGTGGCCCGCATCGGGATCTTCTTCGTCGGTTCGGTCTTCCTGCTCGTGGTGCTGTTGCCCTGGGACTCCGTGGAACTCGGCGCCTCGCCGTACGTGGCCGCGCTCAAACACATGGGGCTGAGCGGCGCCGATCAGGTGATGAACGCGGTGGTGCTGACCGCGGTGCTGTCGTGCCTGAACTCCGGTCTCTACACCGCGTCGCGCATGTTGTTCGTGCTCGCCGAGCGGGGCGAGGCGCCGGCACGGTTGGTCAGGCTGAGCGGGCGCGGCGTCCCCCACGTCGCGATCCTGTGCTCGTCGGCGGTCGGATTCGGATGCGTGATCATGGCGCGGGTCGCGCCCAACACGGTGTTTTTGTTCCTGCTCAACTCGTCGGGCGCCATCATCCTGTTCGTCTACTGGCTGATCGCGTGCTCGCAGATCATCCTGCGCCGCCGCACGCCCGCCGAGAAGCTGACGGTGAAAATGTGGTGCTACCCGCTGCTGTCGATTCTTACGCTGGCCGCAATTACCGCGGTGCTGACGCAAATGGCGTTCGACCGCACGGCGCGCAGCCAGCTCTGGCTGAGCCTGCTGTCCTGGGCGGTGGTGATCGGGCTGTACTTCCTCGCCCGCTCCCGCGGCCGCATCCGGGTGTCACCGCACGGCTGAGCTCCGGTCACCCCGCGTGCGCGCCGGCGTGGCTCCTCAGCAGACCGAGCCGCCGCAGATCGGTGACATATTTGTCGATCAACGCCTCGGTCACGTGCGGCACGTCGTTGTCGCTGCCGATGCCCGCGGATTGCGCTGCCGCACGGAACTTTTCGGCTGTCATACCGGTGCCGTGCGTCGGCTTACCGGGCTTCGCTAGGCGCTCATCAGCGGCGTCCTCTCATCCCGGCGTCTGCCGCAGCCGTATGCCCGTCCTGGCTGTGCCCAGTCAACGCCATTGCCGTTCGATCGACTTGATCAGCGCGGTCAGCGTCGCGTTCACGGGCGCGGCAACGCCCACCCGAGCGCCCTGGCGTGGCACCGCGCCGTTGATGACTTCGATCTCGCTGACCCGGCGCGCCTCGTGGTCCAGCAGCGCCGACGGTTTGGCGTCGGGCATTTGCGCGCCGAAGGCGCGAACGTGCTCGACCGCATCGGTGACGGCGACGGCGATGCCCGACGCCCGCGCGACGGTCCACGCCTCGGTGGCGGCCGCCCGGCTGACCGGCGCCATGTCGGGATCGTCCATCACCTGTCCGACGGTCATGCCGGTGAGCGCGCACGGCGCGCTGTAGGCGGCGTTGCAGATCAGCTTCTCCCACTGCATGGCGGCGATGTCGGTGACCGCGGCCGCGTCGAATCCGGCCTCGGTCCAGGCCCGCGCGATCGTTTCGACGGTCGCGTGCGGCAGCGACGAGTACGCCCCGAACCGCATCGCCTTCATGGCGTTGTGGCGGACGTGGCCGGGGGCCACCGCCGCCGCGCCGAATCCGCTGGCGATGCCGACGGCGACCCGCTGGTCGCCGACGATGCCGGCCACGGTCTCCGCCGAGCCCAGCCCGTTCTGGATGGTCAGCACCGGTGTGCCCACACCCAGCATCGGAAGCGCTTGCTGGGCACCGGTTCTCACGTCGGCGGCCTTCACGGCGAGCACGATCAGGTCCATCGCCTCGTCCGGCGCGGTGGTGCTGGCCCGCAGCGGCACCACCCGGTCGTAGCCGGGGCCGGTGACGCGCAGCCCGTGCCGGGCGATCCGATCGACGTTGGGCTGGTGGCGGTCAATGGCCAACACGTCGTTGCCCGCCGCGGCCAGTCTGGCCGCATAGATGGAGCCCATTGCGCCGCAGCCGATTACCGCGATCTTCATCCGCACTCTCCGTCTCAGGTGGTCAGCTCCGCGATCAATTCGGCCACGCCGGTCTTCTGCTCGAGCCCGAACCCCGCGGCGTCGCTCGGCGAGATCCGGCCCGCCGTCAGCGCGCAGGCATCGGGGTAGCCGCCGAACGGCGCGAACACGCCGGGGTAGGCCTCGCAGCCCCCCAGGCCCAGCCCGGCGGCGACGTGCAGGTTGATCAGGTGACCGCCGTGCGGGAACGCGCGGGCGCGGTCGAAGCCGTGGGCCGCCGCGACGTCGAGCATCCGGAGGTATTCGGTCAGACCGTAGCTCAGGCCCGGATCCATTTGGAAGACATCGTGATTGGGCCGCATCCCCCCGTAGCGCACCAGATTGGTCACGTCCGGCACCGAGAAGAGGTTCTCGCCGGTGGCCACCGCGCCGTCGTAGCAGTCGGTCACCGCCCGGTTCAGCGCGTAATCCAGGGGATCACCCGGCTCTTCGTACCAGCGCAGGCAGTAGGGGCCCAGCGCGGCCGCCCACCGGGTTGCCTCGTCGCGGTCGAACCGGCCGTTCGCGTCCACCGCGACCCGTCCGGCATCGCCGACGATGTCGATGACGGCCTCGATCCGCGCCAGGTCCTCCTTCAGCGGGGCGCCGCCGATCTTCATCTTGACCGCCTCATAGCCCGCGTCGAGGTACCCGCGCATTTCGCGGCGCAGCTGTTCGACCCCGCCGTGGGCGTAGTAGTAGCCGCCGGCGGCGTACACCGGCACCGACGCCGCGGGCGTTCGTCCGACGTGGCGGGCGATGGTCACGCAGGCCGGCTCGTCGCGCAGCTTGGCGTTCAGGTCCCAGCAGGCCAGTTCCAGCGCGGCCGCGGCCGCGGCCCGGTCCCCGTGACCGCCCGGCTTCTCGTCGGCGAGCGCACACGCCAGAACCGCGGCGGGATCCACCCATCCAGACCCGTCCAGCAGCTCGTCGGGGGAGGCCGCCAGCACCCGCGGGATCATCCGGTCGCGCAGGATCCCGCCCTGGGCGAATCGCCCGATCGAGTCGAAGGCCACGCCCGCCACCGGCCGCCCGCGCCGGACGGCATCGGTGATCACCGCGACCAGGGACACCGTATGGCGGGAGAAGTCGACCACCGCGTTGGCGGGGCCGCCGCGCCGACCGCTGTCCAGGCCGACGGACCGTTCGATGATCGCCGTGATCCGCATCACCTGGTGGTCAAGCAGCCCGCGGCAGTCGCATACCGCTATCCAACTCGGGGCGCCCGGCCAGGACAACCCACCCGTCGGCGCGGGGACGGGTGGGTTGTCGCCTCATGGGGGAGGCAGCGGGTAACGAGGCCGCCCGGCGCGCCGAGGAGTCGCTGCGCAGGGGGAGGAGTTGTCTGCGGGAAAGGCCATCACCGAGGACGACGTGCGGCGAGCCGCCGAGCACGCGCAGCGCTCCCAACGAGCGCGACCAGCTCGCGGCGCAGGAAGCCGGCGAGCAGGACGCCGATTAACCCGGCCACCGGGGACCGCGCCGTCCTCCCATAGCACGTTCTGCTACACCCTGTAGTGGAATGTCGCGCGCGGGCTGGGACACTGGTCGTCATGGGAAGCAGTGACCAGGCAACCGCGCACGCCACCGGGGCCCGCCGGGCTACGGCGGCGTCGGCCCGGTTGTTCGAGGATGCCTGCGCCGTCATTCCCGGTGGGGTGAACTCGCCGGTCCGCGCGTTCACCGCCGTGGGCGGGACGCCGCCGTTCATCACCGAGGCGCGCGGCTGCCTGCTGACCGACGCCGACGGCAACCGCTACGTGGACCTGGTCTGCTCGTGGGGGCCGATGATCCTGGGACACGCCCACCCGGCCGTCGTCGAGGCGGTGGCCAAGGCGGCCGCGTCGGGCCTGTCGTTCGGGGCGCCCACCCCGGCCGAGAGTGAGCTGGCCGCCGAGATGATCGCGCGGGTGGCACCGGTCGAACGGGTCCGGCTGGTCAACTCCGGTACCGAGGCCACCATGAGCGCGGTGCGGTTGGCCCGTGGCTTCACCGGCCGGGCCAAGGTGGTCAAGTTCTCCGGTTGCTACCACGGCCACGTCGACGCCTTGCTGGCTGACGCGGGCTCCGGGGTGGCGACGCTGGGCCTGCCGTCCTCGCCCGGAGTCACCGGTGCGACGGCGGCCGACACGATCGTGTTGCCCTACAACGACATCGACGCCGTGCGGCAGACCTTCGCCCGGTTCGGCGACCAGATCGCGGCGGTGATCACCGAGGCCAGCCCCGGCAACATGGGCGTGGTCCCGCCCGCGCCCGGCTACAACGCGGCGTTGCGCGCGATCACCGCCGAGCACGGCGCGCTGATGATCATTGACGAGGTGATGACCGGCTTCCGGGTCAGCCGAAGTGGTTGGTATGGAATCGATCCCGTCGACGCCGACCTGTTCACCTTCGGCAAGGTGATGAGCGGCGGGCTGCCGGCCGCCGCGTTCGGCGGTCGCGCCGACGTGATGGAGCGCCTCGCCCCGCTGGGCCCGGTCTATCAGGCCGGCACGTTGTCGGGTAACCCGGTGGCGATGGCCGCCGGACTGGCCACGCTGCGCAACGCCGACGCCGCCGCCTACGCGACGCTGGACGTCAACGCCGACCGCCTGGCCGGCCTGTTCTCCGATGCGCTCACGAATGCTGGTGTGGCACACCAGATTCCGCGTGCCGGCAACATGCTCAGCGTGTTCTTCTCCGAGACGCCGGTGACGGACTTCGCGTCCGCGCGGGCCACCCAGACGTGGCGCTATCCGCCGTTCTTCCATGCGCTGCTGGACGCGGGCGTGTACCCGCCGTGCAGCGCCTTCGAGGCCTGGTTCGTCTCAACCGCGCTGGACGACGCCGCGTTCGACCGCATCGCGAACGCCCTGCCCGCCGCGGCCAGGGCCGCCGCGCACGCCGAGGGAGGCAAGTCCTGATGGCCGAGCAGACCCGGGTGCACGTCGTGCGGCACGGCGAGGTGTACAACCCGAGCGGCATCCTCTATGGCCGTCTACCCGGATTCCACCTCTCCGGCAACGGCCGCGCGCAGGCGGCCGCGGTGGCCGACGCGCTGGCGCACCGCGACATCGTCGCGGTGATCGCCTCGCCGCTGCAACGGGCCCAGGAGACCGCCGCCCCCATCGCCGCCAAGCACGGGCTGGCCGTGGACACCGACCCGGATTTGATCGAATCGGCGAACTACTTCGAAGGCCGCCGCGTCAGCCCCGGCGACGGCGCCTGGCGCGACCCGCGGGTGTGGTGGCAGCTGCGCAACCCGTTCCGCCCGTCCTGGGGTGAGCCGTACGCCGAGATCGCGGCCCGGATGCAGACGGCGGTGGACAAGGCCCGCGCCCGCGGGGCCGGCCACGAGGTGGTGTGCGTCAGCCACCAACTTCCGGTGTGGACGCTGCGGCTGCACGTGACCGGCCAGCGGCTGTGGCACGACCCGCGACGGCGGCAGTGCGGGCTCGCGTCGGTGACCACCCTGGTCTACGACGGCGACCGGCTGGCCGAGGTCGAGTACTGCGAACCGGCGGCGTCTTGATCAGCTGGATACGACGGGCGATGGCCGGGGCCGTGCTGGTGGCGCTGGTCCCCGGCCTGCTTGGCTGCTCCGCCGGGCACGACGCCGTCGCGCAGGGCGGCACCTTCGAATTCGTCTCGCCGGGCGGCAAGACCGACATCTACTACGACCCGCCGTCCAGCCGCGGGCGCCCCGGACCGCTGTCCGGGCCCGATCTGGCCGACCCCGCGCACACGCTGTCGCTGGACGACCCCATCTTCGCGGACCGGGTCGTGGTCATCAACGTCTGGGGGCAGTGGTGCGGGCCGTGCCGCGCCGAGGTCACCCAGCTGCAGCAGGTGTATGACGCCACCCGCGGCGCCGGGGTGTCTTTTCTCGGCATCGACGTCCGGGACAACAACCGGCAGGCCGCGCTGGACTTCGTCAACGACCGGCAGGTGACGTTCCCGTCCATCTACGACCCGGCGATGCGCACCCTGATCGCGTTCGGCGGCAGATACCCCACCACCGTGATCCCGTCCACGCTGGTGCTGGACCGCCAGCACCGCGTCGCGGCGGTTTTCCTGCGCGAACTGCTGGCGACCGACCTGCGGCCGGTGGTGCAGCGGCTGGCCGGCGAGGATGCGTCCAGCCCGGTCAAGGCGGGGCCGGCGCAGCGATGACCGGACTCACCCAGATCGCCGCCGCGGGACCGCTTCTGGTGGCCCTCGGTGTGTGCCTGCTGGCCGGGCTGGTGTCCTTCGCCTCGCCGTGCGTGGTGCCGCTGGTGCCGGGCTACCTGTCTTACCTGGCCGCGGTGGTCGGGGTCGACGAACAGCCGCTGGAGGGTGCGCACTGTGCCGTTGCGCGGCCCGCGAGGTCCGCCCGATTGCGGGTCGCGGGGTCCGCGGCGTTGTTCGTCGCCGGGTTCACCACGGTGTTCGTGCTCGGCACCGTCGCCGTCCTCGGCATGACGACCACGCTGATCACCAACCAACTGGTGCTGCAGCGGGCCGGGGGAGTGCTGACCATCGTCATGGGCCTGGTGTTCGTGGGCCTCATCCCGGCCCTGCAACGCCAGGCCCGGTTCAGCCCGCGGCAACTGACGACGGTTGCCGGCGCGCCGCTGCTGGGCGCGGTCTTCGCGTTGGGCTGGACGCCCTGCCTCGGCCCGACGCTGGCCGGCGTGATCACCGTGGCCTCGGCCACCGACGGCGCCAGCGTGGCGCGCGGAATCGTGTTGGTGATCGCCTACTGCCTGGGGCTGGGCATCCCGTTCGTGCTGCTGGCATTCGGCTCGGCGGGCGCGGTCGGCGGGCTGAGCTGGCTGCGCCGGCACACCCGGGCCATCCAGATCTTGGGCGGTGTCCTGCTGATCACCGTCGGGGCGCTGCTGGTGAGCGGGGTGTGGAACGACTTCGTCTCCTGGCTGCGCGACGCGTTCGTCTCCGACGTCAGGTTGCCGATTTGAGGCGCGTGCTGGCAGGGCTTGTTCAAAAGGGCCGCAACACCTGGCGCGCGCTGACCTCGATGGGCACCGCGCTGGTGCTGTTGTTCCTGCTCGCCCTCGGCGCGATCCCGGGGGCACTGCTGCCCCAGCGCAACCTCAACGCCGGCAAGGTGGACGACTACCTCAAGGCGCACCCGGTGATCGGCCCGTGGCTGGATCGGTTGCAGGCCTTCAACGTCTTCTCCAGCTTCTGGTTCACCGCCATCTACGTGCTGCTGTTCGTGTCCCTGGTCGGCTGCCTCACCCCGCGGATGATCGAGCACGTCCGCAGCCTGCGGTCCACCCCGGTGGCCGCCCCGCGCAACCTGTCCCGGCTGCCCAAGTACTCGCACCGGCAGATCCAGGCCGGCGCCGAGGAGCTGAACGCCCTGGCCAACACCCTGGCCGGGCGGCTGCGCGGCTGGCGCACCGCCATCCGGCACCGGGACGCCGGAGACGCGGCCGGCCCGGACGCCGTCAGAGAAACAGTGGAAGTGTCCGCCGAAAGGGGCTACCTGCGCGAATTCGGCAACATCGTCTTCCACTTCTCGTTGCTGGGGCTGCTGGTCGCGGTGGCCGTCGGCAAGCTGTTCGGCTACGAGGGCAACGTCATCGTCATCGCCGACGGCGGACCCGGCTTCTGCTCGGCCTCGCCGGCCGCGTTCGACTCGTTCCGGGCCGGCAACACCGTCGACGGCACCTCGCTACACCCGCTGTGCATCCGGGTCGACGACTTCACGGCGCACTACCTGCCCTCGGGGCAGGCCACCTCGTTCGCCGCGCACATCGACTACCAGTCCGGCGACGACCTGAGCGCCAACCGCTGGCGCCCTTACCAGCTGGAGGTCAACCACCCGCTGCGGCTCGGCGGGGACCGGGTGTACCTGCAGGGGCACGGCTACGCGCCCACCTTCAGCGTCACCTTCCCGGACGGGCAGATCCGCTCGGCGACCGTGCAGTGGCGGCCCGACAACCCGCAGACCCTGCTCTCGTCGGGCGTGGTGCGCATCGACCCGCCCGCCGGCAGCTATCCCAACGCCGCCGAACGCCGCAACCACGAGATCGCCATCCAGGGTCTCCTAGCGCCGACCGAGCAGCTGGACGGCACGCTGCTGTCGTCGCGCTTTCCGGCCCTGGACGCCCCGGCGGTGGCCGTCGACATCTACCGCGGCGACACCGGGCTGGACACCGGGCGGCCCCAGTCGCTGTTCACCCTGGACCCCCGCCTGATCGAGCAGCACCGCTTGACCAAGGAGAAGCGGGTCAATCTGCGTGCGGGACAGTCGGTCCGGATCGACCAGGGGCCGGCGGCGGGCACGGTGATCCGCTTCGACGGGGCCGTGCCATTCGTCAACCTGCAGGTCTCGCACGACCCTGGCCAGACCTGGGTGCTCGTCTTCGCCATCACGATGATGGGCGGGCTGGTGGTGTCGCTGCTGGTGCGCCGCCGCAGGGTGTGGGTCCGTCTGACGCCCGACGCCGGCGGGTCGCCCGGTACGGTGAACGTCGAACTGGGTGGCCTGGCGCGCACCGACAACTCCGGTTGGGGCGACGAGTTCGAGCGACTGTCCGATCGGTTGTCCCCCGCAAGCGGGTGGTACCCCCGGACCGGGCTGGGAGCCCCCGGCGACGCGACACCCGCAGCGTCCAAAAGGAGTTCAGAGGTGGACGTCAAATGAATACGGTGCACGTCAACATCGAGCTGGCGCGCTACTCCGACTGGGCGTTCACGTCCGCGGTGGTGGCCTTGGTGATCGCCCTGCTGTTGCTGGCCTTCGAGCTGGCCTATGTCGGGGCCCGAGCCGGCGGGCGCCGCGCCGATCAGCGCGCCCGGGTGCTGGCCGGTGCCGTCAGCGCCGACTCCGCCACCCCCGGGGTGGTGGAGGAGGCGACCCAGCGCCCGACCGACGAGCGCGCCGGTCGGGCCGGGCTGGCCGTGGTGTACCTGGGCATCGGGCTGCTGCTGGCCTGCCTGGTGCTGCGTGGCCTGGCCACCCTGCGGGTGCCGTGGGGCAACATGTACGAGTTCATCAACCTGACCTGCCTGTGCGGATTGATCGCCGGGGCGGTCGTGCTGCGCCGCCCGCAATACCGGCCGCTGTGGGTCTTCCTGCTGCTGCCGGTGCTGATCCTGCTGACGGTGTCGGGTCGCTGGCTCTACACCAACGCCGCGCCGGTGATGCCGGCGCTGCAGTCCTACTGGCTGCCCATCCACGTGTCGGTGGTCAGCCTGGGGTCGGGGGTGTTCCTGGTCGCCGGCATCGCCAGCATCCTGTTCCTGCTGCGCACGTCGCCGCTGGCGGACGCCGAACGCGGCTCGCACACCGCGCTGAGCCGGCTGGTGCAGCGGTTCCCGGACGCCCAGACGCTGGACCGCATCGCCTACCGGACGACGATTTTCGCTTTTCCGGTGTTCGGCTTCGGCGTCATCTTCGGGGCCATCTGGGCCGAAGAAGCCTGGGGCCGATATTGGGGCTGGGATCCCAAGGAGACGGTGTCCTTCGTCGCCTGGGTGATTTACGCCGCCTACCTACACGCCAGGTCGACCGCGGGATGGCGGGACAGGAAAGCCGCCTGGATCAATGTGGCGGGGTTCGTGGCCATGGTCTTTAATCTGTTCTTCGTTAATCTGGTCACTGTCGGCCTGCATTCTTATGCGGGTGTCGGGTGACGGTGCACAACCGGCCCGAATAGGAACGAGACGCCGAAAAACGCACGACAAGGGGGAGTGCAGTGACCGAGCATCCGACGACGGGCGTGGGGGCGCCCGAACAACCGACCACGCAGCTACCCCCACAGACGCCGTCGGCGGCAGGTCAGCAGGAGACCGCCCAACCGCAGGCCGAGTCCGGCGGTGACGCCCCCACCCGCGCCTTCGCCGGATTCCGCACCGAACGTCGCGTCCCCGGCCCCGAACGCCAGCCCGCCGCGCCGCCCACGGCGCCCCGGCCGGGCGGGATGCCGCCCTGGGACTCCACGCCGGTGACCGGCATCCCGCGCGTGGACCCCACGGCGTACGGCGCCTACTACACCGGCCCGGACGCGCCGCCCACCCAGATCAAGGGGGCGCCGCCGCGTCCGGAGCACCTGCCGCACACGCCGTACCCGGAACTGTCCACCGGCATGCTGCTGCGCCCAGTCGCCCCGCCGCCGTCCGACGGGTGGCGGCTGCTGCTGTTCAAGCTGTCCGGCGGGCTGATCAACCTGGGTGAGAGCCCCCGGGCCACCCGGTACAACAATCTGGTCGCCCAGGTGAACCGGCCCCTGCGGGGCTCCTACCGGGTGGCGTTCCTCTCGCTGAAGGGCGGCGTCGGCAAGACCACGATCGCCGCCACGCTGGGCGCCACTTTCGCCTCCATCCGGGGCGACCGGGTGGTGGCCGTGGACGCCAACCCCGACCGCGGGACGCTGAGCCAGAAGATCCCGCTGGAGACGGCCGCGACCGTGCGCCAGCTGCTGCACGACGCCGGAACCATCGAGCGCTACAGCGACGTGCGCCGCTACACCTCCAAGGGACCGAGCGGCCTGGAGGTGCTGGCGTCCGAGACCGACCCCGGCGTCTCGGAGGCGTTCAGCGCGCAGGACTACGAGCGGATCCTGGACATCCTGGAACGGTTCTACGGCCTGGTGCTGACGGACTGCGGACCCGGGCTGCTGCACTCGGTGATGAGCTCGGTGCTGCAGAAGGCGGACGCGCTCATCGTGGTCAGCTCGGCGTCCATCGACGGCGCCCGCAGCGCCTCGGCGACGCTGGACTGGCTGGACGCCCACGGCCACGAGAACCTGGTCCGCAATTCCATCGCGGTCATCAACGGGGTGAAGCCACGCCCGGGCAAGGTCGACATGAACAAGGTGATCGACCACTTCTCCCGGCGCTGCCGCGCGGTTCAGCTGGTGCCGTTCGACCCGCACCTCGAAGAGGGCGCCGAGATTGAGCTGGACCGGCTCCGGCGCGGGACGCGCGAGGCGCTCACCGAGCTGGCCGCCATCGTCGCCGACGGGTTCCCCGGCGACCAGCACAACCCGGGAGTGCTGGGCTAACCGGCAGCGGTCGCAAGGGCGGCGGAAGCCGGCGCCATCGAACTAGCGCGGATTGTCGCCGTGACCCAACCGCCGCAGGAAATCCGGATCGTCGTCGGGCCCGATGACGCGCGTCTTCGGCCGGTGGGCCTGCGATCGCGCCGCACGCCAGCCGACGTAGATCAGCGTTCCCAAAATCACGACGAGCAGCAGGTAGAGCACGCAACACCTCCTTCGGGCGAATATACCCGCGCCGTAGGCTCAGCTTGTGTCACAAGAAGCTAGCGACGATAGCACCGGGACCGCGCCGGACCCCGCCGCGAATGGGGGCGCGGCGCCGCCCGCCGGAAACCGCGTCGCCGCACCCGTGCTGGCGTACATGGCGGCGCGGGTGCTGCTGGCGGCGGCGCTCACCGGCGTCATCTATGGGGTGGCCCGCCTGGCGGGCATCAGCCAGTTCCCGATCGTGGTGGCCGTGCTGTTCGCCCTGATCATCGCGATGCCGTTGGGCATCTGGGTGTTCGCCCCGCTGCGCCGGCGCGCCACCGCCGCGCTCGCGATCGCCGGGGAACGACGCCGCCGCGAGCGCGACCTGCTGCAGGCTCGGCTGCACGGGGACGCCCCGCCCGGCGGCGTCGGTGACGGGGCCGGCGACCAAGAATCAGGGCGCGGCTAGCCGTTCGGCAGCCGCACGACCTGCGCGGCGTAGCTCAGGCCGGCGCCGTAGCCCAGCAGCAGGGCCAGATCGCCGGCCTTGGCCGCCCCGGTGCCCAGCAGTTCGGCCATCGCCAGCGGAATGGACGCCGCCGAGGTGTTTCCGGTGTGCTCGATGTCGTTGGCCACCACCGCATCCGGGCGCAGATCCAGGCTCTTGGCCAGCACCTCGTTGATCCGGCTGTTGGCCTGATGCGGCAGGAAGACGTCGATCTCGTCGGGCCGCACACCCGCCGCGTCCATGGCCTGGCGACCGACTTTGCCCATCTCGAACGCCGCCCACCGGAACACCGCGCTGCCTTCCAGCCGCAGGTACGGGCGCTCGCCGGTGCGGTTGTCCAGGAAGTCGATCCATTCGATGTCCTGGCGGATGGCGGTGGCCTGCGCGCCGTCGCTGCCCCAGATGGTGGGCCCGATGCCCTGGTCGGGCGTCTCGCCCACCACCACCCCGGCCGCGCCGTCGGCGAAGATGAAGCAGTTGCTGCGGTCCGTCATGTCCACCGTCGGGGACAGCTTCTCCGAGCCGAGCACCAGCACCTTGGCGGCCGTCCCGCCGCGCACCATGTCGGCGGCCACCCCGAGCGCGTAGCCGAAGCCCGCGCACCCCGCCGAGACGTCGAACGCGGGCACGCCGCCCGCACCCAGCGCGGTCGCGACCGCCGGCGCGCACGCGGGCGTCTGGGTGAAATGGGTGCTGGTGGCGACGATGACGCAATCGATGTCGGCCGGCTCGAGGGACGCCTTGGCGATGGCCTCCTGCCCGGCGGCGGTCGCCATGGACGTGACGGACTCGTCGCGCCTGGCGAACCGGCGGGTCTTGATTCCGGTTCGCGTGAAGATCCACTCGTCGGACGAGTCGATGTTCTCGCACAGCTCGTCGTTGGTGACCACCCGCTCGGGTCGGTATGACCCCACACTGAGCAAGCCGATGTTCGTGGGCCCGCTGGTCGCGGCAATCTTGTTCATTGCGGTCCTCCGCTGTCGCCGAGCAGACGCAAAGGTACCCCAGAAGCGCCGCGCTCGGAGGTCTTTGCGTGCACTGTGGGTAGCCCTTACGTAGTAGTCGTTAGGTAGTCACCGTCAACGCCGTTGCGACCGCGATCGCCCACACCACCATCGCCAGCCCGGTGTCGCGCAGCACCGGGATCAGCTCGGGCCCGCCGCGGCCCGAGCGCACCGGGGCCGCCGCGCGCAGCGCCAGCGGGGTGGCCACCAATCCGACGGCGCACCACGGTGTCGCCAGCATGAGCACCAGGGTCAACAGCCCCGCGGTCCCCAGTAACGCCTGGTACAGGATCCGGGTGCGCGCATCGCCCAGCCGCACCGCCAGGGTGACCTTGCCCGAGCGGGCATCGGTCGGGATGTCCCGCAGGTTGTTGGCCACCAGCACCGACGAGGACAGCGCCCCGACCGACACCGCCAGCACCAGGCCCACCCAGTCCACCCGCAGCGCCTGGGTGAACTGGGTGCCCAGCACGGCGACGAGGCCGAAGAACAGGAACACGGCGACCTCGCCGAGACCGGCGTAGCCGTAGGGTTTCGACCCGCCGGTGTACAACCACGCCCCGGCGATGCAGGCCGCGCCGACCGC
>NZ_QMEU01000048.1 GCF_003284975.1 Mycobacterium colombiense
GCGGGGGCCGGTGCCGGGGCGGGCTCGGGTGGTGGCGGCGCGGGTGCCGGGGGCGGCAAGGGGGCGGGCGACGGGGCGCCCGAAGTCGGAGCGGACGGCGACTTTCCCATCGCCAACAGCATTTCGGCGGTGTGTCGCGATAGTTGCCAGCCGCCCTGGAAGGGGGTGAACTCCATCGGGAAGGTGAAGCTGGCGTTGTTGGCCTGGGCGGTGTGAACGGCGATGGTGGCCTTCACGTTCGACGGATTCTTGTCCGACCACGCGATGTCGTTCGCGTTGAAAGTCATCGGCAGATAGCCGTTGTCGCGCAGAGCGTTGGTGAATTTGTCCAGGGTGGCCGCGCTCTCCGGCGCCGCGCCTTCCACCAGATTCACCTTGCTGGCACCCGGAACGTTCGGGTCGGCGAGCCGCGTGAGCACGTCGGTGAGGGCCTCGGGCGGCGGCAGGGGAGCCGGGTTGGGCGCGGCAACCTGGCTCGACGTGGCCGGTGCGAGCGAAGACGCGGGCGACGAGCCGGTGTTCGGGTGCGGCGACGACGAACATGCCGCGAGTCCGACCGCCGCCAAGGCGGCGGCGGCGCTCAGCGCTACGGGCAGTGGCCGGTGCATCCAGTCGGTCGGCCGGCTAAACGCCTATGGCCGCTTCGCGAACGAAGGGTGTCGCTAAGGTCGGGCCGATGGGTGCAACGGAAGTCACACCGGCGGAGGGGGCGACGACGGCGACGCGAGTCGAGCCTGTGGCGAGGCTTTTTGCGGTCACGCTGGCACCTCCTGAGGCCCTTTCGATCATCACGATTAGTGGCCGAGATTACCAGCGTGACGAAAATCTTAACTTTTCGTGGGTATTTGACTCCGCACATCAATCGGCAATCGCCGGTAGCTTTGAAGTATCCGCCGCACCAATTCGGTGTGGGAAAGGAGCGCAAGATGGGTAGCTCAGAGCGTTCTGAAGCTTTCGGAACACCGCACGAATCAGACATGTCCAGCGGCGACGAGGCCGAGTTGGAGCAACTACGCCGCGAGGCAGCCATGTTGCGCGAGCAACTCGAGCACGCCGTCGGCTCGCATGGCGGTGCCCGCTCCGCCCGCGATGTGCATCAGCTCGAAGCGCGCATCGACTCGCTCGCGTCGCGGAACTCGAAGTTGATGGAGACCCTCAAAGAGGCTCGCCAGCAACTGCTTGCGCTGCGTGAGGAAGTCGATCGGCTGGGGCAGCCGCCCAGCGGTTACGGCGTCCTGCTCGGCACGCACGAGGACGACACGGTCGACGTGTTCACCTCCGGCCGCAAGATGCGGCTGACGTGCTCGCCGAACATCGAAGTTCCGTTGCTGCGCAAGGGGCAGACGGTCCGGCTCAACGAGGCCCTGACCGTCGTGGAGGCCGGCACGTTCGAATCGGTTGGCGAAATCTCCACGTTGCGTGAGCTCCTGGCCGACGGGCACCGGGCCTTGGTCGTCGGGCACGCCGACGAGGAGCGCATCGTGTGGCTGGCCGAGCCGCTGGTTGCCGAGGACCTACCCGAGGGGCATCCCGACGCGCTGAACGACGACACCCGGCCGCGCAGGCTGCGGCCCGGCGACTCGCTGTTGGTCGACACCAAGGCGGGGTACGCCTTCGAGCGGATCCCCAAGGCCGAGGTCGAGGACCTGGTGCTCGAAGAGGTGCCCGACGTCAGCTACGAGGACATCGGTGGCCTGACCCGCCAGATCGAGCAGATCCGCGACGCGGTGGAGCTGCCGTTCCTGCACAAGGAGCTGTACCGCGAGTACGCACTGCGCCCGCCCAAAGGTGTGCTGCTCTACGGTCCGCCCGGTTGCGGTAAGACGCTGATCGCCAAGGCCGTGGCCAACTCGCTGGCCAAGAAGATGGCCGAGGTGCGCGGCGACGACGCCCGCGAGGCCAAGTCCTACTTCTTGAACATCAAGGGACCCGAGCTGCTCAACAAGTTCGTCGGTGAGACCGAGCGGCACATCCGGCTGATCTTCCAGCGCGCTCGCGAGAAGGCGTCGGAAGGCACACCGGTGATCGTGTTCTTCGACGAGATGGACTCGATCTTCCGCACCCGTGGCACCGGTGTCTCCTCGGACGTCGAGACGACCGTGGTCCCGCAGCTGCTCAGTGAGATCGACGGTGTCGAGGGCCTGGAGAACGTCATCGTGATCGGTGCGTCCAACCGCGAGGACATGATCGACCCGGCGATCCTGCGGCCCGGCCGTCTGGACGTGAAGATCAAGATCGAGCGGCCGGATGCCGAAGCGGCGCAAGACATCTTCTCGAAGTACTTGGTCGAGACGCTGCCGGTGCACAGCGACGACCTGGCCGAGTTCGACGGCGACCGGTCGGCATGCATCAAGGCGATGATCGAAAAGGTCGTCGACCGGATGTACGCCGAGATCGACGACAACCGGTTCCTGGAGGTCACCTACGCCAACGGCGACAAGGAAGTCATGTACTTCAAGGACTTCAACTCCGGGGCGATGATCCAGAACGTCGTCGACCGCGCGAAGAAGAACGCGATCAAGTCGGTGCTCGAAACCGGCCAGCCCGGTCTGCGCATCCAGCACCTGCTGGACTCGATCGTCGACGAGTTCGCCGAGAACGAGGACCTGCCCAACACCACCAACCCCGATGACTGGGCGCGGATTTCGGGCAAGAAGGGCGAGCGGATCGTGTACATCCGCACCCTGGTGACCGGCAAGAGCTCGAGCGCGTCGCGGGCTATCGACACCGAATCCAACCTGGGCCAGTACCTGTAGGGCTCGGCACGGGCTGAGCCCTTGGGGCTCAGTCGGTCACCAGCGAATAGCTGTTGGTCAGGTTGTCCTGCAGCACCTGGGCGGGCCGCTGGGTCGTGTCCACGCGCAGTTCTTCGGTGAGGACCCGCGATTGATACGACCACCCGGCCGGCAGGTCGAGCCGGTCGGCAAGGCCCGGTAGGTCGTCGCGCGACAGAGTGGCGTCGGCGACCTGGCTCCAGGTCTGCATCACCCAGTGCCGGCTCTGTGGATCGATGAGTTCGAACACCTGCTGGCCGGCGTTGAAGACGAACACAGTGTGGCGACTGACCGTGTTGGCGACATACGGCGCCGGGTTCATCGACGACAACAGCACGGTGGCCTGCTGGATCATCTCGATACCGCCAAAGGACTTGGTGATCTGCGGCCCCCGCGCCTGCTTTTCGATGGCGTTCATCAGCCAATACCGGGGACCGTTGAGCAGGGCCGCGGCCGCGCCGTGTTCGGTGGCGATGGCGTGCGCGTCCAGCGCCGACCACAGCTCCTGGGGACAGTCGTTGAGCGGGAAGCTGTTGTAAACCGTTGCCTGCGGCCCCGCCTCGCCGGGCGTTACCAGGAGTACCTCGCCGTAGCGCTTCCCGGACAGGTCGAGTGCGTGCTTACCGACCGCGCGGCCGGATTCGGGGGCGGACACTCCGGTGAAATTAATCACTGGTACCGGTGCCGTCAACATGACGGACGGCGACCCTGGCGGCGCCGATAGCGGTTGCGTGCACCAGGGTGGTCTGCAGGTCGCCGATCAGTGGGTCGAGGAAGGTGGACCGGTATTCGGCGTCGCCGGCCGCGCGGGCGCCCGAACGGCCAAGGAGCCCACCGTCGCAAGATGCGACAGCATCATCCGCGCGGCCCGTCCGAGGACCGACCCAATCCGCAATGCCGGGTCACCCTCCGGCCGGCGGCTCACCCACCCGGCCTAATCGAAAACGTTGCCGGACCGACGGTTTGCGGACATCGGTGGGGCCCCGGGCTCGCCCGGGCGAATCGCATCGGCCGGCTCCCGCGCGCCCCGCCGCGCGGGCCACTTCGTCGCCCGGCCTACGCTTAGGTCATGCAACGGATTATCGGGACGGAGGTCGAATACGGCATTTCATCGCCATCGGACCCGACAGCCAATCCGATCCTCACGTCGACGCAGGCGGTTTTGGCGTATGCGGCCGCAGCGGGCATCCAGCGCGCCAAGCGCACCCGCTGGGATTATGAGGTGGAATCGCCCTTGCGGGATGCCCGCGGCTTCGACCTGAGCCGCTCGGCCGGCCCGCCCCCGGTGGTCGACGCCGACGAGGTCGGCGCGGCCAACATGATCCTGACCAACGGCGCGCGGCTCTACGTCGACCACGCGCATCCCGAATACTCCGCCCCCGAGTGCACCGACCCGCTGGACGCGGTGATCTGGGACAAGGCCGGCGAGCGCGTCATGGAGGCCGCCGCACGCCACGTCGCCAGCGTGCCGGGGGCCGCGAAACTGCAGCTCTACAAGAACAACGTCGACGGCAAGGGCGCGTCCTACGGCTCGCACGAGAACTATCTGATGTCGCGGCAAACGCCGTTTTCGGCCATCATCGCCGGGCTGACCCCCTTTCTGGTCTCCCGACAGGTGGTCACCGGCTCGGGCAGGGTCGGCATCGGCCCCTCCGGAGACGAGCCCGGCTTCCAGTTGTCCCAGCGCTCGGACTACATCGAGGTCGAGGTCGGCCTGGAAACCACGCTCAAGCGCGGCATCATCAACACCCGCGACGAGCCGCACGCCGACGCCGATCGGTACCGGCGGCTGCACGTCATCATCGGCGACGCGAACCTCGCCGAGACGTCGACCTATCTGAAGCTGGGCACCACCGCGCTGGTACTGGACCTGATCGAAGAGGGCCCGGCGCACGGCATCGACCTGAGCGACCTGGCGCTGGCGCGGCCGGTGCATGCGGTGCACGCGATCAGCCGCGACCCGTCGCTGCGCGCCGCCGTGGCGCTGGCCGACGGCCGGGAGCTGACGGGTCTTGCGCTGCAACGGGTTTACCTCGATCGGGTGGCCAAGCTGGTCGACAGCCGCGACCCCGATCCGCGCGCGTCCGACGTCGTCGAAACCTGGGCGCACGTGCTCGACCAGCTCGAGCGCGACCCGATGGAATGCGCCGAAATCCTCGACTGGCCGGCCAAGCTGCGCCTGCTCGAAGGGTTTAGGCAGCGCGAGAATCTGAGCTGGTCGGCGCCGCGGCTGCACCTGGTGGACCTGCAATATTCCGACGTCCGGCTGGACAAGGGCCTCTACAACCGGCTCGTCGCGCGCGGTTCGATGAAGCGCCTGGTGAGCGAGCACCAGGTGCTCGAAGCGGTGGACAAGCCGCCGACGGACACCCGCGCCTACTTCCGCGGGGAGTGCCTGCGCCGATTCGGCGCCGACATCGCCGCGGCCAGCTGGGACTCGGTGATTTTCGATCTGGGTGGTGATTCCCTGGTCCGGATCCCGACGTTAGAGCCGCTGCGCGGCAGCAAAGCCCACGTCGGGGCGCTGCTGGACTCGGTGGACAGCGCCGCCCAACTGGTCGAACAACTCACCAGCTAGGTGCCGGTTAACCCCGGGAACGTCGGGGTCGACCGGTAGGCTAGGAAAGACCAACGGGCAGTGTGGCTTGATCGGTAACCAGCCATTCAACGGGCCCAGACAACGCAGGAGGCGGCGATGGCTCAGGAGCAGACCAAGCGTGGCGGTGGTGGCGACGACGAAGACGATGTCGCCGGCAGCACCGCCGCGGGCCAAGAACGCCGGGAGAAGCTAGCCGAGGACACCGACGATCTGCTGGACGAGATCGACGACGTCCTCGAGGAGAACGCCGAGGACTTCGTTCGCGCGTATGTCCAAAAGGGCGGACAGTGACCTGGCCTTTCTCTGATCGCCTGTCCACCAATTCCGCAGTTCCGGGCTACGCACCTCCAAGAAGCCCCGCTATAGACCTCTCGTCGTTTGCTGATCTGTTGCGTCGGCAGGCGCCGGAATTGCTGCCGGCGAGCCTGTCGGGCACGCAGTCGGATGGCGCCACGCGGCAGCTGCCGCACGGCACCACCATCGTCGCGCTGAAATACCCCGGCGGCGTGGTGCTGGCCGGCGATCGGCGCTCGACGCAGGGCAACATGATCGCCGGGCGCGACGTCAAGAAGGTGTACATCACCGACGACTACACGGCCACCGGCATCGCCGGCACTGCCGCGATCGCGGTGGAGTTCGCCCGCCTGTATGCGGTGGAACTCGAGCATTACGAGAAGCTCGAGGGCGTGCCGCTCACGTTCGCCGGCAAGGTGAACCGGCTGGCCATCATGGTGCGGGGAAACCTGGCCGCCGCGATGCAGGGTCTGATCGCCTTGCCGCTGCTGGTGGGCTACGACATCGATGCGCCCGACCCCGAAGGTGCCGGGCGCATCGTGTCTTTCGACGCCGCCGGTGGCTGGAACCTGGAAGAGGAGGGCTACCAGTCGGTGGGGTCGGGCTCGATTTTCGCCAAGTCGTCGATGAAGAAGTTGTACTCGCAAGTCACCGACGCCGACTCCGCGGTGCGCGTCGCCATCGAGGCGCTCTACGACGCGGCCGATGACGATTCCGCCACCGGCGGACCGGATCTGGTGCGCGGCATCTACCCGACCGCGGTCACCATCGGCCCCGAGGGGGCGCTCGACGTGCCGGAGAGCCGCATCGCCGAATTGGCCCGCGAAGTGATCCAAAGCCGTTCGCGCGCTGACACTTTCGGCCCCGATGGTGGTGAGAAGTGAGCTTCCCGTATTTCATCTCGCCTGAGCAGGCGATGCGTGAGCGCAGCGAGCTCGCGCGCAAGGGCATCGCCCGGGGCAAGAGCGTGGTCGCGCTGGCCTACGCCGGTGGTGTGCTCTTCGTCGCGGAGAACCCGTCGCGGTCGCTGCAGAAGATCAGCGAACTCTACGATCGCGTGGGCTTCGCGGCCGCAGGCAAGTTCAACGAATTCGACAACTTGCGCCGGGGCGGGATTCAATTCGCCGACACTCGCGGCTACGCCTACGACCGTCGCGACGTCACCGGCCGCCAGCTCGCCTATGTCTACGCGCAGACTCTGGGCAGCATCTTCACTGAGCAAGCCAAGCCGTACGAGGTGGAATTGTGTGTCGCCGAGGTCGCGCACTACGGCGAGAGTAAACCGCCAGAGCTGTACCGGATCACCTACGACGGCTCGATCGCCGACGAGCCACATTTCGTCGTGATGGGTGGCACCACCGAACCGATCGTGACGGCGCTCAAGCAGTCTTACGCCGAGAACGCCGATCTGCGTGAGGCCACCCGCATCGCCGTCAAAGCCCTGCGGGCCGGCAGCGAAGCCTCGAATGGCGACCAGGGCGCCCTGGACGTCGGCAGCCTGGAAGTCGCCATCCTGGACGTCAACCGGCCGCGACGGGCGTTCCGGCGGATTAATCGCGCCGCTCTGGAGGATTTGCTGCGCGACCTGGATTCCAACGGCTCGGCAGGCGACGGCGAGGTATCCGGCGGGGAATCCGCCGACTAGACATCCTGGGCGACCACATGTCGCGGACTCCAACGGGGCTGTTGGTGCTGAAGATGCAGGTGAGCCGCGAGTTAAACGCTACCCCGGTGTGGGCGGGCAGCCGCCCGCGCGCGCCCGGCGCGGCCTCCCGGAGGCCTCCCAAGAACTTCGTCGGATCGATACGCGCGGCTTGCTCACCGTCCCGGTCGGACAACCAGTACGCTCGATTACGTGCAGCGACGAATCATGGGCATCGAGACCGAGTTCGGGGTCACCTGCACATTTCATGGGCACCGGCGGCTCAGCCCGGACGAGGTGGCCCGCTACTTATTCCGCCGTGTCGTGTCCTGGGGCCGCAGCTCCAATGTTTTCCTGCGTAACGGCGCCCGCCTCTACCTCGACGTGGGCAGCCACCCGGAGTACGCGACCGCCGAGTGTGACAGCCTGGTGCAGCTGGTCACCCACGACCGTGCGGGGGAGTGGGTGCTGGAAGACCTGCTCGTCGACGCCGAGCAGCGGCTGGCCGACGAGGGCATCGGCGGCGACATCTACCTGTTCAAGAACAACACCGACTCGGCGGGCAACTCCTACGGGTGCCACGAGAACTACCTGATCGTTCGGGCCGGTGAGTTCTCCCGGATCTCCGACGTGCTGTTGCCGTTCCTGGTCACCCGCCAACTGATCTGCGGCGCCGGCAAGGTGCTGCAGACCCCCAAGGCCGCGACGTTCTGTCTTTCGCAACGCGCCGAGCACATCTGGGAAGGCGTCTCGTCGGCCACCACGCGCAGCCGACCGATCATCAACACCCGCGACGAGCCGCACGCCGACGCCGAGAAATACCGGCGGCTCCACGTGATCGTCGGCGACTCCAACATGTGCGAGACCACCACCATGCTCAAGGTGGGCACCGCCGCGCTGGTGCTAGAGATGATCGAAGCTGGCGTCCCGTTCCGGGACTTCTCGCTGGACAACCCTATTCGCGCCATCCGCGAGGTCAGCCACGACGTCACCGGCCGTCGGCCGGTGCGGCTGGCGGGCGGGCGTCAGGCCAGCGCGCTGGACATCCAGCGCGAGTACTACAGCCGCGCCGTCGAGCACCTGCAGACCCGCGAACCCAACGCGCAGATCGAGCAGATCGTCGACCTGTGGGGCCGCCAGCTCGACGCAGTCGAGAGCCAGGACTTCGCCAAGGTGGACACCGAGATCGACTGGGTGATCAAGCGCAAACTCTTCCAGCGCTACCAGGACCGCTACAACATGGAGCTGTCTGACCCCAAGATCGCCCAGCTGGATCTGGCCTACCACGACATCAAGCGCGGGCGCGGCGTCTTCGACCTGTTGCAGCGCAAGGGTCTCGCCACCCGCGTCACCACCGACGAGGACATCGCGCAGGCGGTCGACAACCCGCCGCAGACCACCCGCGCGCGGTTGCGCGGCGAGTTCATCAGCGCCGCCCAGGCCGCCGGCCGTGACTTCACCGTCGACTGGGTGCACCTCAAGCTCAACGACCAGGCGCAGCGCACCGTGCTGTGCAAGGACCCGTTCCGGGCGGTCGACGAGCGGGTCAAGCGCCTGATCGCGAGCATGTAGCGCGTTGTAGACCCCAGCGCGGTGACCGCGCCGGCTTCGGCGGCGGTGGCGCCTGCGGGCGGGCGAGGCTTCGAGGCCGTTTTATCGTAGGGATTGCGCGAACTATGTTGTCGCGCTGAAGCTTTGAGAAACCGCGGTGATGGTCAAAATCAATGTGGCCGCCGCCGATCAGCGGCGGCCACATCCAAGAAGGGTTATTTGAATGCGTCCTTGACGTTTTCTCCGGCCTTCTTCACGCTGGACTTGGTTTGGTCCTTCTTGCCTTCGCCCTCGGTGTCCTTGTCGCCAGTCACTTTGCCGGCCTGCTCCTTGGCTTTGCCTGCGGCGTCCTGCGCGGCATTCTTAACCTTGTCGGTCATTCCCATGGTGTGTCCCTTCTATGGTGGCCAGCCGCGAATTGCGGATGACTAAGGACGACCCCAGCGGGGTCCTCCTGTGCTCGCAACCGGGTCAGCCCCGGATGCGAGAGACCGTGCTATTGCTCTGTGCCACAAGTCAATACAGCCAAGTAGACACGATGTTATGGCGACAAGCGTGACTAGTCGTCGCCGCGGGTGCGACTACTGCACTTCGCTAGGCCGCGGCTGATCATGTAGCCGATGCTGAGCAACACGACGTAGAACCATGCCCGATCGGCCAGGAAGTAGTCCGCGTGCCCGTCGGTCGCCTTGACCAGGTACGACGCGAGTAGCACACCGGTGACAGCTGCGACGAAGACGGCGAACTCGGATGTCTTGAATGAGGCTTTTGTCTCGCTGCCAGGGCGTGAGCGGGCACGACGGACATCGGTGTCCTCGGCACTGTATGCGGTCGGGGCGTTGGGACGGCGCGCGTCGGTGGGGTTGCTAGTAGCCATTTCATTCCTAAATTGTGTGGAGCTGTCGTAGTGTTCGACCCAGTTGGTCGGGCGGGCACCTCGACAGAGTTTCGGTGAAAGCCATTGACAGCAGCGATGATTCACGCCGCAGTCAAATGCCGTTGTTGATTCAGACAGCGCAGCATTGAATTGCGCCCAGTTTGCGTCGGGGGACGCTACGACGCCCCCGGAATCGACTGGTTTGTTAGGTGCCCGGCTTGAGCAGATAATTGCGGCTCATACTTAACCGCTCCGGACTGGTAGGAACCAACAAGAGCAACGCTACGCGCTGTTGGGCCATTTGGCTACCACAGCAATTGGATCCGACTTCGCCGGTTCGTGTCTGGGGAACCGGGTACCCTCTGTCTCGGTTGATGCACCAGCTGGCCAGACTGACCTCGCCCATGCGCGGATTCGGCGGCGTCCTCGGTGAGGCGTCGGATATCCCTGGTATTTCGGTGAATTAGAGCTTGGAGCTGGTCGCAATGTCTTCGTCTTCGTCGTCACTGAGCAATTGGCGGACCGCGCCGGGTCAACACATTCGCGACCGTCGGATGTGGCTGGCCGGCGGCACCATTGCCTACACCATGGCGGGGACGGACCACCGTTGCTGCTCATCCACGGCCTGGGCGGCAATCGCCATACGCGGCAGCATCTGCTGCCTGGTCTCGCGCGCAATCACACTGTGATCGCGCCCGATCTGCCCGGGCACGGGGATTCGGACGCACCGCCTGGCGACTATTCATTGGGAGCGCATGCCACTGCACTGCGCGACCTGCTGCTGGCGCTGGAAGTATGTCGTGTGTCGATCGCAGGCCACAGTCTGGGCGGTGGTGTCGCGCTGCAAACCGCGTATCAGTTCCCAGAACGCGTCGATCGGCTCATACTCATCAGTACCGGTGGGCTAGGGCCTGAGGTCAGCTATCTGCTTCGTGCGGCGACACCGCCCGGCGCTGACGCGGTTTCAGCGGCGCTTTTCACACTCCCCGCGGCACTGACGAAACGCTTGCTCGCGATCGTTCCGTCGTTGGTGTCCGGCGCCGACGCCGACTCGATTGTCGTTGTGCTGCAAGGGCTCCGGGATGGCCCACCGCGAAATGCGTTTATCCGCACTGCCCGCTCCGTGATCAACTGGCGTGGCCAGTCGGTTAGCGCCGCGCGTCAACTTGGCCCTACTCCGCGATGTTCCGGTGCTCGTCGCGTGGGGGGCCACCGACACCACCATTCCACCGCGACACCATCTGGCGCTCGCGGAGCGCGTACCGCACGCAGTGATGGTCGAGATCAGCGATGCCGGCCGTTACCCGCACGAAACCGCCACCGGCGCGCTGCTGCCGGCCATCGAGACGTTTCTCAGGTCGACCGACGAGGGGCCGTGTCTGGAGTGTTATGCCAGCGGACAGCCGGTTTCGATGTCCGACCTCGCCGCGGCCTCAGTGCGGTGGCCGCGGTTCGCTCCCGCGGCCATTGACGCCGGCTTCGCCTCGGTGCATGCCGTGCCCATGCGTGCGGCCGGCATCGTCCTCGGCGCATTGGGTCTGTTCGATACTCAACCGGGTGAACTCAACGACGCTGATCTACTCGTCGGCCAAAGCCTGGCTCACATCGCGTGCGTCGCGATTTTGCAGGAACGCGCCCCGACTGCATCGACGGTGGTGCCCCGTCTGCATGCAGTGCTGGCTTGCCGTGTGGTGATCGAGCAGGCCAAAGGCTTCGTGCGCGAGCGCCTCGATGTGTCGGTGGAACAAGCGTTCACACTGTTGCGTGGTTACGCGGGGACCCACCGCGTCCATCTGACCGATGTCTCGCGACAGCTGATTTCTGAGCCCAATGCACGCCCTGCCATCCTCGCGGCGATGACAGCCACGAACGCCGCGCCGTCGGCACGGCTCTAACCGAGGCTCCTCAGCTTTGGTCCAGGTGCGCGCGGGCGCGGCGTACCGAAATGTCGACCACTCGCTCGGCGATCACATGCAGTTTGACGTTCTCGTCCTGACTGATCTTGACCAGCCGGTCGAACGCCTCCTTGGCGCTTGTTCCGGATCGGCCACGAATGATGCCGATCGCCTGGTCGATCACCGACCGGCTACCCAGCGCACGCTGCAGCTGCTCGGCCCGTCGCCGGGCCTGCATCAGCAACCGCGCGTTATGGATCGACACAGCGGCAGGTCCGGCGAACTTCTCGCCCAGTGTCGCAGCGCGTTCGTCGAATGCGTCGAGGCCATAGGCATAGGCATTGATCACTCCGATCACCTCCCCGCGGAGCACCAGTGGCAGGGACAACGCGGAGTTCACGCCCAACCGCGCGGCGGCGGCGCCGAAGCGTGGCCAACGCGTGTCGGCACGGATTGATCCGCTGATGCATAACCGCTGGGTGCGCAGAGAGCTGATGCAGGGCCCCTCACTGTGGGTGTCGTACTGCAAGCGGTCGAGTTCACGAATGAAGTCCGCGGTCGCCGCCCACGATGCGATAAGCAGTGGCTTGGACGGGTGGACCATGGTCACACCGGCACCGTCGGCGCCCGGAATCGCGTGGACGGCAAATTCGGCCACCTCGGTAAGTAATTCGTCCACCGTCAATGCATCGACCACTATCCGGGACAATCCGGTCAGTGACGCATCCAAATCGTCAGCGTCGGCGCCGCTTTGTGCCTGGGTGAGGTCTGGCAACTCGGGCGCAGGGCGGCCGGGCTGGAATTCATACTCGGCCAATGCCGCACTCCCTTATTGGTCCGTCGCAATCCCACAGGGTTTCCGGCGCCTTGGTCAGTCAAACTAGGCGACGAGACCTGCCCAGCTGAGGTTGCTTTGCCGCACCCCTAAGCTGCTATAGGTGGCGACGTCAAAAGTCGAACGGCTGATGAATCTGGTCATTGCCCTGCTGTCCACCCGCGGCTACATCTCGGCGGAGAAGATCAGGTCGAGCGTGGCGGGCTACTCGGACAGCGCCAGCGCCGAGGCGTTCTCCCGCATGTTCGAGCGGGACAAGAACGAGCTGCGCGACCTTGGCATCCCGCTCGAGGTCGGACGCGCGTCGGCCTTCGACCCCACCGAGGGTTATCGGATCAACCGCGACGCCTACGCGCTCGCGCCGGTCGACCTGACCCCCGACGAGGCGGCCGCGGTCGCCGTTGCGACGCAGCTGTGGGAGTCGCCCGAGCTGATCACCGCGACCCAGGGCGCGCTGCTCAAGTTGCGCGCGGCCGGCGTCGACGTCGATCCTGACGCGCCGGTCGCCATCGCGTCGCCGGCCGGGGTGCCCGGTCTGCGCGGGTCGGAAGAAGTTCTCGGAATCCTGTTGTCCGCCATCGACTCCCGCCAGGCGGTGCAGTTTCAGCACCGACCCTCGCGGGCCGAGCCATACGCCACCCGCACCGTCGAGCCCTGGGGAGTGGTCACCGAGAAGGGCCGCTGGTATCTGGTGGGCCACGACCGCGACCGCGACGCCACCCGGACCTTCCGGCTTTCCCGGATCGGCCCGGACGTCACCCCGATCGGGCCGCCGGGCGCCGTCACCGTGCCGAAAGACGTCGACCTGCGCAAGATCGTGGCCCAGACGGTCACCGAAGTGTCGACGGCGCCGACCGTCGGGCGGGCGCGAGTGTGGGTG
This sequence comes from Mycobacterium colombiense, assembly GCF_003284975.1. Taxonomy (GTDB): domain Bacteria; phylum Actinomycetota; class Actinomycetes; order Mycobacteriales; family Mycobacteriaceae; genus Mycobacterium; species Mycobacterium europaeum_A. The sequence goes on from NZ_QMEU01000048.1 coordinate 13,348, forward strand.
GCCGACGGGCGGGCCACCGCGCTGCGGCGTGCCGGCAGGCCCGTCGATGCCCGCCAGCTCGGCGGTCGCGACGGCGAGGTGATCGAACTCGACATCTCCTTCGCCGACCAGCTGGCGCGCGACATTGCCGGGTACGGGCCCGACGCCCTGGTGCTCGAACCGCAATCGCTGCGCGACGACGTGCTGGTCCGGCTGCGCGCGCATGCGGGCGGGGACGCCGTCGGGGCGGGGCAACCGCCCAGCCGCGGGGGAGTGTCCGCGTGACTCGCGCCCGCGACGATGCAGAGCGCAGCGATGGAGAGGAGTGGCGCCAGTGACTCCGATCTCCACCCGGCTGATCCGGCTGTTGAACATGGTCCCGTACTTCCAGGCCAACCCCCGGGTTACCCGAGCCAAGGCGGCCGCGGATCTCGGGGTGTCGGCCAAGCAGCTCGAAGACGACCTCAACCAGCTGTGGATGTGTGGGCTGCCCGGCTACTTCCCGGGGGATCTCATCGATTTCGAGTTCTCCGGAGACACCATCGAGGTGACCTTCTCCGCGGGAATCGACCGCCCGCTCAAGCTCACCTCGCCGGAGGCCACCGGGCTGCTGGTCGCGTTGCGGGCGCTCGCCGACATTCCCGGCGTCGTCGACCCCGAGGCCGCGCGCAGCGCCATCGCCAAGATCGAGGGCGCCGCCGGAGCCCGGGCGCACGACGCTTCGGCCGCGGCGACGGCCGTCGACGAGCCCGCGCCGGTGGAGAACCGGGCCGCCGCCGCGGTGCGTGCGGCCGTGCAGTCCAAGCACGCGTTGGCCATCGACTACTACTCCGCCTCCCACGACACCCTGACCAGCCGGGTTGTCGACCCCATTCGGGTACTGTTGATCGGCGGCCACAGCTATCTGGAGGCCTGGTCACGCGAGGCCGAAGGCGTTCGGCTGTTCCGCTTCGACCGGATCGTGGACGCCAGCGAGCTCGACGAGCCGGCCGCGCCGCCCGAGCCGGCGCTGCATGCACCGCCGGACACCTCGCTGTTCGACGGCGACCCGGCGCTGCCGTCGGCCAGGCTGCGCGTGGGCTCCGCGGCGTCCTGGATGTTCGAGTACTACCCGATGCGCGACGTGCGCGAGCTGCCGGACGGATCCTGCGAGGCGGTGATGACCTATGCCTCCGAGGATTGGATGACCCGGCTGGTGCTGGGCTTCGGCCCCGACGTGCAGGTGCTGGCACCCGCGTCGCTGGCGCAGCGGGTGCGCGATACGGCGGCGGCCGCCCTGACCGCCTACGACGCCATGAACTGACAAAAGTCCAGGCGAGATGGTCCCCCGCGACGCGGCGCGGGCCCACCGCCACATGGCCCCGCTGCGGTAGCATCGGGTCAACGTCTGGAGGTAATCAAAGTGGGCAGTCTTAGTCCGTGGCACTGGGCGATCCTCGCGGTCGTGGTGATCTTGCTGTTCGGCGCCAAGAAGCTCCCCGATGCGGCGCGTTCGTTGGGCAAGTCGATGCGGATCTTCAAGTCCGAACTGCGCGAGATGCAGACCGAGAACAAGGCGGAAGCGCCATCCCTGGAAACCCCGTCGACCCCGCCGGCCGCCCCCCAGCCCGTGCAGTCGCAGCGGGTCGAGGCGCCGGCGCCCAGCGAGCAGGGGCACAGCGAAGCACGTCCCGCCTAGCCGTCACCATCGTCGCGCGCTGCCCGAGCGCCACTGACCGAGCATCGTGAAAGTCTTCAAGGTTTCAGCGCGCACTACCGGCCTGCTGAGGCGCCTCAACCCTCGTAACCGTCGCAGCCGAACCAACCCGGATGCGACCATGTCGCTGGTCGATCACCTGACCGAGCTGCGCACCCGGCTGCTGATCTCCCTGGCCGCGATTCTGCTGACCACGATTTTCGGCTTCGTCTGGTACTCGCATTCGATTTTCGGCCTGGAAAGCCTCGGCGAGTGGCTTCGCCATCCCTACTGTTCGCTGCCGCAATCGGCGCGCGCCGAGATCAGCGCAGGCGGCCAGTGCCGGCTGCTTGCCACCGCGCCGTTCGACCAGTTCATGCTGCGGCTCAAGGTCGGCCTGACGGCGGGAGTGGTGCTGGCCTGCCCGGTGTGGTTCTACCAGCTCTGGGCGTTCATCACGCCCGGGCTCTATCAAAAGGAACGCCGCTTCGCGATCGCGTTCGTGATCCCCGCCGTGTTGCTGTTCGTCGTCGGCGCGGTGCTGGCCTACTTCGTACTGGCCAAGGCACTGGGCTTTTTGCTGACCGTCGGCAGCGACGTCCAGGTGACCGCGCTGAGCGGCGACCGATATTTCGGCTTCCTGATCAACCTGCTGGTGGTCTTCGGCGTCAGCTTCGAATTCCCGCTGCTCATCGTCATGCTCAACACCATCGGGATGCTGCCCTATGAGCGGCTCAAGGCGTGGCGGCGCGGCCTGATCTTCGCGATGTTCGCGTTCGCCGCGGTCTTCACGCCCGGATCCGACCCGTTCTCGATGACCGCCCTCGGGTTGGCGCTCTCGGTCCTCCTGGAGTTCGCCATTCAGATCGCTCGGCTGCACGACAGGCGCAAGGCCAAGCGTGAAGCCCAGGCCGTGATTCCCGACGACGAAGCATCGGTGATCGAACCGCCCACCGCGATACCCGAGCCGTCGCTGTCCGCCGGGCAACACGACGATGTCACCTGATCCGTCGCCGCCCGCCGACCTCGCGGAGCTGGTGGAGCTCACCCGGTTCACCGCCGATCTGCCCTTCGCGCTGGACAACTTTCAGCATCGGGCGTGCGCGGCGCTCGAACGAGGCCACGGCGTGCTGGTGTGCGCGCCGACCGGCGCCGGCAAGACGGTGGTCGGCGAATTCGCGGTGCACCTGGCGTTGGCATCGGGCGGCAAGTGCTTCTACACCACGCCACTGAAAGCGCTGAGCAACCAGAAGCACACCGACCTGACGGCGCGCTACGGCCGCGACCGCATCGGCCTGCTCACCGGGGACATGTCGGTGAACGCCGACGCGCCCGTGGTCGTCATGACCACCGAAGTGCTGCGCAACATGCTTTACGCGGATTCGCCTGCGCTGCACGGGCTTTCGTATGTGGTGATGGACGAGGTGCATTTCCTGGCCGACCGGATGCGGGGCCCGGTGTGGGAGGAGGTGATCCTGCACCTGCCCGACGAGGTGCGGGTGGTCAGCCTCTCGGCGACGGTGAGCAACGCCGAGGAATTCGGTGGCTGGATCCAGACCGTGCGCGGCGATACGACGGTCGTGGTCGACGAACATCGGCCGGTGCCGCTGTGGCAGCACGTGTTGGTGGGCAAGCGCCTGCTGGATCTATTCGACTACGACAACGAGAAACCGGCCGCGGACCGTCAGCCGCGTGTCAATCCCGAACTGCTGCGCCACATCTCGCACCGCCGTGAGGCGGATCGCATGACAGATTGGCAACCGCGTCGCCGGGGTTCGGGACGGCCGTCGCGGCCGCGCTTCTACCGGACGCCAGGGCGGCCGGACGTGATCGCCACCCTGGATTCCGAGGGGCTGCTGCCGGCGATCACGTTCGTGTTCTCCCGGGCCGGCTGTGACGCCGCCGTCCAGCAATGCCTGCGCTCGCCCCTGCAGCTGACCACCCAGGAGGAGCGCGCGCAGATCGCCGAGGTGATCGAGCACCGCTGCGGCGACCTCGCCGACGCCGATCTGGGCGTGCTCGGCTACTACGAGTGGCGCGAGGGCCTGCTGCGTGGCCTGGCGGCCCATCATGCCGGCATGCTGCCCGTCTTCCGCCACACGGTCGAAGAACTGTTCACCGCCGGACTGGTCAGGGCGGTGTTCGCCACCGAGACCCTGGCGCTCGGGATCAACATGCCCGCCCGCACGGTGGTGCTCGAACGGCTGGTGAAGTTTAACGGCGAGCAGCACGTGGCGCTGACACCGGGGGAGTACACCCAGCTCACCGGCCGCGCCGGGCGGCGCGGCATCGACGTCGAGGGGCACGCGGTGGTGCTGTGGAATCCCACCGAGGAGACCACCGAGCCCTCCGCGGTGGCCGGGCTGGCCTCCACCCGCACCTTCCCGCTGCGCAGCTCGTTCGCCCCGTCGTACAACATGACCATCAACCTGGTCCAGCAGATGGGTCCCGAGCAGGCACACCGGTTGCTGGAGCAGTCATTCGCGCAGTACCAGGCCGACCGCTCGGTCGTCGGGTTGGTCCGCGGCATCGAGCGCGGCACCGGGATGCTCGACGAGATCGCCGCGGAGATCGGCGGACCCAAGGCGCCGATCCTCGAATACGCCCGAATGCGTGCCCGCATCGGCGAGATGGAGCGCGCGCAGTCCCGCGCATCCCGGCTGCAACGGCGGCAGGCCGCCAGCGATGCGCTGGCCGCGCTGCGCCGCGGCGACATCATCAACATCACCCACGGCCGGCGCGGCGGCCTGGCCGTGGTGCTGGAATCGGCCCGCGACAGCACCGACCCGCGACCGTTGGTGCTCACCGAAAATCGTTGGGCCGGAAGGATTTCCTCGGCCGACTATTCGGGCGTGTCAGCGCCGGTCGGTTCCATGTCGCTGCCCAAGAGGGTCGAACACCGGCAGCCCCGGGTCCGGCGTGACCTGGCGTCGGCGCTGCGATCGGCCGCCGCCGGGCTGACCATCCCGGCCCGGCGCCGAGGCGGCCGGGGGGACTCCGACGGTGAATACGGTGCTTTCCACGACCCCGAGTTGGCGTCGCTGCGCGAGGCGCTGCGCCGGCACCCGTCGCACAACAAGCCTGGTGTGGAGGAACAAGTCAGGCAGGCCGAGCGCTATCTGCGGATCGAACGCGATAACGCGCAATTGGAGAAAAAGGTTGCGGCGGCCACCAATTCGCTGGCCCGGACCTTCGACCGGATCGTTGGGTTGCTCACCGAGCGCGGCTTCATCGAGGCGCGCGACGGCGACCCGCGCGTCACCGACGACGGCCGGCTGCTGGCACGCATCTACAGCGAAAGCGACCTGCTGGTGGCCGAATGCCTGCGCACCGGCGCGTGGTCGGGCCTGAAGCCCGCCGAACTCGCGGCGGTCGTGTCGTCGGTCCTGTACGAAACCCGGGGCGGCGAGGGGCCGGGGGCGGGTTTTGCGGCCGACGCGCCCACTCAGCAACTGCGCCAAGCGCTGCAGCAGACCTCGAGGCTGTCGACGGCGCTGCGCGCCGATGAGCAAACGCACCGGATCGCGCCGAGTCGCGAGCCCGACGACGGCTTCGTCAACGTCATCTACCGCTGGGCCCGCACCGGCGACCTGGCGGCGGCGCTGGCGGCCGTCGACCCGGCCGGCACGGGGTCGCCCCTGCTGGCGGGGGATTTCGTGCGCTGGTGCCGCCAGGCGCTCGACCTGCTGGACCAGGTCCGCAACGCCGCCCCGGACCCCGAGTTACGGGCCACCGCCAAGCGGGCTATCAACGACATTCGGCGCGGCGTCGTTGCAGTTGACGCCGGGTAGGCTAGGCCGGAGCTACCGTTAAGCGGCGATAGTGCATGCCAAGACACAAGGGCTGAGGGAGAAAGATGAGCGGACCGCAGGGATCGGACCAGCAGTGGCAGCCGCCCGGTCAAGGTCAAGGTAGCGATCACTCGTCAGAGCCGACTCAGGTGGCACCCACCTGGCAGGAGCAGTCGAACCAGGAGACGTCGTGGCAGGCCCCCGCCTACACCCCGCCCGCCGACTACCCGCAGTATCAGCAGCCGGCTGAACAGGCCTATCCGCAGCAGTATCCCCAGCAGCAGCCGGGCTATGCCCAACCGGGGCAGTACGGTCAGCCCGGCCAGTATGCCCAGCCCGGGCAGTACGCCCAGCCGGGCCAGTACGGCCAACCCGGCCAGTATCCGCAGCCGGGGCAGTATGGCCAGCCGGGTCAGTACCCCCAACCCGGCCAGTACGGCCAGCCGGGCCAGTACCCGCAGCAGTACCCCGGTTATGAGCAGCCCGGCAAGAAGCGGCCCGTCGGCCTCATCGCCGGTGTCGGCGGCGCGATCGCGTTTCTGCTCATCGCGGTGGTGTTGGTACTCGGTTTTTGGCAGCCCGGGTTCTTCGTCACCACCAAGCTGGACGTCAATAAGGCGCAGGCCGGGGTCCAGCAGGTGCTCAGCGACGAAACCAACGGCTACGGCGCGAAGAACGTCCAGAACGTCAAGTGCAACCACGGCCAGAACCCCACCGTCAAGAAGGGCGCAACGTTCGACTGCGACGTCAGCATCGACGGCGCGCCCAAGCACGTGACGGTGACCTTTCAGGACAACAAGGGCACCTACGAGGTCGGCCGGCCGCAGTAGCCGCCGGCCCGATCAGTCCGGCAGCCCGTCCAGGGCCTTTTGCAGGCGGGCGACCGACGAGCCGACGCCCAGCTCGGTCGCCAGTTCGGCGGTGCGTCGCGGATGGGCTGCGACCAACGGTATTTCGTCGGTGGACGTCGAGAAGGTGACGGGCGCGTCGGTGGCCACCCGCACCACTTTGCCGGCCGCCTCGATGTAGTCCAGCGCCCCGAGCAGTTTGGTGCGGATACCCTTGGCCATCTTGGACTTCGGGTCGTGGGTGGCGGCCAGGATCCGCTCCAGGGAGCCGTGCTGGGCCAGCAGCGTCGCCGCGGTCTTCACACCGACGCCCGGCACCCCGGGCAGGCCGTCGGACGGGTCGCCGCGCAGCAGCGCGAGTTCGGCATAGGCGGGGCCGGCGCGATCCACGGGGACGCCGTAGTGTTCGGCCACCTCGGCGGGCCCGAACAACGTGGCCTTGCTCAGCCCGCGGCCGAGGTAGAGCACCCGGACCGGGACGGGATCGTCCGACACCACCTGCAGCAGGTCGCGGTCGCCGCTGACCACCACCACCGGGTCCTGGCGTTCCCGGGCCGCCAGGGTGCCCAGAACGTCGTCGGCCTCGTAGCCCTGCGCGCCGGCCGTCGGAATCCCGTATGCGTCAAGGAGTTCGGCGATCATGTCGATCTGTGGCGTCAGGTCGTCCGGGACCTCCTCGACGTCTGGCTCGTCCTGCGGATCCTCCACGGCCACGCGGTGGGCCTTGTAGGACGGGACGAGGTCCACCCGGAACTGGGGACGCCAATCGAGGTCCAGGCAGACGGCCAGCCGGCTGGGCCGCTGCTGAGTGATGACCACGGCCATGGAGTCGATGAACCCCCGAACGGCGTTGACCGGCCGGCCGTCGGGCGCGGTGATCGAGGACGGCACCCCGAAATACGAGCGGAACCACATGCTGGCGCCGTCGAGCAGCACGAGTGGTCGCATGCGGGTTATCGTCTCATGCCGCCCAGCGTGGAGTTGTTATCGCCTGTCGGCGGGAATCCGCGCGACGAGTCGACACTCGGCAGGCGGGGGTTAGCCTGACTGCCATGGAGTCTCACCGCTTCGACGCAGCAGTATACGAACGCCGGCTGACGGCCGCCGCGGTGGCAGCCGCCGATGCGGGCCTGGCTGGGCTGGTGATCACACCGGGCTATGACCTGCGCTACCTCGTCGGGTCACGCGCACAGACCCTGGAGCGGTTCACCGCGCTGGTGTTGCCCGCCTCGGGCGAGCCGACGGTGGTGGTGCCGCGTCTCGAGCTGGCCTCGCTGAAGGAATCGGCCATCGCCGAACTCGGCCTGACGGTGCGGGATTGGGTCGACGGCGACAATCCCTACGAGCTGGTGGGCTCCGCGTTGGGCGGTATCCCCGCCGCGACCGCCGTCACCGACGCCATGCCGGCGTTGCACCTGCTGCCGCTGGCCGAAGTGCTCGGGGTGCTACCGGTGCTGGCCACCGACGTGTTGCGCACGCTGCGTATGGTCAAGGAGGAATGCGAAGTCGACGCGCTTCGCAAGGCCGGTGCGGCCATCGATCGGGTGCACGCCCGGGTGCCGGAGTTCCTGATCCCGGGCCGCACCGAGGCCGACGTGGCCGCCGACATCGCGGAAGCCATTGTGGCCGAGGGCCATTCGGAGGTCGCGTTCATCATCGTCGGATCCGGGCCGCACGGCGCCGACCCGCACCACGGGTATTCGGATCGCGAACTGCAGGTCGGTGACATCGTCGTCGTCGACATCGGTGGTGCGTACGAGCCCGGTTACAACTCCGACTCCACCCGCACCTACAGCATCGGTGAGCCGGATCCCGAAGTCGTGCAACAGTATTCGGTGCTGCAACGCGCCCAGCGCGCCGCGTATGACGCGGTGCGTCCGGGGGTGACGGCCGAGCAGGTCGACGCCGCCGCCCGTGACGTGCTGGCGTCCCAAGGGCTGGCCGAGTACTTCGTGCACCGCACCGGGCACGGCATCGGGTTGTCGGTGCACGAAGAGCCCTACATCGTCGCCGGAAACGATCTGCCCCTGGCCGAGGGCATGGCCTTCTCGATCGAGCCGGGCATCTATTTTCCGGGCCGTTGGGGCGCTCGGATCGAGGACATCGTCGTCGTCACCCCCGAGGGCGCCTCGGCCGTGAACAACCGGCCGCACGAACTGATCGTGGTTTCGGTGGCCTGACCGACGCGTCACCGGGTCCGCGTAGGTTGGGCCGTGATGTCATTTCTGGATCTTCCGCTGCTTCCGATTCGCATCGCACGCCACGTCGCCGACGCGGTCCTGCACCCCAAGGCACCCGCGCCGGCTCCGGCACCGCCGGCCGAGCTGATCGTGGTCGACGGGATGCCCGAGGGCGTGCCACCGGCCGCGCGGCGCCCCGAGCCCACACTTCCCACGCCCGCCGGTTGGCCGTTCGGCGAGGATTTCCCGCGCACGTGCGGCGCCGGGCGGCTCGCCGGCGGCGCCCTGTTCTGGACCGACTTCCTCTACGACGACCACGGCGCGACCGGTGTCCCGATCGGCGACCTGAAGATCCAGGCGCCGCCGCGCGGAACCTACGTCTATCCGGATGGTCCGGCGGCCGGCAACGGCGCCGACATCTTCCGCGTGGCCATCGGACTCACCGAGACCCACACCTGGTGGCGGATCGACTGGAACACCCTGCTGGACGCGTCGGTGCCCATCGCGCTGTTCACCTTCGACACGGAACCCGCCCGAACGGCGGACGAACACTGGCCCGCCGCAGCCGGCGTGCGTTCGACGGGCATCGATACGGCCCTGCTGGTCTCGGGCACCGGCGCCGCGCTGATCGACCTGACCACGCAGGCCAAAACGCCGGTCGAGCACAGCGTCGACATGCAGTCGCGGTCGTTCGTCGCGCAGGTCCCGCGGTCACTGGCCGAACCCACGGGCAGCTGGACGGTCCGGCTGGTGGCCGGGCTGGCCAACTTGGCGGGGGACGGTTTCGCCGACGTGTCCGCCCTGCATGGTGCGCTGCCCGGGCAACCCAACGTGTACAACGTGGCATTCCGCACCCACGAGCAGGAGCCGGTGCACCTGAACTTCTGGTCGGATGCCGCCCAGGCCGCCGCCCTGACGCACGGCGACGTCTCCGAGTTCGCGCTGACGGTGCCGTGGGCCCAACTGGCGGCCCGCAACACCGGGCCCGAGCCGGTGATCACTGGCCCGTCCACCCGGTGGTACGTGTCGTCGGTCGAACTCGGCCAGGGCCTGGAACAGGGGTGGGCCGCCAACGACATCTTGAGCACCAAGCCGCAGTTCCTCGGCCGGGTGCAGCCGTATTCGATCAGCCTGCCCTCGAGCTACGCACCCGGTCGCACGCTGCCGCTGACCCTGCTGCTGCACTCGCTTTCACTCGGGCAGAGCCAGTTCGCCGCGATCGACCCGCACCTGTTGCACCAGGTGTGCGAGGGCCGTGACTCGGTGGTGGTCACGCCGCTGGCCCGGGGACCGTCCACCTGGTACTTCGACACCGGCGAACTCGACGTCTGGGAAGTATGGGCGCGAGTCGCCGAACAATTGGGTACCGATCCCAATCGCACTGTGATTTCCGGCTATTCGATGGGCGGGTATGCGACATACAAGCTGGGACTGAGCTATCCGCAGGTGTTCTCGCAAGCCGTGGTGCTGGCCGGGCCGCCGACGTGCGGGGTGCGGTTGCTGCCCCACGTCGACATTCCCGCCGACCTTGACCTGGACTCGCCCTGTGCCCGGGAGGGTGACACCTGGAAGCTGCTGGTGAACGCCCGGTGGCTGCCGTACGTCATCGCCCACGGGCTGCTTGACGAACTGGTCCCGTTCGCCTCGGCCGCCGAGCAGGTGCTGGAGTTGGACCGGCTCGGTTACCGCCACCGGTTCAGCGTCTACCCGCTCGAGGATCACATCGCCTGGGTGTTTCAGGACAAGTTCGAGGATCCGATTTCCCATATGGGAACCGCTGCGCGCCAAGCGGATCCGGGACACATCACGTTCGCCTGGTATCCGCAACTGGTGCGCGCCGATCTAGGCATCGGGCCGCACCAGGTGTGGTGGTTGTCGGAGCTGGCCGCCGATCCCGAGGTGACGGCGCGGCGTGGGGCCGTCGCCGAGGTCGACGCGCGCTCGTACGCGCGACCGGACCCCACGCACACCATCCGGCACCATCGCGGCGTCATTACGGGCTTCGAGCCGACACCCGGGATGTACAGCGAGCTGGACTGGCAAGTGGGACGGCCGGTCGGCCCGCTGCCGTATTTGACGTTGCGCCTCACCGGGGTTGCCGGTTTGCGGGTCGATGTCGCCCGAGCCGGGCTTGCCGACCTGCCGACGTCGACCATCACGGTGACCACCGATGTCGCCGCCACGATCACGCTCGGCGGCTTGCCGACGACGGTCGACGTGCAACTCGATGGCGAACCGGCCGGGGCGACGGTCGCGGTCTCACCTGGGCGACACCGCATCACGTTGACGGCCGCAGCGGCTGTTGATCGGTGAGTTGTGGCGCCAGCCGATTGTCGCTAGCTTGGCGAATCGATCATCGGGTGAATAGCGGCGACGGGCGGGCCTGAGCGAAAATTCCGCTCGTGGCTCCCTTGGCTGTCGATCCGGAGGCGTTGTACGCCGCGGGTGGTGCCGTGGGTGCCGCCGGCGGCGGCCTGGCGGCGAGCCTGACGGTGCTGGCGGCGGGTTTTTCGGCCCACACCGGGGTGGATCGCGCCGGCGAGGTGTTCGGCCTGGCATACCAGGACACCGCCGAGTCGCTGCTGAAGGCAGTGGCTGCCGCCGTGAATGCGTGCCGTAAATGCGGGGCGCTTATCCAGCAGGGCGCGTCCAACTATTCGAAGGCGGAGGCGGCCTCGACGCTAGGCGGCGGTGGCAGCATTTTGGCGGCGCCGCCCCCGCCGGATGAACTTGCCGCTCCCAAAGCCCCGGGAACGATGGGGCCCGGAGAGCCGCCACCGGCGCTATGGGCGATCGTCGAGTCGCTCGTCCTCGAGTTATGGCCCGACGGCGACGTGCCGGGTATGCATGCGGTCGCGTCTCGTTGGCGCGGTTTCGCCGCGGCGGCTAACGGGGTCCAGACGAGTCTCAACGCGGCTAAGACACTGCTGGATACCCAACACCTTCCTGAAGGTGACAAGATCGATAACGCTCTCAACGAAATAGGTGCTGCGGCAGCGACTATCGGCGCGCAATGCGGCAAGCTGGCCACTACCATCGACAAGTTCGCCGACAAAGTCGGCCACTCCCAACATGCGATCCGGGATCTGTTGCACCGGCTCGGATCCCTGGGCGACCTCGGTCACGACATCATGCTCATTATCGACGGCGACGCGTGGGACGAGATCAAGAAAATCGCCAAGGACATCAACGATGTACTGCACCATCTCGGGCAGGAGGCGCGCGCCTGCGTGCAGGGGATCAGACTGCTTACGGAAGCGGCCGATCGCGAGGTTGCCACATGCGAGAAGTACGCGCGCCGCGGGCTCACCACGTTCCTGGGAGAAGACGTCGGCAATCCGGTGGCGACCGCATTCGAGTTCGGGATAAATGCCCAGGAGGGCGTTCTCAAAGGTGCGGTCAACATGGGCTTAGGCCTTGCCGATCTCAGCCCACATTGGTTCGTCGTCGACCCCCAAGGTGCGGCCGCCACCTGGACCGGCCTGGCAAAGAATGCGTGGAAAGAGAGTTTGTTCAACGCTCCTCTGCATCCGAAGGAATTCGCGGACGCGAGACTTCAGGAGCTGAAAGGTCTTGTGCATGCCGAGGATTGGACCAAAGATCGGCCCGGATTGGGCGCTGGTGAAGTCGCGTTCGACTTTGGCACGCTGATTTCGCCCGGCCTCGGTGAGGCGGGCGCGGCTGTTGACGGCGCAGGTGCGGCCGCACGGGGCGTCGAGGGCGAGGCGGAGGCCGTTGACGCCGCTGGACGTGCCGGCGGGAAAACGGGCGAAGGGCTTGGCGGCATCGCGGGTGCCCGCGGTGAGCTGAGCGGCATTACCAAGGCGAGCGCCGACCTGCCCCAAAAGCTCGAAGGCGTAACGAAGGATTTACCGGATATCAAGCCGCCGGCAAGTGGCACTCCCGTGGCAATGCCACCCGGTAAGCCGATCGAGCCGCCGGTCGAGTCGGTACCTCGCCCGTCTGAGGGCGCCCCCGGCGCACCCCAGGGGTCGACGCCCGCGGCAACCACGCCGGCTCAGGCGGGCCCGCCCGGTGATTCGCCACCAGCCTCGAATGGTGCCAATGGCGTTCCGCGCGAGCCGAATTCGTCGCCCGCCCCTTCTGCACCGCCGGGTGGTCCCGTCGGCCCGCAAGGCCCTGCGTCCGTTCCCGCTGCGACGCCAGGCGGCCCGGGTGGGCTGCATGAACCGGCTGCAGAGCCCGCTCCTACGCCGGCACCGGCTGCGCCGGGCGCTCCCGGGGGCCCGCACGATCCGGCGTCTGTGCCATCCGGCGGCCCGCACGAACCCACCGCGGTGCCGGCGGAGCAGCCGCATGAGCCGGTCTCCGTGCCGGCCGGTGGCCCGCGTGAACCGGTTTCGGTGCCGACCGCCGGTCCACGCCTTCCGTCTGTGCAGGCGGCGGCTGGCGACGGGTTGCCGTCGGCAACCCCGCAACTACTCGACCATTCGTCGCTGCCCGTGTCGCCGAGCGGATCTTCCGCTGAGACCGCGCCTATCGGCCCCCACCCATCGGCACCTTCACCTCCCTCAGCGGGTCCGCGCTTCGAGGTCCCAGGCGGGCGCCCGACCGAATTGCCGACGCCGAGCGGTGGTGGCACGCATGGTCCCGGTGACGGCGGTCCGCCAGATGGACGCCCGCCCGACGGGCCACACGGCGGCGATCCAAATGGGCGTGGCGATGGCGATGGAGGTCCGCCGGGAGATCGGCCAGACGGGAAGGGTTCGGACGGCGATGACCCCTCGGGGCATGGTCATGGCGGCTCGCCCGGCGAGCGTCAAGACCCCGTCCATTCGCGCGAGTCGTCCGGCGACGGGTGGCATCGGTTGCCGGACGAGGAACTTGACCCTCACTATGGCGAGCCGTTGGACGATCACTGGGATTTCGCTGACGATCCAGTGGATCCTTCTAAAGTCCAGGGCGACGTCGCCAAACTCATTCGTGATCCCGAAGCGCCATTCGGTCGTGATGCCGGAGGACATCCCTACACTGCAGAGCAATACGCAGAACGATTCAACCGCTTAGGGCCCGAAGGTCAACGATGGATGAACTTTCCTGGTAACGCCGGCGCTGTCCCGCATACCCGGGTCGCATACACGGATGCCGCGTCTTACACGCGGGATTATGGTTCTTTACTCGATCGGATCGGCAAGGCCGATGGAAAATATCTGGCTGTTATGCAGGAGGGACAAGCCGCATCATGGGAGCAGCGCGCCCTGCATGTGAACTCGCTTCACGATCCCCATAACGCCTACACTTTTGATCACCTCCCGGATAAGTGGACCATTGAAGTGTCGGAGGTTGCGCCCGGAGTAGGCCAACCGGGTGGCTCATTGCAGGTTCGCGTGTTCAACTCGGAAGGTAGGCCAATGACGGTCGAAGAACTCACTGATCCGGACATCGGAGTGTTGAGATGACGGGTGGCATCGAAGTCTCACAACGCCTTGAGCAGTGGGCCAAATTGGCTGGTTACACACTCACAACGGGTCCAAGCACGAACGACGGGCGGCCATTGTTTTGGTCGGCTCTAGGGGAGACCCGGCTCTTTATCGGGAGAGGACAAGACGGTTGGTTCGTTATTACTGATTCCGACCGAATGGAATCCGAAATGTTCGTCCTGGCGGCCCCCTCCATCGAGACCATTGAGAAGTACCTGTTCGGTAAGTTTGGCATGTATATCCGCAACATTAGGGGTTTGCCTCGGGTGGGCGTACCAGCCGCGGCAAACGAAGTAAGTCCCGAATTCAACATGGAAACTCGCGACTATGAAGGTGTCGAACGCTTCGCTCTGATTTCTCGTGATGGTTCGACGGTAGCTATCGGAAGCGCTGACAAAGTAACTGCGACTGCGGAACTCAGGAAACTGGCCCTCTATTCGGCGTCGACGATTGATCAAATTGAAGCCTCGGCACTCGATCCAGATGGAAAGCCACTCTTTGAGCGTCGATGACTTCAATCGAACTCTGTTAGATCAGGTCCGCAGCAGAACCTACTCGCCCCGGTCCAAAAGATCCGATGACCCGAGCACCCGCTCGATCTGAACCTCGATGACCACGCGTCGTGGATTGGGGCGCGGGGTGCGATAGCGCTGGGCGTATCGCAGCTCGGCGTCGCGCACGGCGTCGGGGTCGTTGTTGACCTTGGACCGGCCCTCCAGCGACAGCCACCGCGCGCCGTCCACCTGGCTGAGCACGGCCAGCCCGCCGCGATCGGCGTTGACCGCCTTCTGCGAACCCCCGGTCGTGATGACCCGCGCGATGTGCGTCTTGGGATCGAAGGTGAATCCGACCGCCACTACGTGCGGCGAATTGTCGGCTCGCAGCGTGGTCAGCATGGCCAGATGCCGTTCCGACAGGAACGCCAGCGCATCGTCGGTGAGCCGGGTAGTGGTATTCGCCATCAACGCCCACGCTAGCGCAGGTGATAATCGCAGCCGTGGACGACACGGGCGCAGGTCCAGTACTGATCCTGGGTGGCCGCAGCGAGATCGGGATCGAACTGGCTCAACTGTTGGCGCCGGGCGCGACGGTCGTGCTGGCGGCGCGGCGCGCCGATCAACTCGCTGACCAGGTCGACGCACTCAAAGCCGCCGGCGCCGCAGCGGTCGAGACCCGGGAATTTGATGCCGACGACCTGGCCTCGCACGGGCCGCTGGTCGCCTCGATCATCGCCGAGCACGGTCCCATCGGTACCGCGGTCTTGGCGTTCGGCATCCTGGGCGACCAGGCCCGCGCCGAAATCGACGCCGCGCACGCGGTCGCCGTCGTGCACACCGACTACCTCGCCCAGGTCAGCCTGCTCACCCATTTGGCCACCGCGATGCGGAAAGCGGGCAAAGGCCGGCTGGTGGTGTTCTCCTCGATCGCCGGCGCACGCGTGCGTCGCGCCAACTACGTCTACGGTTCGGCCAAGGCCGGCCTGGACGGCTTCGCCAGCGGCTTGGCCGACGCGCTGCACGGCACCGGCGTCCGCCTGCTGATCGCCCGCCCGGGATTCGTCATCGGCCGCATGACAGAAGGCATGTCGCCCGCACCGCTGTCGAGCACACCCGCCCAGGTGGCCGCCGCGACCGCACGAGCGCTCGCAAAGGGCCGCCGCACGGTGTGGATCCCGTGGGCGCTCGGACCGGCGGCGGCCGTGATGCGCCTGCTGCCGCAGTTCATCTGGCGCAGGATGCCGCGATGATTCGCGCCGCCGACGATGCAGAGCGAAGCGATGAGGAGGAGCGTCGCATATGATCATCGTGGTCGGCATCGGCGCCGACGGCATGCCCGGACTCGGTGAAGCATCGCGCACCGAACTCCGCAGGGCCGCAATCATTTACGGCTCCCAGCGGCAACTCGACCTCCTCGACGACACCGTGCCCGCGCCGCGGCGACAATGGCCGTCGCCGATGTTGCCCGCGCTGCGAACGTTGCTCGACGAGCACACGGGCGACGTGCATGTGGTGGCCAGCGGCGACCCGCTGCTGCACGGCATCGGCGGCACCCTGATCCGCCTGCACGGCCGCTACAACGTCAGGGTGCTGCCGCACGTGTCCTCAGTGACGTTGGCGTGCGCGCGAATGGGCTGGAACGTCCACGACACCGAGGTGATCAGCCTGGTCACCGCGCAGCCGCGCACCGCGGTACGCCGCGGCGGCCAAGCGATCGTGCTGTCGCAGAACAAGTCCACGCCAAACGAACTCGCCGCACTGCTCACCGCGCATGGGCGCGGCGAGTCCGAATTCACCGTCCTCGAACGCCTCGGCGGCCCAGGCGAGCACCGCCGCGACGGCACCGCCCGCGACTGGGACGTCGACCGAGACCTCGACGACCTCAACGTGATTGCCGTGCGCTACCTGCCCGACGACCGTGTCTCACCACTACCCGACGACGCATTCACCCACGACGGGCAGATCACCAAGCAGGGGATCCGCGCGGTGACCTTGGCCGCCCTGGCGCCGCGGCCGGGGGAGCGGTTGTGGGACGTTGGCGCCGGCTCCGGCAGCATCAGCGTCGAGTGGTGCCTGAGCGGGCGCGGTTGCAGCGCAGTGGCATTCGAGCGCGACGAGCGGCGCAGGCACAATCTCGACAACAACGCCACGACCTTCGGGGCCGACATCGAGGTGCGCGGCGAGGCTCCGGACGCATTCGCCGGCGCCGAGCCGCCGTCGGCGATCTTCATCGGCGGCGGACTGACCCAGCCCGGTCTGCTCGAAGCCTGCCTGCACAACCTGCCCGCCGGCGGACGGCTCGTCGTCAATGCGGTCACCACCGAATCGGAAGCCGTTCTGGCGCAAGCACATCAGCGCCTGGGCGGCCAGCTGCGACGCTTCCAGCATTATCACGGTGAGCCGCTGGGTGCCTTCACCGGCTGGCGCCCGCAGTATCCGGTCACCCAGTGGGTGGTGACCAAGTGACCGTGTATTTCATCGGCGCCGGACCGGGTGCCGCCGACCTCATCACCGTGCGCGGTCAGCGGCTCCTGCGATCCTGCCCGGTGTGCCTGTACGCCGGATCGATCATGCCCGACGACCTGCTTGCCCTGTGCCCGCCCGATGCGAAAGTTGTTGACACCGGCCCGCTGACGCTCGAGCAGATCATCACCGAACTCGGCGAGGCGCACGCCGCCGGCCACGACGTGGCGCGCCTGCATTCCGGTGACCCCTCGCTGTACAGCGCGCTGGCCGAGCAGTGCCGCCGGCTCGACGCCCTGGGCATCGACTACGAAATCGTGCCCGGGGTCCCGGCTTTCGCCGCCGCCGCGGCCGCGCTGAAGCGCGAGCTCACCGTTCCGGGGGTGGCGCAGACGGTGACCTTGACCCGGGTGGCGACCCTGTCGACGGCCATGCCGCCCGGCGAAGACCTGAAGACGCTGGCCCAGTCCGGCGCGACCCTGGTCCTGCATCTGGCCGCAGCCCAGATCGACGCCATCGTTCCGCAACTGCTCGAAGGCGGCTATGGCGCCGAGACACCCGCGGCCGTCGTGGCTTTCGCCAGCTGGCCGCAAGAGGCGGTGCTGCGCGGCACGCTGGCCGACATCGCCGAGCAGATGCATCGGGCCGGTATCACCAAGACGGCTGTCATCGTCGTCGGCGACGCGCTGACCGCCGGGGGATTCACCGACAGCTACCTGTATTCGACCGGGCGGGCGCGGGGGAGCCGGCACTGATGCGGGTCCTGCTGCTCGGCGGCACCGGTGAGGCGCGCGCCCTCGCCAAAGCGCTGCATCCCCGCATCGACATCGTCAGCTCCCTGGCCGGCCGGGTGCCCGACCCCGCCCTGCCGGTCGGCCCCGTGCGCATCGGGGGGTTCGGCGGCGTCGACGGGTTACGGCGCTGGCTGCACGACGAACGCATCGACGCCGTCGTCGACGCCACCCACCCGTTCGCGGCCACCATGACGGCGCATGCCGCCGCCGCCTGCGCCGAATTGCGGATTCCCCACCTGATCCTGGCGCGCCCCGCCTGGGACCCGGGCCCCGCTATCGTCGTCGAGTCCGACACCGAGGCCGCGGAAAACGTTGCTCGGCAAGGCTATTCGCGGGTGTTTCTGACCACCGGGCGCTCGAGCGTGCGGGCCTTCGCCGGCAGCGACGCGTGGTTTCTGATCCGTGCGGTCACCGATCCCGACCCTTCGGCATTGCCGCGCCGTCACCGGGTGGTGCTCTCCCGCGGACCGTATGGCTACGACGACGAGTTCGCTCTGCTGCGGGACCACCGCATCGACGCGCTGGTCACCAAGAACAGCGGCGGGGACATGACCCGCGCGAAGCTGGATGCCGCCGCGGCGCTGAACGTTGCGGTGGTGATGGTGGCACGCCCGCCGCTACCGGCCGGCGTGTCGACCGTCGGCACGGTGGCCGAGGCCGCCGAATGGGTTGGCGCGCTGGCCGATTCGCGCTAGCCGGTCAGGTGGCCGCGCTCGCCGTCGGCCAGCAGCGCGTCGCGGGCGCGCGCGACGCGGGAACGGATGGTGCCCACCGGGCAACCGCAGACCGCGGCGGCGTCGGCGTAGGGCAGGCCGAGCAGTTGGGTGAGCAGAAGCGCTTCGCGCTGTTCGGCGTTGAGGTTGGCGATCATGGTGGTCACCTCGACCAGGTCCTCGAAGCCCCGAGCGTGCCGGTCCGCGCGCACCACGTGCTCGGGATCGGCGCCCATGGCCGCGCGGGGTCGCGACTGCAGGTGGCGAATGTGGTCGGCCACCACGCGGCGGGCGATCGAGAGCAGCCAGGTCCGCGCGCTTGAACGCCCGGAGAACCGCTCGATGGCGCCGATGGCGCGCAGAAAGGTCTCTTGGGTCAGATCGTCGGCGCTGCCCGCATCCGACAGATAGGCGACGAACCGCCACACGTCTTGCTGGGTGGCTTTGATGAATGCCTCGAGCGCTCGCGCGTTTCCGCGCGCGGCTGACAACGCGAGCTCGGTTACGGCCTCGTCATCGCTCGGCGCGATCATGCCCAACCACCTTTGTTGTGCGAGTTTTCCGATTCTACGACGGCCCGTCGTAGACGATGCGGTCGGGTGGACGGCGGCATGGTTGATGGGCCGCAGATGCCCACGCCGCCGTCCGCTGGGTGAGTCCGCCGCCCAGGCCGGAAAGTGCGCGTCGTCCGAGGCATCCGAACCGCGCCGGCGGTGCGAGCCCACCCGTTCCCGCGCCACCAGCAACGCGAACGCCAAGCCCAACAACAGGGGCATGTGGCTGGCGATGCGGGTGGCGGTCACCTCGCCGGCGAAGGCGTCGACGATGACATAGCCCAGCAGCGCAACGGAATAGACACCGGTTATGGCCGCCACTCCCGAGGCCGATGCGGGCCAGACACCGGCCGCGATCATCGCCAGACCCAACGCCAGCAACCAGGCCGTGGACTCGTGCATCAGGTGCTCACCAGACATCGCGCCGTGCATATGCCCGGACACCATGCCGAAATCGATTCCGCTGATTTGGGCTGCGGCGATCGCCACCTGGAAGAGGCCGACCGCGATCAGGCCCCAGCGCCGGTAGTGCGACCGCAGCCAGCGCATCCGGGTCTGATGTCCGGTGGCCTGCTCGCCGATGCTCGCCATGATCTTGTCGACCAGGTCGGGCCCTTCGCCGGGCGTCACCGACGCCAGCCGGCGCGTCTGCACCGCCGCCCCGATCAACCAGGAGCGGCAGCTGCGGCAGGATTCGAGGTGGGCGTCGACTTGCTGCGCGAGGACCTGGGGACGCTCGCCGTCCAATCGAGCCGACAGCGCTTCGCGCGCAATCTCACACCGCATCCCTGCATCGTTGCGCATGGCCCGGCCCCGCGCAAAGACTCGCCACATTTGGCCCCGGAACGAAATTGCGGGGAACTAAACGGCGCCGACAACCGACCTCTGGTCGTACGCATCGCCAGCCCACCCACGAGATGCACCGAAGAGGTATTCGTGTCCTTGCCCGAAGGCCCCCGACGATGACCGCCCCGATCTGGATCGCGTTTCCGCCCGAAGTGCACTCGACACTGCTCAGTAGCGGCCCCGGCCCCGCGCCGCTGCTGGCCGCCGCCACCGCGTGGACCTCGCTGAGCACCGACTACGCGACCGCGGCAGCCGAGCTCAGCGGAGTGCTGGGGGCGGTGCAGGCGGGGTCGTGGGACGGCCCCAGCGCGGACCAGTACGTGGCCGCACACGCCCCCTACCAGGCCTGGCTGCTGGAAAGCGCGGCCAAGAGCACGACGGCCGCGGCCCTGCACGAGACGGCGGCCACCGCCTACACCACCGCCCTGGCCGCCATGCCGACGCTGGGCGAGCTCGCGGCCAACCACGCGGTGCACGGGGCCTTGGTCGCCACGAACTTCTTCGGGATCAACACCATCCCGATCGCCGTCAACGAGGCCGACTACGCGCGGATGTGGGTGCAGGCCGCCACGACGATGACCACCTACCAGGCCGTCAGCGAATCCGCGCTGGCGGCGGTCCCGGCGACGACGCCCGCGCCGACCATCGTCGTACCGGGCGGCGAGGCCGCCACCGCCGGCGTCCAGGCGGTACAGGCGGCCGCCCTCGCGCCGGCCGCGAGTTCCGGCTCCAACCTCAACAACGCCGACACCTCGAGCGCCCAGCAGCAGGCGGCGACGCAGACCTATCCGTCGTGGATGGACCAGCTCACCCAGTGGCTGCAGCAGTACACCCAGAACTTCGCGTGGCCGGTGTCCAAGGACCTCAACCCCGGTGGGTGGCCATTCCCGCCGGTGCCCTGGGTCAACAGCCTCGCCTCGTTCTTCGGCCAGTTGGGGCTCTCACCGGCCCTGTCGAGCGCGCTGGGCTGGGCCATCTTCCACACCCTGATGATCTTCTGGCCGTTCATTCAGCTCGCGATCCAGATGGCGGTGGTGCTGGCACCGGTGGTCGTGGC
>NZ_QMEU01000049.1 GCF_003284975.1 Mycobacterium colombiense
GCGACGCCGACGACGTCGGTGGCGTATGGGCGATCGAGGCGCCGCTCGGTGCGGGGCTCGATGACCACCCGCGGCAGCACCTCGGTGATGGGCGCCGCCAGCCATGCCGGGCGCAGGTCGTCGGCATCGTGCAGGTCGTCGAGCTCGGGCGCCAGCAGCACCTGTGCTTCGTTGTCGAACGTCGAGTCGTTGCTGAAGTCCAAGTCGCCGAGATCGCCGGCGTCGTCGCTGAATTCGAAGTCGTCGAAATCGAAGCCGTCGAGCGGGAGGATTTCGGTTACTTCGGTGCGGTGCGGGGCTTCCGCCCACCGGGCGCCTGCCGCGCGACCTACCCTCACGACGCCCTCAGTTACGGCAGAAGGCCGGGCAAAACGGTGCTGGGACAACCTGGAATGTCCTCGTATCGTGACCATAACGTTATCTGGACCCTAGGAAGGTATCCGCTAAAGCGCGGGACTGGCAACCTCGTCGCAGAATCCGGGCGGAATTGTGATTTGGATCACGCGGACGGTCAACCCATAGCTCGTGAGCTGTGCCACATCGGCGGACGCGCCGGTCAAAGGCATTTGAGGGGTGGATACAGTTCGTCCGTGCGAATTGCCGAGTGCGGCGCCGCCCACCAAGAGGCCTAATAGTTGAGTCGAGCGAAGACAGAGAGTCCATGGACCTTTTCGAGTATCAAGCAAAAGAATTGTTCGCCAAGCACAACGTACCGACTACGCCGGGACGCGTGACCGACACCGCCGAGGGCGCGCGCGAGATCGCGACCGAGATCGGTCGCCCGGTGATGGTCAAAGCGCAGGTGAAGGTCGGCGGGCGCGGCAAGGCGGGTGGCGTCAAGTACGCGGCGACGCCCGAGGACGCCTACGAGCACGCCAAGAACATCCTCGGCCTGGACATCAAGGGCCACGTGGTCAAGAAGCTGCTGGTCGCCGAAGCCAGTGACATCGCCGAGGAGTACTACATCTCCTTCCTGCTCGACCGCGCCAACCGCACCTACCTGGCCATGTGCTCGGTCGAGGGCGGCATGGAAATCGAGGAGGTGGCCGCGACCAAGCCGGAGCGGCTGGCCAAGGTCCCGGTGGACGCCGTCAAGGGTGTCGACCTGGCGACCGCGCGGTCCATCGCCGAGCAGGGCCACCTGCCCGCCGAGGTGCTGGACGCCGCCGCGGTCACCATCAACAAGCTGTGGGAGGTCTTCGTCGCCGAGGACGCCACCCTCGTCGAGGTCAACCCGTTGGTGCGCGACCCCAAGGATCAGATCCTGGCGCTGGACGGCAAGGTCACGCTGGACGCCAACGCCGACTTTCGTCAGCCGGGCCACGCCGAGTTCGAGGACCGCGACGCGACCGACCCGCTCGAGCTCAAGGCCAAGGAGCATGACCTCAATTACGTCAAGCTGGACGGCGCCGTCGGCATCATCGGTAACGGGGCGGGCTTGGTCATGTCGACGCTCGACGTCGTCGCCTACGCGGGCGAGAAGCACGGCGGGGTCAAGCCGGCCAACTTCCTCGACATCGGCGGTGGCGCGTCGGCCGAGGTGATGGCCGCAGGCCTCGACGTCATCCTGAACGACAAGCAGGTCAAGAGCGTGTTCGTGAACGTGTTCGGCGGCATCACATCCTGCGACGCCGTCGCCAACGGCATCGTGACCGCGCTGAACATGCTCGGCGACGAGGCCAACAAGCCGCTTGTGGTCCGGCTCGACGGCAACAACGTCGACGAAGGCCGCCGCATCCTGGCCCAAGCCAACCACCCGCTGGTGATCCAGGCCGAGACCATGGACGCCGGTGCCGACAAAGCCGCCGAGCTGGCGAACAAGTAAGGGAATCAAGCTATGTCGATCTTCCTGAACAAAGACTCCAAGGTCATCGTCCAGGGCATCACCGGCGGTGAGGGCACCAAGCACACCGCGCTGATGCTCAAGGCCGGCACCCAGGTGGTGGGCGGCGTGAACGCCCGCAAGGCGGGCACAACCGTGTCGCACGTGGACCCGGTCGGCAAGGACGTCGAGCTGCCCGTGTTCGGCACCGTCGCCGAAGCTATCAAGGAAACCGGCGCCAACGTCTCGGTCGTGTTCGTGCCGCCGAAGTTCGCCAAGGACGCCGTCATCGAGGCCATCGACGCCGAGATCCCGCTGCTGGTCGTCATCACCGAGGGAATTCCGGTGCAGGACAGCGCCTATGCGTGGGCCTACAACCTAAATAAGGGTGGATCAAGGGTCCCGAAGACGCGCATCATCGGGCCGAACTGCCCGGGCATCATCACCCCGGGCGAGGCGCTGGCCGGCATCACGCCGGCCAACATCAGCGGCCCCGGCCCGGTCGGGCTGGTGTCCAAGTCGGGCACCCTGACCTACCAGATGATGTACGAGCTGCGCGATTTCGGCTTCTCCACCTCGATCGGTATCGGCGGTGACCCGGTGATCGGCACCACCCACATCGACGCCATCGAGGCCTTCGAGAAGGACCCCGACACCAAGGTCATCGTGATGATCGGTGAGATCGGCGGTGACGCCGAGGAGCGCGCGGCCGACTACATCAAGGCCAACGTGTCCAAGCCGGTCGTCGGTTACGTCGCGGGATTCACCGCGCCGGAGGGCAAGACGATGGGCCACGCGGGCGCCATCGTGTCCGGCTCGTCGGGCACCGCGGCCGCCAAGAAGGAGGCCCTGGAGGCGGCCGGCGTCAAGGTCGGCAAGACGCCGTCGGAGACCGCCGCGCTGGCGCGGGAGATCCTGCAGAACCTGTAATTCTTCACCGAGGCCGCGGCCGGATTGCGATCTTGCGATCCGGCCGCGGTTTCGTGTGGGGTCCCGCCATCGGTTAGCCTGTCGAACTAACAGTCGCCAGGAGGTTTGTAATGCCGGTCGATCCGCGCCAGCGACGATGCAGAGCGAAGCGATGAGGAGGAGCGGCGCCATCGATCCGCGCCAGCGACGATGCAGAGCGAAGCGATGAGGGGGAGCGGCGCCATCGATCCGCGTACTCCGGTGCTCGTCGGTGTCGGCCAGTTCACCGAGCGCATCGACGACCCCGACTATCGGGGCATGTCCGCGGTCGACCTTGCGACGGCGGCCGCGCAGGCGGCTCTTGCTGACACCGGCGCCAACGGCGTCGTGCAGGCCGTCGACACGGTTTTCGGGCTACGGCAATTCGAGATCTCCGGACCGATGCCGGCCACGCTCGGCAAGTCGAACAACTACCCCCGTTCCGTGATGAACCGTCTCGGCGGCGACCCGGCCCGCGTGGTACTCGAACCGGTCGGCGGGCAGGGCCCCCAGAAGCTCGTCACCGAGGCGGGCACCGCCATCGCGGCGGGCGAGGCCGACGTGGTGCTGATCATGGGCTCGGAGCCGGGCTCGACGGCTCGCTACTTCGCCAATCGTGATGACAAGCCCGATTTCACCGAGCACGTCGAGGGTCAACTGGAGGATCGCGGCCACCAGATCTCGAGCTACATCGACGAATACACGATCCAGCACGGTCTGACCGGGGCGCCCGTGCAGTACGGGCTGCTCGAGAATGCCCGCCGAGCCCGCCTGGGACGCAGCGTGGCCGACTATCGGCGCGACATGGCCGAACTGTTCGCCCCGATGTCCAAAGTGGCTGCCAAGAATCCGTTTTCGTCATCGCCGGTCGAGCGTTCGGTCGAGGAGATCATCACGGTCACCGACGACAACCGGATGATCAGTGACCCATACCCCCGCTTGCTCGTCGCGCGCGATCAGGTCAACCAGGGCGCGGCGGCGGTCCTGATGTCCGTGGAAGCCGCGACCCGCCTCGGTGTAGCGCAGGACAAATGGGTTTACCTGCACGGCCACTCCGACATGATCGAGCAGGCGATGCTGGACCGCGTCGACCTCGGGGCCAGCCCGGCGGCGGTCCATGCGGCCCGAGAAGCTTTGCGGGTAGCGGGAATCGGCGTTGACGACATCGCCACCTTTGATCTGTACAGCTGCTTCCCGTTCCCGGTGTTCGTCATCTGCGAAGCTCTCGGCATCGACGGCGACGACCCGCGCGGTTTGACCTTGACCGGCGGATTGCCGTACTTCGGCGGCCCCGGCAACAGCTACTCCCTGCACGGTATCGCCGAGACGGTCGCGCAGATGCGGGACAAACCAGGGCAATTCGGCCTCGTCGGCGCCAACGGCGGGATTATGAGCAAGTACTCCGTCGGCATCTACTCGACCACACCCGTGGACTGGCGCACCGACAACTGTGCGGCGCTGAACAAGGAGATCGCCGCGCTTCCCAAGGTCGAGGTCACGAAAACGCCCGACGGTGAAGCGACGATCGAGACGTACTCCGTGCGCTACGACTGGCCGGTCCGGACCGGCATCATCGTCGGCAGGCTCGCGATGGACAACACGCGATTCATGGCGACGACCGACGACGAGGATCTGGTCGCATTGATGTGCGACGGCGATCCGCTCGGTGCGGAAATCGCGGTGTGGTCGACCGGTAACGGTAACCGCGCGTCGCTGCGTTAGCGCCTGCCGCCGTCGCGACACGTAAACCTCGTACACGACACGCCGCTGAGCGTCGCGCTGGTTTAAGTCTCGGCGGTCGACGGTCTCGGCGACACGCCTGCCCCGGGCGTCAGACCAGGGCGGCGAGCTTGTCGGCCAAGCGCTCGACGTAGGCGGCGACCTCGTCCTCGGACTTGTCCGGCAGCCCGAACAGTACCTCGGTCACCCCGAGCTCGGCCCACTTGGCCAGCTTCTCGGGCACCGGCTTGAAGTCCAGCGCCACGATCTGCGGGGCGCCGTCGCGGCCCGCGGCCGCCCAGGTGTCCTGCAGCAGCTTGACCGGCTCGTCGATGTCGAAGTCGCGGGGGGTGGTGATCCAGCCGTCGGCGCTGCGGGCGATCCACTTGAAGTTCTTCTCGGTGCCCGCGGCGCCGACCAGCACCGGGATGTGCGGCTGCACGGGCTTGGGCCAGGCCCAGCTGGGACCGAACTTGACGAACTCGCCGTCGTAGGAGGCTTCTTCTTCGGTCCACAGCGCCCGCATCGCCTCGAGGTACTCGCGCAGCATGGTGCGGCGCCGGCCCGGCGGCACGTTGTGGTCGGCGAGTTCGTCGGTGTTCCAGCCGAACCCGACACCCAGGCTGACCCGTCCGCCGGACAGGTGGTCAAGGGTGGCAATACTTTTCGCCAACGTGATCGGGTCGTGTTCGACGGGAAGGGCCACCGCGGTGGACAGCCGCACCCGCGAGGTGACCGCGCACGCCGCGCCCAGGCTCACCCAGGGGTCTAGTGTCCGCATGTAGCGATCGTCGGGCAGCGACTCGTCCCCGGTGGTGGGGTGAGCCGCCTCGCGCTTCACCGGAATGTGGGTGTGTTCTGGCACGTAGAAGGTCGTAAAGCCGTGGTCGTCGGCGAGCTGCGCGGCCTTCGCCGGGGAGATGCCACGATCGCTGGTAAAAAGCACAAGCCCGTAATCCATGGGGTGAATTAGAACGTGTTCTACCTCCGCTGGGCAAGCCGTCGTGACACGGACCGTCTCGCGAGCAGCTCGGGGGCCCGCCGATGTGGGCATCACCGGCCAAGCCGGTGGCAGCGGCACGGGCTGCCGCACGTGCGCTAGCGTGGGTGATCGACCGCGTCGCTAACGCAGCGAGGCGCCGGGAAGCACAGCGTTGCATTGCAACTGTGGCGACCGCTAGGCAGTTCAAGGCACTGGAAGCAACAGGAGGAGCCATGACCTACTCTCCCGGAAGCCCGGGCTATCCACCGGCGCAACCCGGCGGCGCCTATGCGGGCGGCACACCGTCCTTCGCCAAGGACGACGCCGGAACGAGCAAACTGCCGTTCTACCTGACCATTGCGGTGGTGGTTCTCGGGCTGGCCGCCTACCTTTTGAACTTCGGCCCCACCTTCACCATCGGCGCCGACCTCGGCCCGGGCATCGGTGGCCGCGCCGGTGACGCCGGCACCGCGGTCGTGGTTGCCGTGCTGGCGGCGCTGCTCGCCGGGCTCGGCCTGCTGCCGAAGACCAAGAACTATGCGGGCGTGGTCGCGGTCATCGCGGTGCTGGGTGCCTTGCTCGCCATCACCGAGACGATCAACCTGCCCGCCGGGTTCGCGATCGGCTGGGCGATGTGGCCGCTGGTGGCGGCCGTCGTGCTCCAGGCGATCGCCGCCGTCGTCGTGGTTCTGCTGGACTCCGGGGTGATCACCGCGCCGGCGCCGCGGCCCAAGTACGACCCGTACGCGCAGTACGGCCAGTACGGGCAATACGGCCAGTACGGTCAGCAGCCCTACTACGGTCAGCAGCCGGGCGGCCAGCAGCACGGCGGGCAGCAGCAGTCGCCGCAGGGCTACGGGTCGCAGTACGGCGGTTACTCGCCGAGCGCGGCGCCCACCCAGAGTGGCGTTCCGACCGGCGGTTTCGGCGCTCAGCCGTCGCCTCAGTCGGGTCCGCAGCCGTCCGCGCAGCAGCAGGGCTCGTCCACGCCGCCCACCGGCTTCCCCAGCTTCAGCCCACCGCCCAACGTCGGCGGATCGGACTCCTCGGCGACGGCAAACTTCTCCGAGCAGGGTGGGGGCCAGCAGTTCGGCCACGAGCAGCAGTCGCCGTCGTCACCGTCTGGGCCAGCGCCCTCCTAACCGTGCGCTGTCGCGCCTAGTCGGGGACGTGCCCCAGAGTGACACGGGTGGAGGACAACCGGGCAGCGGGCGCTCGCCAGGCGCGTGACCTCGTCAGGGTCGCGTTCGCCCCGGCGGTGGTGGCATTGGTCATCATCGCCGCGGTCACGCTGATCCAGTTGTTGATCGCCAACAGCGACATGACCGGCGCGCTGGGCGCCATCGCCAGCATGTGGCTGGGCGTGCACCAGGTACCGGTCTCGATCGGCGGTCGCGTGCTCGGGGTGATGCCGCTGCTGCCGGTCCTGTTGATGGTCTGGGCCACCGCCCGTAGCACCGCCCGGGCCACCACGCCCTACTCGTCGTGGCTGGTCGTCCGCTGGGTCGTCGCCTCGGCGCTGGGCGGCCCGTTGTTCATGACGGCGATCGCCCTGGCGGTCATCCACGACGCGTCCTCGGTGATCACCGAGCTGCAAACGCCCAGTGCGCTACGCGCGTTCCTCAGCGTGCTCGCGGTGCATGCTGCTGGCGCCGGGATCGGGGTGTGGTCCCGGGTGGGGCCGCGCGCGCTCGCGGCGGCGTCGCTGCCGTTCTGGCTGGGCGACTCGCTGCGCGCCGCTGCGGCCGGGGTATTGGCGTTGCTCGGGCTCTCCGGCTTCGTGACGGCCGGGTCGCTGGTGGTGCATTGGTCGACCATGCAGGAGCTCTACGGCATCACCGATTCGATCTTCGGCGAGTTCAGCCTCACCGTGCTGTCAATGCTGTACGCGCCCAACGTGATTGTGGGCACCGCGGCGATGGCCGTCGGCTCCAGCGCGCACATCGGATTCGCGACCTTCAGTTCGTTCACCGTGTTTGGTGGCGACATCCCGGCCGTGCCGGTGCTGGCCGCGGTACCCAGACCGCCGCTGGGGCCGGTGTGGGTGGCGCTGCTCATCATCGGTGCGTCGTCGGGTGTGGCGGTCGGGCAGCAATGCGCCCGGCGGACGCTGCCGTTGCTGGCGGCCGCGGCCAAGCTGCTGGTCGCCGCGGTGGCGGGCGCGCTGGTGATGTCCGTGCTCGCGTACGCCGGCAGCGGCCAGCTGGGTAACTTCGGGCACGTCGGCGTCGACCAGGGCGCGTTGCTCGTCGGCGTCTTCTTCTGGTTCTCGGTCGTCGGCGGGATCACGGTGGCGATGACCGGCGGAATCAGCCGCCGTCCCCGACGGCCCAAGGTCAAGCCCGCAGCGGCCGAGGAACGGGCCGAGGAACCGGCCGACTTCGCGGGCGTCTTCGACGACGAGCCGCCGCCCGACGAGGAGGGCATGCCTGGGGAGGCGGGCGAGGTGCCGGATCCGCCCGCGGGCGAGGCCGCCGAACCCAACCCCCCGATGACCGACGCGCCATCCGCGGGCGAGCCCGGACAAGAAGAGACCGAGCGAGATTCCGAGGATTAAGCCTTCTGCCCGCCGCCGCGCGACGACCCCGGTTGGCGCCGGCGGGGCGCCGAGGTCGATTGCCCGACTCTGCTCACGTCGCTGCACGACGCGCATCGTCGGCGGGCTAGGCTCGCCGATGTGGTCGAACCGCTCCATGTGCCCCCGAACGCACCGGCACGGGTAGTGGTACTGGCGTCGGGCACCGGGTCGCTGCTGAATTCGCTGTTGACGTCCGCCGTCGCGGATTACCCGGCCCGGGTGGTCGCCGTCGGCGCCGACCGCGACTGTCTGGCCACCGAGATCGCCGCGGCCGCGTCCGTGCCCGCCTTCACCGTCCGGCTCGGCGAGCACCCCGACCGCGCCGCCTGGGACGCCGCCATCACCGAGGCCACCGCCGCGCACTCACCCGACCTGGTGGTCTCCGCCGGGTTCATGAAAATCCTTGGACCGCAATTCCTTTCACGGTTCTACGGCCGGGTCATCAACACTCATCCGGCGCTGTTGCCGGCGTTTCCGGGTGCGCACGGGGTGACCGACGCATTGGCCTACGGTGTCAAGGTCACAGGCTGTACGGTGCACCTGGTGGACGCCGGGACGGACACCGGGCCGATTCTGGCGCAGGAATCCGTTCCGGTGCTCGACGGCGACACCGAAGAGACTCTGCACGAACGCATCAAAGTCACCGAACGGAAGCTACTGGTGGACGTGGTGGCCGCGATCGCAACAGGCGGCCTGACCCTGGTCGGGAGAAAAGCGACGATCGGACGAAAGGCGACGAACCGATGAGCACCGACGACTGGCGGGAAGACGCCAAACGGCCGATCCGGCGCGCCCTGATCAGCGTGTACGACAAGACCGGGCTCGTCGACCTCGCCCAGGGATTGGCGACCGCGGGTGTCGAAATCGTCTCGACCGGATCCACGGCGAAGGTCATTGCCGACAAAGGCATTCCGGTGACCCGGGTCGAGGAGCTGACCGGATTTCCCGAGGTGCTCGACGGCCGGGTCAAGACGCTGCACCCGCGCGTGCACGCGGGACTGCTGGCGGACCTCCGCAAGCCCGAGCACGCCGCCGCGCTCGAGGAGCTCGGGATCGCGGCGTTCGAGCTCGTCGTCGTCAACCTGTACCCCTTCACCGAGACCGTCGACTCCGGGGCCAGCATCGACGAATGCGTCGAGCAGATCGACATCGGCGGCCCGTCGATGGTGCGGGCCGCGGCGAAGAACCATCCCAGCGTGGCGGTGATCGTCGACCCGCAGGGCTACGACGGAGTGCTCGCCGCGGTACGGGCGGGTGGGTTTAGCCTCGCCGAGCGCAAAAAGCTGGCGTCGCTTGCCTTTCAGCACACCGCCGAGTACGACATCGCCGTCGCGAGCTGGATGGAGTCGACGCTGGCTCCCGAACATCCGCCGACGACTTTCCCGAAGTGGCTGGGCCGCAACTGGCGTCGCTCGGCGATGCTGCGCTACGGCGAGAATCCGCACCAGCAGGCGGCGCTGTACAGCGACCCCGGCGCCTGGCCAGGACTGGCGCAGGCCGAGCAGCTGCACGGAAAAGAGATGTCCTACAACAACTTCACCGATGCGGACGCGGCCTGGCGGGCCGCCTTCGACCACGAAGAAACGTGTGTTGCAATCATCAAGCACGCCAACCCATGTGGGATCGCCATCTCCTCGGAATCGGTCGCGGACGCGCACCGCAAGGCGCACGAATGCGATCCGTTGAGCGCCTTCGGCGGGGTCATCGCGTCCAACACCGAAGTCAGCCTGGAGATGGCCGAATACGTCAGCACCATCTTCACCGAGGTCATCATCGCCCCCGCCTACGAGCCGGTCGCCTTGGAGGCCCTGACCCGCAAGAAGAACATCCGGGTGCTGGTGGCCTCGGAGCCGCTGACCGGCGGCACCGAACTGCGGCCGATCAGCGGCGGACTCTTGGTGCAGCAGCGCGACGAGCTCGACGCGCACGGCGACAACCCCGTGAATTGGACTCTGGCCACCGGCTCACCGGCCGATCCAGCGACGCTGGCCGACCTGGTGTTCGCCTGGCGCGTGTGTCGCGCCGTCAAATCGAACGCGATCGTGATCGCCGACGGCGGAGCCACCATCGGCGTCGGCATGGGTCAGGTGAACCGGGTCGACGCGGCGCGGCTGGCCGTTGAAAGAGGGAATGCACGGGGCGGCGACCGGGTGCGCGGCGCCGTCGCGGCCTCCGACGCGTTCTTCCCGTTCCCCGACGGGCTCGAGACGCTGACCGGCGCCGGGGTGAAGGCGATCGTGCACCCCGGCGGATCAGTGCGCGACGACGAAGTGACCGCGGCGGCCGCCAACGCCGGCATTTCGCTCTATCTGACCGGGGCGCGCCACTTCGCGCACTAGCCACGGTGTGCGCGTGCGACGCGCCTGTCAATAAGCGTCTAGTGAACGCCCTTGGCATGACTCGTCAGAGCGCGCGTCGTAGCGTGGAGTGGTGACGTCACCGAGCAACCTGCCCCGCACCGTCGGCGAGCTGCGCGCCGCCGGTCATCGTGAACGGGGAGTCAAGCAGGAAATCCGCGAAAATCTGCTCGCACGCCTCGCCGAAGGCGGAGATGGGGAAGCCATCTGGCCGGGCATTCTGGGATTCGACGACACCGTCTTGCCCCAGCTCGAGCGGGCTCTGATCGCGGGCCACGACTTCGTGCTGCTCGGTGAGCGCGGCCAGGGCAAAACCCGGCTGTTGCGCGCGCTGACCGGCTTGCTCGACGAGTGGACGCCGGTGATCGCCGGCGCCGAACTCGGGGAGCACCCCTTCTCGCCGATCACCCCGGAGTCCATCCGCAAGGCCGCCACCCTGGGCGACGACCTGCCGGTGGAGTGGAAGCACCGCAGCGAGCGCTACACCGAAAAGCTCGCCACCCCGGACACCAGCGTGGCCGACCTGGTCGGCGACATCGACCCGATCAAGGTCGCCGAGGGCCGCAGCCTGGGCGACCCCGAGACCATCGCCTACGGCCTGATCCCGCGCGCACACCGCGGCATCGTCGCGGTCAACGAACTGCCCGACCTCGCCGAGCGCATCCAGGTGTCGATGCTCAACGTGATGGAGGAGCGCGACATCCAGGTCCGCGGTTACACGCTGCGCCTGCCGCTGGACGTGCTGGTGGTCGCCAGCGCCAACCCCGAGGACTACACCAACCGTGGGCGCATCATCACCCCGCTCAAAGACCGCTTCGGCGCGGAGATCCGGACCCACTACCCGCTCGAGCTCGACGCGGAAGTCGGTGTGATCGCGCAGGAAGCGCACCTGTCGGCCCAGGTTCCCGATTACCTGATGCAGGTCATCGCCCGGTTCGCCCGCTACCTGCGGGAGTCCAACTCCGTCGATCAACGCTCCGGGGTGTCGGCGCGGTTCGCGATCGCCGCCGCCGAGACCGTCGCCGCCGCCGCGCGGCATCGGGGCGCGGTGCTGGGGGAGACCGATCCGGTGGCCCGGGTGGTCGACCTGGGCACGGTGATCGACGTGCTGCGCGGCAAGCTGGAATTCGAGTCCGGCGAGGAGGGCCGCGAACAGGCCGTGCTCGAGCACCTGTTGCGCCGGGCGACCGCGGACACCGCGTCCCGGGTGCTGGGCGGCATCGACGTCGGTTCGCTGGTGGCCGCGGTGGAGGGCGGTTCGGCGGTGACGACCGGTGAGCGGGTGTCGGCCAAGGACGTCCTGGCCGCGGTGCCGAGCCTGCCGGTGGTCGACAAGATCGCGGCCAAGCTGGGGGCGCAGTCGGAAGGCGAACGCGCCGCGGCGCTGGAACTGGCGCTCGAGGCGCTGTATCTGGCCAAGCGCATCGACAAGGTATCCGGGGAGGGTCAAACCGTCTATGGCTAGGTCTGATGGCGACGACCCGCAGCGCCCGGCTACGCCGCGCTCGCGATCGTCACGAGCGCATTCCTCGCGCTACTCGGCGTACACCGGCGGGCCGGACCCGCTGGCCCCGCCGGTGGACCTGCGCGAGGCGCTCGAACAGATCGGCCAGGATGTCATGGCGGGCACGTCGCCGCGGCGCGCACTGTCCGAGCTGCTGCGCCGCGGCACCAAGAACCTGCCTGGCGCGGACCGGCTGGCCGCCGAGGCCAACCGGCGGCGCCGGGAGTTGTTGCGGCGCAACAACTTAGACGGAACTCTGCAGGAGATCAAGAAGCTGCTGGATGAGGCCGTGCTGGCCGAACGCAAGGAGCTGGCCCGCGCGCTCGACGACGACGCCCGCTTCGGCGAACTGCAGCTCGATGCACTCCCGTCATCGCCGGCCAAGGCGGTCCAGGAGCTCTCCGACTACAACTGGCGCAGCGGCGAGGCCCGCCAAAAGTACGACCAGATCAAGGATCTGCTCGGCCGCGAGATGCTCGATCAGCGCTTCGCGGGTATGAAGCAGGCGCTCGAAGGCGCTACCGACGAGGATCGTCAGCGGGTCAACGACATGGTCAATGACCTCAACGACCTGCTGGACAAGCACGCCCGCGACGAGGACACCCAGCAGGACTTCGAAGA
The DNA here is from genome assembly GCF_003284975.1 of Mycobacterium colombiense. Lineage (GTDB taxonomy): Bacteria > Actinomycetota > Actinomycetes > Mycobacteriales > Mycobacteriaceae > Mycobacterium > Mycobacterium europaeum_A. Next base: position 12,532 of record NZ_QMEU01000049.1, read on the forward strand.
CTTCATGGACAAGCACGGCGAGTTCTTTCCGGAGAACCCGCGCAACGTCGACGAGTTGCTGGACTCGCTGGCCAAGCGCGCCGCCGCCGCGCAGCGGTTCCGCAACAGCCTGAGCGCCGAGCAGCGCGCGGAGCTGGATGCCCTGGCGCAGCAGGCTTTTGGCTCGCCCGCGCTGATGCAGGCGCTGAACCGGCTCGATGCGCACCTGCAAGCGGCGCGGCCGGGCGAGGACTGGAGCGGCTCCGAGCAGTTCTCCGGTGACAACCCGTTCGGGATGGGCGAGGGCACCCAGGCGCTGTCCGACATCGCCGAGCTGGAGCAGCTGGCCGAGCAGCTCTCGCAGAGCTATCCGGGCGCGACCATGGACGACGTCGACCTCGACGCGCTGGCCCGCCAGCTCGGCGACCAGGCGGCCGTCGACGCCCGCACGCTCGCCGAATTGGAACGCGCACTGGTCAATCAGGGCTTTTTGGACCGCGGCTCCGACGGGCAGTGGCGGCTGTCGCCGAAGGCGATGCGCCGGCTCGGTGAGACGGCGCTACGCGATGTGGCGCAACAGCTTTCCGGGCGGCGCGGTGAGCGCGACCACCGGCGCGCGGGCGCGGCGGGCGAACTCACCGGGGCCACTCGGCCCTGGCAGTTTGGTGACACCGAGCCGTGGAACATTTCCCGGACATTGACCAATGCCGTTCTGCGGCAATCGGGTACCGCCACCCTGGACGGACCCGACCGGCGGTTGAAGATCACCGTCGACGACGTCGAGGTCTCCGAGACCGAGACGCGGACCCAGGCCGCGGTCGCGCTGCTGGTCGATACCTCGTTCTCCATGGTGATGGAGAATCGCTGGCTGCCCATGAAGCAAACGGCGCTGGCACTCAACCACCTGGTGTGCACGCGCTTTCGTTCGGATGCCTTGCAGATCATCGCCTTTGGCCGCTACGCGCGGACGGTGACCGCCGCCGAGCTCACCGGCCTGGAAGGGGTTTACGAGCAGGGCACCAACCTGCACCACGCGTTGGCGTTGGCGGGGCGTCATCTGCGCCGGCATCCCAATGCGCAGCCCGTCGTGCTGGTGGTGACCGACGGGGAGCCGACGGCGCACCTGGAGGACTTCGACGGTGACGGCACGACGGTGTTCTTCGACTACCCGCCGCATCCGCGGACCATCGCCCACACCGTGCGCGGCTTCGACGAGATGGCACGCCTGGGCGCCCAGATCACCATCTTCCGGCTGGGCAGCGACCCCGGCCTGGCCCGGTTCATCGACCAGGTCGCCCGCCGCGTCGAGGGTCGGGTTGTGGTGCCCGATCTCGACGGGCTGGGGGCGGCCGTCGTCGGTGACTACCTGCGGTCGCGTCGCCGCTGACCGCGCATGGGCAACCCCGGTCCGGATAGGTGTGGTTCGGACTGGGTACAGGCACTTGGAGAAGGAGGAGACGTATGAGCCAGGTTCCGACGATCGAACTCAACGACGGCGTCAGCATTCCGCAGCTGGGTTTCGGGGTGTTCCAGATCAAGCCCGACGAGACCGCCGCGGCGGTGAAGACCGCACTCGAGATCGGATACCGTCACATCGACACCGCCGAAATGTACGGCAACGAAAAGGAAGTCGCGCAGGGCATCCGCGACGCGGGCCTGGACCGCGGCGAGGTCTTCGTCACCAGCAAGCTCAACAACGGATTTCACAAACCCGACGACGCGCGCCGCGCCTTCGACGAGACGCTGAAGAAGCTGCATTCGGACTACGTCGACCTGTTCCTCATCCACTGGCCGCTGCCCACCCTCTACGACGGCGACTTCGTGTCGACGTGGCAGGTCTTCGAAGAGTTCGCGCGGGACGGACGCGCCCGCAGCATCGGTGTGTCCAATTTCCAAGTCGCACATCTGGATCGGCTCGCAGCCGAAACCGACACCGTCCCGTCGGTCAACCAGATCGAGGTGCATCCGTACTTCGGCAACGAACAGGTCCGGGCGTACGGACGCGAGCATGGCATCGCCACCGAGGCGTGGGCGCCCATCGCTCAGGGCAAGGTGCTCGGCGATCCGGTGATCAACCGCGTCGCGCAGGCCCGCGGCAAGTCGGCGGCGCAGGTGGTGTTGCGCTGGCACATCCAGCGCGGCGACATCGTCTTCCCGAAGTCGGTGACACCGGAGCGGGTCGAGGAGAATTTCCAGCTGTTCGACTTCGAGCTGGACGACTCCGACATGGACGCGATCTCGGCGCTGGACAAGGGTGAGGCCGGACGCAACGGACCCAATCCGGACACGTTCGATTACGTGCCCGGCTGAGGGCTACCGCTAGCCGCGGGGGCGGCGGGCCTTGCGGATGATCCCGACGCCGCCCCACAGCGAGAAGCCGCGAATGTGCACGGTCGGCGCGCCGGGTGTGCCCTGCCCGTGCACCTCGCGGTCGAAGTTTCCCATCACGCCGCGGCCGTGCACCTCGACGTTGACTTCGGGCGGCAGCAAAATGTTTTGGACGCCCATGATCGACATCGCATGGATGTCGACCTCGGTCGAGGTGAAGTCGGCGTAGCGCAGATCGACCACCCCGCTGCCCCACAGGGTGAAGGTGGTGAGCTTCTTCGGAACGTTCCACCGGCCGCGGCGCTCGAAGCCGCTCATCAACGCCAGCAGTAGCGTCGAGGGCGCCGGATTGGGCTTGCCGCCGCGCCGCGGGCTCATCGGAGCTCCCGGCAGATCGGCCCGCAACTGATCCAGTTCCTCATACGTCGTGGCAGCATAAGCCCTGGTCAAACGGTCTTCGTAGTCGTTGAGCTGCAGGCGGCCCTGCTCCGCCGCATACGCAAGCAACTGGGCAATCTGGATGCGGTCGGTATCAGCAGCGCGCGACGGCTCGCCGCGCGTGTCCTCCGCATCCCGTTGCGTTGAGTTGCTCATCACCCACGAGCCTACGACTTACAGCTATTGCTGCAAGAGGATTGGCTAAACTGCAACCTTGCGCCGGACCGCGTCGCACCCCCGGCCGTTCGGCCGGATCCTTTGTTTGACATCTGGCTAACTTCCCGGCTGGCTAACTCGTCCAGTTGGGTGCGCGCTTCTCGAGAAACGCCAGCATGCCTTCGCGGGCCTCGTCGGACACGAACAGCCGCGCGGACTCCTCGGCGAGCCGTTCGGCGTCGCGGTCGAACCCCTCCAGCACCGCGGACGTGGTCAGCGCCTTGGACGCCGCGAGACCCTGGGGCGAACCACGGCCGATATCGGAGACCAGTTCGCCGACCGCGGCGTCGACGTCGTCGGCGGCAACGGTGATCAGTCCGATCTCGGCCGCCTGGGCGGCGCCGAACTTCTCGCCGGTCAGGTAGTAGCGCGCCGCGGCCCGCGCCGACAGCTTCGGCAGCAGCGTCAACGAGATGATCGCCGGGGCGACGCCGATGCGGGCCTCGGTGAGCGCGAAAGTACTGCGCGGACCGGCGACCGCGATATCGCAGGCGCCCACCAGGCCGAAGCCGCCCGCGCGGACGTGCCCGTCGATTGCGGCGATCACCGGCAGCGGCGCGGAGACGATGGCCCGCATCAAGGCGACCATCTCCCGGGCGCGGGCAACCGCCATGCTGAAGGGATCGCCCCCGCCGGACTCACTCAAATCCGCACCGGCACAGAAGGTTCCACCGGTGTGGCCCAGCACCACGGTCCGTACCGCCGGGTCCGCCGAGGCGTCGCGCAACCCCTGGTGCAACTGGTTGACCAATGCGGTCGATAGCGCGTTGCGGTTGTGCGGTGAATTCAGGGTCAGCCGCGCGTACGGTCCGCCCGTGTCGGCGGGTCCGGCGTATTCGACGACGGGGTCCATCAGTAGCTTCGGGGCAGGCCCAGCGATGTCTGCGCGACGAAGTTGAGCACCATCTCGCGGCTGACCGGGGCGATGCGACCCAGCCGGGCCGAGGCCAACATGGCGGCCAGGCCGTACTCCTTGGTCAGTCCGTTGCCGCCCAGTGACTGCACCGCCTGATCCACCGAGCGCGTGGCGGCTTCGGCCGCAGCGTATTTGGCCATGTTCGCGGCCTCGGCCGCGCCCATGTCATCGCCGGAGTCATAGAGGGTGGCGGCCTTCTGCAGCATCAGCTTGGCCAGCTCGACCTCGATGTGGCACTGCGCCAACGGGTGCGACAGCCCCTGGTGCGCGCCGATCGGCGTGCCCCACACCTGCCGGGTTTTGACGTATTCGGAGGCCCGGCCCAGCGCGTACCGTCCCATCCCGACGGAGCTCGCCGCGCCCATGATCCGTTCGGGGTTCAGGCCGGCGAAAAGCTGTGCGATGGCGGCATCTTCGGCGCCGACGAGCGCGTCGCTGGGCAGCCGCACGTCGTCGAGGAAGACCTGGAACTGCCGTTCGGGGCTGATCAGTTCCATTTCGATCGGGGTGTAGGTGAAGCCGGGCGCGTCGGTGGGCACCACGAACAGTGCGGGGCGTAACGATTCGGACTTGGCCCCCGTTTCTTTGAAGGCGCGGGCCACCACCAGCACCGCCTGCGCCTGGTCGATGCCGGAGATATAGACCTTCTGGCCCTTCACGATCCAGTCGCTGCCGTCCCGGCGGGCGGTCGTGGTGATCTTGTGCGAGTTGGAGCCGGCGTCGGGCTCGGTGATGGCGAACGCCATCGTCAGCGTCCCATCGGCGATGCCGGGGATCCAGCGCTTCTTCTGCTCCTCGGTGCCGAACTTGCTGATGATGGTGCCGTTGATGGCGGGCGAGACCACCATCAGCAGCAGCGCGCTGCCCGCGGCCGCCATCTCCTCCATGACCAGCGACAGCTCGTACATTCCGGCGCCGCCACCGCCGTACTCCTCGGGCAGGTTCACCCCAAGGAAGCCGAGTTTGCCTGCCTCCGACCACAATTCGTCGGTGTGTTCCTGTGCGCGGGCCTTGCGTAGGTAGTACTCGCTGCCGTAGTTGGCTGCCCAGGCCGCCACCGACTTGCGTAGGGCCTGACGTTCCTCGCTCTCGATGAAGCTGGTGTCGGTCATGCTGGATCTCCTTCTGATTGTGGCGCTTCCACTCTTGCCAGCACAGCGCCCACTTCGACTTGCTGACCGGTCTTGACGTTGAGTTCGGCGAGTACCCCGTCCACCGGGGCGGCGATGGTGTGTTCCATCTTCATGGCCTCCAGCCAGATCAGCGGCTGGCCGGCGGTGACGGTGTCGCCGATCGCGGCGCCGAGCCGGATCACGCTGCCCGGCATCGGCGCCACCAGCGAGCCCTTTTCGACGGTCGAGCCGGGTTCGGGGAAACGCGGCTGCGCGGTCAAATGCACCGGCCCGCGCGCGGAATCGACGTAGACGTCGGCGTCGTAGCGCCGCACCGAGAAGCCGTGCTCGACGCCGTCCACCCGCAGCACGACGGCTTTCGCCGTGGCCGACACCAGCTGCACCGACGGGTCGTCGGGAAGCGTCAAACCGGTTCTGGTGAAACGATATTGGACCCTGATCTCGTCGCCTGTGTCGTCGTGATAGTCCCTGACCTGGTAGCCCGACGGCAGGTTGCGCCAGCCGCTGGGAACGGCGCCCAGCACCGGGGCCACGGCCCGGTTGTGCGCGGCGTCGGCGAGTGCCGCCGCGATGGCGGACAGTCGGACCACCGCGGCATCGCCCAGCGGCGCTGCGAGGCGCGCCAAGTCGTGGGTGTCGAAAAACGCCGTGTCGGTCGCACCGTCGAGGAACGCGGGATGGCGCAGCACGTTCACCAACAGGTCCCGGTTGGTGCGCACGCCGTGCACGCGGGCGCGCGCCAGCGCGTCGGCGAGCACCAGCGCGGCCTGGCGTCGCGTCGGGGCGTAGGAGATGACCTTGGCCAGCATGGGGTCGTAGTGGATCGAGATCGTGAACCCGTCGACGATGCCCGAATCCAGCCGGATCCCCGTCCGGTGCCCCAGGGCACCGAACTCGGCCCGAACCGACGGCACCTCGAAGCCGCGGACCAGGCCGGCCTGCGGCTGCCAATTCTTGGCTGGGTCCTCGGCGTAGAGCCGCGCCTCGATCGAATGTCCTTGCGTGGCGGGAGGTTCCGCGTCCAGGCGGGCGCCGTCGGCGACGGCGAGCTGCAGCTCGACCAGATCGAGGCCGGTGGTCTCTTCGGTCACCGGATGTTCGACCTGCAATCGGGTGTTCATCTCGAGGAAGTAGAACTCGCCGTCGTCGTCGGCGAGGAACTCCACCGTCCCGGCGCCGGTGTAGCCGATGGCTTCGGCGGCCAACCGGGCCGCGTCGAACAGCTTGGCGCGCATGCCCGGTGTGCGTTCCACCAACGGTGAGGGCGCCTCCTCGATGATCTTCTGGTGGCGGCGCTGGATCGAGCATTCGCGTTCGCCGACCGCCCACACCGTGCCATGGGTGTCGGCCATGACCTGGACCTCGATGTGGTGTCCGGTGGGCAGGTAGCGCTCGCAAAACACCGTCGGGTCACCGAAGGCGGACTGGGCTTCGCGCCGCGCCGCCTCCACTTCGGCTGGCAGCGCCGACAAATCGCGCACCACCCGCATGCCGCGGCCGCCGCCGCCCGCGGAGGCTTTGACCAGCACCGGCAGCTGCGCCTCGGTGACGGTGTCGGGGTCGAGCTCCTCGAGGACGGGCACCCCGGCCGCGGCCATGAGTTTCTTGGACTCGATCTTGGAGCCCATCGCGCGCACCGCATGCACCGGCGGGCCCACCCACGTCAGGCCGGCGTCGGCGACGGCGGCCGCGAAGTCGGCGTTCTCCGAGAGGAATCCGTAACCGGGGTGGATCGCGTCGGCGCCCGCGGCGCGGGCGGCGGCGATGATGGCCTGCGCGTTGAGGTAGTCGTTGGTCTTGTCCAGCCGCACCCGGGCATCGGCTTCGGCGACGTGCGGGGCGTCGGCGTCGGGTTCGGTATAGACGGCGACGGTGCTCAAGCCCAGCCGGCGGCAGGTGGCGAACACTCGCCGGGCGATCTCACCGCGGTTGGCGACCAGTACTCGGGTGACCATGGGGCTCACATCCGGAAGACGCCGAAGTTCGACGTCCCCTTGATCGGGCCATTGGCGATGGCGGACAAACAGATTCCCAAGACGGTGCGGGTATCTCGCGGGTCGATCACCCCGTCGTCGTAGAGCATCCCGGACAACACCAGCGGCAGCGACTCGGCTTCGATCTGGCCCTCGACCGCGGCCCGCATCGCCGCGTCGGCATCCTCGTCGACCTGCTGGCCGCGCGCCTCGGCGGCCGCACGGGCCACGATCGACAACACACCCGACAACTGGGCGCCGCCCATCACCGCCGACTTCGACGTCGGCCAGGCGAAGAGGAACCGCGGATCGTAGGCGCGCCCGCACATGCCGTAGTGGCCCGCGCCGTAGGAGGCGCCGATCAGCAACGAGATGTGCGGGACCGTCGAGTTGGACACGGCGTTGATCATCATCGAGCCGTGCTTGATCATCCCGCCCTCTTCGTAGTCCTTGCCCACCATGTAGCCGGTGGTGTTGTGCAGGAACAGCAGCGGCGTGTCGGACCGGTTGGCCAGCTGGATGAACTGGGTGGCTTTCTGCGATTCCTCGCTGAACAACACGCCGCGCGCGTTGGCCAGGATGCCGATCGGATACCCGTGCAGCCGGGCCCAGCCCGTCGCCAGCGACGAGCCGTACAGCGGCTTGAATTCGTCGAACTCGGAGCCGTCGACGATGCGGGCGATCACTTCGCGGGGATCGAACGGGATCCGCAGATCCGCGGGCACGATGCCGATGAGTTCCTCGGTGTCGAACAGCGGCTCGGTGACCGGCTTGGGTGTCGGCCCCTGCTTGGCCCAGTTCAACCGGGCCACGATGCGACGGCCGATGCGGATCGCGTCGAGTTCGTCGACGGCGAAGTAGTCGGCCAAACCGGAGACGCGGGCGTGCATTTCGGCGCCGCCGAGCGATTCGTCGTCGGATTCCTCGCCGGTGGCCATCTTCACCAGCGGGGGGCCGGCCAGGAAGACCTTGGAGCGTTCCTTGATCATCACCACGTGATCCGACATGCCCGGGACGTAGGCACCGCCCGCGGTGGAGTTGCCGAATACCAGTGCGATGGTGGGGATTCCGGCCGCCGAGAGCCGGGTGAGGTCGCGGAACATCCGCCCGCCGGGGATGAAGATCTCCTTCTGCGTCGGCAGATCCGCGCCGCCGGACTCCACCAGCGAAATCACCGGGAGCCGGTTCTCGAAGGCGATCTGGTTGGCCCGCAGGATCTTCTTGAGGGTCCACGGGTTGCTGGTGCCGCCTTTGACCGTCGGGTCGTTGGCGACGATCATGCATTCGACGCCTTCGACCACACCGATGCCGGTGACCGTGCTGGCGCCGACCTTGAAGGCGCTGCCCCAGGCCGCGAGCGGGCTCAGCTCCAGGAACGGCGAATCCTGGTCGACCAGGGATTCGATGCGTTCGCGTGCCGTCAGCTTGCCCCGGCCATGATGACGCTCAACGTATTTGGACCCGCCCCCGGCCAGTGCGTTGGCCAGCTCGGTGTCGATCTCCTCGAGTTTCGCGATAGCCGCCGACGCCGCGTCGGCGAAGGCGGTGGCGTCGGCATCGAGGGTGGACTGCAGCACGGTCATGATTGGAATCCCAGCAGTTTGGCGGACAGTGCGGTCAGGATTTCGGTGGTTCCGCCGCCGATGCCCAGGATCCGCATGTCCCGATATTGGCGTTCGACCTCGGATTCGGCCATGTAGCCCATACCGCCGAACAGCTGGACGGCTTGGTTGGCCACCCATTCGCCGGCCTCGACGGCGGTGTTCTTGGCGAAACACACCTGCGGAATCAGGTTGGTCTCGCCGGCGAGCTGCCGCTCCACCACGTAGCGCGAATAGACCCGGGCCACGTCGATGCGACGGGCCATCTCGGCCAACGTGTTCTGTACCGACTGCCGCGATATCAGTGGGCGACCGAATGTTTCACGGTCGCGACACCATTGCACCGTCAGGTCCAGGCAGCGCTGGGCGCTTGAATAGGCCTGTGCGGCAAGGCCGATGCGCTCGGAGACGAAAGCCTGGGCGATCTGGGCGAACCCGCTGTTCTCGGCGCCGACCAGGTTGGTGACCGGCACGCGGACGTCGGTGTAGGACAGCTCGGCCGTGTCCGAGGCCCGCCAGCCCATCTTGTCCAGCTTGCGGCTCACCTCGAAGCCGGGAGTGCCCTTCTCGACCACCAGCAGCGAAACCCCGCCCGCGCCAGGGCCTCCGGTGCGTACGGCGGTCACCACGTAGTCGGCACGGACGCCGGAGGTGATGTAGGTCTTGGCGCCGTTGACCATGTAGTAGGCGTCACCGTCGCCGCGGACAAGTTCAGCCGAGGTACGCAGGTGACCGACGTCGGAACCGCCGCCCGGCTCGGTGATGGCCAGCGAACCGATCTTCTCGCCGGCCAGGGTCGGCCGGACGAACGTGTCGATGAGCCGCTGATCGCCCGAGGCAATCATGTGCGGCACCGCGATGCCGCAGGTGAACAACGACGCGAACACGCCGCCCGGGGCCCCGGCCTGATGCATCTCCTCGCAGATGATCACCGCGTCGGCGCCGTCGCCACCACCGCCGCCGACCGATTCGGGGAAGCCCGCGCCCAGCAGCCCGGCGGCCCCGGCGCTGAGGTGCAATTCGCGCGGCAACTCGCCGCTGCGCTCCCACTCGTCGACGTGAGGCAGGATCTCGCGTTCTACGAACGAGCGCACCGTCTTTCGCAGCTGTTCGCGCTCGGGCGTGGTCCAAAGGTTCACAGCAGATTCTCCGGGATGTCGAGGTAGCGGCCGCGGAGCCATTCGCCCAGCCCCTTGGCCTGGGGGTCGAATCGGGCCTGGTAGGCGACGCCCTGGCCGAGGATGCCGTCGATGACGAAGTTGACCGCTCGCAAATTCGGCAGTAGGTGACGGGTGACGCCGAAGTCGCCCGCTTCGGGCAGCAGTTCTCCGAGCAGCTCGACGGTTAACGTGTGGGCCAGCCATCGCCATTGCTCGTCGGTGCGTACCCACACCCCGATGTTGGCGGAGCCGCCCTTGTCACCGCTGCGCGCGCCGGCGATGCGGCCCAGCGGCACACGGCGGGTCGGCCCGTCCGGCAGGGGTTCGGGAAGCGGTGGCTCAGCGGCGGGAGAGAGCTCCAAAGTGTCCGTGGCGCAAGGGATGTCGACCCGGGTGCCGTCGGCGTGTACCGCAACGTGCGGTACCTGATCGGCGGCGACGTAGCCCGGGGTGAACACGCCGAAGACCTGGCCGTCAGCCGGGGGTGCGGTGACGTGGAATCCCGGATAGCTGGCCAACGCCAATTCGACGGCGGCCGAGGAGAATTGGCGTCCCACGTTGGCGGGGTCGGGGTCACGCACGACGCAGTGCAGCAGCGCGCTGGCGGCTTCCTCGGTGTCGGCGTCGGGGTGGTCCGTGCGTGCCAGAGTCCACTGGAGTTCGGCGGGCTTGACGGTGAGCGCGGTGTCGAGTTGTTGGCGCACCAGGTCGGCCTTGGCCTCGATGTCCAGGCCGGTCAGCACGAACGTCATCGAGTTGCGGAACCCGCCGATGCTGTTCATCGACACCTTGTAGGTGGGCGGCGGGGCCTCGCCGCGGGCGCCGCTGATGCGCACCCGATCCGCCCCGTCGGACGACAGCTCGACGCTGTCCATCCGGGCGGTCACGTCGGGGTTGGCGTAGCGCGGCCCGGTGATCTCGTAGAGCAGCTGCGCGGTGACGGTGTCGACGCTGACCAGGCCGCCGGTGCCCGGGTGCTTGGTAATCACCGAGGATCCGTCGGCATGGACCTCGGCGAGCGGGAAGCCGGCGTGGGTCAAATCGGGAACCTCGGTGAAGAACGAGTAGTTGCCGCCGGTGGCCTGGACCCCGCACTCGATGACGTGGCCCGCGACCACCGCACCGGCGAGCGCGTCGTAGTCGGTGCGGCCCCAGCCGAAGTGCGCAGCGGCCGCCCCGACGATCACCGAGGCGTCGGTGACGCGGCCGGTGACGACGACGTCGGCGCCGTCGACCAGGCAGTCGACGATGCCCCACGCGCCCAGGTAGGCGTTCGCCGTCAGCGGGCTGCCCAGCCCGAGGTCGGCGGCACGCGACAGCAGGTCGTCACCCTCCACGTGGGCGACTCGCGCGTCGACGCCCAGCCGCTGCGCCAGCGCGCGGATCGCGTCGGCCAGCCCGGCCGGATTGAGGCCGCCGGCGTTGGCGACGATGCGGACCCCCCGGTCGCGGGCTTCGCCCAGGCAGCCCTCGAGCTGGGTTAGAAAGGTCTTCGCGTAGCCGCGCTCGGGGTGCTTCATCCGGTCGCGGCCCAGGATCAACATGGTGAGTTCGGCGAGGTAGTCGCCGGTCAGGTAGTCGACTTCGCCGCCGGTGAGCATCTCGCGCATGGCCGACAGCCGGTCGCCGTAGAAGCCCGAGCAATTCGCAATCCGGACGGCGCCGGAGGCAGAAGCCATGCCGTTCTCCCTTCCCGGACTCACCGATGAGTGACCAACCAACCGGTAGGTTAACCGCTACCGCCGGTGTCGAGTCAAGGACGGCGGCTCGCCCATCGAGACGAGATTGCCACTAGGGTCGTGAAAACTGGGCGGATCACGGCCGTCACAGCGATCTCGGCACCGCGGGCGCCGTTTTGGCCACAAGCGGACCAGCGACTATCCTGATATGCGATCGTCGCCCGTTCGGCTCACCAGCCACGCCGCGCGACATGCCGAACTGCAAGTCCCACGTCGAATTACCGAAGCAACACGAGGAGTTAGGCCCGACCATGGCCGTACCCAAGCGCAGAATGTCGCGCGCGAACACCCGTAGCCGGCGCGCGCAGTGGAAGGCCGAGAAGACCGAACTCGTCGGTGTCACGGTCGCGGGTCAGCGCCACAAGGTGCCCCGGCGGCTGCTCAAGGCGGCCCGCCTCGGCCTGATCGACCTCGACCGCCGCTAGTCCGAACGGCGGCGGCCCACGGCGCCCGGCTTCGCCGCGCTTGCGACCGCCGCTAGTCCGAATGGCGGCGGCCCACGGCGCCCGGCTTCGCCGCGCTTGTGACCGCCGCTAGTCCCCTCCCGGCGCGCCTCTCAGGTCCGTCTCAGGCGGTGGGACGAAACTAGGGGCCGTGCGAATACTGGTCGTCGACGACGATCGCGCTGTGCGCGAATCGCTGCGTCGGTCGTTGTCCTTCAACGGCTACTCGGTTGAGCTGGCCCATGACGGGGTCGAGGCCCTCGAACGGATCGCCAGCGATCGTCCCGACGCGCTCGTCCTCGATGTGATGATGCCGCGCCTGGACGGCCTCGAGGTGTGCCGTCAGCTCCGCAGCACCGGCGACGATCTCCCCATCCTGGTGCTCACCGCCCGCGATTCGGTGTCCGAGCGGGTCGCCGGGCTGGACGCCGGCGCCGACGACTATTTGCCGAAGCCGTTCGCCCTGGAAGAACTGCTGGCCCGGATGCGCGCGCTGTTGCGCCGCACCAAGCCGGAGGACGACGCCGAATCGGTGGCGATGACGTTCTCCGACCTGACGCTGGACCCGGTGACCCGCGAGGTCACCCGCGGCCAGCGCCGAATCAGCCTGACCCGCACCGAGTTCGCGCTGCTGGAGATGCTGATCGCCAATCCGCGCCGGGTGCTCACCCGCAGCCGCATCCTCGAAGAGGTGTGGGGATTCGACTTTCCCACCTCGGGCAACGCGCTGGAGGTCTACGTCGGCTATCTGCGGCGCAAGACCGAAGCCGATGGCGAGCCGCGGCTGATCCACACCGTGCGCGGGGTCGGATACGTCCTGCGGGAGACGCCACCGTGATGCGGATCCACCGATGATCCGGTTCCCCCGGCCCCAGCGTCCGCCGCTGCGCCCGCCGTTGCGCGCGACACCCTCGTTGTCGCTGCGGTGGCGGGTGATGCTGCTGGCGATGTCGATGGTGGCCATGGTCGTGGTGCTGATGGCCTTCGCCGTCTACGCCGTCATCTCCGCCGCGCTCTACAGCGACATCGACAACCAACTGCAGAGCCGCGCGCAGCTGTTGATCGCCAGCGGCTCGCTGGCCGCCGACCCGGGCAAAGCCATCGAGGGCACCGCCTACTCCGACGTCAACGCCATGCTGGTGAACCCGGGCCACGCGATCTACACCGCCCAGCAACCGGGTCAGACCCTGCCGGTCGGCGCTCCGGAGAAGGCGGTCATCCACGGCGATCTGTTCATGTCGCGGCGCACCGCCGGCGACCAGCGAATCCTCGCGGTGCACCTGCAGAACGGCACGTCGCTGCTGATCTCGAAGAGCCTCAAGCCCACCGAAGCCGTGATGAACAGGCTGCGCTGGGTGCTGCTGATCGTCGGCGGTGTCGGGGTGGCGGTCGCCGCGGTGGCGGGTGGCATGGTGACCCGGGCCGGGCTGCGTCCGGTGGCACGCCTGACCGAGGCGGCCGAGCGGGTGGCGCGCACCGATGACCTCAGACCCATCCCCGTGTTCGGCAGCGACGAATTGGCCAGGCTCACCGAGTCGTTCAACCTGATGCTGCGCGCACTCGCCGAGTCCCGGGAGCGGCAGGCCCGACTCGTCACCGACGCCGGCCACGAGTTGCGCACCCCGCTGACCTCGCTGCGCACCAATGTCGAGCTGCTCATGGCGTCGATGGAGCCGGGAGCGCCGCGCCTGCCCGAGCAGGAGATGGTGGATCTGCGCGCCGACGTCGTCGCGCAGATCGAGGAATTGTCAACGTTGGTAGGCGATCTGGTGGATCTGACCCGCGACGACGCCGGCCAGGTGGTACACGAGCCCGTCGACATGGCCGAGGTCGTCGATCGCAGCCTGGAGCGAGTCAGGCGGCGGCGCAACGACATTCACTTCGACGTCGACGTCACACCCTGGCAGATGTACGGCGACGCCGCCGGGCTGTCGCGTGCGGTGCTGAACCTGCTGGACAACGCCGCCAAGTGGAGCCCGCCCGGGGGCCACGTCGGTGTCACCATGCGCCAGCTCGACGCGTCGCACGCAGAGCTGGTGATCGCCGACCACGGCCCCGGCATTCCGCCGCAGGAGCGCCGGCTGGTGTTCGAACGGTTCTACCGGTCGACGACGGCGCGGGCCATGCCCGGCTCCGGTCTGGGGCTCGCAATTGTCAAGAAGGTCGTGCTCAACCACGGCGGACTGCTGCGCGTCGAGGACACCGTTCCGGGCGGCCAGCCCCCGGGTACCTCCTTCTATGTGCTGCTGCCCGGCCGGCCAATGCCCGCCTCGACGTACTCCGCCGCCGCCGGCGAGCCGCGAACCGACCAGGCAGACGCCGCGGCCGACCACGCTACGGAGCCGGGTGGCGACGAGGCGAACTCTCGGGAATCGGCGAACGTTATCTCAGTGGACTCTCAGTCCGCGCGGGCAAGGTAGGTCTGCGGCTACTGTTGAACCCAGCCGTCGACTTGCCGAAACACTGAGATAGAGGAAGAGCGACTTAGCGACCATGACGAATGACCCGAGGTATTCGCCACCGCCGCAGCAGCCGGGGTATTCTCCCGCGCCGAACCAGCCTGCGCACGTCCCGAGCCATGCGGGGTCCTCCGGCTATGCCCCGGGACAGCAGCAGCCGTACAACCAGCAGTACGACTGGCGCTATCGGTCGCAGCCCTCATCGTCGCCGACGACGCAGTTCCGTCCGCCCTACGAGCCCTTCAGCAACACCGGGCCGGGCCGGATCCCCGGGGGAACCGGCGTAGGCCCGATACCGACCGGCACGGGCAGCGGCCCGATTCCCGGCATGCTGCCCGGAATGCCCGGCCCGCCGGAACCCCAAAAGCGTTCTCGCACAGGCCTGTTGGTGGTCGGTGCGTTGGCCATCGCGGTGGTGTCGGCCGGTATCGGCGGTGCCGCAGCGACGGCCGTCGAGCTCGGCACCCACAGCACGGGCAACGGCGGCGGCCGGGTCATTGGGGCGGCCCCCAGCGTTCCGGCCGCGAACATGCCACCCGGCAGCGTCGAGGGCGTCGCCTCCAAGGTGGTGCCCAGCGTCGTGATGCTCGAGACCGACATCGGGCGCCAGTCCGAAGAGGGCTCTGGCATCGTCCTGTCCACCGACGGGCTCATCCTGACCAACAACCACGTGATCGCCGCCGCGGCCGGACCGCCCAAGGGTCCCGGCGGCCCGCCTGGAGCTCCGCCCGGGGCCCCCGTGCCCCCGAGCCTGCCGGGCGGACCGGGCGCACCGAGCGGCGGCGGTGCCGGCGCGCCGACGGCAAAGACCACGGTGACCTTCTCTGACGGTCGCACCGCACCGTTCACGGTGGTCGGCGCCGACCCCACCAGCGACATCGCCGTCATTCGCGTGCAGGGCATGTCCGGGCTGACGCCCATCTCGCTGGGCTCCTCGTCGGACCTGCGCGTCGGCCAACCGGTCGTCGCGATCGGCTCGCCGCTGGGCCTGTCGGGCACCGTGACCACCGGCATCGTCAGCGCGCTGAACCGGCCGGTGTCCACCACCGGTGAGTCCGGCAACCAGAACACCGTGCTGGACGCGATCCAGACCGACGCCGCGATCAACCCCGGTAACTCCGGTGGCGCGCTGGTCAATATGAACGGCCAACTGGTGGGTGTCAACTCGGCCATCGCCACCCTGGGCGGCGACTCGCCGGATGCCCAGAGCGGCTCGATCGGGCTGGGCTTCGCGATACCGGTGGATCAGGCCAAGCGCATCGCCGACGAACTGATCGCCACCGGCAAGGCCTCACACGCCTCGCTCGGCGTGCAGGTGACGAACGACAAGGGCACCCCGGGCGCCAAGGTCGTCGACGTCGTCGCGGGCGGCGCGGCGGCCTCGGCCGGCGTCCCCAAGAACGTCGTCGTCACCAAGGTCGACGACCGGCCTATCAACAGCGCCGACGCGCTTGTCGCGGCCGTGCGATCCAGAGCACCCGGCGACAAGATAACGCTGACATTCCAGGATGCCGCCGGTGGCGGCAGCCGCACCGTGCCGGTCACCCTCGGGAAGGCGGATCAGTAGTGAGAGTGGACGAACCCTCGGCGACGGGATTGTCTGAGCTCGGATATACGGTTGCACCCATGGAAACGGGTGCGGAATTGGTAGTTGGCCGGGCTCTGGTTGTGGTGGTCGACGATCGCACCGCACACGGCGACGAGGACCATAACGGTCCGCTGGTGACCGAGCTGCTGACGGAGGCGGGATTCGTCGTCGACGGTGTGGTCGCGGTCGCCGCGGACGAGATCGAGATCCGCAACGCGCTGAACACCGCGGTGATCGGCGGGGTGGACCTGGTGGTCTCGGTCGGCGGGACGGGCGTCACCCCGCGTGACGTCACCCCGGAGGCCACCCGGGAGATTTTGGATCGCGAAATCCTCGGCATCGCCGAGGCCATCCGCGGCTCGGGTCTGTCGGCGGGCATCATCGACGCCGGCTTGTCCCGCGGTTTGGCCGGGGTGTCCGGCAGCACGTTGGTGGTAAACCTGGCCGGCTCCCGCTACGCGGTGCGCGACGGGATGGCGACGCTGAATCCGTTGGCGGCCCAGATCATCGGGCAGTTGTCGAGCCTGGAGATCTAAGCCAGGCTATTTCGATTCGGCTTCCGCGCGGGGTCCGTAGTCCGGTGGGGGCGTGGTGGCCACACTGCCGTGCTTGCCTGGCGAATCGCCGTTGGGCTGCGCGAGCAGGTCGCGGATCTCCGTGAGCAGGACGACCTGCGCGTCATCGGCCGGCTCCACCTCGCCGCGTTTGCGCAGCGTCGTGTAGGGCAGCACGACCAGGAAGTACACCACCGCGGCGATAATCACGAAGTTGATGGCGGCCGACAAGACGTCGTTCAGGTCGATGGTCTGACCGCCGCCGATGCTGATCCGCAGGATGCCGAGATCGGACTTCTGGTTGACGCCGATCCGGTTGATCAACGGCTTGATGATGGCGTTGGTGAAAGCCGTGACCAGTGCGGTGAAAGCGGTACCGATGACGACCGCGGTGGACAGGTCGATGATGTTGCCCCGCGAGAGAAACTCCTTGAACCCTTTGAGCATTGGACACGGCCTTTCTGGGACTGGACAGAGTTTGCCGTCGGCCAGCAGACGAACCACGGCCAGGCACTCAGTGCAGGGTGAGCGTCACGGTCTGGCCCAGCGCCGACCCTGCCACCGTGTTCGCCACACGAGCCGGCAGCGCAACCAACACTACGCGGTCGCTATCGGTGGCCTGAATCTTTTCTTTGGCCGATACCAGCACCACCACGGCGTCGGTGGCCACCACCTTCGGGGCCGCGTGCGAGTTGTCCGGCGCACCGCTGGCCGGCGCCGCGAGCACGTCGACCACGTCGCCGACCCGTACCAGGTCGATCAGGGCGCTGTCCGCCAGATGCAGCGGCACGATGCGGGCGTCCGGGCCCGCCTTCGACCCGATCGCTGCCTCCGCCAACCGGCTGCCCAGCAGCCGGACGTCGGTGAGCACCTCACCGCGGCGCGCCGGGCCGGCCAGCGTCGACCCCAACACCGTATCCAGCTCGGCTCGTGCTCCTTCGGGAACCGTTGCGGCCAAACGCTTTTCGAGCCGAACATCGGCGCGGGTCAGCGCGGCGCCGGGTCGTAGGTCGTGGTCGGCCACCACCACCTGCGCATAGTCATCGGCGGGGTTGGACCGCAGCGTGGCGACTCCGGCCAGCACGACGAGCCCGCCCGCGGCGACGCGGCGCGCCAGCACGGTACGAGTCCAGTCCGGGCGCAGCCACAGCGACAGTCGGCTCAATAAGCTTGGGTTCAGCGATGATTCGCCCACGCCGCAACGGTAGGCCCAACCCGGTGGACGGGCCGCCGGCCGGCATCGCCGGTGTGGATAACCCTCAGTTGGTCGCGGCGGCGGTGGAAGCCGTGGAGCTGCTCGACTTGTCGCTCGAGCTGGAGCCGGACTTCTCGCTAGAGCTGGAGCCGGACTTCTCGCCGGAGCTCGAGGTGCTCGACCCGGACTCGCTCGACGAGGAGCCGTTGGTCGAACCCGACGACTTCTTGCCGGACTCGCGGCTGTCGGTGCGGTAGAAGCCGCTGCCCTTGAACACCACGCCGACGGAGTTGAAGCGCTTGCGCAGCCGCCCGGAGCAGCGCTTGCAGGTGGTCAGCGCGTCGTCGGTGAAGGCCTGCACGATGTCGAAGCGATCGTCGCACTCGGTGCACTGATAGCTGTAAGTCGGCACGAAAACCTCCGGATGATTGCAAACCTGGTTAGCACTCTAGCGTCTCAAGTGCTAGAACCGCCAGGTGACATGTCTCATTCCCGGTGTCAGCCCGGGACGAGATCGACCAATCCCTGCCGGGGCGTGAGCGCATGGGTCATGGGGATGTCGTGCGGATCGGCCGGTAGCTCGTCGAGCAGTTCGGCGTCGCGGACGACCGCGATCAGCCGTGCGTGCGGGTCGCGGCCGGCCAGCGAGCGGTCGTAGAAACCGCGGCCCCGGCCCAGCCGCACCCCGCGGCGGTCCACGGCCAGCGCCGGGACCAGCACCACCGCGGCTTCGGCCAGGGCCGACGGCGGCAGCCACGGTTGCGGCGGTTCCAGCAGTCCCCAGCGCCCGGTGGTCAACGTGCCGGGCCGGTATTCGCCCCAGGACAACGGCATGGGCGTGTTGTCCGCGGTGGTGCGCGCGACCGGCAGCAGCACCCGTCCGGTGCGCCGCAGCAACGCGTCCAGCATCGCGGTCGAGCCCGGCTCGGTGCCCACCGGAACGTAGGCGCAAACCGTGCTGCCGCTGGTCACGATGCTTTCGGAGGCTTCCAGCCGCTCGCACAGGTGCTGGGCCTCCGCGGCGCGAACGTCGTCGGCAACCCGGCGCCGGGCGGCAAGCAGCTGGTTACGCAGTGCGGCTTTGCTGGCGGTCGCCATGGTTCAACGATGACAGCCAGGTGTTTCCCCGCGCCACATCGACTCGGCGTAGTGGATGCGGGTTATCGTGTGAACAATGTCAAGCCCAAACGTGGTGGTGCCACGCACTGCGGTCGTGCCCGCCGCCGGTCTCGGGACGCGCTTCTTGCCGGCGACCAAAACGGTCCCCAAGGAGCTGTTGCCGGTCGTCGATACGCCGGGCATCGAGCTGGTTGCCGCCGAGGCGGCCGAGGCCGGTGCCGAGCGCCTGGTGATCATCACGTCGGAGGGCAAGGACGGCGTCGTCGCGCACTTCGTCGAGGACTTGGTGCTGGAGAGCACGCTGGAGGAGCGCGGCAAGACCGCGATGCTCGACAAGGTCCGGCGCGCGCCGCAGCTGATCAAGGTCGAGTCCGTGGTGCAGGGCGAGCCGCTGGGCCTGGGGCACGCGATCGGCTGCGTCGAGTCGCGGCTGGCCGATGACGAGGACGCCGTGGCGGTGCTGCTGCCGGACGACCTGGTGTTGCCCACCGGTGTGCTCGGGACGATGTCGAAGGTGCGGGCGCACTACGGCGGCACGGTGTTGTGTGCCATCGAGGTAACGCCCGAAGAGGTCAGCGCCTACGGGGTTTTCGACGTCGAGCCCATCCCCGACGACGACAATCCGGACGTGCTCAGGGTCAACGGCATGGTCGAGAAGCCGAAGGCGCAGGACGCCCCGTCGCTGTTCGCCGCGGCCGGTCGCTACGTGCTCGACCGGGCCATCTTCGATGCGTTGCGCCGCATCGAGCGCGGGGCGGGCGGCGAGGTACAGCTCACCGACGGCATCGCGTTGCTGATTGCCCAGGGCCATCCGGTGCACGTGGTCGTGCATCGCGGATCTCGACACGACTTGGGAAATCCTGGCGGCTACCTCAAGGCTGCGGTTGACTTTGCATTGGATCGTGACGACTACGGCCCTGATTTGCGGCAGTGGTTGGTGGCGCGATTGGGCCTGGCGGAGCAGTAGCCGGGCGGTAACCCGGCTGGCGGACGACGGCGGGCCGGTGAACGCGTAGCGGTCCCGGGTGGGGATGACCCGCCCGCGCAGTGAGCGGGTCGCCTACGGCGGCGCCCGCCGGGTTTGAGGGCAGAGAGGCGCGCTGTGCGTTCGGTGGAAGAGCAGCAGGCCCGGATCACCGCGGCCGCGGTGGCCCCGCGACCGATACGTGTGGCGATCGCCGAGGCGCAGGGACTGATGTGCGCCGAGGAAGTGGTGACCGAGCGCCCGATGCCCGGCTTCGATCAGGCCGCGATCGACGGCTATGCGGTGCGCAGCGTGGACGTCCTCGGCGTCGGTGAGGTGGGCAGCGACAGCCTTCCCGAGCCGCTCGACGACTCCGGCGAGAACGACCGGCGCGAGGGCCTGGTGCTGCCGGTGATGGGCACCGTCGAGGCCG